>JBEEHG010000011.1:0-46012 GCA_041167265.1 Verrucomicrobiota bacterium | reverse complement strand
GACGCAGTCCGCAAAATCCGCGATGTCCTTGGACCGACCGATCCGGCGAAAGCGCCCCCCGGTTCGATCCGAAAAGAATTTGGCCAGACGATCATGATCAACGCCGCCCACGCCTCCGACTCCGCCGAGAACGCGAAGCGCGAGATGGCGATCGTGCAGGTGGACGAGAACAACTTTAAACCGCTCATTGAAACCTTCTACGCGCGCTCCTAGCGTGCCTTCCCAATTTTGAACACCCTCAACCCGACCACAAACGCCATGGAAATCTCAGCACGCGCCGCCCAATTATCTCCCTCTCTCACCCTCTCAATCGACAGCAAAGCCAAGGCGATGAAAGCCGAAGGCATCGATGTATGTGGTTTCGGCGCCGGCGAGCCGGATTTTGACACGCCGGAGCACATCAAACAGGCGGCGATCGCCGCTCTCGAAGCCGGTTTCACCAAGTACACGCCGAGCGCCGGGTTGCCGGAATTGCGGCAGGCGATTGCGGAGAAACTCGAGGCCGATAACCAGATCAGTTACCGCCCCAGCCAGGTCGTGGTCAGCAGCGGCGCCAAGCATTCCTGTTACAACGCCATCCTCGCGACCTGCCAGCCGGGCGATGAAGTCCTGATCCCCTCGCCCTACTGGGTCAGTTATCCCGACATGGTCCGGCTCGCGGGCGCCGAACCCGTGATCGTGCAGACCACCGAGCGGAATGGCTGGAAAATGCGCGCCAGCGATTTCGAGAACGCGATGACGCCGCGCACCAAGATGTTGATCCTCAACAGTCCCGGCAATCCGACCGGCTCCGTTTACACTCGCGAGGAACTCGAAGGCATCGTCGAGGTCGCGTCGGAGGAAGATATCTACATTCTCTCGGACGAAATTTACGAGAAGCTCGTTTACGACGACGCGAAGCACGTCAGCGTCGCTTCGATCTCGAAGGAGGCCTACGACCTCACCATCACGGTCAACGGTTTCAGCAAAGCCTACGCAATGACGGGATGGCGCCTCGGTTATCTCGCGGCGCCGGAAGCGGTGGCGAAAGCGGTCGACAACATCCAGAGCCACAGCACCTCGCATCCGTGCTCGTTCGCCCAGCGGGGTGCGCTCGCCGCGCTCAAGGGCGATCAGCAGGCGCTGGCCGACATGCGCGACGAATTCGCCATGCGCCGCGACTACATGTTCGATCGCATCACGAAGATCCCGAACATCACCGCCGTGAAACCGCAGGGCGCGTTCTACATTTTGGTGAACATCAGCCAGCTCGGCTTGAGCTCGCAGAATTTCGCCGATCGTTTGCTGAGCAAGGCCAACGTCGCCGTGGTCCCGGGCGCGGCCTTCGGCGACGATCGGACGGTGCGACTCAGCTACGCCACCAGCATCGACATTATCAAGAAGGGCCTGGACCGGTTCCAGGATTTCTGCCGGACGCTGTAAGAATGGAGTAGTGGAGTGATGGAGAAGTGGGGGAAGAGTCTGCTCTCCGCGTTACTCCATTACTCCAACACTCCAGTCAGATGACCGGTTATCTCGCGCTACTCCTTCACGCGCACCTGCCGTTTGTCCGGCACCCGGAGCACGAAGAATTCCTCGAGGAAGACTGGTTTTTCGAGGCGATAACCGAAAGCTACCTCCCGCTCCTGGCGATGATGGAGCGCCTCGTCGACGGCGAAGTGCCGTTCAAGCTCACCATGACTGTGACGCCGACGCTCTCGGCGATGTTGCAGGATCAGTTGCTGCGCGAGCGTTACCTTCGATACCTCGATCGGGCAATCGCACTGGCGGAACGGGAAATCGTTCGCAACCGCGACCACGAAAGACTGCGGACGCTGGCGGAATTTTATCATCGGCACTTTGTCCAGGGCCGGGAGCAATTCCTCCAGTGGAACGGCGATCTGCTGAGCGTCTTTCGCCGGCTGCAAAAAGAAGGATGCGTCGAGTTCGCCGCGTCGGCCGCGACTCATGGATTGCTCCCGCTTCTCCAGCAATCACCCGAAGCGGTTCGTGCCCAGGTCCGGATCGGTTGTGATTCCTACCGCGAAACTTTCCAAACGGACCCCGCCGGATTCTGGCTGCCGGAATGTGCTTATTATCCCGGAGTCGAAAACATTCTGCAGGAGGCGAACCTGCGGTGGTTCGTGGTCGACGCCCATGGCCTGATGTTTGGCGATCCGCGGCCGCGCCGCGCGATCTACGCGCCCTGCTACACGCCCGCGGGACCGGCGGCGTTCGGGCGCGATCGCGATTCCAGCCGGCAAGTCTGGAGTGCGGGGGAAGGTTATCCCGGCGATCCAGCCTATCGGGAATTTTATCGCGACATCGGCTTCGAGCTTCCTCTCGAACATCTCTGGCCCGGTTCGCCGTCGCCGCTGCGGAAGTTCACCGGCATCAAATACCATCGGATCACGGACCGGCACGGCGAGAAGGAGTTCTATGACCCCGAGGCAGCCGCCCGCGTGGCCGATGCGCACGCCACGCATTTCCTGGACGCCCGGCAGGAACAACTCAACGACCTGCGCGCGCTCGATTTCGATCCGATCATTGTCGCGCCCTTCGATGCGGAATTGTTCGGCCACTGGTGGTTTGAAGGCCCGCAATTCCTGGAAGCGTTCCTCCGCAAGGCCGCGCACGGTCACCAGGATCTTCGGCTCACCAGCAAGCAGCATTACGGGCAATCGGATCTCCAACTCACCACGCCTTCGGAATTCCTCGTCCGACATCCGACGCAGCAGACCATCTCTCCCGCTGCCTCGAGCTGGGGCGAGAACGGCCACCTGAGCGTCTGGCTCGATCCGACGAACTCATGGATCTATCCCCATCTCTATTCCGCGGCCGACCGGATGACGAATTTGGCGCGGGCCAATCGCGCCGGCTGCGGCCAGCTGACCGACCGCGCGCTCAAGCAGCTCGCGCGGGAATTACTTCTGGCCCAAGGCAGCGACTGGCCGTTCCTCATCAGGACCGGCACGGCCAAACATTACGCGACGAAACGAGTCACCGAGCACTTGCTGCGGTTCAATCGGCTGCACGACGAATGCGTTCGTGGAAATATCGACGAAGGTTTCCTGGCGAACTGCGAATGGCGCGACAACATTTTTCCGGAGATAGATTGGCGGCAATATTGTTATCCCGAATGACCAGGCGAATCGTGCTCGCGGTTCTCGCCGCATCGCTGGCTGGTGATCTGGCCGCGCAGGAATCGCCGCCGCCCAGCCCGACGCCGGCCGCGCGAAACATCCGGATCAGCTTCGTGCCTCCGCCCCTCGACGGGACGATCAGCCTCGGCGTCTACGATGAGAAAGGAAAATTGGTCCGGGTGCTTTTCCGCGAGGCGGACATCAACGAATTCGATATTGGCAGCGACTCGCTCTCGACCACCTGGGACGGAAAAGACGATGCCGGAGAAAATGCGCCGCCGGGGAAATACACTGCGCACGGGTTCGTGGTCGGCGATCTCAAAATCCAGGGGGTGGGATTTTTCTTCAATGATTGGATCAGCTCGGCGGAAGGCCCGCGTTTCTCGCGAATTCGATCGCTGGCGATGCAAGACGAAAATTTGCTGCTCGCGGTGGACCTGGTGCCGCCGGGCACCGGGCACGTCCTTTACGATGTCGGCGACAAATCGCTGAAGTTGAAAGATGCCGACTCGGAAGCGACGCCGTCGCCCAGCCAGGGCGAAGGCGGATCGAGCGCGCCGGGGCGCGATGGCAGCCGCTGGGTGATCGAGCAAACGGATGTCAAACAAGTTTCCGCCAACGGCGAGTTGTTGCGGCGCCTTCCGATTTTGCCGGCCGAACCGCGGCCCAAAGCGATCGCGGCTTCATTGACGGCGGACAGGATTTATCTGCTCGAGGAAAACGAGACCAGGCAGCGGGTGCGCGCTCTGAGTCTTGCCGCGACCAAAAGCGAAGCCATGGAGCAAACGGTCTCGGAATGGAAAGTCGATTTCGAAAAATCGATCGTCGCCCACAAGGATTTCTCGATTGCGGATGGCAAACCGGTGGCTTCGCCGGCGGGCGAGGGCGTTCCCGATAAAGTGAAGGTGAAGCTGCAGGCGAATCCGTTGCTGAACGACGACCGCGTAGCAGTCGAGATGACGATCGGTCTCGATGGCGACGGCAGTTTCATCAAATCCGCGGACGGCCTGCCGCTCTGCACGATCAGCGAGACCCAAAACCTGAGCCGCGCGTTGCTCGCGCCGCACGGGACCACAGGGCTCGACGTTTTTCAGGACGACAGCGCTGTCATCGAACAGTTCCGAGTCACCGGCATCGATCAGATGATGAGCTTCGATTGCGGCGGTTTTGAATTGAAATGAAGCGCGGGTCTCGTTGAAATTTGCCGATGCCGCGCGACCTCGTCTATTTCGACCTCGAAACTCAGCGCACGGCGAACGACGCCGGCGGCTGGGCCCGGAAAGGCGACATGCGGATGTCGGTCGGAGTCGTTTACAGCACGGCTACGGGGCGCTACGAAGTTTTCAGCGAAGCCCAGGTGGACCGGCTGGTCGAACGACTGCGCCGGGCCGATCTGGTGATTGGATTCAACGTCCTGAATTTCGATTACCAAGTCTTGATGGGCTACACCATTCTCGACCTCGTGGCGGAATTGCGGACCGCCGATCTAATGGCGGACATGGAACAGCGGCTCGGCCATCGGCTGGGACTGGACGCGATCGCGCAGGCGACGCTCGGAATTCAGAAGACCGCAGCCGGGTTGGACGCGATTCGCTGGTGGCGCGAAGGACGGATTCTCGAGATCGCGGAGTATTGCTGTTTCGACGTTAAGGTGACGCGGCTGGTGCACGAACATGGCTGCCGCCACAAAGAGCTATTCTTTCACGATCGATTTGCCCGAAAGCAAAGGATCGAGATCGATTGGGCGCACCTCGAACTCTAGGAAAACCTACTGGAGCTGGTAAATCTCGACCAGCGCGACGCCGGAGTCCGTGCCTTTGCCGTGAACCACGGCGGTGTAATTCCCGGGAGCCAGGGGCGCGGAAACCATTGCCGATTCGCGGTTATCGCTTGGAGGAATGCCGGTCGCGATGATCTGACTTTCCTGGTCCGACCTCCAATTGTCATTAAGTCCGAGGATCGTCCCGGAGGCGTCGCGCAATTCCAGAACCGGATCGGGCAAAGCGTTCGGCACTCCGACCGAAGTTAATGACGGTCCGATCGCGCGCACGAAAACGGTGCGGTTCTGCGACCCGCCGACAATGAATCCACCGATCATTACGTTATCCCCGCTCTCAACGAAACCGCGTGTCGCGATGTTCGCGGGATTGGCCGGCGCCGATGTTTCGAGATCGTAGAGTTCGAGAACGCCAATGCCCGTGGCGGTGCCGGAGCCGCTCATGATGGCGGTGTAATTCCCCGGCTGCAGCGTGCTGACGATCGCCGATTCTCTTGGATCGGCCGGCGGGATGGTGCTGTCGATGATTGCCTGTTTTTGCGAGCTGTTCATCCAGTCGTCATTCGTAAAGAGAGGATTTCCGCCGCCGTCGAACAGGGTCAGGGTCGGGTTATCCAGGCGGCCCGGCAGCGGCTGTCCGTTGACGGTGAGCGAGGGACCAATCGCGCGCAGGATTACTTTTTTCGGTGTGCTCCCGATGAGGATGAATCCGCCGATCAACACATTGTCGCCGGTCTGGACGCGCATGCGGGTAGCGAGGTTGACGAACGCGGGCGACGCCGGAGCAGGCACAATCTTCAACACCTGGCCCGTCGTGCCGGACGGTCCGAGATTGCTGCTGGCCAACGCGTAGATTTCGCCGTTCGCGTCCCGGCCGAACGCCTTGAGGAAAAGCCCGAACGGCCGCTCCTCGTTGCCAATTCGAAGCTCGCGAATGACCCCGGAGTTGAGGTCGTCCATGTAAAACAAGCGGCCTTTCGGCGCGGTGAACGTGGTCGAGAAATCGCCGAAGACGTATTTGTTCGTGAGCGCCGACACGGTAGTGGCGCGGTACAGGTATCCGCCCAGGATCGCGATCCCGTCGTCGTGGCTGTATTGGGCGACCGGGTTCGTCAGCGCCGGATTCGGCGAGGAATCGAAGGTCACGTTACCGGTCGCAGGATCGAACAGAAAAGTTCCTTCCTTCTTGTTCCAGCCATAATTCTTTCCCGCTTCGACCAGGTCGATTTCCTCGACGTGATCCTGGCCCACGTCAGCCACGATCAGTTTGTCCGTGACCGCGTCGAAGCCGAACCGAAACGGATTCCGGAAACCATACGCGAAGATTTCGGCGACATTCGCGGTGCCCACGAACGGATTGGACGCGGGGACGCGATATTTGCCGTTGGCGCTCGTTGGATCTGGGCTGCCCGGTTGCGCCGACGGCACCAGCGGATTGATCCTCAGGATTTTGCCCAGAACCGTCGTGAGATTCTGGCCGTTGCCGGTCGTCGCATCATGGCCCGCGCCGACGTCGTTGGCCGCTCCGCCGTCGCCTAACGAGATGTAGAGATAATGATCGCTTGGCCGGAAAACGAGCTGGCCGGCGTTGTGATTAAACTGCGGTTCGTCTATTCGCATTACCTCACGCCGCGTTGCCGGGTCGACCAAATCGGGATTGCCGGCGGAAACCTGCCACTCCGCAATGACGCTTTGATGGTTGAACGAAGTGCCCGCCGGGAGTGGCACCGTGAAATCGGCGGCGCCGTTTACCGGTTCGCTCGTGTAGGTGTAAAGCTTGCGGAACCCCGGGCTGGTCGAATCGGCATAGCCAGGATGGAAGACGAGGCCGAGGAGGCCGCGCTCGTCGTAGCTCGCCATGAGGGGCACGAGCCGGGTCGAGAGGTCGAGAAACGGCGTCGCCAGGACCTGGCCGTTTTTCAAAACCAGAATCTGGCCGGTCTGATTAACAATAAACATCCGGCCGGTCCCGTCGTTCGCCGAAACGAAATCGACCGGCGCGCTCAACCCGCTCGCGACCGATTGCAATTCGACCCGAACCGGGCCCTTGCCGATCCGCGGAAGCAACGGGGTCGGGGTCGGTGTAGAAGTTGGCGTCGGTGTAGCCGTGGCGGTGGCGGTCGCCGTCGGCGTCGACGTGGGAGTAGGCGAAGCGGGGGCATTCATCACGTCGATGTTGCCGCTCATGAGGATGCCGTGGACCGTGCAATAATAGGGAAAGTTCCCGGCGGCCGGAAACGTGTGCGAGAAAGTCGAGCCGCTGATTTTCACATTGGAATTAAAAGCGCCGCCGATGGCGGTGACCGTGTGGTTACCCTGGCGCCAGGTCCAGACAACTGTGTCGCCCACCCCAATTGAAAGCTGGCTCGGAGCGTAAGTCATCAAGCCACCGGGTGCGACGTCGACGTCAAAAGTCGCGGCTTCTATTCCACCGCTGAAGAATGCGAGCGCGACGAATAAAACCGCGCCGCGGGTGTTGCGCTTCATAAGGAAAACTCCTTTTTGGTTGGAGGTTGGTACGGGGAAATATCCCCGGCGACCAGTCTGGGATCGGACGGTTTCCCAAGACGAGAGTGAAAAAGTAACGGGCCTGTTACTTTTGCCAGATTGGGCTGAAACCCTTCCTAGTCACCGCGTGCAATCTTTGTTTAGTTAGGGCCTTATGTCTTCCGAGCCACAGCAAACTCTCGCCAAAAGCGCGAGCGTGAGCGGCACTTCGCTTCACACCGGCGAAAAGGTCACACTCAAATTGCTGCCGGGCCCGGACGATTCGGGAATCGTCTTCAAGCGACGCGACCTGGAAGACGAGCCGACGATCGCGGCGACGATCGCCAACCTGAAGACCGTCGAGCGGGCGACCACCATCGGGGAAGGCTCGACGCGAGTGCACACGGTCGAGCACATTTTGTCGGCCCTCGTCGCCATGGGAGTGGACAACGCCGTCGTGGAGATGGACGCAAACGAACCGCCCATTGGCGACGGGAGCGCGCGGCCCTACGTCGAGCTGATCAAGAAAGCGGGGATCGTCGCCCAGCAAACGCCCCGTCGCGTCTTCGAAGTCCGGGAGCCAATCCACGTGGAAACCAGGAACGGCTCGCTCCTTGTCGTCCTGCCCGATCCAAAATTCCGGATTTCCTGCACGCAGGCGGGACCGGACGGGCAGTTCACCCAGTTTTTGTCGACTGAGATCACCCCGGCCATTTACGAACGCGAGATCGCGTCGGCCCGGACCTTCGTTTTTTACGAGGATGTCCGGCACTTGATGGACAAAAATTTGATCAAGGGTGGAAGCCTCGAGAACGCAATCGTGATTCGCGGTGAAGCCGTCCTGAGCAAGGAACCGCTCCGGTTTCCCGACGAATTCGTCCGGCACAAAATCCTCGATATCATCGGCGACCTCGCCCTCTTCGGGCAGCGGATCCGCGGCCACATCATTGCCGTTAAGCCGGGGCACGGCGCCAACGCGGAGCTCGTGCGCGCCCTGGCCCGCGATTTTGCACGCTCCGCGCCGATCGTTCCGCCGCAGGCGTTTCCTGCCGGCGAAGGCAGTCTCGATATCAACCAAATCATGGCGATTCTGCCGCATCGCTACCCGTTTCTCATGGTCGATCGCGTCCTCCGCTTCGACGGCGAGACGAAATGCGTCGGCGTTAAATCGGTCACCGTGAACGAGCCCTATTTCGCCGGTCATTTTCCCGGGCATCCCGTGATGCCCGGAGTGTTGCAGGTGGAAGCCATGGCGCAGGTCGCGAGCATCCTCATGTTGAAACTGACCAAGAGTGGCTCCGGGCGGCTCGGTTATTTCGTGAGCGCGGACGAAGTGAAATTCCGGAAGCCGGTGATTCCCGGCGACACCCTGGTGATTTCCGCGGAGCTGACAAAGACGCGCGGGAAACAGCTCGCGAAGCTGAAGTGCAGTTGCGCGGTGAATGATTGCGTGGTTTCCGAATGTGAGCTGATGCTGCGGCTCCTGGATCAATGAGCGGAGCGCAGATCCACCCGACTGCGATTGTGGACCCGCAGGCGGAAATCGGCCCGGGCACGATCATCGGGCCGTATTGCATCGTGGCGGCCGCCGTCGTTCTGGGCGCGGATTGCTGGTTGCAGCATCACGTCACGCTAGTCGGCCCGATGACGGCCGGGGCGCGCAATAAATTTTTCGCCTACTGTTCGATCGGCCAACAAACCCAGGATCTGAAATACGAGGGAGAACCGACTTACCTGGAGATCGGCGATGAAAACACGTTTCGCGAATTCGTCACGGTCAATCGCAGCACGACCGCCGAAGGCAACACCCGGATCGGGCACCGGGGAAATTTTCTCGCTTACAGTCATATCGGCCACGATTGCGTGGTCGGGGACGCCGTCGTCTTTTCGAATAACGCCACCCTGGCGGGACACGTTTGGGTGGGCGATCACGCGGTCATGGGCGGGCTGACCGCGGTCCATCAATTCTGCCGCCTCGGCCGGTTCGCCATCACCGGCGGTTGCTCGAAGATCGTGCAGGACGTGCCGCCCTTCATGATCGCCGATGGGAACCCGGCGAAGGTCCGGGGAATCAACATTATTGGTCTCGAGCGGAACGGCTTCACCGCCGAATCGATCAGGACCATCAAGGAAGCGTTCCGATTAATTTATCGCTCGAAGTTCAACACGCGCCAGGCTGTTGAAGCAATCCAGCAGGAGCTGGCCGCGAGCGACGAGATCACGCAAATCGTCGAGTTCATCCAGGCGAGCGAGCGCGGCATTATTCGTTAGGCCGAAGCCGGAGCGCTACGGTTTCCGCGGATTCGCCGGCGACGGGGCGGGCTTGGTGGCTCGCAGTTCCATCTCCATTTTCTTCAGGAGCGACGAGGCCGGCGCGTCGGGTGAAATTCGCAGCACCATCCGAACAAGGTCCAGGGCGCGCTTCGCCTTGTTCTGTTTCGCCAGCGCGTTCCCCTCGTGCAGGACCGTGCGGAGAATGTCGTCGCGCTTTGTGTAGGTGGTTCGGGCAAGATCGAAACAGCCGGAAGCGCCGGCATAGTTTTCCTCGCCGGCTTCCAGAAGACCGATGTCCTCCAGCATCGGCGCATTTCGCGACCGGGCCGCAAACTGCCTGGCGGCGGCGCGAAATTCCGCCGCGCCTAACGAACCGTTCTTGACCGCAAAATCATGATACCCGCTCCAATCCGAGGCCGGCTTCTCGGTTTTCTCGTCCAGCCCGAGCCACGCGGCGTAGGGCCGGTAGAGCGGATCGCCCACCATCACCGACATCCAGGAAACGATCGGCGTCGCCATGTAGGCGCTCTCGGCAAAGGTGAAACCATGGAGCAGCCGGTCGTTGAACACATCCAGGTGCGTCGTCAGTTGAAGATACGGTTCGTAGACGTTGCCGATCGTCGCCGCCGCGCCTTTGCTCAAAAGCGGCCCGGCCCAGTTCGCGTTCTCGTCGTGCAGAGTGCTGGCACTGAAAGAATGGATATGGATCGCGATCGCTCCAGGGACGAACTGGAAATCGTGCTGAGTAAATGGGCCCGCCATCGCCCCGGCATACCATCCGTAATAGAGAGCGCAGTCCGTCATCGGATAGCTGTTCGGAAAAATTTCCGGCGCGTCGTCGTAGATCAGCGGGATGCCGGCCTTGTGCAGTTGATCACGAGCCCCTACCAGCCAGTGATCACCCACCTCGAGGCCCGAGTTCGAGTTATGCGCGCCGTCGATGTAGGCGCGCCCCCATAATCCGATCTTTTCGGTTTCGACGGCGTCGGTGATCATCCGGCGAACGGTGGCCGCCTGCGGAGCGTCGAGCCGGCAGACCAAGAGCACCGCGGAATTGTCGACCTCCGCGATCGCGCGGTAACTCTGGAAGTAAGGGTTCTGCAACGGCCCGGAAATCTGCTCGGAAAATGCGGCGAGCGCGGCGACTTCAGAATCGACCGAAGCGTTGTTCGCGTTGCCGACCGGCGGCGGGCCGGCTTTGTCGCCCGGATAATTGGCGGCCGCACGAATTTTCAACGGCACGCCCTTGATGAGGGCGACGAAGCGGATGGAGTTACTCGTCACAGTAATCGGGCCGCCGCGGGTTTCATTCAATGTCCACCAGCCGCGCTGTTTGAAGACCGCGCGGAGCGGATCGCGGATCATGGTGTCGTATTCGTCCCGGCTGATCTCCTCCGTCTTGGAAATGCTCAGGGGGACGAGATGATCGCGGGCGATGCCGCGTTTCTGGGCGTAAAATTTCGCCAGCTCGACCGATTCCGGAACGTCCTTGTTGAAGACGACGATGGTGGCGGGCGCCAGCGATTTTTCGGCGAACACGGTGGTCGCTGCCGCCGCGAAAAAAAACAGAAAAGCCAGCGGGCGCGATGTCATTTCAGAATCGGACCTTCAACCCGTCGTAGGCGATGCCGACGCCCGGAGGCAATTCGGCCTCGCTCGCCTGCGGGAGTTCGTGGCAGACGTGAGTGAAGAGCGTTCGCGCGGAGCGGGCTTTCGCCGCGACCTCGAGCGCCTGGGCAACGCTCAGATGAGTCGGATGCGGTTTATGGCGAAGAGCGTCGATGATCAGTAGTTCAACGTCGGCGATCTGTTCGATGATCGGACCCGGCACAGCGCTGCAGTCGCTCAGATAAGCGACAAGTTTCCGGCCGGCCCGCGAAAACAGGTAGCCGTTCACGGTCGATTTTCCATGGGGGACCGGCAGCGGTTCGATCGTGGTGGCGCCGAGCTGAAACGGTCCGTCCACGATATGCGGGACCGGCACGAGATAGCCGGGGAAGCGGTTCAGCCCGTTGAACGCGAATTCATAGACGCGGGCCAGGTCGCGCATCGTCTCGGCCGATGCGTAAACCGGGATCGACCCGAGATCGTACGAATACCGGCGCAGATCGTCGAACCCCATGATGTGGTCGGTGTGCGAATGCGTGAACACGACCGCATCGAGCCGGCGAATATTTTCCCGCAATGCCTGGGTGCGGAAATCCGTCCCGGTATCGACCACCCAGGCGCACTCCGGCGTTTCCACGTAAATGGAGGAGCGCAGGCGGTTGTCCCGCGGGTCAGGCGAATGACAAACGGCGCAATCGCATCCGATCATCGGCACGCCCTGCGAGGTTCCTGTCCCGAGAAAGGTGAGCTGAAGTTGAGAGTTGAGAGTTCGGAGTTGAGAGTTCAAAAGAGGTGTGTCGCGCGATTTCTCTCAACTAATAACTCTCAACTCTCAACTGCTTCCCCGAAATGCCCGCCACCCTCAGTCTCCTGAGAATCAAAAACCTGGCGCTCGTGGAAGACCTTGAATGGCAGCTGGCGCCGGGATTCACTGCCATCACGGGCGAAACCGGCGCGGGTAAATCGATCATCATCGGCGCGCTCCAATTGCTCCTCGGCGAACGAACCGACAAGTCGCTCATCCGCACCGGCGCGGAGTCGTGCACCGTCGAAGCAGTTTTCGCCGGGGAGGCATTGAAGGAACTCAATCCTCTCCTCGACGAATCGGGAGTGGAAAGCATCGAGCGCGACCTGATTGTAAAACGGAGCTTTTCCGTGGCGGGAACGAACCGGCAATTCATTAACGGATCCCCCACTACGCTGGGCGTTCTCAAGAAACTCGGCGACGACCTGGTGGACTTGCACGGGCCGCACGATCACCAATCCCTCCTCTCACCCGAACGGCAGCTCGCGCTGCTCGACGGCTACGCGCATACCGGGACGACGCTGCGCGAATTCGAGCAGGCTTATCGGAAACTGCACGCCCTGCGCGCGGAGCACGCGAGCCTCAGCACGGCGGAAGCGGCGCGCGAACAGGAGATTGATTTGCTTCGCCATCAGATCGAGGAAATCGCGCGGGCAAACCTGACGGCTGATGAAGAGGACGAGATCGCGACTCGTTATCGGCTCGCGAGCAATAGCAAGCGGCTGCTCGAACTGGCGGCCGCGATCTCGCGGCGTCTCGCGGAAGCGGATGACGCCATTCTCCCCCAGCTCGCCGAGACCCAGCGGCTCTTGCGCGACCTCGAGAAAATCGATCCCGACAAATCGACGCTGGCCGACGCCCACGCTGCCTGCGTCCTCGAACTTTCGGAGATATCGCAAGTCCTCGCCAAATACGCCGAGGAGCTCGACCTCGATCCGGCCCAACTCGCCGCGCTCGAAGAGCGGGTCTCGCTTTTTGAAACCCTGAAGCGGAAATACGGCGGTTCGATCGCGGAGGTGATCGCGTTTGGCGAGCGCGCCGCGGAGCGGATGATTAAGATCGAAGGTCGCGACGCCGAACTGGAGCGGCTGAGCCACGAGATCGAGGGCGTCCGCGGCGAAGTGGAACGGATCGGACACGCCCTTCACAAAGCCCGCAGCAAAGCCGCGCCCAAACTGGCGGAAAACATCCGGGCGAATCTCCGCGATCTGGGTTTTCGACAATCGGAGTTCGACGTGAAACTGAGCAGCCTCGAAGAAGCGCGGCCGGCAGGGTTCGACGCGGTCGAATTGCTCTTCTCCCCGAATCCGGGCGAACCGTTGAAGCCGCTGCGATTGATCGCGTCGAGCGGCGAGATTTCGCGGCTGATGCTCGCGATCAAATCGTCCCTTGCGGCGCAGGACGCGATTCCGCTGCTCGTGTTCGACGAGATCGACGCGAACGTCGGCGGCGAGATCGCGAATGCGGTTGGCGAAAAAATGCGGAAGCTGGCGGCCGAGCACCAGGTTCTGTGCATCACTCATCTGCCGCAGGTCGCGGCCGCCGCCGCGACCCAGTTCGTTGTCACAAAAGAAGTCGTCGGTGGACGCACGCACTCGCGCCTGAGCGAAGTCAGCGGCAAAGCGCGCCAGGAGGAAATCGCACGGATGCTGGGCGGCAAAACCGATTCCGCGCTCAAACACGCGGCCACGTTGTTGAAACGGTAATGCTGAACTGGATTTGGCTCGCGCTGGTAGTGCTCGCGGTCGTGATCGGCGGCTGGAATAACCGGCTGGGCGACGTGACCAGCGGTGCGTTCGATGGCGCAAAGACAGCCGTGACGATCGCGCTCGGGCTGATCGGGATCATGGCGCTCTGGCTCGGAGTGATGCGGCTGGCGGAACGCGCCGGCGTCATTCAACGCATCGCCCACGCGCTCCATCCGGTGATGCGCCGGCTCTTTCCCGACGTGCCACCGGAGCATCCGGCGATGGGGTCGATGCTGATGAACATGGCGGCGAACATGCTCGGCCTGGGCAATGCCGCCACGCCACTCGGCTTGCGTGCGATGCGCGACCTGGAACAACTCAATCCGCGTCCCGGCGTAGCCTCCAACGCGATGTGCACTTTTCTCGCGATCAACACCGCCTCCGTGCAGTTAATTCCGGCGACGGCGATCGCCCTCCTCGCCTCCGCCGGCTCGACGCGTCCGACCGCCATCGTGGGGACTGCGCTGCTGGCAACGTTGTGCGCGGCCACGGTCGCGATAACGTCCGCCAAATTGCTCGAGAAACTTCCGTTCTTCCGTTTGCCTCCCGTTGTCGCCAGCATCGACGCGCCTCGCCAGGCTGCAAGCCCGTCTCTGAAGGCCGCGATCCCCGATCCCGCCCAGACTGACAACGTCATCGCCGTCGAACCCCGCGGATGGCGGCGGATTATTCCGTGGCTGCTCGTTGTTTTCTTTCTCGGTCTTTTCGTGCGGCTCGTCTTTCCGAACTGGTTCGGGTTTGCACCCGATCCAAACGCGGCCAGCCAGAATGCGTTCGTTCGCGGCGTGAACACGCTCTCGATCCTCGCCATCCCGTTTCTCCTCAGCTTTTTTCCGGTCTATGCCGCCACCCGCCGCATCAAGGTCTACGAGGAATTCGTGGAGGGCGCGAAGGAAGGGTTTGGCGTCATCCTGAAAATCATTCCGTTCCTCGTGACCATGCTGGTCGGGATTGGGATGTTTAAAGGCGCGGGCGGAATCGATTTGTTGACGCGATTGCTCACGCCGGTTTTGACGCCCCTCCAATTTCCTCCCGATCTTCTTCCGCTCGCCTTAATGCGGCCGCTCAGTGGAAGCGCGACCCTCGCGTTGTTGACCGACATCATTCACCGCCTCGGACCCGACAACATTGTCAGCCTGATGGCCGCGACGATTTACGGCAGTACCGAGACGACCTTTTACGTGGCCGCGGTCTATTTTGGATCGGTCAGCATCAAGCAAACCCGGCACGCCATTCCGGCGGGTTTGCTGGGCGACCTTGCAGGCGTTATCGCCTCGGTAATCGTCTGCCGGGCGGTATTCTAATTTTTCCCTCGCCAGTGGCCTAACAGATTTCCTATCGTCCGCCTGCACATGATTCAGCGCGATTATCTTATTATTGGAAGCGGCATCGGCGGCAGCAGCGCGTGCGAGAGCATCCGCAAATACGACAAGCGGGGCCAGGTCACGCTCGTCGGCGGCGAGACCTTCCATCCTTACAAACGCTGGATGCTTTCCAAGACGTTCCTGCGCGACAAAATCGCGCCGATGAAAAAGATGCCGGTGCTCGATGCGCATTGGTACGAGAACCACAAAGTCGAGGCGCGCCTGGCTACCATGGTCACGCAGGTCAATATCGATCGCCGGCTGGCAGTCCTCGGGAACGGGGAGACGATCGAGTTCAACAAAGCCTGCCTCGCCATGGGCAGCCGCCCGGTCCGTCCACCGGTCGCCGGCGTCGGATTGGGCAACGTCATTTATCTCCGCACCATTCGGGACGCCCTGGCCTTGCGCGAAATGGCGTCGCTGGAAAAAACGATCGTCGTGGTGGGCGGCGGACTCCTGGCCTGCGAGACCGCGTCGAGCCTGCGCCAGATGAAATTCAAGGTGAGCATGATGCACCGGAACGCTTACCTGCTGAACCGCTACCTCGATCCGGAGACGGGCGCGTGGATCACCTCCTATTTCGAAAAACATGGCGTCACGCTGTTGCTCGGCGAAAGCCTGAACGGCTTCGAGGGCAAAACCGTCCTGCGAAATATCCAGACCAAGAGCGGCAACCGGATCGCGGCCGGCGTCGCCGTCGTCGCGTGCGGAGCGGAACCGAATCTCGAGCTCGTCCGCAACACGCCTCTTTCCGGCCCCCATGGGTCGCCCGTGAGCGAGTATCTCGAGACCGAGGAAAAAGGAATCTACGCGATTGGCGACCTGGCGTTTTATCCCGATCGGATCATGGGCGGTGTGCGCCGGCAGACGCACTGGGAAAACGCCCGTGAGCAAGGACTGGTCGCGGGCGCAAACATGACCGGCAAAAAGCGGATTCGCTATGAACAGCTGCCCTATTTCTGGACGGAAATGTTCGACCTGAAAATGGATTTCGTTGGAGATTTCAGTCTGCCCCCCACCCGGGTGAACTTGAAAGGCGCCTACGCGAAAAAGAAATTCGTGGCGCGCTATTATCAGGGCGAAAAACTGCGGGCATTGCTACTCTGCCAGGCGACGCCGAAAGAAGTGGAGGCAGCAAAGACCGAGCTGCGGACCGCCCTCGGAAAGTAAGCATAGGGCTTAGGGCGAGTAATCAGAAATGTCGAGCGCGGGATTGCGCACCGAGACCAGTTTCCAATCCCAGGGCCAGGTCGCGCCTCGTTGCCACTCGAATTCGAACGGGGCCTCCAGCGAGTTCACCCTGGTCTGGATGTAGTCGGCGAATTCTCCCGTCCCGTTCACCCTGATCTTCGCGGTCCAATAGCCGCGGCCTTCCTCGCAACGGATGGCCACCGCGCTCCATTGAATTCGGGTGTTTCCGAGCGCACGAAAAATTTGCGGGAGCCGTTCCAGCAATCGGGCGCGGTCGTTGCCCCAGCGATCCTGATAAGTTTCGCCGATGAATTCGCCCACGTTCTTCCAATTATGAATCCGTTGCGAAAAGTCACCTCGGGACATTGAACCGACCCAGCGAACTTGCGAGCGATTCCGATTGACGCGGGGCCGCGCTAGGGGCATGAACCGTGCTGACTTAATCGACTGCTTTCATGTTCACAATTGGTTCTTTCGCGATCGCTGTCTTTGCCGTTTTCGGTGGTGTTTTCTGGGCCTGCCGCAACGACCGCGACCAGACCTGACACGTTTTCCCCTTATGTTGGATCACGAGGACTTGAAGTGGATCGCGACCACTTCGACGGAACTGAACTCGATGCTCCAACAGATCTCGCGCTATGCGGACTTGGCGCGCCAGCACAAGGGCGAATACAATTACATTGAGATGCTCGGCGAGCGCGTCGAGCTCGCCGCGAAAAGCGCGCAGGAACTTTTCGACCACGTGACTTCGCGCATCCTGGAAGGATCCACGGCGAAATCCAAAGGTGGCCCCGATCCTTCGCGGCCGCCGGAGTTCAAGGTCGTACGCTCGGGCAACGATCCGGCGCCGCGAGCGCGCCCGGCCCCGGAGAAAGCGGCGAGCCGCAGCAAACCCGGCGGCGAAGCCAAAAAGTCCGCGGCCAAAACAACGGCGATCCCATCGGAGATCCCAGTTCTCAATCCGAAGGGAAATCGCGAACTCATCCTCCTGGTCGATGACGAGACCGAAATCGCGGAGCTGGCGGCGACAATGCTGACGGATGAAGGATACCGCGTGATTCTGGCGCGCGACGGGTTCGAAGCGCTGAAAATCTATGGGCAACTCGGAAAACAGATCGCGCTCGTGATTCTGGATTTCTTTTTGCCGGTCATGGACGGCGACGCCGTTTTCGATGAGTTACGCAGCCTTAACCCCGAAGTGGCTGTCGTTTTGAGCAGTGGTTTCGCCGAGCAATCCAAGCTCGGCACCATGCTCGCGCAAGGCTTGAAAGGCTTTATCCCAAAGCCGTACACCGCCGAAAAATTACTCGAGCAGGTCAGGTCGACCATCGACGCTGCGCGACTTTCCGGGTCGTAGCGAGACCGCGCTCGCAGCCGCTACTTTCCCGGGAAACTCCCGGCTGCCACTGGCACCGATTTAGCTTTACGAAGGGCCGCACTCATGGCCCGCATCGATTCATTCTTCAAGCTCATGGGAGAGCAGAAGGCATCCGACCTTCACCTCTCGACCAGTAATCCCCCCATGCTCCGGATTAACGGCGAGTTGGTCCGGGTAGATTATCCGCCGCTTCGGAACGACGAACTCAAGGCGATGGTTTATGAAATCGCTCCGGAAGGTAAGATCAAGATCTTCGAAGAAACTTCCGACATCGATTTCGGCTACGAGGTCCCAGGCATGGCTCGTTACCGCGCGAATTTCTTCCAGCAGAAATACGGCATCTCGGCCGTGTTTCGTCTGATTCCCTCCCAGGTCTTGACGGTGGAAGATCTCGGTTTGCCTCCGGTCTTGAAAAAATTTCCGATGTTGAAGAAAGGCCTCGTTCTTGTGACTGGGCCGACGGGTTCGGGTAAGTCGACGACGCTCGCGGCCATGATGGATTACGCGAACCTCCATCGTCACGATCACATCATCACGGTCGAAGATCCGATTGAGTTTGTGCATCGGAGCCAGAATTGCCTTGTCCAGCACCGCGAAGTTGGTGTGCACACGCGGTCATTCGCGGCGGCGTTGCGGGGGGCGTTGCGCGAAGATCCGGATGTCCTGCTCGTCGGTGAATTGCGCGACCACGAAACCATCGAACTCGCGCTGACTGCGGCCGCCACCGGGCACCTTGTTTTTGGAACCCTCCACACTTCGAGCGCTTCGAAGGCGGTCGATCGAATCATCGACGTGTTCCCGACGAACCAGCAAAACCAAATCCGGGCGACGCTCGCCGAATCGCTCAAGGGTGTGATCGCGCAAAACCTTTTTAAACGCATCGACAAGCCTGGCCGGGTTGCCGCCCTGGAGATCCTGGTGGTCGACATGGCGATCGCGAACCTCGTGCGCGAAGGCAAAACTCACCAGATCCCCGGCATGATCCAGGTCGGCAAAAAGAAGGGCAACCAACCGCTCGACGACGCGATCATGGAACACCTTCGCCATGCCCGCATTTCGCCCGAAGAAGCTTACGACAAGGCGATCGACAAAAAGAAATTCCGGCCCTTCCTCAAGGAGCCGCCGATGGACGGCGCGGACGAATAGGAACCACCGATGCGAATTCCCGATCTCGATCGAATCTTGACTGCGATGCTGCAAACCTACGACGGCATCTCCGACCTGAACTTTTCCGTAGGCCATCCGATGCAGGTCGAAGATTTCGGCGAATTGAAGCCGGTCTTTGTCGACCCGCCGATCGAGGCGCTGACGCCTTACCAGACCGAACAGATTGCCCTGACTTTGATGCAGGGAAATCGCCGGCTGATCTACGATTACCTGACGGGCGGCTCTTGCGATTGCAGTTATTCGCTCGGCGAAGACGCCCGTTTCCGCGTCAATATTTTCCGCCAGCAGGGACATTTCTCGATCGTGCTGCGAAAACTGCAGGGCGACATCCCGACGACCGAAAGCCTTGAGCTGCCTCCAATTTTCAAAGAGATCGCCCGGGAAAAAACCGGCCTCGTCCTGGTGACGGGTGCGACCGGAAGTGGAAAGACGACGACGCTCGCGGCGCTCCTCAACGAAATCAATGAGCAACAGCCCGTTCACATCGTTACGCTGGAAGATCCGATCGAATTCGTGCATCCGACCAGACGGGCGACGTTCAACCAGCGCGAGCTCGGCCACGATTTTAACAATTATCCGAACGGCCTCCGCGCCGCGCTCCGGCAGGCGCCGAAAGTGATTCTCGTCGGCGAAATGCGCGATCGCGCCACCGTGGAAGTAGCGTTGATGGCCGCGGAAACCGGCCATCTCGTGCTCAGCACGCTCCACACTGTCGACGCCGGACAATCGATTAACCGTATCCTCGGGCTCTTCTCGCTTGGGGAAGAACAGCAGCTCCGGATTCGCCTGGCGGACACGCTCCGCTATATCGTGAGCCAGCGGCTTGCGCCGAAAGTGGGCGGCGGCCGGCAGTTGTTAACGGAAATCATGGGCAACAACTTGCGGACCCGTGAAACGATTGCCATCGGCGAAGGGGAACACCGCAGCTTTTACGAAATCATCGAGGCGAGCGAGCCGTTCGGCTGGATGACCTTCGACCAGTCGATCCTGAACGCCTACGAAAACGACCTTATCTCGGAAGACACCGCCAGATTATTTGCCAGCCGGAAAGGCCGCATCGGTCGCGGCATCGACCTGATCCAAAAAGCGCGCGGCGTCGACAGCGATCTCGACTCCGGCCTGCGCCTCGATCTCCCCGCGAACGCCTTTCGCTAAGCCATGGAAGCACAAGACTCCTCCTTCTTCGATCTGGGCGATAACACCGCCCTGGTTTGCGTGGACCATCAGCATTACCAGAAAATGGTCGTGCCCCAGCTGATCGACATGACCTACAAAGTGCATCTCGGCCTCTTCGAGGAAGACGTGCTCCTCAAGCTGAAGACCTACAGTTACAACGTCGTCGTCGTTTACGAGAACTTTAAGGGCTCGAACCCGCAGAACAATCCGATCCTGCGCGCCATGGTGAAGCGGCCCGGGGCCGAGCGCCGGCAACATTTCCTTGTGCTGCTCAGCCACCAGTTCCCGACCAACGACGCCATGAGCGCGTTCGTCCAGAGCGTCGACCTGATCGTGAACATCACAGACCTGGCGAACTTCAAGCCGGTCCTGCGACGCGGGGTGGCGCAGTATCGCGAACTGTATAGTTCGTTCCACGAGAGCCTGAAAGCCGTTCAGGCGATCTAGGCTCGCGAGCCGCGCGGGGCCCGCAAAAAAATCCGCGAAACCTCGTGCCGTCGCGCGAGCTTGCAGAGAGGAAGTCCAGTTGCGACTCTTCGTCCGCGCGCGATACTAAACGGCACCTGTATGAAGCTGAGTAACTGGATTCGATTCACCTGGGATTTGAGCCAGCTTCCCCCATTCGACACCGCGCTTCCGGAGCATTACGAGATTGGGCCAGCCACGGCCGAGGACGAGATGGAGCTGCGAAAGATTATTTCCACCTCGTTTGTGCTCGATCCGACGTGGAGCCCGGAGCTGCAGGAAGTCACAGAGAAAATTGAGGCGTGGCTCGAGCGCGCGTTCGCCTCGCCGAACTGCCTCTTTCTGGCGTTGCGTCACGGCGCGCGGATCATCGGCGCTTCCGTTCTTTGCACGGAGGCAGAGGCCGAGATGCATTTGATCCCCGGTCCCTGCGTTTCGATGGAGTACCGGAATCGTGGATTCGGCACTCGCCTGCTCGAGCAAGCCCTCATTCGTTTGCGCGAGGCGGGATTGTCGCAAGCCACCGGAGTGGCAAAAGAACACCTTCCAGTATCGAGATTTCTCTACCCGAAGTTCAACGCGACTTCTTCGCCCTACGATTTCACGCCGCTCGTACCGGCGTGATCAACCTTTCATCCCGGGCGGATACTCTGGCGGCGAGTAAACGTTAAAGGTTACCGCGCGCTGGCGTCCCGGATTTTCAAAGCGGTGAGGCGTTCCCGCGCAAATCAAAATGATGTCGCCTTTTTTCAAGCTCACCGTTTCGGTTCCAACCGTTCCGGAGAGCTTCCTGAAAGCACCAGCAAGACCTGATCGCTCTTCGCGTGCGCCTCGGCTTTTCGGCCGGTCTTATCGCCGGGGGCAAGCCTCATCATCGCGGTTTGCGTGCGTTTGCTGGTTTGCAGCACTTCGAACCATTCCCGGGCGTCGTTGACGTTTGCCACATCCATTTTGCACCTTTGCCCAGCGGATTCGCACCCGCAACCGCCTGAGAGGCGGCGATTTTTGAATCTGATTGGCTCGGCGCCCGCATCCTATTCCATATGATCCAGGATCTAAAGTTCGCCCTCCGGCAGCTCTACAAGGCGCCCGGATTCACGGCCGCGGCAGTCATCGTTCTTGCCCTCGGCATCGGCGCGAACACGGCCGTCTTCAGCCTCGTCCACACGATGTTCTTCGCTCCTCCGCCCTACGCGAAGGCGCAGGAAGTCGTCCAGGTATTCTCGCAGGACAAGAAGAACCCGAAAACGTATCGCGGTTTTTCCTATCCAACCTACCAGGACATTCGCGGTCGGAACACGGTCTTCGCCGACGTCATGGCCTACAACCTCGCCATGATCGGTCTTGGCCAGAAGGGCGACACCCGGCGCACGTTCGGCAGCATCGTCAGCTCCAACTATTTTTCAGTCCTGGGAGTGCCGCTCGCCCGCGGCCGCACCTTCACGCCCGAAGAGGAAGCGCTCGGGCGAAACGCTCCGGTCGCGATCGTCAGCTACGCTTACTGGCAGAAACATAATCTCGATCCGGCGGTGCTCGGCTCGGAGTTACTGGTCAATGGTCATCCGTTCACCATCGTCGGGATCGCGCCCCGCGGGTTCACCGGCACCCTGCAAATCTTCTCGGTCGAAGTCTGGCTGCCGTTGAGCAATTACGACCGGATTGCGAACGATTTCGAGCAAGCCAATAAAGCCACGTTCGGCGATCGCGCCGGGCAACAGTTGATCGTCGTCGCGCGGCTCAAGCCGGGCCTCAGCGCCGCGACGGCGAAACCGGCGCTCGAAGGGCTGGCGGCGAATCTCGAAAAAGCGTTCCCGGTCGAACAGAAAGACCAGACGTTTATCACCACCCCGATTTCGCGCTTCTCCGTCAGCACCTCGCCCTCAGGCGAGGGAAGCATCGCGAGCATCGCTCCCATGCTCCTGGGAATGGCGGTTGTCGTTCTTCTCGTCGCCTGCCTCAACCTCGCCAACATGCTGTTAGCTCGCGGCACGGCGCGGAGAAAAGAAATCGCGATCCGTCTCGCGCTCGGCGGCAGCCGCTCCCGAATCGTCCGCCAGCTTTTGACTGAGGGATTTGTGCTCGCGCTGCTCGGTGGCGCCTGCGGTCTTCTTCTCGGGCTCTGGTCCTCCGACCTTCTCGTCGCTTCGTTAGGCAAAATGCTGCCGCTCGACATCGTCTGGCTGGCCGGCCCGAACCCCGCCATCCTCGCGGCGACCTTCGGCTTCTGCGTTGTGGGAACGGTCGGGTTCGCACTCGGGCCCGCCCTCAAGCTTTCCCGGAGCGCGGTGGTGGCGGATCTCAAGGAGCAGGCGGGCGAAGACGTGGTCAGGCGGCGGTGGAGATTTCTGCCGCGCAACCCGCTGGTCGTGGCGCAGATTGCTTTCTCTCTGGCCCTGCTTACGGCGGCAGCTCTGTTCATTCGCGGCGCGGGCAAGGCCGCTTCGGTTGACACCGGCCTCTCGCCCGGCGCCAGTTTCCTTCTGGAAACCGACGCGAGCCTTGCCGGCTACGATCAGAAACGGGGCCAGGATCTTTATCGTAATCTCCAGGAACGCCTCGCGTCCCTGCCCGCGGTCGAACACGCGAGCATTTCCGCGACTGTCCCATTCGGAATAATTTCATTAAGCCGCAATCTCCAGCGCGCCGGTCTGCAACCCGCGCCTGATGCGAAGCCGGCCACTGCCGCGGAAGGTCTCGCCTTCAACGCAGCCTGGAACAGCGTCGGCGCCGATTATTTCGCGACCGTCGGCCTACCCGTCGTGCGGGGCCGCGTTTTCACGGAAGCGGAGACAACGCAATCCGGTGGTCCCATGGTCGCGATCGTCGACGAAGTTCTCGCGAAAAAACTCTGGCCGGAAGGCGACGCGTTAGGCCAGCGCATCCAATACGCCGGCGATAACGCACCCAAAGCGAAGAATGACAGCAAGGGCGTCGGGATGACTGGCGATCTCAGTGGGGAACCGGGCAAGGAACAGATTGAGATCGTCGGCATCGTTCCCGCGACCAAACAGGAGCTGTTTGGGAAGGATTCAAACGGCCAGATTTATCTGCCCTTTACTCGCGGTTTTCAGAGCAACGTTACGTTCTTCGTCCGCTTTCGTTCGCTGGCGCCCGGGAGCGAAGGCATGACGGCCGATCTCCTCCGTCGAACGGTTCGCGAAGTCGATCCGGCATTGCCGATTCTGTCGCTGAAGAGTTTTTCTCAACACCTCGACAGCAACTTCCAGCTCTGGATTGTCCGCGCCGGGGCGGCAATGTTTTCCGTTTTCGGCGGACTCGCCCTCGGTCTCGCTGTGGTCGGCCTTTACGGCGTCAAAGCCTACTCCGTCGCACGGCGCACTCGCGAAATCGGCATTCGCATGGCGCTCGGGGCCCAACCCGGCGCCGTCCTCCGCATGATCATGGGCGAAGGCTCCGTCATGCTTTTCAGCGGCATCGTGATCGGTCTTCTCCTTGCCGCCGGCACCGGCAAAATCCTCAGCGGCATGCTTTACGAAGTCGGCGCTCTCGACCCGGTCGCTTTCACCGTCGCTCCGCTCATTCTCGCCGTCGCAGCTTTGTTCGCCACGTGGCTTCCCGCTCGGCGCGCGACTCGAATCAGTCCGATGTCGGCCCTTCGGATGGAATAATTTTCGAAGGTGGCTGGGGAGGGAATTGAACCCCCGACACGAGGATTTTCAGTCCTCTGCTCTACCAACTGAGCTACCCAGCCGTTGCGACGATGACCGGACGTCTTCGCGAGGGCGTCACTATGCAATAATCCGGTTGTAGGGCAAGCGCTCCGCTTGCTGCCTCGCCGGTTCGTCGGCAGGCGGGCCACCTGCTCTATACAAACCTCCGCGGCAAATTCACGGCGGTGGTGAGGAGGTGGAGGTAATCGGCGCGCGGAATTTCGATGGCGCCGAATTGTTCCAGATGCGGCGTCACCCATTGCGTGTCGAGGAGGACAAACTTCCGGGCCCGCAGATGTTCGACCAGGCCGAGAAGCGCCACTTTCGACGCGTCCCGAACCCGATGGAACATCGATTCGCCGAAGAACGCTCCGCCAATCGACACGCCGTAAAGTCCGCCGGCGAGTGCGCCGTCCTTCCACGCTTCGACCGAATGGGCGGAGCCCAGCTCGTGCAGGCGCGTGTAACTCGCAACGATCTCGTCGTTGATCCAGGTCTCGGGCCGGCCGGCGCAGGCGCGCATCACTTCAACGAAGGAAACGTTGAGCCGAATCTGGAAAGCACCCTTTTTGACGGCGCGCTCCACGGTATGCGGCACATGAAATTCCCGCAGCGGCAGGATCGCGCGCGGATCCGGCGAGAACCATTCGATCGCGCCATCCGCCATCGCCATCGGGAACACGCCCAGCCGATAGCCCTGGAGCAGAACCTCGGGATCGATCATTGGGGAAAGTGACGTGTGACCCGTGACCTGTGACAAGTGAAGAAGTGCGTGCGTCGCCGAATTCGACGCTGGTCACTCGTCACTTGTCACTCGTCACTTTGTTAAGTATTCTTCGCGCTTGAAGGCCTGCATTGTCGTTTCCCTTCTGGCGAGCGCCGTTTTTGTTCTCGGTGGTTGTGCCGATCCGCTCGAAAAACCAATCGTGCAGGAGGCGCAGGAAAAATTCCAGCGCGGCATTACCGGCAACGGCACACTCGGGCCGATGGACCGTTCCAACGACCCGACCATCAAAGAAATCCACCCATGACGAAGACCGCCGCGACCCCGCATTCGAAGATCCTGATCCTCGATTTCGGCTCGCAGTACACGCAGGTCATCGCGCGCCGCGTTCGCGAATGCCAGGTCTATTCGGAGATCGTCCAATTCAATATTTCGGCGGAGGAAGCGGCCGCGCTCGCGCCGAAGGGCATCATCCTCTCCGGCGGCCCGGCCAGCGTCTACGATCAGAAATCGCCGCAGCCGGACCCGGAAATTTTTTCGCTGGGAATTCCGGTGCTCGGAATTTGTTACGGGATGCAACTGATGGCGCACCACCTGGGTGGCCAGGTGGAATTTAGCGAACGGCGCGAATACGGCGCCGGCATGCTCCACATTTCGAATGGCTCGAGGCTCTTCGACGGAATCGGCCAGCAGATCGATGTCTGGAGCAGCCACGCCGATAAGGTCACCGCGATGCCGGCTGGTTTTCGGAGCGCGGCCCAGACCGACAATTCGCCCTTCGCCGCCATGGAAGATCCGGAGCGGAAACTTTACGCGCTCCAGTTTCATCCCGAAGTCGCGCACACGCCTCGCGGGAAGGAAATCATCCAAAACTTTGTGTTCCATATCTGCGGATGCTCGATGGATTGGACGATGGGCTCGTTCATCGACGAGGCGTGCGACCGGGTGCGCCGCCAGGTGGGCGACCAGAAAGTTGTGCTCGGGTTGAGCGGCGGGGTCGACTCCTCGGTCGTCGCGGCGCTTCTCCACAAGGCGATCGGCGACCAGCTCACCTGCATTTTCGTGAACAACGGCCTGCTCCGCTCGCGCGAGGAAGAAATTGTCCAGCGCGTGTTCGAAGAAAATTTTCATATCCGTCTCAAGTACGTCGACGCAGCTGAGCGGTTCCTGAAGTTACTGGAGGGCGTCACCGATCCGGAGGAGAAGCGGAAGATTATCGGGCGCGAATTCGTCGCGGTTTTCGAGCACGCGACCGAGGAGTTGCTGGCGGAAGACGCGGCCAACGGATCGGGCGGCCACGGTGGCTACCATTTTCTGGCGCAGGGGACGCTTTACCCGGACGTGATCGAAAGCGTGGCCATCGGCGGGAATCCCGCCCACGTCATCAAGAGCCACCACAACGTCGGCGGGCTCCCGGAGAAAATGCATTTCGAATTGGTCGAACCGGTCCGCCAATTGTTTAAGGACGAAGTCCGGCAGGCAGGCCTCCAGCTGGGATTACCGAAGGAGATCGTGTATCGCCAGCCTTTCCCCGGCCCGGGATTGGCGGTGCGAATTCTCGGCGAAGTCACGCCGGAGCGGCTCCGGATTTTACGGGACGCCGACACGATCGTCGTCAGCGAAATGGAAGCAGCCGATTGGTATTACAAAGTCTGGCAATCGTTCGCCGTGCTGTTGCCGGTGCAATCGGTCGGCGTGATGGGCGACCAGCGCACTTACGAAGACACGATCGCGCTGCGCATCGTGGAGAGCCAGGACGGGATGACGGCGGATTGGGTGCGCGTCCCCTACGAATTGCTGGCCCGGATTTCGAACCGGATCGTCAACGAAGTCAAAGGCGTGAACCGCGTTTGCTACGATATCTCGACGAAACCGCCGAGCACGATCGAGTGGGAGTGACCCGATTTTCGAATTTCGATTGCCGATTTTCGAATTTTAATTGGTAATCAGCTCGGTGAACGCCGAGCAGCAGCGCCTCGAGGAAAATAACAGGGACGAGCGCTGGCATCTCTGGGGACCGTATCTGGCGGAGCGCGCCTGGGGAACGGTGCGCGAAGATTACAGCGCGAACGGCGACGCCTGGAATTATTTCTCGCACGACCAGGCGCGGTCGCGGGCTTTTCGATGGGGCGAAGATGGGATCGGCGGGATCTGCGATTTCAAACAGCGCCTCTGTCTCGCGTTCACCTTCTGGAATGGGCGCGATCCGTTTCTCAAGGAACGGCTCTTTGGGGTGACGGGTCCGCAGGGGAACCACGGCGAAGACGTGAAGGAGATTTATTTCTACACGGACTGCACGCCGACTCACAGTTACATGCGGATGCTGTATCGCTATCCCCAGGCGCGTTACCCCTACGAGGACCTGGTCGCCGCGAATCACGGGCGACCGAAGGCGGCGCCGGAGCCCGAGCTTTGGGATACCGGCATTCTGCGCGACCAGCGCTACTTCGATATCGAACTGGAATATGCCAAGGTCGATCCCGACGACTTTTTCATCCGCGTCACCGCGACAAATCGCGGTCCGGAAGCAGCGCCGCTCCATATCCTGCCGACGCTTTGGTTTCGCAATACCTGGGCGTGGGGCCGGGACGATTACCGCCCGGTCTTGCGCGCGAGCTCCGATTTAGCCGGCCGGAGTCTGACGATCCAGTCAACTCATCGCGCGCTGGGCGATTACAAGCTCCACTGCGAAGGCGCGCGCGAGCTGCTCTTCACCGAGAACGAAACCAACGTCGCCGCTCTTTTCGGCGCGCCCAACGCAGGCCGTTTCGTGAAAGATGGGATCAACGCTTTCATCGCGCACGGAGAGACCGCGGCGGTGAACCCGGAATGGACCGGCACCAAGGCGGCCGCGCATTACGCGTTTGATATTGCGCCCGGAGCCACCGCGTCCCTGCGACTTTGGTTTGGCCGCGTAGGCGAGGCGACCGAGGAACATGAATCCGGCGAACCTGGAAGAGTTCCGCGCCCGGAATGTCTCCCCGTCCTGGCGAGCGAAGCGTTCGAGCATTTCGATACCGTCCTGCGCGCGCGGAAGAACGAAGCGGACGAATTTTACCAGGCGCTGGAGCCGGCGTGCCTCAATGCGGAGCACAGATTGATTCATCGCCAGGCGCTGGCGGGAATGCTCTGGAGCAAGCAGTTCTACTACTACGTTGTTGAGGATTGGTTAAACGGCGACCCGGGCCAACCCGCGCCGCCACCGGAGCGAAAGCAGGCCCGCAATTCCGAGTGGCGCCATCTTTTCAACGAACGCGTCATGTCGATGCCCGATAAATGGGAGTATCCGTGGTACGCCGCCTGGGACCTGGCCTTCCATTGCATTCCCCTCGCCCTGGTCGATCCGTTCTTCGCCAAGGGCCAGCTCGATATCATCCTCCGTGAATGGTACCAGCATCCCAACGGCCAGGTGCCCGCGTACGAATGGAAGTTCGGCGATGTGAACCCTCCCGTCATCGGCTGGGCCGCGTGGCGCGTTTACAAGATCGAGGAAAAACAAAGCGGCAAAGGCGACCGCGACTTTCTGGAAACGGTTTTCCACAAGCTGCTGATCTCGTTTACCTGGTGGGTGAATCGAAAAGACTCCGAGGGAAAAAATATTTTTCAGGGCGGGTTCCTCGGGCTCGATAACATCGGCGTCTTCGATCGAAGCGCTCCCCTGCCCGGTGGCGGTTATCTCGAACAGAGCGACGGCACCAGCTGGATGGGAATGTTCTGTCTCAACCTCATGCGGATGGCGCTCGAGCTGGCCCGCCAGAACCCGGTCTACGAAAACATCGCCACGAAATTCTTCGAGCATTTTCTCGGCATCGCCGGCGCGATGAACAATCTGGGCGGCCAGGGGATCGGGCTCTGGGACGACTCGGACGAGTTTTATTACGATGTGCTCCACCTGCCCGACGGACGTTACCTGCCGTTGCGAGTTCGCTCCCTTGTTGGCCTGATGCCGTTGCTCGCGGTCGAAACGATTGAGCCGGAGTTGCTCGACGCCATGCCCGGATTCAAGGAGCGCCTCGAATGGTATCTCGAGAATCGGCCCGATCTCGCCAGCCTCATCTCCCATTGGCATCAGCCGGGAGCGGGCGATCGCCGGCTGATCTCACTCACCCGCGGCCACCGGATGAAGTGTCTGCTCCGGCGGATGCTCGATCCGGCTGAATTCCTGAGCGAATACGGGGTGCGGTCGCTGAGCAAATTTCACGCGAACCATCCCTACGGATTGCGATGCGAAGACGGCTCTGAGCGCACAGTCGGATATGATCCGGCCGAATCGCAGACGAATATTTTCGGCGGCAACTCAAACTGGCGCGGCCCGGTCTGGTTGCCGATCAACTATCTGCTGATCGAATCGCTCCAGAAATTCGATCACTACTACGGCGACGATTTCAAAGTCGAATGTCCGACCGGCTCCGGGCGTTATCTGACGCTGAAGGAAGTCGCGAACGAGTTATCGAATCGCCTGATTCGCCTCTGGCTCCGCGATGGAAACGGGAAACGTCCGTTCGAGCGCTCGTGCGGCGATGCGCTCACCGCTGCGCACGATCGGGATCTCTACTGGTTCCACGAGTATTTCCATGGCGACAGCGGCGCGGGGCTGGGTGCGCCGCATCAGACCGGATGGACCGGTCTCGTAGCGAAGCTGATTCAGCAACAGGGCGAAGGCGGCACGATCACAAAGCGGGACCCGTTCACGGATCTGTAGCAGCGCCGCGGCTTCAACGCCGCATGATGTGGATGGAGAGGATGCGGCTCTGGTAGCGGGCCAGGAGGTAATCGATGAAGTCGCCAATGATCGAGTTCGGTTTGTTCCCGAGCTTCGTCACCACCCGGCAAATCAGGACGCCGGTGCGGCCATGCCATTCCAGATTGATGACGCCGTGGGCTTCCCGCGCGCTGTGGATCTTGGCCCAACCATGAGGACGCCCCGCGCGAAAATGTTCGGTCGGGACCAGCTTGAATTTTTTCTCGAGCTGCGGATCGCTCATGATCTTGTTCCGGAGCGAGCCGGCGCCGGTTGTCACGACCTGGATGACCGTTTGCATTCGTTAGGCCAAAGCATGACCCGAGACGGGGTTTTCCGCAACAGATGATGCCGCCGAGCGCGCCAGCGTCACCTCCTGCTGTCATTCTGAGCCGCGAAGACGGCGAAGAATCTCTGACTATTTCTGCCCGCTGGGAAGCCGAAATAGTCAGAGATGTTTCGCTTCGCTCAACATGACAAACCGAATCCGCGTCGCAGAACTGGCGCGGCTACAGAAGACGAAACATCACGTGGGCATCGACAAACCCCTTTCGAGCGTGGCGAAACGCGCCCGGCAGGGTACCGACGATCTTGAATCCGAGCTGCTGCCAGAGGTGGACGGCGAATTCATTGGTGGAAATGACGAAATTGAATTGCATGGCGCGATAGCCCAGGCGCCGCGCTTCGCTCAAGGCGTGCTCTCCCATCGCCCGGCCGACACCTGACCCGCGCGACGCCGGGTCGACCATGAATCCGGCATTGGCCACGTGGTTCCCCAGCCCGGGCCGGTTCGCCCGCAGAATGTAACTGCCGAGGATTCTTCCGTCCGTCTCGGCAACGTAAGTCCGGGTGCCGTCGGCAAACCAGTAGGCCATTGCCTCTTGCCGCTGGGTGTTTGGATCGTAAACAAATGCGTCGCCCGGCGCCACGGTCGCGCGAAAGATCTCCCAGATCGCGTCACGATCGGTGTCCTGCGCGTCGCGGATCGTCAACGTGCGACGGCCGGCCGTTTCCACAGAAGCAGAAGTGCTCCGAGCAACAGAAAATCGAGGACTAGATGCCAGGAGAAATTCAGATACTTGCTGGCGTGGCCGAAGCAGCCGCAGCTCACGTCGAGCCCGCGCGACCTGGCCACGATACTGACGACGATAAAAACAGACATCATCCCCGTGACAAGGAATACGCTGCCGCGGTAGAGCCTGCGCGTGATCAAAGCGAGTCCGCTCAAAATTTCCAGCCACGGCAAATAAAGCGCGAGCGCCACGGACAACGGCCAGGGGAGCATTTTGTAATTGTCGATGTCCCGCGCGAACTCGACCGGGTCGATGACCTTGACGGCCCCGGCGTAAACGAAGAGGGCGCCGACGACGATCGCGATGATTCGCAAAACAATTGGCTTCATTTTTTCGCCAGCCACGCTTCCCAGCCGCCCTTCAGGATCCGGATCTCGTTAGGCAGTTTCGCCTCGTCGCGCAACCGGCGGGCCACGTCTTCCGCGAGGTTGCAACTGGCCGCGCTGCAATAGACCACGATCTTTTTGTCCGGGGACCAATCCTTGGCCAGGAACTCAGGCAACGCTTCGCCCCAGCGATCTTCATTGAGCGAGACAGCGCCGGGGACATGGCCACGCTCGAATTCATTCGCCGGCCGGGCGTCCACCCAGAGAACGTTCGCGCCCCAGCCGCGCGCCATTTCAACCTCGACGAAGTCCGATTCAGCGACCCGTGATTGCCACGGAATTTTGTCGCGAAGATAGATCGCCTCGACGGCACCGGGCACCAACGCGATGGCCAGAAGCACCGCGCTCTGCCGAAGCAGCGACTTCACGTTTACGGCTTCGCCGTGCCCGGAGGCATCACGCGCGCGGTTGCGTAATAGATTTTCTCCGGCGTCACATCCGGCTTGATCGTCAGGCTCGCGTTGAGCGGCGTCTTGGTATCCTTCGGCTGGACTTGGATCTTGAATTCGCCGGGTGCCGAGCCGGGCTCGACCTTCGCCGTGAAATCGCCGCTGGAAGAGATGACGTCGACCTTTTTGATCGTTACACCCTTGGACGCTTTCGCCATGATTGTCTTCGGCTGCGGCGGCTCGTTCGCCTGCCAGAAAACAAACGTCGGTTGGAGATCGAGAATCTGCGCGATGTTCGTTTTAAACGTCAGCACCGTCTGCGGCGCTTTCGGGTCGTCGGTTTCGACCGTGACCGTTTTGACCTGGAGACCAACGCGATCCCCAATATTGAAGGTCGCGGTGATTTCTCCCTTTTCGCCAGGGGCCACCTCGTTTTTGGCGAGCGCCGTCGTCGTGCAACCGCAGGAGGGCTTCACCGCCTTGATATGAACCGGAGTGTCCCCTTTGTTTTCGTATTTGAAAACCGCGTCGACTTTCGAAGCGCCCATCTCCGGCTTCAGATCGAGCTCGGTTTTTTCAAAAACCAACGAGGCCGGCGCAGAAGCCGCGATCAAAAGACTAAGCGCGCCGGAGAACAAGAATCGTTTGCCGTTCATGCCGAGAGCAAAAAGGAGAACGCGCCCGGTGTCAATGTCTGTAGCGGCCGTCCCTGCGGACGCACGGCTACCGGATCAATTGAGCTGGTAAACTTCGACCACGGCCACACCCGCCGTCCCGCTCGCGTCCCGGACGATCGCTGTGTAGGACCCAGGCGGGAAGGAGATCACGATGGCCGACTCCGCATCGACCGTCGGCGCAACGCCGGTCGCGAGGATGGCTGTCTGTTGGTTGGATCGCCAGTCGTTGTTCGAGCCGATCAGCGCCCCGCTGGCGTCACGCAATTCCAGCGTCGGATCGCGCATCGCGCCGGGAACTGTTAGCGACGGGCCAATCGCGCGAACAATGACATCCGCCGCGGATTGCCCGACCACGATCAGGCCGCCGATCAAAACGTTGTCGTTACTCTGGACCAATGCGCGGGTCGAGATGTTCGCGAGCTTCGAGTTTGCGCCGTTCTCCAGATCGTAAACTTCCACCACGCCGGTGCCGGTGGTCTGATTCGCCGCGCTCAGCACCGCGGTGTACGAGCCCGGCGACAGGCTCATCAAGATCGCCGATTCGTTTGGGTTCCCGGGAGCAACACCGCTGGCCGCGATCGCGGAGCTGTTCGCGCTCTGGCCCCAGTTGTCGTTGAAGCCAATCAGCGCGCCGGATGCGTCGTGAAGCTCGAGAGTTGGATCGAGGATTTTACCAGCCAACGGAAGCGAAGGGCCGATGGCGCGGACGACGACCTGTTTGCTCTGCGTGCCAGTAACAATGAAGCCGCCGATTAATACGTTGGCGCCAGTGCCAACGACCGCGCGGGTGGAGATGTTCGCCAACTTTGCCGCTCCAGGATTCGAAGGTGTCGGCGTGGGCGTCGGGGTTGGCGTGGGCGGGCTCGAGCCGGTCACGACGTAATCGGCCTTTACGTTTTGGCCATTAACCACTGCAACATTTCTTTGGTTGGTCGGAACACCCCCGCCGCTAAAGGTCACTGCGTAATTGCCGTTGCCGGGAACGGGCACCGAGTATCCACCGGAGTTCGCCGTCACGGCGTAACTGTTCGCGTTCGAAATGGTAACCGTCACTCCGCCGACGCCCTCACCCGAATCGTAGAAGCCGTTGTTGTTCAGATCCCGATAGACGACGCCCGTTACGAAAGGCGACAGACCGCCGACCGCCCCAAAATCCTGTGTGACCAACTGCGGGCCCACTCCGCTGCTGCCGCCGTTGCTGCCGAGCACGACGCCGATTCCGACTTCCCGAAAATCGGGGCTATGAATGTTCTGCCGATGACCGGGCGGCACTTGCATTCCACCAGTGGCCACACTGCCGCCCCAATCCACCTCGAAACCGGCATGGCCGTACCAAACCGACTTGCAATAGGCGTAAACATTTTCGCCGATGGTCCAGCCATTCGCTCCCACGGTGTAGCCTTGCAGCCGCGTTGTAAGCGAACCGTCCGGCCCCGCGTGGCCCTGGTAATTGTTCTGGAGCATGTTTTGGCTGTGAGCCCGCGCCGCTGTCAGCAGAGTCGCATTCATGGAGAGCGGCGGTTGCGGAGGGATCGTCGCGAACTGGGCCTGCATGAGGACGAGGCTCACTCCAAACGCGCTGTAAGCACTGAGCACGTTCGAGTCGGTGGTGGTGGCCAGCCGCAGACTTTCCGCGACGGGATTGGCGCGGGCCCGGTTTATCAACTCCAGGTAAGACTGCTCTTCGTTGGTCGGTTCGCCGATGGAATAAAGCTGGGCCGCAGGCGCGTTCGGCGATTGGGTTGAGAATGGCGCAGCGCCGCTGCGGACGGTCACCGCCGGGGGCGGAGCGACCTGGCCACGCGCGATGAGCGCGCAGGCGAAAGAGGCCAGAGCAAACCAGATGCGGGTGTGGCGGGGGTTGAGTCCGTCCATGCATCCCGAAATAGCAGGTAAAATGCCGTCAGCACAGGAGTAGGCCTCCATCTCGCCTCCGCGCGGTCGCCGGATGCCGGCGTAGCTTCCGCCGGCGTTTCCGCCGAGGAATTTATGGCGAGGCCAACGCTTCGCCGGCTTCCTTCCTGAGTTCAACCATGGCGCGGGAATTACGATCGTGATCAGGCAGCACGTCGAGATGCGCAACGAGCGCTTTCCAGGCGGCGCGTGATTCTTCGATCCGACCGGCTGTGGCCAGGACCAGGGCGCGCCGAGCCATCCACGGCTCAGGGCGGGGCGCATCCCGGCGAGCTTCCTCTATGCGACGGAGGGCCGCGTCGAAGTTTTTCATTTCGATTTCCAAATCCAGGGCGCGAAGCGTGAGCGACGGAATCTTCCCCAGCCGTTCGATGCCGGCCTCCAATACTCGTGCGGCTTCGTCTTTTTGCCCGTCGGCCGCGAGTGCGCCAGCGACCTCCTCCACCAGATCGGGCTCCGGAGCCGGTGTCCGTTTCAACGCTTCCCGGTAATCGACGAGACTCGCTGCGTGCTGGCCCAGCTCGCGTTCTGCGCGCGCCCGCAACAACCAGGAGCGCGCGGATTCCGGATGAGCGATCACCTGCCTGTCGAGAGCCTGTTTCGCCTTCGCAAAATCGCGCGCGACCAGGAATGCCTCGGCCCGAAAGAGGTCGGTCGGAAATTTTCCCGGCGCGAGCGCATCGACCTTGTCGAGATTCTGCAGCGCCAGCTTTAGTTCGCCATGCCGCCCATACAAAGTCGCCATCTCCAAACGCAGACCCGCATCGGATGGGTTCTTCGCCACCGCTTTGATTTGGGCGGCGATGAGTTCGTGTAAACCTTCGTGGCCGAAAATCGGTCCGGCCTGAAGGACGATCCCAAGGAACAAGAAACAAGCACGGATCACGAACCCGGTCATTGCTTCTGGATACTGTAGGTGTCCGGCGTGCTGCCATTCTCCCGAACAAAGGTGGCATCGAGGCGGTTCCCGCTGATGTCCAGCACGAGAGACCCAAGGTTGGTCAGCGATATGAAATGGGCTGGGTGCGGAAAATCAGGCTGCGTTCCGCTCACCTGACCAGCCGAGCCGGCCACGTTATACACGGCGCCTTTGTGACCGCCGGCACCGTTCAGCGGCTTGAGGTAAGCCCCATTGCCAGTTGGACGTCCGTCGCCGGGATTCAATTTCATCGCGGGCGTAAGTGTCGCCGAGGAGCCGTAGTGCCCGTTCAGCAGATAGGATCGTTCATAAATGTGGCTGTGACCGCCAAGGACGACGTCGACTCCACCACCTTCCAGGATGGGAAGGAAGTTCTGCCGCATCTGGATGTGCTCAATCTCTGTGTCGGAATTGTGTGAGCCTTTCGTGTAGGGCGGGTGGTGAAAGAACGCGATGATCCAGGTAGCTGTCGTGCTTTGCAGATCGTTCCTTAGCCAGGCGGCCATCGGCCCATCTTCATTCTGGGGCGTAGCCGGATCGTCGACCGCGCGATTGGCCGTCATCGAATCGAGCGAGATGAAATGGATGTTGCCGTAATTGAACGAGTAGTAGTGCTCGGTCCCGGAAGCGACACCGCCCGCCTCGCCCGCGGTTGGGAGAGTGTAGATGTCGAAATAGGGATAAGTGTCGACGAAGGCGGTTGACTGGGCGGTTTCGTGGTTACCGAGGCACGACCAGAAGACGGTCTTGCGCAACATCGTGGGATACATGTCGAACAAGGCCTTTTGAAATTCGCTATCGAGTCCGGAGTTGTAGGCGTTGTCGCCTAGTTCAAGGACGAGGTTCGGGGTGCGCGCGCCAGTCCAAGTGTAGAAAGCATCGCGGACCGAAGCCTGGCGAGCGGGATCGCCGCTACCGGCGGTACCGGCATCGCCCAAAACCCAGATCCGCGTGTTGATAACAGTGCCGGGAGCGGGCGGGGTCGTGAAGGTGAAGTCCGCCGCGTTATCTGCCGGAGCTGGTGCGAGCGTGTCGCCTCCAGCTCCCACGCTGTAGTAGTAGGTGGTGTTAGGAGCTAGTCCAGTAAGAGTAACGACGTGATCGAATTGCCCGGCAGGACCAGCTGGCTCATCCACGGTCTGGTTGAGAGTGGCCGGAGTAGCGCCGAGGCGGACCCGGCCCAGGTCATAAAGGGTATTCCGCCAGCGGATCGTCATTTGGTTCGGCGCGCCTTTTTGGAGATAAGGCCCGCGCGTGAGAGTGCCAGCGCCGGCTACGACGTTGACGTTGACTACCGGAGAGGCGGGCGTCGGATTGTTATTGTTGTCGTAGGCGACGACGGTTAGGGCATGACTTCCTACTGCTGCGCTGGTCCAGTTGAAACGGTAAGGAAAGGAGTTGTCGGTGCCGAGCAGAGTGCCGTTATCATAGAACGACACGCTCGAAATGGTTCCAGTGGTCGCCACTGCGCTGGCTTCGATCGGGAAGGCGCTGCCCACGGCTGCACCATTAGCGGGACTCGTAATGAAGGCCTGCCCCGATAACAGCGCATAAATTTCAACTACGGCGATGCCTGTCGAGTTATTCGCGCCTCTTACAATGGCGGTGTAGTTAGCGCCGCCAGCCGGCAGGGCCGCGACGATGGCTGATTCCTTGTCGCTCGACGGCGGGATGGTACTGTCGATGATAGCCTGTTTGTAAGGACTGTCCCTCCAATCATCGTTCTCTTGCAGCAGCCCGCCGTTGGCATCGTGTAACTCTAGAGTTGGGTCCGCAAGCTTGCCCGCAAACGGCAGGGACGGTCCTATCGCGCGAATGATAATCTTTTGTGGCGCCACGCCCGTGACGATGGTTCCCGCTATCAGGACGTTGCTTCCGGTTTGGACCAGGCCGCGTGTCGAAATGTTAGCCAATTTCGAATCGATCGCCCGGTCCAGGTCGTAGGCCTCGACGACGCCAATGCCGGTGCTGTTGTTTGCCCCGCGCACAACCGCGGTATAGGAGGCGCCGTTCGCAGGCAAGGTCCGGACAATTGCGGACTCGAGTTCGTTCGCCGGCGCCACCGTGCTGTCGAGGATCGCCTGTTTGTCGGCGGGCGTGGAATTCATCCAGTCGTCGTTGGCTGCCAGAAGCGCGCCGGTGCCGTCGTGCAACTCAAGCGTCGGGTTCTCCAGTTTGCCCGCCACCGGCAGCGACGGGCCGATGGCGCGCACGATCACTTTCTTCGGCTGCGTCCCGGTAATAATGAATCCGCCAATAAGAGCGTTATCGCCGGTGTCGACCTTGAGCCGGGTGGAGAGGTTGGCGAGGTTCGTCCCGGTCGCCGTGCTGAAGGTGATCGAAACATTGTCGATCCCCTGGTAGCCGTCCGTGCCGGCGCGGTTCGTATCCACCCAGCGGACCATGAAGTAATCACCGGGGTTCACGGTTACGTTCGGGTTACCGCCAACGGTCGACCGATTGGCGGCGGCGTTACCATCGAGCGCCGATCCTTCGGGAACATTTGTGGGCGAGCTCCAGTTCGCAGCTGGAAACGCCGTGAAGCTGCCGGCGTTCGGGGTATCGCTCGAGCCTCCCGGTTCGACGTCGCTAATCAGTGATGGAGAAGTCTTGAACGAGACGAACCACTGCTCAGGCAAACCGCCCGCGGTCGTATTCGTCCGCCAAAGCTCACCCGTGTAGCTGATATTGGTAACGATCAGCGGCTGCGAGGACGTGTTTTGGAAGACGACGCCGAACGCAATGTTGGCGAAGTTCGCGCCGCTCGTGGCTTTGGAACCGAGCGCCCTATCCGGCGAGCCTGCGTTGCCAAGGTTAAGGAGGCCACTCAGCGGCGCCGCGTCCGCGCCATTCGTGAGCTGGAGATTTCCGTCCGGAGTGTTGTTCGCATTGATGCCCGCGATCCATCCGGGAACGGTGCCATCGTCCACCCACGGAACGGTGGAGTTGCCGAGGGCGTCGAAGGCCTGGACGTACGTAAATGTTCCAGGCACCGAAATGGCCTCCGAAGCCATGCTCTCCGACACCTCGAACGCAGCGATGACCATGCTGCCAACAAGAAGGCGCGCGAAACAAATACGAACAGGCGATGAGGCCTTCATAGGTTTCTTACAGATTGGATTGCGTGACGTGCCAGCGGAAACGCAGGAGGCCCACTGCTCGAGACGCCCGACAACCTCCGATGATTTCGGAGTTCGTGATCCCTTGTCGATCTAAATGCGGCGCGCCAATGCTTCCGGCCGGATCAATTCAACGCGTAGACTTCGATGACCGCGATGCCGGGCAGGCCATTCGCGCTGCGAAGGACCGCGGTGTAACCAGCACCGTTGCCGGGAAGCGTTTCGACCAGAGCAGACTCAAGATCGTTGGCCGGAGCGACCCCTGTCTGCAGGATCTCGGTTTCCTGGCCTCCGGTGCGCCAGTTATCATCGGCTCGGATCAGCCCGCCATTTGCATCTCGAAGTTCGAGGGTCGGATCGCTCAGTCTGCCGGGAATATCCAGCGACGGACCGATGGCGCGGACGATCACCTTTTGCGAAGTCGATCCGAGAACGATCGTTCCCGCGATCAAAACGTTGTCGCCACTTTGCACCAGGCCGCGCGTCGAGATGTTTGCCAGCTTCGAATCCGCCGCGCGATCGACATCGTAAATTTCGACCACGCCTGTTCCGATATCGTTGTCGGCGCCGCGGACAATTGCCGTGTAGCTCTTTCCATTTGCGGGCAACAAGGCGATCAACGCCGATTCCACGTCGTTCGTGGGCCCCAGCCCCAGGTTCTGAATCGCCTGCCGGTCGGGCGAACTAATCCAGTTATCGTTGAGCTGGAGAACGGCGCCGGAAGCGTCTCGCAATTCCAGCGTCGGGTTCGCCAGCTTGCCCGGTAAATTGAGAGAAGGACCCAGTGCGCGAATGACGACCTTCTTGTCCTGCGTCCCGCTGACAATGAACCCGCCGATGAGCGCGTTGTCGCCGTTCTGCACCTGGACGCGCGACGAGATGTTACCGAGGACAGTTAGCGGAGTGGCAGTTGCCGTCGGGGTTACGGTTGCGGTCGCAGTGGCTGTCGCGGTAGCTGTCGCTGTCGGTGTAACCGTAGCTGTCGCCGTTGCGGTCGCTGTGGCCGTCGCCGCCGGTGTGGCAGTCGCAGTCGGCGTTGGTGTCGGCGTGGTTGAACCGGAAGCGTTCACCGCCGCGAGCACGTCGACCCGCCCGTACCCGAAAGTGTTGTTCGGGATCTGACCCGAAGAGGTTCCGCCGCAGGTTTGCGCGGTCACGAGCACGGAAGGATTGGCTGTGTTTTGGAGAAGCGATTTGGTCGCCGCGATGTCGCGCACAAGCTGCGGTCGAGCCGACCAAAGCAACGCCACCACGCCGGCGACATGCGGCGATGACATCGAGGTGCCGCTTAAATTGCCAAAGCTGGTGTCGCTCGTGCGCGTGCTCGAGCGCACGTTCACGCCGGGCCCGGAGAGATTAGGTTTTAGAAGATCAGGGACGTAGTACGTGCTCGGCCCGCGGCTGCTGAAACCCGCGAGCGAATTGCTGATGTCATAGGCCCCGACCGAAAACGCCGCGTCGTAAATCGCCGGCGCATCGCTCACCGTCGAGCAATTCGGACCGCTGTTGCCGGCGGAGGCCACCACGAAAACACCGGCGGCCAGGGTATTGTTGACGATCGTTTCCAGCTCAGCGCGGGTCGTGCAACCTTCGCTGGCGGGACAAGTCCACGAGTTGTTCAACACGTGCGGCCGCAACCCGGGATTCGGGTTGTTCCCGCTCGAATCCGTCGGCGCGATCATGAACTGAAAGCATTCGGTGTAAGTCGCGGGCGTTCCGATCCCCACGTCCATGTTCCGACAACCGATCCAGCGCGCTCCCGGGGCGACGCCGATCTGGTTCCCGAGTCCGTCATCGCCCACGGTTGTGCCGGCGGTATGCGTGCCGTGCCCGCTGTCGTCGCAGGGCGCGACGGTGTTCGGCCCGCAGTCGCCACCGCCGCTGTGGATCGAATCGTGCCAGTTGTAATTATGGTTCGCGGCCGCTCCGTCCCAGCCCCGGTATTTCGGCTTCAGCGCGGTGTGCGTCCAACGCACTCCCGTATCCTGTTCCCCGATCACCATGCCGGTGCCGTTGAAGCCAAGCGCCCAGACGCTCGGCGCGTTCACGTTTAGCACGCCCCACTCGGCGGTCGTCGGCGCGCTCACACTGCCCGGCGCCGCGCCAAAGTTCGCCACTTCCGGCGGCTCGATCCAGCGCACCGGATTGTTGGAATCGATCCGAGCCACGTCCTCTCGGCCAGCCAGCCACTCGATCAAGGCCCGGTCCGCCGTCGCTACGATCAGGTTCGCGGCCCAGAAAGTCTGGTAGCTCACGCCGCGCGCATCGAGCTCCGCGCGCAAGGCCGCCTGGGTCCGCGCCGCGTGTTGAGTCAGCGTGTTGTAAACGAACCAGCCGCGCGCGTCCTGGTCCTTTATCTGATGGGCCGCGCTCACGTCCGCCTGCTCCGCCAGCATGATCACGATCGAGGCGCCGCTCCTGCCGTCCGCTGTTTCGGCCAAAACTTCCGGCGCGATCCTGGACAAACTTTCCGCTGGGTTCGCCGCGAACGACCACGCCATCATGGCCAGCAGAATGCCGCCAAAGCAAAGCGCGAAGCTAACCGCAACGCGCGCCTGAAAATATCCGTTTGCCGGGCTCCGTCTCACACCATCACCAGTTACGTTAAATCAGGACGAGAGCAAAGTAAGCATTGGCGCGTGCGCTGTCCGCAGCCCACCGGCTTCCATTCCGCTGAGAGCTGCGTGTTCTTGCCGAGAAAGAAAAATGAAACGTCTCAGCGCTTCACGCGTTCGCGCACGAAATCGGCCACCGCTTCCTGCCACGGCCGCGGTGTCAAACCCGTCACCTTTTCGTACTTCGCCGTCGACAGCACGCTGTAGACCGGTCGCCTGGCGATGAAACTTTTCGTCTCCGCAAGCGACGACGCGCCAACCTTGCGGGCCTTCATCGGAATCCCTTCGGCATGGCAGAAATCCAGGGCGTATTGTGCGTACTGCTGCCACGTGCACTCGCCGGTGTTCGCCAGATGCAGAATTCCGCTCACCTCTTTTTGCCCCGCGAACAGCGGCTTTAACAATTGCGCCAGGTCGAGCGTGTAGGTCGGCGTCGCCCATTTGTCAGCGATCGCTTTGACCTCCTCGTGCTCGCGCGCCTGGCCGAGCGCCCAATCGATGAAGCTCGGCCGGTCCGGCCCGAACACCCACGACACTCGAACCATCAGCGCCTTGTCATTCGCCGCCAGCGCCCACCGCTCCCCTTCCCTTTTCGATTCCCCATAAACGCTAATCGGCCTCGCGGCGTCGTCTTCGCTGTAAGGCTCGCGCTTCTCCCCATCGAAAACGTAATCGGTGCTGATGTGAACGAACCGCGCGTTCTTCGCCGCACAAATTTCCGCCAGAACACGGGCCGCCTCCCCATTCAACGCGAACGCTTCCTCCGGATGCGTCTCGCACCGGTCCACATTCGTTTGCGCTGCGGTGTTGATCAGCGCGTCGAACTGCAATCCACCGAGCGTCTCGCGCAATTGCTCCGGCTTTCCCAGATCCAGCTGGGCGTGGTTGAACCCGACGACCTCGAATGCGCCGGCGTATTCCCGCACCAGCGCCGCTCCGAGCCGCCCGCCCGCGCCGACGATGACAAGCCTCTTCATGCGCCCCAGCTAAGCGGCAAATCCCAAATCCCAAAACCCAAATCCCAAGGAAATTTCAAATCCCAACAATCAAAAGAACGTTGCGCGAAAACCTCTTTTGGGATTTGGAGCTTGGGATTTCCTTGGAGCTTGGAGCTTGGAGCTTGGAACTTGGGATTTGGGATTTGGGATTTCCGGCGCGCTTAGCGCGCCGGCTTCTTCGCCTTCGCCAGCTTCGCGCATTCCTGCGCGCACTTCCGGCACGCTTCCGCGCAGCGCGAGAACGCTTCGATTTTCGGATGTTTCTCCGCCGCCGTGGCCAGCTCGTCGCACGCCCGCGCGCACACCTCGCAGAGCGGATAGGCATACTTCGATCCGCGCTCCAGCATCTGGCTGGTGAGCGTCGCGATCCGGGCGCAATCCCGGGCCGTTACAATCACGGTTGCCACCACGTTGACGTCGGACTGCGCCAACCCGGCCGTCACCAGCCGCTCACAGCGCCGCCGCGCCACATTACAAGCATCGATCGCATCACTGAATTTTGGTGGCCACATAGTTTTCTCCTCGATTGGTTCGGCTCGCAGTAGAAAAAACTTTGTCGCCCGACGCAAGGTTTTATTGCCGCGATTGCACCGCGTGGGCGCCGCTGGACAAAGCGAATCGGAACGGTTAGGAACAACTCGAATCCGCTGCGCTGGCCTGTTAGGAGGCCGCTGCTTTTCACATCCATGGCCCGAAAAAAAGTGACGCGGGCGCTGGCCCCACTGCCGAGCCGGCGCGCCCTGGAAAAGGCGCACCACAAAACAGAAACGCTGACGGCGATCTTGCGCGACGTCGCGGTCAGGAACCAGCAGGCGCAGCCGCGCGCCTTCCATTCCGTGCGCGAAGTGGCCGCTCATTTTCGCGTCCCGGTTTCAACGGTGTCTCGCGTTTATCGCACTCTCGAACAGGAAGGCTTATTGAGCCGCGTCCGTGGATCGAAGACCCTCCTCCAGGGTCTTCATTTCGATCGGCAACTCAAAGTCCGCGCATTCGTCGGGTTCCCGGCGTCGGTCTCACGCTTCGTCACTCTCCAGGATTACCGCACCTTCTTTATCCGGATCCGGCGCGAGCTGCGGCTGCGCGGGTTCGCCGCGGCAACGGCGTTTTTCGAGCCGGGCGAAGCCTCTACCGACGCCCTGGCAAAGCGATTCAAAGCCTACGAAGTCGATACCGTGATCTGGTTCGAGCCGGGAAAGGAAGTGGCCAAAACGGCTTTGCACCTCGCCGACATGGGCATCCGCCTCCTCGGTGTGGCTAACGGCACTTTCTGCCACGTCCCCTGCCGCTACCAGGTCCGGCGCGAGGCCGCCCTCAGGAGCTTGTTAAGTAATTGGAAAACGCACAACCCGGAGCGGATCACAGTCGTCGAGCCGAAAGAGCAGCGCTCGGCCGTCCTCAACGAAAGCCTGCACGAGATGCTCGACGAGCTGGAGATTCGCTGGTCGGTGGCGACCTACGAAAGCCAACGCCCCGAAACTTTCGTGCGCGCCCTGCAACGAAAGAAAACCGGTGGCATCATTTTCTCGTCATCAGTCCTGGCCTCGCGATTTTGCTTCCGCGCTCCGGACGCCGTGGCGGAGTTGCTCCAGACGCAACGAGTCGCCTTGATCAACGGCCCCGTCAGCATGCCGTTCGCGCGTGTTCCGGATGCGCAGGTCGACCTCGTGACAGTCGATTGGCAACTGGTCGCCGAACAGATCGTGGACGACTTAATAGACCAGACCGCATTTCAAGACGCCGGCCCCACCTACTTCGACGCCGAGGCGAAGCTACGCGTCCCCTTGAGCGCCTTCGTTCAAAGTATCTAAAACTTGCCCGTTCTTGTAGGGGACCGAGCCCTTATCCGCCCACCGTTTCACGCATCGGGAGTAGGGCGACCACATCCGATACTGGTTCAACCCGTTATCTTTTCGGGTGAAGTTTTGCCAGCCTTTTGTGGCCAGGTAATCCCACCCGCGCCGGTTCCCCATCGGATCGAGGTTGAAATGCTCTTCGCGCTGCCAACTGTTTGGATTCCCGGCCGGATCGAGGGCTCCATAATAAGCGTCGGTCAACTGGCCTTCGGCGTCGTAGTAGTACCGGTTACCGCGGCCGTCTTCCATCGGGTTCACGCTGTTGTCCGTGCTTTTCTGTCAGGCCACCCGCCCTCAGCCTCCGTCAACAGTTTACGATGTGAAGCTCTGACCCCTTTTCGGCCCCCTGATCCCCGACTTTGGCGATGACGCCGCTTCAGTGTCATTTCGTCCGGATTAAAGACCTTCGTCCACGGCCGACTCGGCGACAGCCTCGAAATCAATTGAGAATCTCCGCCTCGGATTTTCTCCGCTACATTCCCTATAAATGACCAATCCACCAAACGCGCGAGCAACTTGGTCCAGAGCCTCATCCATCGTTAAATTCGTCATAGAGTCTGGTAGGTGACGCAATCTTGGGTCAGGACTTAAGATCGGATAACTGGCGAAAGTAGTTAATTCATCCATCTGGAGTTCTCGCATTTTCGCTTGAATCTCTTTCGCGCTGATTATCGCTTCGATGGCGTCATAATAATTGTATCTCGGCCGAGGGCCCAACTCGAGTACACGGATGGTTGTCTTTAAGAGATCATTGCTGACGCTGCTAATCCATATCCCTACCAACCCTGGTTGGCGTTCTGCAATCTTGACCTCTTTGTTCCCGTCAAAGGCTGCCTGGATGCGAGCGATTCCAGGTTTTCGATTGCTGCCAGGTTTGAGGTCAATGCGCGGAAAAAACAAAAGATTCCCCGATTCTCCCAAACACTTTGAACGAACGTATAGTCGGCCTGCTCCACCAGTTGCTTTCAAGATTGGTCGGAGCTCGCGCGCCAATCTCTCCTGATTCCTTTGCGACAAATTTGATAAATCGCTCCGTTTCTTCGGCAATTCCTTACCGGTTGCGAATTGCAAACCAAGAAGCGTCAGACCCAGCAACGAGAACAGGCACAAGACCATGCTCCGCAAGCGCCTGTTTATGGCTCGATAACCCATACACGAGGGACGACTTCACCATTAATAAATCGCACGTCGTGTCCCAGTTTAGTAGAAACCGGGACTGTTTCTCCATTGCGTTCTATCTGGAACGTCTGGTGAGAAATTGAGTAATGACCGTCGTCCGCATGGCTCGGTCGCCTATTCGAACCAACGTGATCACGAAAGATGCCGTTGGATTGCAAGGGAGCCTTTTGCTTCTGGACCTGACCAACTTCATCGCCGGCTACGGTTTGGACTTTCTCTAAGACGGTGACACCGACTCCGCTTTGGCGTTGACCGGCGGAGTTAGAATATTGGTACTCATAGATGCCACCGGCATGATCCGTCGAACTGGGGAGGACGGTTTTATGATCCTTCGCAAAATTCGTTGGCACAAATCTCATAGCGGCGGCCATCTTTTGCAGAGAAATTGCATTTAACTGTGCCAACGCGACGCCTCCATTGAACCACTTCCAATCTCCACCGCCCCAACCGGTCAAGCTCATCAGTCCGGTCGGGTCGGAGTGATTGACTGGATCGTTATGACAGTAGCGATATAGGTTGTAATCCCCCGCTGCAAACTCTTTCGGATCGGGCTGCATGAAACGGCCTAGCTCGGGTTGATACATCCGGTTCCGGTAATCGTAGAGCTTCAGATCGCTGAGCCATTCACGGCCGGTGAACAGCATCCGGTTCCCCCATGGCGAATACCCAATGTTGTTCCCCGATGCGTCGTAAAAGTATGGGAATCCAAACGCATCGTAGTCGTATTGTTCCACCAGGTTTCCCCAGCCGTCGGTCTGGAGCGTGCAGTTCCCGTTCGCGTCGTAATGGAAGTAGCGAATCCAGTTGTTCGCCGGCGTGATCTGGGCCACCACTTCATCGGTCCGCGCTCCGTGCACGTAAACGCGGTCCGCGATCGACGATTGCGGGCCGTCCTGGATCAGGTTCCAACCGTCGTAATACATGTACGCGACCGAGCCGTTGTCCGCCCATCGCTTCACGCACCGGCCGAGCCCGTCGTAGCCAAAGTAAGTCCACCCTACGTTGCCCGACCAGATATACATCGGCTGGTTCAAAGCGTTGTAGCCTGCTGTCACCCATCCGTCCTGCATCAACACTCCATTGGCCGCCCCCGGACTTCCCCAGCCGTTCCCAATGTCGTCGTCATAATTGATGATGGAATAGGGCGACCACATCCGATACTGGTTCAATCCATTATCTTTTCGGGTGAAGT
>JBEEHG010000010.1:0-50010 GCA_041167265.1 Verrucomicrobiota bacterium | reverse complement strand
GCCAGAGCCCGAATGAAAACGGTCTAATCTAGGAATCGGTCTGCAGGACCGGTTCGCGTGTAACTTCGACCCGGATTCAGGGTTGCGCCAGGGCGCGACGCGCTTTTTCCAGGAGCACTTTTTCCTGGGGCAACAGGCTCGCTTTTTCGCCGAGATCGAGGAATTCAGGGGCGCGGGCACGATCCCCGGCAGCGGCGAGAATCACGCCGTAGTACGCAGCCATTTCCGGTTTGCGTAATTGTTCGGGACTGAGCGTCTCGAGAATTTTCTGCGCTTTCTTGGGATCGCCGGCGCTGTAGAGAGCGAAAGCGTAGGTAGAAACGTAGGCCGGATTTTTGGGATCTTTTTCGTAGACCTCGCGAGCCGCTCTCTGGCCGCGATCGATATTCAGATTCAGGAGGAGCGAGAGCTGCGCGAAATTATTCTGGGCGTTTGGATCGTCCGGGTGCAGCTCCAATTGATGCAAGGAAACGCGGTAAAGATTTTCCGTGTCGCTGTTTCTCGCGAAGAACCCGTAGAGCACCCTCAAGGCGTCGTCGCCTCTCGCCGGGTCTTTGGCCAGGAGCCAGAGCAGATCGATCGCTTCCGCGCGCCAGCCCCATTTTTCGACCGTCTCGGCGAGACTCAACGCCTGGCGCGGATCAGCTGCGACTTTCTTCAGCGTCTCGTTCCACTGCGAGGCGGACTCAGGCGCGTTCCCAAGTTCTCGCAGGGCGCGCGCATGAAGTGCGTTCCGCAGAAAATCGACCGTGCCCCAATTGGCGGAGTTCACCAGCCGCTCCAGTCCCTTCCAATCTTTGGTTGCGACAAATGAATCAGAGAGCGCGATCTGCACCATCCTTTGCCCGAGGGTTCCCGGCTGGAAGCTTGCGCTCCAGGCGATGGCTTCGCTTTCCCTTTTGTGCACGTTGAGCCAGGTCAGCAACGCGGCCGCACGTTCAGGATCGTCGACGGACGAGGTCTTCATTTCCTGGAGGAATGCCGCGAACCCGTTGTCTTTTGCGGCATCGAGCGCGGTAAGAAGGAGGAGGCGGTCGGCGAAAGTTTTGTCCGGGAAGCCGTCGAGCTGGCGCGCCAGTTCGAGCGCGGTCAGCGTCAGGTTCTGGCGCAACGCGTCTTCGGTCAGAAAGCGTGTGGCCTCACGGCGCAGGAGCGGGTCGTTTTGCATTTCGACCAGCGTTTTTTTTCCATTCGCGCGCATGTCGCGGTCGCTTGCGCCGAGGCGCAACGCCGCCAGCCGCATCTGGTAATCCTTATTCCCGGGCTCGAGCCGCGCCGCTTCGCTGAGCTGGCGTTCCATTTCCACGCCGTCGCGTTGCGTCAACGCGATGTCGGCCAGGAGGGCGTGATAATCCGCCGTTTCTTTCGCGCTCGCCGGCAACTTCGACATCGCGACCTCTGCCGTCGGGCGATCGTCGAACCGGACCGCGGCGCGGGCCAGAAGAATCAAGTCGTTAGGCGTAGCCTTGCCCAGCTCCATGACCCGCCGCCGCCAGTCCAAAGCCGCGTGCGTTCCGGTTTTTTCAAAAATCCGCGCGAGAATCCGGCAGGCTTCGGCACTTTCCGGATTGATTTGTAAAATGCGGCGGGCGTCGAGACTGGCGCGGCGATAATCGGCTTCGTTGACGAGCGCGTTCGCCTCCGCCACGAGACGACGTTCCTGCCAGGCCCGGAATTGGCGGAAGCCAACCACCCCGCCCACCGAGACAAGGAGAATCAAACCGATGGTCCAGAGAATGACCTTCAGGATCGAGCGCTCGATTTTATTGTGAGGATGTTCCAAGTTGGGTGAAGCTTTCTATGCCTCGCTTCAAAGTCAATCTGCACGAGGGCCGGTGAAGGCGGCGATCCATCCCGCAGGGAGCAGCCGCCGAGCCACCGCGCGCGGGCCTCGCCCCCGGGCTTGTATCCTGCTCAACTCCCGCAGCAACCCGGCATGAATGCGATCGCTACCGCGGCTCCGCCCACCGTCCACCCTTCCCCGCGCGCTACCGCGTGGTTTCCGATCGCCGTCTTCGCGCTGGTCTGGCTGGAAGTCGTGTCGCGTCTCCGTTTGGAATGGTCGATCAATCCGCAATACGGTTACGGCTGGGCCGTCCCGGTGCTCGCCGCCTACATTTTTTGGCGGCGCTGGCAAAATGCTCCGGCTCCCGTTGCGCCGAACGCCAGCTCTTTTTGGGCGGCATTGATCGTCCTGCCCGCGTTCATTCTCGTTCCCGTCCGCCTTATCCAGGAAGCGAATCCCGATTGGCGGCTGCTCAGTTGGGTGATGGCTATTTGCGCCGTGCTCATTTCCGGCGCCGGCGTTTATCTTGCCGGCGGACGCGGCTGGCTGCGCCACTTCGCGTTCCCGATCCTGTTTTTTCTCGTGGCGGTCCCCTGGCCGACCAACCTCGAACAAATTGTGATCCAGGGTTTGATGCGGGTCGACGCGCGGATGAACGTCGAGGTCCTGACGGCGATCGGGATTCCCGCCGTTCAGATGGGCAACGTCATCGAAGTCGGCTCCGGTTATGTCGGCATCGACGAAGCGTGCACCGGCATCCGGTCGCTTCAGGCCACGTTCATGGTCTCTCTTTTCCTCGGTGAATTCTACGGCTTCCCGGTTCGCCGGCGCGTGATCCTGATCCTGTCCGGCGCGTTGCTCGCGTTTTTCTGCAACCTCGTCCGGACGTTCCTGCTGGTTTATGTCGGCGCCGAGCACGGGCTCCAGGCGATCAAGAGTTGGCACGACCCGGCGGGCTACACGATTCTCACGATCTGTTTGTTGGGACTGTGGGGCCTGAGCATGATTCTATCGCGCAAGGACCACGACGAGCCGCGAACGCCCCACGCGAAAGCTCCATTTCGCATTCCGCGTTTGCTTCTCGCCGCGCTTCTTGGCCTGACTGTGATCGCCGAAGCCGGCACCCAGGTTTGGTATCGGGTTCACGAAGCACGCACCGCTCAGCTCGCTCCGTGGGCAATCACGTGGCCCACCCACGCCGCGAACTGGAAGGAAGTCCCGGTCGACGAAGCTTCTCAGGGATTGCTCCGTTACAACGAAGGCGGCGGGGGCGATTGGTCCGCGGACGGCCACAACTGGAGCATGTATTTTTTCAAGTGGCTCCCCGGCCGCACCGCCGGTCTGTTCATCAGGAATCATCGGCCCGACATTTGTCTGCCCGCCAGCGGAATGGTCCAGCGCGGCGGCGTGCAAAACAAACTGATTACCGTGAACGGCGTTGCGCTGCCGATTCGCTCTTACGTTTTCGAAAACGCCGGGCGCCCGCTTCATGTTTTCTATTGTTATTGGGACGGAACTCCGCCGACGCCCGGCATGCTCGACGAAGAAAACTGGACGGCGTCGGGCCGGCTGGAAGCGGTGAAGCGCGGGAAGCGCGATGTCGGCACCCAGATGCTCGAGATCGTGGCCTGGGGTTACGACGATCCGGCGAAAGCCGAAGCCGCGGCCGTCGAACAACTCCGGCAGATCGTCAGGCCGGGGTAACCGCTCTTCTATAGCCGCTCTTCTGTAGCCGCTTCGCTATGCGAAGCGCGAGAGCGAATCTGCCTTCGAAGTTGGCGCTCGCGCCGGCCCCACGCCGCCATCTACAATTTCGCGTCATGCTCCCCAGGATCCTCGCCGCGCTATTACTCGCTGCGTTTGTCGTTCCTTCGTCGAACGGCCAAACGCCCTCGCCCTCGCCCACCGAGGCCGTCACCATCACCTTCTGGAATGTGCAATGGTTCCCGGGCCGCCGTCCGAACGCTTCTCGCGCCGAAGAGAACCGCCAGATCAATGCGGTCCATGCCGATCTCGCGCAGCTGACTTCCGACATCATCGCGCTCGAAGAAGTCCGCGATTACAAACACGCGGGCGCGGCCGTGAAACCGCTCGCCGGATTCAAGGTCGATGTCTGCTCGAACTTCCCGCCGCGCGAAGGCCAGAACGAAGCCCAGCAGGTCGCCATTACGAGCCGGTTGCAGCCATTGAGCGCGTGGTCGGAATTGTGGAAACCGTCGGGCGCCATCGTTCCACCTCGCGGTTTCGCTTTCGCCGCGTATCAACTCGCGCCGCGCCGGCTCCTCCTCGTTTACGCGCTCCATCTCAAGAGCAATCGCGGCGAAATCCACGAGGACATGCGGATCCGCGAAGAATCCATGCAGCAGCTTCTCACCCACATGAAAGCAATGAACGCGGCCTACGGAAAACTGGGCAGTCTCACCTGGATCGTCGGCGGCGATTTCAACACGGCGCCGGACGAGCCTCGTTTCAATTCCGAGAAAACCATCCAGAGTTTGCGCGCCGGCGGCTTCGCCTGGTCGTGGGAAGGAGTGCCGTTCAATTCGCGAATGTCTGTCCCGGCCGACCTGCGTTACCCGGCGGCTTCCTTCGACCACATCTTCTATCGCGGCGGAACGCTGGTGAAAGCGTGGGTCGCTAATACCTCGCCGCAATCGAGCGACCATCGCGCCGTGAACGCGACGTTCTCGCTGGAGTTGTAGCGACGGCGCTCTGTCGGCGTGCAAACGCTTGGCGGTCAATCACGCGTTCTTACGCCGACAGAGCGGCGTCGCTACAACAACAGCGGCTACAGGAACTTCCCGGGATTCAGAATTCCCGCGGGATCGAGGGCGTCCTTGATCGCACGATGAATCGCGCGCGACCCTTCGCTCGTGGCCTGGGGCCACCATCGTTTTTTCGCCAGACCAATTCCGTGTTCGCCGGTGATCACGCCACCGAACGCCAGGACCTGCGCGAATAATTCGTCCAGCGCGCGTTCCGCTCGTTCGCGCACGTCGGCATCCCGATTGTAGCGTTCCGCCATGATGTTGACATGCATGTTGCCGTCGCCCGCGTGACCGAAACAGGCGATCGGAAATCCCGAACGCTTCGAGAGGCCCTCGGCGAATTCCACCAGCTCCACGAGTTTGCTTCGCGGCACGACGATGTCCTGGTTCAGCTTCGTTAGGCCGGTGGCGCGGAGCGAATTGCTGAACGCGCGGCGCAACGCCCAGAACCGCTCGCACTCTTCTTCGGTCGTCGCGATCTGCAACGACATCGGGCCGCAGGCACCCACCAGCGCTCGCAGTTTTTCCATCTCGACCATTACCGTTTCCGGTTGTCCGTCCAGTTCGACGAGCAAATGGGCGTTCCCCTCCGGCACCCCGGCCGCGCCCGAATCGCGCCGGGCGGCTTCCAGCGTGAACGAATCCGCCAGCTCCACGGATGATGGCAGAAATCCGGCTGCGAAAATTTTCTGCACCGTCGCGGCGGCGTCGCGCATGCTCGAAAACGAAGTCGACAAGGTGGCCCGCGCCGGCGGCATGGGCAGGAGTTTCAGCGTGATCTCGGTCACGACTCCAAGCATTCCCTCCGAACCGACGAACAGACCGATCAGGTCGAACCCGGTCTTGTTTTTGTGCACCCGCCCGCCCGTGCGCAAAACCTCGCCGTTCGCGAGCACGACTTCGAGGCCGACCACGTAGTTTCGGGTCACCCCATACTTCAAACAACGGGGCCCGCCCGCATTCGTGGCTACGTTCCCGCCCAGGCTGCAATCTTTCTTGCTCGCCGGATCGGGTGGATAAAAAAGCTTCTGCTCGCGAACCCGCGCCTGGAGCTCCGCGGTGATGACGCCCGGCTCCACGATCGCGATCGCATCCGCGAAATTAATCTCCCTGATCCGGTTCATTCGCGCCAGCGAGAGCGCGATTCCGTCCCGGCTCGGCACGCAACCGCCAACGTAACCAAAACCCGATCCACGCGCCGTAACCGGAATCCTGTTCGCCGACGCGAACTTCAGGAGCTTGCTGACCTGCTCGGCTGTCTCCGCGAAAACCACAACTTCCGGCGAATGGCTCGCGAACCATTTGTCGCCCGCATGGGTTTCGAGGATCTCGGGCGCATCCGAGACAATGTCAGCGCCAAGCAATTCGATGAGCTGTTGTTTCACCATCTTTTCCTGCTCATGCTCCTGATCATAATCTTTCGAGAGCGCTCACAAAGGATCAGGAGCGCGATCATGATCACGAGCAGGACGAAGAATCACATTCCCATGATCTGGTAACCGCCGTCGACATAGATCACCTGCCCGGTGATCGAGGCCGCGCCTTCGCTCGCCAGAAAAACTCCCATGGCTCCGAGTTCCGCCGGTTCGCAGCTTCGTTTCAACGGCGCGTGTTCCTGATAATGCTTCAGCATCGCGCTGAACCCGCTGATGCCGCGAGCAGCGAGGGTGTTCACCGGGCCGGCTGAAATGCAATTGACCCGGATCTTTTTCGGCCCCAGATCGTAAGCCAGATAACGGGTCGACGCTTCGAGGCTCGCCTTGGCGACGCCCATCACGTTGTAGTGCGGCACCACTTTCTCGGCGCCATAATAAGTCATCGCCACGATGCTTCCGCCGTTGTTCATCAGCGGCGCCGCTTCCCGCGCCAGCGCGACGAGTGAGTAGGCGCTGATGTCGTGGGCCGTTCGAAAAGCCTCGCGGGTGGTGCTGACGAAATCGCCTTCCAGCGCTTCCTTGGGCGCGAACGCCACCGAATGCAGGACCAAATCCACCCGGTCCGTCTCGCCGCGAACCTTGCCGAAAAATTCCGCGATGTCCTCGTCCTTCGAGACATCACAGGGATAGAGCGGCGTCCCCTCCCCAAATTCGCCGACCAGTTCCTCTACGTTCTCCTTCAGCCGTTCGCCCTGGTAATTGAAAATCAGCTTCGCACCCGCCGCCGCCCACGCCTTCGCGATCGCCCAGGCAATGCTGCGCTTGTTCGCCACGCCAAAAACCAGACCGACCTTCCCTGCCAGAACTTGCTCCGCCATAACGCCGTCACCATACCCACCTTTCGGCTCCGGCAAAACCACCGCGACGCGCGCTTCCGGTTTTATTCGCGCCGGTTATCATTCCGCCTCGTAGGCCGATTTCCCAGGAACCGCCGCCGAACACCTCACCTGGTTCGAGGATTTCGGTGCCGGCGTTTTACGCCACAGTTTCGTCGTCCGCCGCGGCTCTACTTCTTCGCCTTGAGCGCCACGGAATACTGCGTCGTTTCCCAGCTCAGTTTCAGGGTGCCACCACCGGCAGGATTTTTCGCGATCGCGATCGTGAATTGATCGACGGCCTTGTCGACCGTTTCCTTTTTCATGTCGATCCGGGCCAGATCCTGTTTTTCATCGTACTTCGTTCCCCACTGGCCAGTCTGCTTGTTGACCACCAGTTTCGCGCCGTTCGCTTCCGGCAGCGTGAAAAGCGAGTAGGTCCCGGCCGGGATCGTGGTGCCTCCAATGTCGAGCGGCTGCTTGGTTGTCAGGAGCGTCGCTTCGTCCGCGCCGGTCCGCCAGACCTTGCCAAACGGGACGAGCTCTCCCCAGATTTTGCGCGGCGCGCCGGTCTTCGGATCCTTCGAGTAAGGGCGGCCGTAAACAATGGTGACGGCGCTGCCGTCAATATCGGCGCTCACCGTTTCGTGTGGGCTCACCCGCGGTTTGTCCTGTGCGATCGCGAACGAGGCGGCGAGGAACGAGAGGCCAAGAACCAGAAAACTGCGGCTGAAATATTTCATTTCCCAAGGTGCGGCGGGTCCGGAAGAAGCGCCAGCCAAAAAGCGGGCGTTATCGCCGGAGCTCGCTATTGTCGAAGCGAAATCGCCAATGAAAACGGCTCTCACTCTCGTCTTCCTGTTGTTCGCCGCGTCGGCCCGTGCTGAGCCCGCCGCGGTCGCCAATCAAACTCGCGCCTGGCGGATTCTTCACGAGAAACAAATTCTCGCCGAGTTCGCCGAGCTGCTTTCGGTCCCGAATCTCGCCACGGATACGCCGAACATTCAGCGCAACGCCGAAGCGATCCGGGCGCTTTTCGAAAAGCGCGGGCTCACCGCCCGGCTCCTGAAACTGGAGGGCGCGCCGCCGGTGGTGGTGGCCGAACTCGCCGCGTCGAACGCGAAACGCACCGTTGCCTTTTACGCCCACTACGACGGGCAACCGGTCGATGCGACCCAATGGAAAACGGAACCGTGGAAACCGGTCATGCGCGACAAGGCCGACAAGGAGGTCGATTGGCAAAATGCCGAAGCGATTGATCCCGAGTGGCGTTTGTTCGCTCGTTCCTCGGGTGACGACAAGGCGCCGATCGTCGCGATGCTGGCCGCGCTCGATGCGCTGCGCGAACAGGCCGTCCGGCCCTCCGTGAATCTCCGTTTCTTTTTCGAAGGCGAAGAGGAAGCGGGGTCGCCGCATCTCGCGGCGTATCTGAAAAAATTTTCCGAGGTGGCGCACCCGGACGCATGGATTTTTTGCGACGGCCCCGTGCATCAAAGCCGCCGGATGGAACTCGTCTTCGGCGCACGCGGCACGATCGGGGTCGACCTGACGGTCTACGGTCCAATCAAGGGCCTGCACGATGGCCACTACGGAAACTGGGTTCCAAATCCTATCATTCGCCTCACCCACCTGATCGATTCCATGCGGGACGAGAGCGGCAAAATTCTCATCGAGGGGTTTTACGACGCCGTCCGGGCGCCGACTGCCGCGGAAAAAGAGGCGCTCGCGAAAATCCCGGATGTGGAAGCCGATCTGCGCCGCGAATTCCAAATCGCCGATAACGAAGGAAATGGAAAACCGCTCAACGAATTACTTTTGGCGCCCGGCCTCAATCTGCGTGGCGTTGAGGCGGGCCGTGTCGGCGCGCAGGCGTCCAACACCATCCCGACCGAAGCGCGCGCCTCGATCGATTTCCGCCTGGTCGCCGACGAAACCCCGGAATCGATCAAGCCGCTCGTGGAACGGCACATCACCTCGCGCGGTTACACGATTGTCCGGAACACGCCCGACACCGCAGCCCGGCTCGCGAACCCGCGGCTGGTGAAAGTGGAATGGTCGTCTGGCTATCCCGCTTCGCGCACTCCGCTCGATCTTCCATTCTCGCGCGAGCTCGCGACGATCATGACCGCCGCCGGTCACGATCCGGTCCGTTTGCCGACGGCCGGCGGCAGCTTGCCGATGGATCTGTTTCAGCAGGGCAACAACGTCCCCGTGATCGCGTTCCCGATCGCGAACCACGACGACAATCAGCACGCCGCGAACGAAAACATTCGTCTCCAGAATTTCTGGGACGGCCTCGAAGTTTTCGCCGCGTTCTTCAGCGAGCTGAAATAGCCTGCGCCGGCCAGGTTCCAACTTTTTTCGCTTTGACTTACTTTTAGATCGTAGTAATACTTTTATGCATGAGTGCCACCAAAACTGATACGGTATCATTTACGGTCAAGGGGCAGATCGTGATCCCGCGCTGGCTCCGGAATGATTTTGAAATCGACGAGGGAACACGTGCGGTTGTTTACAAGCAGGACGATCACATCGTCCTGAAGCCCCTCACCGCCCGGCATTACCGGCGTCTGCGCGGATCCCTCAAAGGGACGAAAGCGATGGAGGTCTTCATGTCCGAGCGGAAACGCGAACGGGAGCTGTAATCATGGCCACAATGGTCTTGGACGCTCACGCTCTGATGGTCCTCTTCAACGACGAGCCCGGCGCGGATGAAGTTGAAAAGATTCTGATCAAAGCGGAGGGCGGAACCCCCAGACTCCTGATGAGCGTCGTGAATTGGGGCGAAATTTACTACTCGATCCTCCGCGGGGCGTCGCAAGAAGTCGCGGACGCGAAAGCTCACGAGATCGCCGGGATGCGGATTGAGCTGGTGCCAGTCGAAGCGAACGATCTTCAGCTTGTCCGCGAGGCCGCTCGATTCAAAGCGACCAGGAAAATGTCTTACGCGGACTGCTTTGCCGCTGCGCTCGCCAAAATCAACAATGCCGAACTCGTGACAGGCGACCGCGAATTCAAGCAGGCCGAAGGCGACCTGAAAAAGATTCGCTGGCTTCGATAACCATCACCAGCCGGTAACCCCTGCTCGTGCCGATCGGGCGACGGCAGCCTCGCTGCGGATCTGGGCCGGCCGAAGCGGAACGAAGCCAGCTCCCATCATCTGGTCCTTTCGGGCCCAGGCTCTGAGTCTCGATTCGTCGGCGCGCGCTTTGGCGGCTTGGCTGCAGGCTCGCTTTTCAGTTTTTGAGGAGATCGAGCAGGGGCCGTTTGATCTGGTTCGGGAATGAGTTTCGCGCGCGCGGGCGGCTTTTGAAGATTCGCGCGGGGCTTCATCGGCCGCTCGCGATTGATCAACGGGTTCGTCATTCGAAAAACGGCGGCCATCATCGCCTGCGCTTTCGGGTTCCAGATATCGCCATGGTCCCTGATGATCGTCGGATCGACTTTCACGTCCCAATACGGCACATCGACGTTTCCGACCGGCTTGATGTGCCAGAGATCGAGCCGACCCCCGGCGCCATCGGTCGTAAAAACGCCTCCGGTGAGATTGTGCGAGAGATTGGTCTGAAGCGCGTTCAATCCACCCGGCGCGTCGATGGTCTTATCCAGCTTCACAGTTTCGTGATTAATCAGGAGCCGATTGTGTCCCGGCGTGGCGGTATAAAAATGGCGTTCGCTCTCGCGCCCGTCCGCGCCTGGAACGGGGACTTCGTTGAATGCCTTGGTGGTGGCCGCGAGCGACGTGCTGACCGGGAACGCGGTCCCCGTGGCCGCATCACCAGTCGATGTCAGGGAAACCAGGAAGGGACGCGAATTCTCGGTGTGCCTGGAATTCAGAGCCGCGATCATCTGCCGCGTCAGAATGGAATCCGACGCCGGATTGACCATGAGAATCAAGTCCGCCGGCAAACTACGGTCCGCCGCGGCGTGCCCATGCATTTCGGCGTTGATCGCATGAGCGACGGCCCGTTCCACGACGAGACCGCCAAAGGAGTGGCCAATCAAAACAGTGTATTGCGAACCGGCGCCGTGCGATTCCCGCGCCGCCTGCGAAACTGCGGCGATGGCATCGTAGCAATCGAAGTTGCTCGCCAGCCGTTCGGCCGCGGCTTTGCGGCTAAAGAACGTGAGCTGCCTGACGACCGGCACGCTCGTGATCTCTCCGCGCCATCCAAGATAGACCCCGATGAGATGGAAGCCGGCGTTGCGAATCAGCTGCGATTGACTGAGCTCTGAAAGCCAGCCCGAGAATTTTTCAACGTCCGCCGAAGCCGCTCCGTGGTGCCAGCCGTGAACGTAGGTGACGACGAGAGGCCGCGGCGTGCGCTTGATCAGGTCGACCGCGTTCTCCAGCTGCGTCGGATCCTGATACGAGCCCTGCTCGCCGAATTCGACGAACGCGACCTCGTAACCACTCTTCGAGACAACGGAATTTCGCGGGTGCGCGGCGGAGTTCTGGTAAACCGGGTTGAGATTCCCGCAACCGGCGCAAAGCAGCGCCGCCGCGAAGAGCGAAAGCAAGGGGGGCTTCATAAACGAGGGGGATCAGCAGGCGATCGCGTGGCGACGGCAAACACCGGAGAGCATTTCCCACAACGCATCGAGGACGCGATTAACGGCCGCCGAAACCGGCGCGGCGTTTTCGTCGGTGACGAACTCGGAAAGCATCTGGCGCTCGGCGGCAGAGTGTTCGCGATCGGCTTCGACGTGGACGGAAAAATATTCGTAATCGCGGGGCGCGGTGACGTTGTAGTTCTCGATCAGGCCTTTGATCTTCGACTCGGAGACGGCCGGGATCTGGCTTTCGTAGGCGTAGAGAGCGGCGAGCCCTTCGGCAGTTTTCCCTTCGGAGCAAGCGGAACGGAAGGTCGCGATCAAATTTTTCGTTTCGTCCCATTTCTCGGTCGACTGCGCGTCGGTCTTCGAAACGCCGAGACATTCGGCGAACTGGAGCCAGAGCTCGGGATGGTTCGGCGAACCGGCCTCTTCGTCCATCAGGTTATCGAGGAGCTGGCGGCGCGTCGGCTGATCGTCGCATTTCGCATGAACGGCGGAGAGGTAAGTGGGGAACGCGGCGACGTGATGATAATATTGGCGCGCATAATCCGCGAGCGCGGCCGGGCTCAATTCGCCGCGGGTCCAGGCGAGGTAGAACGGGTGCGTTAGAAGATGTTTGGCGGCGATTTGGCGGTCGATGGCGTCGAGATGTTGGTTCATGATGGGTCCTCTCCGGATGCGACTTCGTTCTAGTCGTCGGTTTGGTGAAGCGCGAACTTTTTTTTCGCGCTCTGTAGCCGCTTCGCTATGCGAAGCGTGTGAGCGACTGGGCCACGATCCCGCGTCGCCCACAGGGCGACGGCTACAGAAGATCAGCTTGCCCCGAGAATGTGTTTGATGCCGCGGATGGGAATCACGACCCAGGCCGGGCGATTGTTCAATTCGTATCCGATTTCGTAGACGGCTTTGTCGAGCAGGTAGGCTTCGAGCAGCACCTGGAAATCGTTTTCATCGGGCGGGATGAAATCGGCGCCGTCGGCGGCGGCGAGATAACTGTGGAGAAAGACGCTGCTCATCTGGCGATACCAGAGGTCGGCCCAGCGTTCGAGGAAGGGCGCGTCCTCGGCGCGCATCGCCGGCTGCCACAGCGCGCTGTAGGCCGCGTATTGAAAGGAGCGCATCATGCCGGCGACATCGCGCAAGGCGGAGCGTTTCAGTTTTCGCTCGCTCAAGGGCCGCGCCGGTTCGCCTTCGAAATCGAGGATGATGAAATCTTTCCCGGTGTAGAGGACCTGGCCGAGATGATAGTCGCCGTGGATGCGAATCTTGGTCGCGTTGACCCGGCGATCGAGAAGACGCTGTTCCTGGGCGAGGATTTGTTTTTCGGCGGCAAGGACCTGGGCGGCCTCCTCTCGGAAAGCGTCCGGAAGCGTGGGCAGTTTCTTTTCCAGCAAGCCGAAGGCGCGGCGAAGGGAGGCGCGCATATTTTGGTAAACGGAGCGCTGCGCCATGGCGTTGAACTTCTCGGGCGCGAACCCTCGTTCGTCGACCGACAGGGCGAGGGCCCGATGCAGTTCTCCCGTGCGCTGGCCGATGAGTTTGGCTTTTTCGGGATAAATGCCGCCGATTAATTCCTCGAGGAGCGGCCCCGGCGGCGTGGCCTGGTTTTGCAGGTCGGCCTTCCGGGTCAGGACGCGCTCGTAAAAACGGCCGACGGCATCGAGCGTGAGGGTCCAGGCATCGCCCTCGTTCGCGATCGCACTTTGGAGCAGGCAAACTACCGTGGGCTCCGTCTTGGGACGGCGATATTCGATTGCACCGAGGAAAGCCGGGACGTTCGAGAACTTCGCGCGCTCCGTCAAAAAACGCGTGACTTCCACGTCGGGATTAACGCCATCCTCGAGCTTCCGGTAGAGCTTAAGGAAAAATTTATTTTTAAAGAGCATCGACGAATTGCTTTGCTCCGCGCTCAGGACTTGCGAAGCGGGCGTCCGGGCTTTGGATTCGGCCGGAAAAGCGCTGCTCGTTAGGCCAATGACGCTGCCGCTGAGGCCGGGCGCTGATTGCGCGCCGGTCATCAATTTAAACAGGGCCTTGCGGAAGGACTCGTCGTAGACCGCGTCGTGCAGGACGGTGTCGCCATCGCCATGGAGCCGCGCGATGATGGACTGCGGGGCGGAGCGTTCGAGCGCGCGGGCGGCATCGTCCCGCGCGATGTGCACCGGAAGCGCGTAGACCTCGGTCGCGCCTTCGAGATAGCTCACTTCCACGAACCAGATCGCCGCGCCTTCACCGCCAACCGGGATCTCCTCGATGATCCGCATTTGGCGAAGGGTCCGCGCCTTGGCGCCGAACCACCGGCAATTGCGAATGTAACCCGGCAAAACTTCGCGCTCGATCGCGGCCCGCTGGCCGTTGTCGAGCAGCGCGGCAACGTTCGGCGCGGGCGCGAGCATGGAAATTTTGCGTTCCTTCGACGCCACCGAAGCCGCCGTCTCCGAGCGCAGCACAAACCAGTAATGCGAATGCGGGCCGAGCGTGATGACGTAGGGCGATTTGCCGATGGGCGGAAAATAATTCTGGCTGAACATTTCCATCAGCGCGCACCCGGCGAAGCGTCCCAGATCCAGTTCGGCCGCCTGCGCGAAACGCGACAGGTTCACGACCACGAGGATCGTCTCGTCCTCGTGCCGGCGAAGGAACGCGAGCACCTTGTTGTTTTCCGGGAAGAGGAACTCGAGGGAGCCGCGCGAAAACGCCCGGAAATTTTTCCGCATCGCGATGACGCGCCGCGTCCACCAGAGCAGCGACGAGAGGTTCTTCTGCTGGTTCTCGACGTTGATCGCTTCGTAGTGGTACTCCGGGTCGATCGTGATCGGGAGGTAAAGCTGCTGCGGGTTCGCCTTGGAAAACCCGGCGTTGCGGTCCGGGCTCCATTGCATCGGGGTCCGGCAGCCGTTGCGATCGCCCAGGTAAAAATTGTCGCCCATCCCGATCTCGTCGCCGTAGTACACGACCGGCGTGCCCGGCATGGAGAAAAGGAGAATGTTGAGCAGCTCAATCTTGCGGCGGCTGTTCGCGAGCAACGGCGCGAGCCGGCGGCGGATGCCCAGATTGATGCGCGCAGTCGGGTCGTTCGCGTAAACGCGCCACATGTAATCGCGTTCCTCGTCGGTCACCATTTCGAGGGTGAGCTCGTCGTGGTTGCGCAGGAACATGGCCCACTGGCAGTTCTCGGGAATGGCCGGCGTCTGGTCGAGGATGTCGATGATCGGAAACCGGTCCTCCATCTGCAACGCCATGAACATCCGGGGCATCAACGGGAAATGGAAATTCATGTGCGACTCGTCGCCCTTTCCGAAATAAGCGACGGCGTCCTCCGGCCACTGGTTCGCTTCGGCCAGAAGCATGCGGCCGTTGAATTTCGCGTCGACGTGGGCCCGGAGCTTCACGAGATAGGCGTGGGTCTCTGGAAGATTTTCGCAGATCGTTCCCTCGCGTTCGTAGAGGTAGGGAACGGCATCCAGGCGGAGGCCGTCGACGCCCATCGCGAGCCAGAAATCGAGGACCTTCTCGACCGCCTCGTGCACGGCTGGGTTGTCGAAATTGAGGTCGGGCTGGTGCGAATAAAAACGGTGCCAGTAATACGCCTTCGCGACCGGGTCCCACGCCCAGTTCGAGGTCTCGAAGTCTTTGAAAATAATGCGCGTTTCCTTGTATTTCTCGGGCGTATCGCTCCAGACGTACATTTCCCGCTCGGGCGAGCCCGGCGCGGCGCGGCGCGATTTCTGGAACCACGGGTTTTGATCGGACGTGTGATTGATGACCAGCTCCGTGATGACGCGCAGCCCGCGCTCGTGGGCCGCGGCCAGAAACGCGCGGAAATCGTCGAGGGTGCCGAAGTTCGGATTAACGTCGTAGTAATCGGCGATGTCGTAGCCGTCATCGCGCATGGGCGATGGATAGAACGGCAGGAGCCAGAGCGCGGTGACGCCGAGTTCCTGGAGGTAATCCAGTTTCTCGATAAGCCCGCGGAAATCGCCGATGCCATCCCCGTCGCTGTCGTGAAACGTCTTCACATGCAGCTCGTAGATGACGGCGTCCTTGTACCAGAGTGCGTCTACGGCCGGATCCTGCGTCGGGTTCGCCATGAGACTAGACAGGTGGCGCAAGAAGCAACGCGGCGCAACGTTGTAGGGCGTTTCTGTGAAACGCAAACGGCCAATCGGCGTCTGACACAGACGCCCTACAAATTACTTCTTCGGCAACGCCATGGCGTGGGCGGCGACGCATTGCCAGTCGCCGTTCCGTTCCACCCAGGTATCCGTAAACCGGTAAGTGTGCGTGAAGGTCTTGCCCGCTTTCGTCTTCCCGGATTCCTTCGCGATGCCGGTCACGACAGCGACGCTCGGGCCGTACATGTGCACCGTCATCTCGCTCGAAGTCGCGGACGTGTAGGTGTTGGTGTCGCGTTTTGCCTCGGCCAGCAACGTCGCCTTATCGCCCGTCTTGCCACTCGATGAGGTGCCGACGAAATCGTCTGCCACGACCTTTTCGATCGCCGCACTGTCTTTGCTGAGGAGCGACGCTTCCCAGCGCGATTCGAGTTCCTTGATTCGCCCCGTCACGGAATCGTCCGTGGCCGGGGAGGTCTCAACCGAAGGTGAAGATTCCGCGGTAGGCGAAGGCTGCGGTGTCGGACTGGCTTTCGGGGTGGGAGAAGGTTTCGGTGTAGGGCTGGGCTTGATGGTCGGCGTCGGTTTCGGCGTGGGCGTGGGCGACGGTTTCGCGGTAGCGGTTGCGGTCGGAGTAGGTTTAGGCGTCGAAGTCGCGGTGGCGGTGGCGGTGGGCGTCGCTTTAGGAGTGGACGTTGGCGTGGGTTTTGGCGCGACGGTTGGAGTGGGCTTCGGCGCCACGGTTGGCGTTGGCTTAACCGGCGCGGTCGGCTTGGCGGTCGTCGTCGGCGCGGGCTTGGAGCCCGAAGAAGTAGCGAGCGGCCTTACCGTCGGGTAACTGATCGGCGGTTTTCCCGACGCGGTGGGCGTCGCGACCGGTCGCGCCGTTGGAATCGGCGAAGCCAGGATGATCGGCGTGGCCGAGACCATTGGAGGCGTCGACGGGACGAGACTCAGGGTCTCGGTTTCCGGCGGCGGGGTCGAAGGCGTGGCGGATTCCAAAGGCTCGGGAGTTGTTTCGAGAGGGCGAACAGTGGCGGTCGGAGCTGCCTTCGGCGTCGAAGTCGGCGATGCCTTCGGTTTGGCGGTTGGGGTCGGAGTTTCCTCCGAAGCTCCCGGTGTTTTAGCCAGGAACGGAGTCGAGGCGGCATCCTGCGCGCGAACGAACGTCGCGGCCATGAGAAGCGCGATGACAAAGACGAGTGAGCGCATGATCAATGTTTCTCCCGAAAAAATTCCTGTCGCGACGCTAGCGTGCGCCTGTTGGAACGGTCAAGAGCAATACCCGCGGGATTCGACCTTGGCGGCCGCGAATCGTTTTTCTCTTTCCCGATTTCAAATCATTGGACGGCGCGGGCGGTTGCCACTAAAACTCCCTACTTTCGTGAAGCAAACTCAACGCTTTTCCAGCCAGGCATGGCGCTAGATTTTTCATCGAGCACCGGGACACCCGAGGATCCGGCAGAAGCGCGTAACGTTCGGATGCCGGCGGCCACGCCGATCCTCGAGCCGGGGGCGCCCACCGATCTCGAATTGATGCATGGGATCCAGGAGGAAGATCCGGAAGCGCTCTCCCAGTTATACGATCGCTATAACGGCATCATCAAAGCGCTCATCCTGCGCGTCATCCATAACGAGGCCGAAGCGGACGACTTGCTCCAGGAAATCTTCATGGAGATCTGGAACCAGGCGAAAAATTTCTCCGCCCAAAAGGGCAAGCCGCTTGGCTGGATGGTTACGCTCGCACGGCGCCGGGCCATCGACGGGCTCCGCAAAAAACAGGCATACGCCCGCGCGGGCGAACGGCTGCAAACGGAAACCGAGCAACAGCCCGACGCGTGGGTCCATAACGCCACCGAGGAAGAAATCACTTTCGGCGACACCCGTGTTTTGGTGCGGCGCGTGATCGCGACTTTGCCGGTGGCGCAGCAGGAGGCCATAAATCTCGCATTTTTTCGGGGGATGAGTCAGCGCGAAATCGCGGCAAAAACGAATACACCGTTGGGAACGGTTAAAACCAGGCTCGAGTTGGGTCTGAAAAAGATCTATGACGGGCTTAAGGAACTGCGCGATGAGCTTTGACGAATTCCAGAACCAATCGCGCCTCTACGTCATAGGGGCATTGGAACCGGAAGAGTTACAGGCGTTTGAGCAGGCCCGAAAAGATTTTGGGCAAAAAGCGGAGGATTTCATCGGCGAATGTTACTCGATGCATGAAGCGTTCGCGCTCAGCCTCCGCCCGGCGAAGTCGTCCGATGCGCTAAAGGACCGGCTGATGTCGATGGTCCGCAATCGGCAGAAGACGTAGTACTCTTTTTCCTGCTCCTGATCATGATCTTGCTCATGATCTTTCCGCAGAGTCCCCGCGTCAGACCAGGATTAGGATCACGATCAGGAGCAAGAGCAGGAAAACGCTTCAACTCCCCGCCCCCATCTCCTGGAGGATGAACTCCTGGAGAAAGCCGTAGAAGTTTACCTGGAAAAGGCCGAGATCGCGGCGCGAGCCGATCGGCGAACGGTAATGATCGCAGAGCTCGCCATCGGTGAAATTGTATTTCGCGGCAATGGCGAGCCGGGCCTGGTTCAGGGCATTCAACCACGCTTCGGAGTTCTCCATCGGAATGCGCAGGGTGCAATTGGCGAATGGTTTCGTGCAGCCGTTCAACTGCTCGAGGTCGGCTGCCACGGTTTCGGTAGCGCTGCGAAACAAACGCCGCAGTTCGGGCTCGACGTAAACTTTCCATTCCGCGCAAATCTCCGCCTCGGCGGCAGAGGCGGGCGCGCAGAAAATTCGTTGTTGCGCGGCCTCTACCCCCTCGACGTTGCAACTCTCCGGAACCTGCCGCAGTAACTCCGCCAGGAAAGGATCGAGCTCGGTAATTTCGAGGCAATCTTTCTGGCGGCGAAATTCCATCGCGGGTTAGCTGGTTCGCTCCAGCGTGGCCAGGAGCAGGTAACCGTGGAGCTGCTGGACATAGAGCTCGGCGCGTTCGCGCATCCCGCTCCATAAGATCGAACGCCCGAGCTGATGCACCTCGAGCATGTGCTTCTCCGCGTTTTCCTTCGTTAGGCCAAAGACCTTTTGAAAGACCATCGTCACGTAGCTCATCAGGTTGACCGGATCATTGTGAACGACGACCTGCCAGGGAACGTCGAGTTCCTCGGCCGTGCGCGGGTCCTGTTCGATGACCGGATTTTCGACTGACGATCCGAAGGAACTCTGCATTGGGACGGTTCGGTTACGATTCAGTCAATGCCACCTACCCAACCTGCGTGGCGCCATTCATGAAATTAAGGCTATCACAGAGTAAATCCGGTTCAAGGTAGCGAGGCCACTACCCTTTCCTGCCGCCGCTTCATTTCCGCGGCGCCGGCTGCGGTTTTGTCGTCGAACCCATGGAGATGAAGAAGGCCGTGAACGAGGTAAAGACGAAGCTCGTGGTCCAGAGTGGTTCCAAATTGACGGGCTTGCCGCGCCGCTGTTTCGGCGCTGATCACGATCTCGCCATGCTGGAAAGTGATGACGTCAGTCGGCCCGGGTTCACTCAGGAACCGCCGGTGAATTTCCGCGATCCGCTTGTCCGAGACCAGGATCACGTTCACCTCGGCGATTTCCGCGAGCAGACTGGATCTTCGTGCCGGCCGATTCAGGCAAACGACCAAAGCTCTCTTCGCGAATTGGCGCAGCGCCGCCAGCTCCACGCGCACCATCCTTTGCCGGTTGGCGACGCTGATGGTGCCGGTCACGTCAGCGGCCGCGTTTCCGCCTGGAAATTTCGAGTGATCAGGCGCGCGCCTTTGTTGAACGTCACGTAAGCCCAGGCCCATTGCATCAGCACGGCGAGACGATTCCGGAAGCCGACCAGGAAAATGATGTGCACGAAAAGCCAGGCCAGCCACGCCAGCCGACCGCTGAAATGAAACCAGCCGACATCGGCCACTGCGCGGTTCCGGCCGATCGTCGCCATGCTGCCTTTGTTCCAATAACGGAAGCGCTCCGGTTCCTGACCGTCCATCATCGCGAGGATATTTCGCGCCGCGTGCCGCCCCTGTTGCATCGCTACCGGCGACACGCCGGGCAACGGTTTCCCTCCGTCGTGGCTGAAATTCGCCAGGTCGCCGATCACCTGCACTTCGCGATGGCCGGGAATGGTGAGGTCTTCGTTCACGATGACGCGACCGGCGCGATCGACGGCTGCGCCGGTGGTTTTTCCGACAAACGAAGCGGCGTTGCCCGCGGCCCAGACTTTCACCCGGCACGGGATGAATTCTTCTCCCACCTGAAGGCCGGCGTCGCTCAAGTCGGTCGCGTGAATGCCGGTGTGCACTTCGACCCCCAGCTCCTTTAATTGCTCCAGCGCTTTCGCCGAAAGATCTTCGGGAAAGGCCGAGAGCACGCGCTTATCGCCCTCGACCAAAACCACCCGCGCGCTCGACGGATCGATGTGCCGAAAATCTTTCGCGAGGGTGTAGCGCGCGATCTCGGCGATGGCTCCCGCCATTTCCACGCCGGTCGGGCCGCCCCCGATGATCACGAAGGTCATCGCTGCTTTTTTGGCGACTTCGTCGGTAATTTTCTCCGCGTATTCGAAAGCCAGGAGCAAACGCCGGCGGATTTCGATCGCGTCCTCGAGGCTTTTCAAACCGGGCGCAAATTTCTCCCACTCATCATGTCCGAAGTAGGAATGGCGGGCACCGGTCGCGAGGATCAGGTAGTCATAACCAATTTCACGCTCGCCAATACTGACCGTGCGCGCCTCGACGTTCACCGATTTCACTTCGGCCAGCACCACCTCGGTGTTCTGGCAACGGCCGAGCATGCCGCGGATCGGCGCCGCGATATCCGCCGGGGAAAGCGCCGCGGTCGCGATCTGGTAAAGGAGCGGCTGGAAAAGATGATGGTTCGTCCGGTCGATCACGGTCATCCGCACCGGTTCGTCGACGAGGAGCTTGGCCGCCTCCAGTCCGCCAAAGCCGGCGCCGACGATCACTACTTGGGGTTTACGACGAATCGTATTTTCCATCCCGTCAAGTTCCCCTATCAAAAGCGGTTGTCACGCGCTCTGAGTGCGTTATCTTCCGCGCCTTATGCCAAAGCCGATCGCGCGCAGCAAAACCCGGAAGGCCGTCTCGAAGCGGTTCAAGATCACCGGCACGGGGAAGGTGCGGCGCCAGCACGCCTCGCGTCGCCATTTGCTCTCGTCGAAAAGCGCCAAGCGCAAGCGCCACATGGCCAAGTCCGCCGAGGTCCATAAGACCGATACTGCCCGGATCAAGATGAACTTGCCGTTCGCGTAAGTCGCCGGTCTGCTCGAAAAGCCCGTTGCGCGGGCCCAATCTTTCGCGAACAGTCTCTCTCCGTCAGGGGCTATGGACTGAGGACTTACGAACCCCGCCAGAGCAGGAATGCAGCAACGGTAGTCTGATCCTCCTTGCCGTAGTTCTCTGACGGACTTTTTTGTAGGGCGTTTCTGTGAAACGCCGTTTGTGCCACCGAGGCGTCTGACACAGACGCCCTACAACCTCATGAAGCTCCTCAACGTGAAGACCGCCCGCTTCCGCGTCGTCGTCGAGAAATACGGACGGCCCGAGGTCTACACTCTCTGGCAGAAACCAAAAACAGACCGGCATTTCCAATCGCTCCTGAAAAACAACCGCGTCATGACGATCCGTTCGACGGAGAGCGGAACAGATTTTGGCGAAGTCGGTTTCCACGCCAGGGCTGGCGCGCGTTTTCTGGCCTTCCCGAAATCGCTGAAACGTCTCGAGGGCCAGCGGATCGTGGGAATCGACTGGGCCCTCGTCCAATCGTAGGATCGCGCTCGTGAGCATCATCGACCAGGAACGCCTCGCCGCGATCGCGCTCACGCCCGGCGATCTTTCCCGCTACTCGAGGCAGGTTCTTCTCCCGGAAGTGAGCGCCGATGGCCAGCGGCGCATCCGGGCCGCGCGCGTTTTGTGCATCGGCGCGGGAGGGCTCGGCTCGCCCGCCGCACTATATCTCGCTGCCGCTGGAATCGGTAAACTCGGCCTCGTCGATGCCGACCGGGTCGACGCCTCGAACCTCCAACGCCAGATTCTGTACGGGACCGAGGACGTCGGAGAATCGAAAGTCCAAAAGGCCGGCGCGCGTTTGCGCCAGCTGAACCCCGGCGTCGAGATCGTCCTGCACGACGCTCGCCTGACGAGCGCGAACGCCGCCGAAATAATCGCGGAGTACGATGTCGTGATCGACGGCTCGGATAACTTTCCGACCCGCTATCTTTCCAACGACGTCTGCGTTTTCGCGCGCAAGCCCAATATCTACGGTTCCGTTTTCCGGTTCGAAGGCCAGGCGAGCGTGTTTGCGCCCCACCTGGGCGGGCCCTGTTACCGCTGTCTTTTTCCGGAGCCCCCACCGCCGGGCGCGGCCCCAAGCTGCGCCGAAGCAGGCGTGCTCGGTGTCCTGCCGGGAATCATCGGCCTGATCCAGGCGACCGAAGCACTCAAGCTGATTGTTGGCGCCGGCGAAACGCTCGCAGGCCGGCTCCTCCATTTCGATGCCCTGAAGATGAAGTTCCGCGAATTCAATTTGCGGCGCGACCCGGAATGCCCGGTCTGCGGAGTTACGCCGACGATTTTCGAACCGATCGACTACGAACAGTTCTGCGCTGGTCCCCCGGCCGCGGATTGGTTCGCCGCGCCGGAGGGTGTGCCGACGATTTCCGTTCGCGAATTGAAAGCGAAGATCGATAACAACGAAGCGTTCACGCTCATCGACGTGCGCGAGCCGTTCGAATACGAGATCGCGAAAATCGAAGCCGCGCGATTGATTCCGCTCGGAGAACTGGAGTCTCGTCTCACGGAATTGCCGCGGAGCGGGGCACTGATTCTTCAATGCCACAGCGGAGGCCGAAGCGAGCACGCCGTGCGTCTTCTGCAGGAAGCCGGTTTCCAGAACGCGTTTAATCTCGTCGGCGGGATTGATGCATGGTCGGTCGAAATCGATCCCGACGTGCCGCGGTATTAACTGTAGCCGCTTCGCTGTGCGAAGCGCGAGAGTGGCGTGACAGCAACCAGGCGTCGCCCACAGGGCGACGGCTACAGAAGACTCAGCGCGCTTCTTTCAACGCCTGCGCGAGCACCTCCGGGCTCGGCACGTCGCTCCAGCGCCGGACGAGCCGCCCTTTCCCGTCGAAGACGAAGACGGCGAATTCCGGCGAGGTCGGGTCGATGGCCAGTTGCGAGACGGCCTTCCCGTCGAAATCGGCCACGACGAAAATATCGTCCCGCGCATTGCGATTAATGTGGCGCTGGGTGTACGAGTTCTGCACCTCCTTAGCTTCCGCGTCGAGACGGTGGCGGATCACGGCCGAAACCATTCCGCGCAAGGGCGGAAGAATATTCTGCTGGAAATTGACCAGGGTGATGAGCCGATACTTTGGGTCGGCGGAAGTGATTTGCGAAACCCGGTCGCCGACGGTCTGGGCCTTCGCTTCGTCGCGGCGGTTGACGACCGTGATGATGGTGACATGCCCGTCCGCGGTGGAGAGCTGATGCCGATCGACGTCGGTGAAGGTAAGCGGGTAGGTGTTTCCCGGCCGAAGCTGAATGGCGGGTGATGTCGTGGCCCCGAGAAACAGGATCAGGAAAAAATATTGCGGCCAGCTGACAATCGCGCGTAAGGAAAAGCGGCCTGGCCGGCTGAAATGATGACTGTTCATGCGAATATTTAGACGACGATGAGAGCGAGGTATTTCCCGAAGAAGATCGCGACTGCGCTCCTGGTCGGTCTTGCCCTCGGGATTGGCGGGTGCGACCGGATGATCACTCCGCGCAGCGCCCAGATCATCAAGGACGCGGAGAACAAGACCGCCGACGGCAATTTTCCGCGCGCCATCACGCTTTACGAAAGCGCGCTGGATGATTCCCCGCGTTCAGCCGATGTCCATTACCGGCTGGCGTTGCTCTACGACGACAAGCTCCACGATCCGCTCCACGCGCTCCATCACTTCAAGCGCTACCTCACCCTGGCGCCGTCCGGACCGCACGCGGGCGACGTGAAGAATTTCATGAAAAAAGCGGAGCTGGAACTCGGAACGAGTCTGTCGGGCGATGCGGTCGTGAGCAGAGCCGAAGCCTCCCGGCTAAAGAACGAGAACCTGGCGTTGCGGAAGGAGGTCGAGGATTTCCGGGCCCATCGTTCGCCTGAAAAACCACAGGCCGACGCGAAAGCGGCTGACAAGAAATCGGGGACATCCCCGCGCACCTACGTGGTGCGCGAAGGCGACACGCTCGCCTCCATTTCACGGCGGTTTTACAAATCGTCCGGCCGCTGGAAAAAAATCCGCGATGCGAACAAGAGCCTGATCGACGATCCGGGGAAACTGAAACCCGGAACGACGTTGGTGATTCCGTGAAGAGGTTAAAGGGATGAAGCGTTGAAGCGCGTCCGGGTCCGATGTAACGATGTAACGCTTCAACGCTTCAACCTCCCCACAATGACCACCATTACTCGCATCGCGCCGGACGTCGGCTGGCTGCCGGTCAGTTTCGTGAACGTCTATTTCCTCGGGCGTCCAGGTGGCCCGTGGATCCTGGTCGATGCCGGCCTCCCGGCCCGGGCGAACTACATCATCGACGCCGCCGAAGCCCGGTTCGGTGTCGGTTCGCCGCCGGAAGCGATCGTCCTCACCCATGGCCATTTCGATCATGCCGGGTCCGCCCTGGCCCTGGCGGAATATTGGGACGCGCCCATCTACGCGCACCGCCTCGAGATGCCGTATCTCACCGGCAAAACGAGTTATCCTCCACCCGATCCGACGGTCGGCGGCGCAATCGCGTTCCTCTCCCGCTTCATGCCTTCGGGCGCGCGCAATCTCAGCGCCCGGATCCGCGAGGTTCGGCCTAACGAAGTCCCCGGCGCGCCGGGTTGGGAATGGCTCGCGACTCCCGGCCATTCGCCCGGGCACATTTCACTGTTCCGCCCGTCCGATCGCGTCCTCATTGCCGGCGACGCGTTCGCTACCATGAACATGGATTTGTGGAGTGGGCTGGTGACGGGCAGAAGGACGCTGGCCCGCGCCGGCACGCCGTTCAATACGGATTGGGAAGCGACGCGCTTGTCGGTGAAAGAACTGGCCAAGTTGCGGCCGAACGTTGTCGGATGCGGGCACGGAATTCCGCGGAGCGATGCGGATTTACCGGCGCGGTTGGAACGTTTCGCGGAACGATTTCGCCCGCCGCGTCATGGCCGTTATGTCCGGCGCCCAGCGCGGACGGACGAGCACGGAATCATCTCGTTGCCGCCGGCGCCGTTCGATCCTGTTCCATTCGCAACGGCAGGAGCCTTGATCCTGGCCGGGATCGCGCTCGGCTCCGGTTATCTGAACGAGCAGCGCGAAAAATAATTTTCCTAGGGCCCGCCCGGCGGACCAAAGGCAGGGGCGTTAGCGAGAGGCTGCGGGTCCTGAGCGCCCATCCCGGTAAATGTTCCGGTCGTCGTATTGTTTCCGCCGAACCCTGCGTAGTTCGGCGCATTCGTGAATATCTGGACTGGCCTTGGGCCGGTAATGTCGACCCGGACCCCGTTGTTAATGGTGATGGAATTGGCCGCCAAAATTTTCGTCACGCTATTGCCGCCCAGGGTGACACTGGCGATAAAGGTGATCGATCCGTTCGGTCCGGGCGCGTAGAGCTTGAGCGTATTCTCCGCGCTGATGCGGCCGCCACCGATGGTAAGGGTGCCGGCGTTCCCAAGCGCGCCTATCTTTACGATGTCGGCGGAGACTTGCGCATTCGACAACGAGATCGCACCGGCCGCGCCCGTGTGCCGAATATCGACCGACCCGCCCTGGCCGTCCGCGCGGATCGTCCCGAGGGTTGCGGCGCCGACCGGGCTGGGATCGCCGTTCACGTTGATCGAGCCCGCGCCTGTCGCCAGGATGGTGATTTTGCCGCCCGGCCCTGTGGCCGCTGCGTCGAGCAGCGAAAGTAGTTGTCCGGTGGAGCTAATGTTGATCGCAACAGCGTTCCCGGAGTTGCTTTGCAGATTGATGTTGCCGCCGGTGTTGCTGCGGCGGCGATTTGCTCCAGTGGACGGATCGGCGGAAGAAACTGTAATCGGAGCGCTCACTGCGATTGTGCCTCCGGTCGAGACGAGATTGACGGTGCCGCCAACACCGCTCGGTAGCGACGTGTCAGACCTCAGACCGGTCGTCGCCTGAATCGGCGAACCGACGGTGATCGCTCCGGTAGCGTTGACGTTGAGGAAGCCACCGCCGCCGGCGCCGGTCGCGCCCGGACTGCTCCCGCCGTTGAAGGTAACCGGTCCCTGAATGTTGTCGGCAGCGCCGGGCCCAAACGTGAGCGACGGCACATTGAGCGTGAGAGTTCCGCCGTCGAACGGACCGCCGAACGGCCCCAGGTCGGGGCCATTGAAATTAATGCCGCCGGTCGAAGTGAGCGCGTTGGTCGTGATGCTTTGAGGTTGAAACGGCGTGATCGCCCCGTTCAGAAAACTGAACCGCGTAATTCCTCCGGCCCCGACCGAGATGGTGGGCGCGTTCGCATTCGCTACCGAAAATTCTCTCGCGGTAATCGTTCCCGTCGCGGTCAATGTTCCCAGAACAGCGATGCGATTCGTAACCGTGAGCCTGCCATTGATCTGAAGCGTCGTGGTGCCGCCGGTGCCGCCGATCGCGCCATCCGGGTTTTGGACGAAGGCGTTGAGGTTACCTCCAATGGTCGTGTCGCCCAGAATGATCTTGATCAAGGCGTCCGACACAATCGTGCCTGCGCCGGGTCCCCCCTGGCTGTTGAGAATGCTGAAGGTGGCCGCGCCACTCACGGTCGTCGCGCCGTTAACCGTAAACGTAACCCCCGCGCCCGTGCCGATGAATCCCTTCCCGAGATTGTTGATCTGCACGTTCACGGAGCTGGCCGAGAGCGAGCCGATCGTCGAGGTGATGTTGGCGCCAGTCTGGATTCGGCCGCCCTGATTGTTAACTACGAGGCTTAACGCGCCCGTGTTTCCGGTCGTCAGACCGGTCTCGAGCGTCAGCGAAATATTGCCGCCGGTGCCGATGATGCCGGGAGACGAATTGTTGACCTGCAGGGAGAGGCCGCCCGCCGCCAGAGTAGCGGTGTAGGAGCTGGTGGCGGACAGGCTGATATTCCCGCCGTTGGTCAGGGTCCGGCCCGCACCGATCTGGACGACGCCCAAAAGATCGCTTGCGGTGATCGCGCCGCCCGCCTGGATCACGAGGTTGCTCCCGTTCGCCTGATCCGCAGTGCTGGTATTGGCCTCAAAGTTCGCCAGCCCGTTGAAGGTCATCGTTCCGCCCGAGCGAACGGTAATGTTCGCTCCAGTCGTCAGACCGCTGCCGTCGGTCACGAGATGGAGAGCGTTCGTCTGCAAAGTCGTCCCGGCGTTGATCAGCATATTGAGGCCGCTGGTGATTCCGCCATTGAAGCGCTGGATGTCGGTCCCGGTCGCGATGGTGAGCGTACCGCCGGATTGCACGAGAACATTGCCGGGGGAAGCAGTAGCCGTGGCGGCCAGTTTGCCGCCGCTCCAGAAAAGATTTCGCGAAGCCACAAGCGCGAGGTTGACCGCGAACAGATTGACCGGTGTGCTCGAGCCGATCGTCAGATCGCCCCGCGAAGAAACCAGCAGGGTCTCGCTGGTAATCGCGCCGCCGTCGAGAGTGATCAGCGCCGTGCCGGTGGATGCGGCTGCGGACTGCTGAATGGTGATGGTACCGCGATCGGCTTCAATGGTCGCGCCATTCGCGCCGATGTTGCTCCCGGCCGTGGTCAACGTGATGCTGCCGCCGGGCCCGGGCGCCGCCGGATCCAGGAGGGAGAGCAGGCCCGAATTCGGACTGAGCGTGATCCCGTTTCCAGTCGTTAGGCCGCTGTCCAGAGTAATCACGCCACCGGTCGCGCTTCTCCGCACCGGCGTTGCCCCCGCGGGCGTCGGGTCGTCAAACGAAGTCTGGATCCGCGAGGCGACCCCGAGGTTTCCGTTGAGTGCGGAAAGCGACACGGTCCCGCCGTTGCCCGAAAACGTCCCGACCGAACCGAACGCCGTCGGCGTTTCGATCAAACTGTTTACGTTGAAATTGCTGCCCGCTGTCCCCCGCAGGATCCCGCCGTTCGCTCCGTTCGTCAGGGATTCGGGCGCGTTGATCTGAATGTTGTTCTCGGCGATCAGCCGGAGATTGCCGACGTTGAAAATCCCCATGCCGCCGAGAGTGAGGCTCGAGCCCGGCCCGCGCGCATAAAAGGTCAGGGTCGGAATTCCGCGAAAGAGAATGTCCGTGCCGGAGATATCGATCGATCCGTTCTCGGTCGCGAGCAGAACGCTTTGCATGCCGGCAAAAGTGAAGACAGCGTTCCCGGCTGGCGCCGACGTGATCCCACCGATGGAGAGCAGAGCCAGATTGGTTGCGCCGCCGTTCGCCGTCGAGATCACGGGATCGCCGACGAGTTGCATCGTGACGAACTTGAATGCGGCCACTGGAACGTTGGGTCCGTAGAGCGCGTCGATTCCGGCGGTCGCATCGAACGCCGATGGGGTGGTGAACGCCCAGGTCGAGAACGCTCCGTCCTGCGCGTTGTCGCGATAGATTTTTCCGAAATCGGTGACGCCGCCGCGGGTGATTGCCGGGTCGGTCTGGATGGTGGTGCCGTTATCGATCGGGTACGGCACCGAGGTGATAATGGGCGGCGGCGTTCCGAATTTGCTCGGCGTCGGTCTCGGGGTCGGACTGGCGGTTGGGCTCGCCGTCGGACTCGCGGTGGGACTGGCTGTCGGGCTGGCGGTAGGACTCGCGGTCGGGCTGGCTGTTGGACTCGCCGTCGGACTAGCGGTCGGACTGGCGGTCGGTGTCGCTATTGGCGTCGGGGTCGGAGTCGGCGGCGGCGGCGGCACCGGCGTTGAGGTTGGCGTCGGCAGGGTCACGGCGGCCATTTTGCGGTCGATCACATCGGAGGACTGCGGGTCGGTCAGCGTGACCAAAGTGCCGCGGCCAAAGATCACGAGATTGGTATCGATCAATTCGCCGGATGCTTTCTGCTCCAGCTGCTCCTGGTGTATCTGAGCGAAAAGCGGAACGCTCGGCAGCGGACGAAATCCCTGGATGAAGAGCGACGTTTGCAGCAGCCGTTCCAGATCGTAATGGACCGCCTCGGGCAGGCGCCGGGCGTTCGGGCTCAGGATGATCATCTCGCCGGCATGCAGCAGGATCGATTCGCCAAGGATGCCCTTGAGGTAGACGCGCATCGTCCCTTCCAGGACCAGATATTTCGCGTAGGCCTTCGGATGATATTCGACGATCACCGTCGTGCCGGTGACCGCGGCCGTCACTGCGGCGGTTTGAATCTTGGCGCCGCCGGAATTTTTCGGGACCCGGAGCAGGATCGCGCCGTCGCCCAGGTCGACCGTGCGCGAGCTTTCGTTGAAACTGAAGACGGTATTCGCACCCAGGCGCGCGATGGTCAGGTCGCCGAAGGTCAATTCCGCCCGCGATTCGATGCCGGTCCGGACCGCGGTATCGCCGCGCACCGTGTCGTTCGTGGTCGCCGGACGCGGCGCCGCCTGGGCGGGAAGAATCTTTACGTCTTTCACGACCTGGGTGACTCGGGCCTCGCGCAACACGCCCTGCCCATGGGCCGGGACGACAAAAGCCAGCCAGACCAGCGCCGCACCGACCGTTAGCAATTGTCGTTTCATCTTTAACTAAAATTTGAAACTCAGTGACAGCGCCCCACCAATGTTCGCCACCTCGTAGTCGAACACGCTCTTGCTCGACTGGCTCCAGGCGAAGGTCGTCGCCGCGCCCGCGGAAAAATAATTCGTGATGCGATAGTTCGCGGTGAGGGCGAGGATTTCGCTTACATCCGTGCGATCGATGCTGCGGTAATCGCGAACAAAGATGCGGCCCACCGCCCCCAGGGTGAGCGACCGGGTCAGGCTCACGGCATATCCGGCATAGACGTCGAACTCATCGCGCCGCGGCGCCGACGGGTTGGCGCCGAGGCTGACGTTCGTGTCCGCGCCTAACGACACTTGTTGCGCCCGGCCGAAGCGAAACGGCAATTCGGCGTTGAGATAGATGGAGTGATTGGAAAAGAAATCGTTGAAGCTATTGGACGACGTGAGCCGGTTGTAATCGTACTCCGCCCGCAGCATCAGGTTGTGCGCCCTGGGCAGGATCAGCGTCACGCCCGCCCTGAAATCGGAGCTTCCGAAATCGAGCGCGCTGAACTTGTCATAATAAAATTCCTGGTGCTGGATGGTGAAGGAACCGTAAAGCGTGCTGGTAAAGCGCGGGGCGTACGTAACCGCGGCGGCCGGGGCAAAAAGGACGTCGCTTTGCTCGCCGCTCCGGACCAGCGCCACGTTTGAGGTGTAATAAAACGGCGTCGCGATCGAGACCGTAAATGGTTCGTAGCGCTCCACCCGTTTCAGGATTTCCTGTTCGCCAATGTCGGGATCGTTGGGGCTCTCGGCCGCGCGGCCGTTATCGACGCCGTTCTCCTCGGAATAAGGATCGCTGCTCGGCGGGGTGGAACTGCGCAGGAGGTCGGCGCGATCCTGCACCTGGACCTGCTGAGCGGACACGGATCCAATGGACGCGCCGAGAGCCATCGTCGCCAGCAACCCGGCGGCGAAGCGCCAGCCGATTGAATGGAAAACGCCGGGCATGGGGAGCGTAGTTGTGACGCCGTCGATTCCACGCGTCAAGCAAGGAAACGGGGAAGCGATCCCGCAGTTGCGCGGGGCAAGCGGAGCGCTTGCCCTACAATTCAAGAAGATCCCGTTGCCACGGGACGAGCAGCGATTCCGTGCGGCTCCCGTCGGCCGCCACCGCATCGAGCGCGCCGCGCGGTGCGATCAGCGACGGCTCCAGCCCGTGCGCATCCGCCACCGCGTCCCGGCGTCGCCGTAATTCCTCTGCGGCCCGCTCCATTTCCCGGGTGGGCCGCGTCCCCCGGCGCCTTTGCCGCACCGGCCATTCCGACTCGGACAGCCGCAGGCCGCGTTCCCCCGCTTCCCGAAAAGCCTCCCGGCGTCGCGAAGAAAAATGCCGGTAATCGGGTACTTCACCCACCACGAATTCTTCAGCGGCGCGAATCAGCCGATCATTCTGTAAAATGTGGAAGGCCGGCCGGTCGGAGGCCTGCGCTTCCTTGTCGCGCCAATGCCACAACTCACGCAGCACCGCGCAGGCGCGACCGCCGAGCTTTCCCGAACCGGAGATTCGCCACGGTTCGTCGTCATCGCGCGTCCGCTGCACGGCCGCTTGTTCCAGAGCGCGCTCGCACGATTGCCGGAACCAATCGAGCCGGCCTCGTTCCCGCAGACCCGCTTCCAGTTTCTCCGCGAGCGGCAACAGGTAATGCGTGTCGTTCATGGCGTATTCCGCCATGTGTCGCGGCAACGGCCGCCGGGCCCAGTTCGCCTTCTGCGAGCCTTTGACAAGGGTGACGCCGAAGAATTTCTCGACCAGCGCCGCCAGGCTGAACGACCGGATCCCGAGGAGCCGCGCCGCGATGACCGTGTCGAAAATTCGGGTGGCTACGAAGCCAAAACTGCGGCGGAGCAGGCGCAGATCGAAGTCCGCGCCCTGGAGGACGATCTCTTTACCGGTCAGCACTTGAGCGAGCGGCGCGAGATCGATCTGCGCCAGCGGATCGACCAGATAATCTTCACCGGAAACGCTGATCTGGATGAGGCACAGCTTCTCGAAATAGCAGTGGAGGCTGTCCGCTTCGGTATCGACCGCGATGCGGTCGACGGCGGCCAGCGCCGGGAGCAGTTCCGCGAGCTGGGAGTTGGTTTCGATCATGGCGCAAATCCCAAATCCCAAAACCCCTGCCCGCAGTGCTTCGCACAGCGATACAGGCGGGCAAATCCCAAGTAAATCCCAAGTTCCAAACTTAAAATCCCAAACGACGCCCCCCGCTCATCTTTTTGGATTTTCTGCATTTGAGTCTTACCTGGGATTTGGAACCTGGGATTTGGGATTTCTGCTCAGCGGAGCCCGCTGAGCAGCAGCTCCGCGTTCGTCTTCGTCGCGTTCAAATTATCGATCAGCTTTTCCATCGCCTCGATCGGCGGCAGCGCGGCCATCGCTTTGCGCAAAAGCTGCACCCGTTCCCATTCCTCCGGGTGATAAAGCAGGTCCTCCCGTCGCGTACCGGTTTGCAAACAATGGATCGCCGGGTAAAGCCGCTTCTCTACCAGGGCCCGGTCGAGATGCAGCTCCATGTTTCCGGTTCCCTTGAACTCCTCGAAAATTACCTGGTCCATTTTGCTCCCGGTATCGACCAGGGCGGTCGCGATGATGGTGAGGCTGCCGCCTTCCTCGCAGTTGCGCGCCGCGCCGAAAAATCTCTTCGGCTTCAGCAGCGCTTTCGCCTCGACCCCGCCCGACATCGTCCGGCCTTTGCCGGGCTGGAGTGAATTGTAACCGCGCGCCAGCCGCGTGATGCTGTCGAGCAGGATCACGACGTCTTTGTTTTGTTCGACGAGACGTTTCGCGCGCTCCAGCACCAGCTCCGCGACTTCCACGTGCCGCTTCGAGTTTTCGTCGAAGGTCGAATTGTAAACGTCGCAATCCACTTCGCGCTGGAGATCGGTCACTTCTTCCGGCCGTTCGTCCACGAGCAGGATGATCAAAAGGATCTCGGGATGATTTACCCGGATGGCTTTCGCGATCTCCTTCAGCAAAATCGTTTTGCCGACGCGCGGCGCGGCCACGATCAGGCCGCGTTGCCCGCGGCCGAGCGGCGAAAGCAGGTCGACGGCGCGGGCGCTGATGGAATTTGTCTTCGAATTTTCGAGCATGATCCGGCCCTCGGGGTAAAGCGGCGTGAGATTATCGAACGCCGGGGGCTCTTTCCATTCCGCCACCGGCACGCCTTCGATCGATTCGATCGCGTCCAGCATGATCAGCTTCTCGCGATCGCGCGGCAGCCGGAGGGTTCCGCTGATTTTTTGGGCCGGGCGCAACTTGAATTGCTGAATCATGGCGCGGGAGACGCCAACGTCTTCCGGCACCGAAAGAAAATTGAGGCGCGGCCAGCGCAACACACCAAACGCGTCCGCGACCGGATCGAAGAACCCCGTGGTCGTCACGGAAACTCTGCGCCCCAGCGCCGCCCGGACCAGGTCGAGAATGAGATGATGGCGGGAACGCCCCGGATAAACGCGCAATTGGAAATCGCGGCAAAGCTTTTCCACCTCTTCCGGCGACATCGCCTGGAGCTCACTGACGTCCAGCGCCGCCGGCAGATTTGCCGGCTCTTCTGTAGCAGCGGCCCCGCTGGCCACGCCTGAATCCGCGGAAAGCGGGTGGGCCGCTTCGCCCCCCTCCGCCACATGCCTCTCCATCGCAGCGTCCGGCCGCGGTGTACCGTCGGCCGCCGTTGTAGCGTCCGCTGTCCCAGCCGACTTCTTCTCAGCTTCTGCCTCTGTTTCGCTCTCGCTCATTTCGTCATCCAAAAATCCACCAGCACCCGTGCCTGTTCCTTCAACGCAGCGCGCCCGCCATTGTTCCAAACCACATGGTCCGCTCGCCCGATCTTCTCCGTCAGACGCATTTGGGCGTCGATCATCCGTCGAGCGCTCATCTCATCCAATGGAGCGCGCTGCATGAGCCGCTCGAGCTGGACCCGTGGCGAACAGGCCACGACCACGACCCGATCGCACAGGGTTTCACCGCCGGTTTCATAGAGAAGTGGAATATCAGCAAAAAAAAGCTCCGTGGAGTTGCGATGACGCTCGGCGTCGAGACTCCACTGACGGCGGATGCGCGGATGCAGGATTTGCTCCAGCGCACGTTTCTTTCCCGCGTCGGCATAGACTATGGCCCGGACTGCCGCCCTATTCAAGCTTCCGGTTGAGGAATAAACCGCGGCGCCGAACTCTTGCTCGATGAGTCCCCTCACCTCCGTGTCACTGTCCGCCCATTCCCGCGCCGCCGCGTCCGCATCGAAAAACCGCGCGCCCGGCATCAACTCGCGCAGACATCCGACGAAGCTCGTCTTCCCCGTCGAAATCCCGCCCGTTATTCCTATGGCTGCCATATCATCGCTAGAACCGAGGCCCTTTCTCGACCGCGATTACCGCCATCAGCCGCGACCAGCGCAAGCCAAACCGGGGCGGATCAGATAGTGTCGGCATTTTCATACGACCATGTCGGAGTCGGCGCCGGAAGATATCGCCCAAACGTCATCCCTCACTGTCATCCTGAGCACAGCGAAGGATCTCTGAACATTTCCGGCCGTCTCGTGCGCGGAATGGTCGAAGATGTTTCGCTTGGCTCAGCATGACAGTTACCGGGTGGAAAGGGGGCTCCGTTTCCCGCGACGAACCTACCCGCAGTTACCGAAGAATACAGCCAGATTTCGCGTCGCCGTTCTCTCTACCTAACTCGGCTGCGATTCGTCGCTCTTCTTCCGGATGATCCGCGCCACTTGCACCAGCGTCGCCAATCGTTCCAACCCGCCTCAAGTCTTCAGGCGCCTTCGAGCAGCACGATCTCGAAGGTCACCAAGTCTTCCCACGCGGAGGTCCACTCCCGGAACAACTCCGGTCTCGCCGTCTCCATCAATTGGAAACAACGATCGCCATCCGCTTCGACCCAACTGTTTATGTAGAACAAACCTTCGGGGAGCATCCTCCCACGCTCGCGGAAGCGCTCGTAGACCAGAGCGCGCATCCCCGGCGAAAAGGTCTCGATGACCATGTACTTCATCCTTGGCGGTTAGGTCGACTCAAGTGCGTTGAAAATCGCGCCGGAAGAGTGCCTGCTTAACGGCGTTAATGGTTTCTGCCGGGTCGGCCACTTCAATGATGAGCTTGGAGTAGCGTTCGTCCCGCAAGTCCACCGCGATTGCTTTCGCTTGATCGTGGACGTCCCAGAATACCCAACTGCCCTCCTGCAGGAATGTGCCCGCGGTGATGATGCCGGGCAGACTGGTCCCGAGCAGGCGAACGCCGCCTGCATCGTCGTTCGCGGGCCGAACGTCGAGGACGTTCTCAAGTGGAATCTCCAATCGGCTCGTCATCGACCAGAGTTTATCCCAGCCCCGCACTTCGATCACGAGCGTGCCATCTGTAACGGTTACTTCTGTCACTCTGTTTCCTTTAGTTTGGTGGATCTTACAGTTGCGAGAACATCATGATCTGCCGAGACACAAGATCAGTTACCGCGCCCTTGAGCGCGTTAGATGCATCACATCATCTCTCAGAAAGTAAGGTCAAAGAGCGGCGATCCATCCTTCCGCTTGTATGGCTTGTGAGTCAAAAACCGCGACAGGTTGAGAAACGTCGTGAGCGGTGCTTCGTGCAGCGTCTGTAATTCGAGAGCCCGCCTGCTTTCATCGCGGACATTCATTGTATCGACGAGCTCTCGGATGGCGCGCTGCTGCTGGACACTTCGCGTAAAATCGAGGGTTCCGGTCATTTGCAGCGCCGGTGCCGGTGAAGGTGCGGCCTTGATCGAAGCGCTTGACCCCTCGGTGCTCGTCGACGCCGGCTGCGAGAGGGCGGCCGGCGTAACCCAGGACAGTAAGCCGATGCCAAGCCCCGCGACGACCGCTAAGCGCATGGTGGAGCTACGGACACCGGTGACAAAAGTCAATGGGCTGTGACCTGCGGTCTGCGTATGACAAGAACAAGATGAGCGATCCCACGTCTGTGGGATTCGCTCCCTCCTTGGGTATCTCCGCGTGTTCGCAGCCACCGGATGAACCGGGCTGCATAAGACCTAACGAGATGAAGAGGGGCCAGCGAGTGCCGAGCTGTCACTGTTCGCTCAGCACGACTTCCGCCACGCGATTCTGAGTTGAATCATCTTCCCCCAATGTCGCTATGCGCGCCGGGTCGATGCCCTTAAGTACCACGAGGTAAGTTTTGACCGCGGTCGCCCGGGCCTCGCCTATACTCGTGCCTAGACGCCTCCCATTTTCGATTCTTTCGCCCGGCTTACTGTAACCAGTGATTTGTGCGCGCAAACCGCGCTCGGCAATCATCTGGGTTCCCACTTCGTCGAGCTTGTCCTTTCCGTCTCGATCGAGTCGCGCGGATCCCGAGGCGAAGATTATCGTGACGAACGTCCCCGACCTAGCCACCGCTCCTGGAAACGGAACCGCGAACAGGGCGACGATGAGTAGGAGAAGGATGCGTTTCATAGCGGCGCTGGGCTGAAGCTGTTAAGAGTTCGAGGCTGTTCGAGCGGCCCGATCTCAAGGTCACCAAGTCCTCCCACGCCGCCGTCCACTCACGGAACAACTCCGGCCCCGATGTTTCCATTGGAGCATACAATCGCTGCCACCGCTATCGGTTTGGTTGGACGCGGCCGGACCAGTTGAATCTTTTTTTCTTACCCTCGCTCTCGCCCCAGAAGTGACCGTCGATAATTACTGCACCGCCCGTCTTCGACATTACTCCCGTATATTCTTGGGAAGTCGAGTCCAGCAGCGGCCTCGTAAACTTAAGAGTAGTCCCGTGGCAAGTGCCATCGATAATCTCCTCCGCTTTTCCGAATGGCTGTCGATTGCTAAACACCATAAATGTTTCAAACCGAAAGCTTCCAGCGCCGGTCGGTTCAAGTGCTATGCCGCGAGCGCCGATGACGCCGCGGAAACCGTTAGCTTCCACAGAAATGGATTTCCCCTCCAATTCCTGACACAAGTCCAAATATGGAACGGGCGGGACAGGTTTCTTCTGAAAAACACCCGCTTGCTGCAGGGCCACTAATAATCCTGTTAACCCCGTGATGATCCCCAGAATCGTGGTCAGTACTCCAGGGACCGTCCGCCACCACCCATGGGTTTTTGATTCCTCTTCCATTGGCTAGTTCCGATGCCCACTAAGCCCACTCACAGGCAACGACAGACGTTGAATCTCAAAAATTGCCGATCACATGAAGTCTTGCATTTATCCAGCCGCGATCATTGCCACCACGCCCCGGGCGCATTTCAGGTCAGGAAATCGGCTCCCGCCGCCGCCACAATTAGACGCTGGGGCGGGGCCTCCGATTCAATTCCAGTGGCGGTTATGAAGTAAAACGATATGCCCATACCCCAAAGAACGGTGTGGGGTTGCGCCAAGTTGAACGTATTTTGCCCATCCAATGCTAGCCGGTGTTGTCCATGGAATTCGACCCGCTCGAAAAGCTGGACTTGGGAAGAACCGTCGTAGATATGAACATTTCGAATTAGACCTCCAGTTTCGGTCTCAAACAGAAGGAACAGTTTTTGCACCGTCGTGCGCCTGTCACTCGCGATCACTGGTGTCGGTAAAGGAATGTGAAACCAGCTTGCCGTGTTTGAGCGGACCAGCATGTCTGCGCCCCATGCGAAGTGCCCCAATCTTACCAGATTCCCGGGTGCTTCTACCGTGAGCGCATTTCCGTGCACCCAACTCGCGTATAAGGCCATAAGAGCGTCAGCTAGCTGGCAAAAGGATAGTGAGTGGTCGTGCCGTCGGCGAGATTGTAGACGGTGAGTATGAGCTGATTACCGTCTATGTAGGAGAAGATTCCAGCGGCCGGAGGCGAGAGGATGGCCGCCCCGACCGGATAATACCAAGTGGCGGTATCCGGACAGTAAATAGCTGTGCAACCGCATACAATTATCTCTGCGCCGGTCTGTGCAGGCAGATAATCTTGACAAGGTAAGAGCAGCAAATTATTGGCCGTCGCATTCGCCACCGGGATGGTATTGAAGTAGGTGATAAAATTCGCGGAGCGCGGCATTTTATCCGGCACGATCGTCTTCACTTTGGGTAGTTTTTTCGTCAGGCCGGCCTTTTGTGATGTCTTCGGAGTTTTCATTGCGACTGTTCCTTATTTATAATTGTTTGATTTCTATTCTATTTGCCTTGATCGTGTGGGACGATCCACGTTGCGGTCGCCGTCGTAATGTTACCGGCACCGTCGGTAGCAGTTGCAGTCACTGTATAGACGCGCTCGCTCTCCTTCCCCAATCGCTCAGCCCGCAGATATACGACCCGCGGAGCTGTCCCACTACCACTTATGACGATATCCGGGCTCTGAGGGTCAGACCGCCCGTTGATGGTCGCAGTAACATCAAACAAGGCCACGCCCGTTGCTGCATCTAGGGCGCTTACAACTGCGACAGGGATGAGTTTATGATTTGGAGGCCAGAGAACGGACTTCGTGGCTGGCATGCCAACGATGATCGGCGGGGTAACATCGAGCGGGGTCACAACGATTTGCGAACCCGGCGTATCTGAATACTGAAGCTGGTAATCGACCCGGCCGCCCGGAACCGCGTAGCCCGACAAAGTTTTTACACTCTGTTGCGCGTTTGCATCATAAGCAGCAAATTCAATTGTAAAAGGGCCTGTCCCAATACCGAAAGTTCGCAGATTATAGATACCTTGACTCGGAATCGGCAGATCCAGTACCTTACATTCCGGAGTGTGTGTCGCGCCCGTCACGTCCTCATCATCGGCGATAGATTCAGCGGAATAACTACCATTTGGGATCTCACGGAACTCTTGATTTGAGGTGGGATCGAAACCCGTCTGATTTCCAAGAGGGTCTTTGATCAAAAGCTCGATGGGGGAATGAGCAGTTATTAGTATTGCCTGCGGCGGCGTTGGTGAAGAGCTATACTTTCGAACACCGAGATACTTGTAATTGTATCCCTGAAGCGTCGTATTGGCGAATCCCGGGTCATTGATAAGAAATGTGTCAGTTCCATTGAGAACCGTTTGACCGGTGGCCAGAACGAAATGTCCATTGCCATGCGGTACCTTCAACACGACGGGATTGCCTGCGCAGAGGTAGCTGTCGACCACGAAGTCATCAGGTTTGTCTAAGCGGCCCTGGTAATTAAGCGAAACGCCATTCTCCCTAGCATATTTTGCGACCGCGTAACCATCCACGCCGCCCGAGAGATCGTAGCCCTTGTGTGATTTAAGCCAATTATTGAGAATCCGCGGGTCCGTCGAAAACTGGACACCGTTTGGTTTAACTCCCTGCACGACGGCGTGATAATTTATCAACATCGCACATGCAGTAAGGTTACATCCCCACACCGAAATCGTGCCAGGTATTGAGTCGTAAGGGTCGCTGCGCCAAGGAACACTTCCGCCCTGTTTCAGTAGAGGAACACCGCTAAGCGGGCTGCACCGCACGATGATATTCTCTTCCAAGCCAAAATACCTACTCTTGCCCGGTGCCAAACCTCCGGCGAAGTTGATTGTCCCGGCAGTTTTTGTCGGATTAATGCTTGTAAAAGTCACGCCTGGCCCCTCGTACCCGGTCGCGCCCGGAAAGGGGCAGCCGGTCGGGCGCGGACTCACCGTGCAAATCCCATCTCCATCAAATCCAAAGATTGGATTCGGGCTGCTCAATTGTAGCGAAAAAACCGTTTTACTAGAATTGTTTTGAACAGCCACTAACGTATCTTCAATCTCGTCGTACGGTCCTTGGGTCGGGTCAGTCTTGACGGTAATTCCAGCATCGGTGACTACGATCAGGATGGCAGCGCTCGTATCAGCTCCAATGGGAGGAGCTTGGTGAAAAGGTGGCGTTTGGCCGCTTGCCGAATACGAAATGGCGATTGTTGCGATTGCTAACAGAATGAGATTCTTGTTAGCCATAGATCTTGGGTGTGTTGACATTTACAATGGGGGATGCTGGGACGTTCTCAGCCGAAAATGAATTTCTTAGCAAGATCGTCTCACAATGATTACTACGAGAAAATGACTGCGAAGTTCCCTTAATCTTGCCGCGGGACAGGGCCACGCCGCCAACGAGCGGCTTAGATCCGCGACCTCGGGATAGCTAAATGCGCAATCGAGGTTAGAGTTTCTCCACAGAACATGCGTTCGCCTCCGGATCCCCTCCAGGCAGGAAGGGGTTTACATCCAAAGAAGCATCCTCAGTTTTCTTTTTGCGTGGTTTGCGCTCGCCGCGTCGCTGCTGGGCGCGCCGGTCCGGGTCACGACCTGGAACCTGGAATGGTTCCCGAACGGGTCGCCGAAAGAATTGCCGGCAGCGGAACAACAGAAGCGGATCGCGGCCGCGGCTGACGTCCTTCGCCCGTTGAATCCCGACATCATTCTGCTCCAGGAAGTGCGCGACTACGAAGTCTGCGCGCGCCTCGCGGAAACGATCGCGCCGCGCACTTATCAGGTGGCGATCTGTTCCGCGTTCAAAGAACCGTTCACGCCGGGGCTCGGCAAACAGCAGGTTGCGATTCTGGCGAAGGTGCCGGCCCAGGCGGCCTGGTCGGAAAAGTGGAAGTCGATGGACGGCGTCGATCCGCCGCGCGGCTTCGCGTTTGCCTGGTTCAAGGTGAACGGGATCGACCTCGGCGTGTACGCCGTCCATCTCAAAAGCAACCTGATCATGAAAAGCGACAAAGCGGCGGAGACGCAAAAGAACATTCGCAAACGCGAGGTCGCCATCGAACAGCTTCTCAATCACATCCACACAGTAATCGCGCCTTCGATGCCGCTGGTAAAAAGCTTCGTGGTCGGCGGCGATTTCAACACGAACCTGGACCAGGCCGAGTTCACCCAGGAAAAAACTTTGAGGACGCTGACCGCCGCCGGCTTCCGAAGTGTCTGGGAAGGCGCGCCCCTTCTCCAGCGCGTCACCCACCCCGGAAGCGGTCCCTACCCTGACGCTACCTTCGATTATTTGTTCGGGTCGAACCTGGTCGTAGGAAAGACGCAGATCACCCCATCGAAAGCGTCCGATCATTACCCGGTCACCTGCGATTTCTCGCCGGCCGGGAGTTATGCGCAATCGCCACCAGCGCCCACTGTGGCAACCACGTCCACTGCTCCGGCGCGACCTGCTCCCGCGGAGTTCGTCACTCTTACTCAGCCGGTCCGGATCAAAATTCCTTATGGCGAAACCGTCCTGCCGCGCGGACTCAAGCTTCCTGTCGTATCGCGAGACGCGCAGACGGTTACGGTGAAGTATTTGGACGGAACCCAGGTCATCCCGATTACGGCCACGGACCTCCACTGAGTTCGTCCCGCCGCACCCCGAGCCGCTTCCTAACTTTAGGCTTCCATTCCGGCGCGGTTTCACAGAACCTCGAGTCGCTGGCGCCGTAGTCGTCAGTAACAGCAAAAAATCCCCACGCTTATGTCGAACCCCTCCGGTCCTCTTAGTGGTACTGACCTCGGGCCCGTTCCCGATGGCGGTTCGTCCAGCTCCAGAAAAGTTCAGCCGGACAACACCGATCCGCCGCCTGACGAGCACGCGGAAAATGACGAGGCCGATAGCTCTCCTTCCCCGGCGCCGGTAGTGAGCGCCGCGAATGGCGCCGCGCACCAGCCGGTCGACCCCGCGAACCCAGGCGCGAAAGAACAAAGCCCGCCGCCACCGCCGGCGCCGCCAACCCGAAACGGTCCCGCCATCACGGGAGTCTGGCCCACGCTCGATTGCTCGAAGAGCCATCAGGAAATGGAAGCGACCATGTTCGAGTGCATGAAAACCAAGTACGGCTCGACCCTTGTCACCGACATGGACGATTCCCAGCTCCTGCTCTCCTACGTCACCCGCAACGCCCTGCAGGAAGATCGCAAGGTGAACGCCGACGCCATCGAGACCTTGATCGTCAGTCGCGAAAAAATGCGCGCCGGCACTTTCGATTCCACCACCGAAGAAGCAAAATTCCGCGCGGCCTACGGCGCCATCGCCAAGGCCGCGCAACCGGTTACCGTCGCCAGCCTGCGCGATTCCACCGCCGTGCGTCTCTACCGCCCCTGGTTCCGGGGCGATGCCGTCGATTCACGCCCGATCGCCGAGATCGCCTGCCTGCGTTACCGCAACCTGGCGTTCCTCGTTCTCTTCGCGCTCGTCGCGGTCCAAAGCTACTGGACAGCGACTTCATCCGTCCTGTCGAAAACCGACGCGCTTCTGGTTGAAATAAACCGGGCGCCGACCCGCCAACAGTACATTGCGCAGGACGCCGAGCTCCGCGGCGGTTCCAAAGGCGGCAGCGAAGAGGCGGCGCCGAGTCCAGGCGCGAGCCCCGCCACCAGCCCCCCAAACGCTCCGGGGCCGGACACCACTCGGTCCCAGATCGCGCCGACCGTAACGAATTCCACCGCGCTGACCCGCAACGAGTACGTCTCGAGGGTCGGCGAGCTGGAAGCAAACTACTCGATGCTCGACAAATTCATGTGGCCCTTCGGCTGGCTCGAATATGATCGTGAGGCCGCCGCGGCGAAAGAGACCGCAAAAGAGGCCGCGAAAAAGGCGAAGGAGGCAATCGCCCCTGGGCCGACAGCGTCGCCCAGTCCCGCGACGGGCGACATTCCCGGGAAAGATCCCGGGAAAGATCCCTACGACGCCCTGTTCGCGCCGAGCAAATTCCAAAGTCAAAGCGCCGCGACCCGCGCCGTCGCGGTGCAGGTCATCGACGTGATGCAGAAATGGCTGTTGCCGCTGCTTTATGGCGCGCTGGGCGCGATGGTGTTCGTGGTGCGCACGCTCTCGATGCAGGCGCGGGACCGTTTGTTCCGGAAGGAAGCGCTCGTGTCTCTCGTGCTCCGCGTCTTTTTGGGAATGATCTCCGGTCTGGCCATCGGCTGGTTCTGGACGCACGATTCCTCATCGGCCCAAACCGCGAACGGCGGACCGATGGCGCTCTCGACGCTTTCGCCCTTTGCCCTCGCGTTCGTGGCCGGTTACGGCGTCGAGCTCTTCTTCGCGTTGCTGGACAAGATCGTCTCGACCTTCACGAATAAATAATTGTTCGAACGCCGGCGGCAACGCTAGTTCTCTTGTTGTAGCGATGGCGCTCTGCCGTAAGACGCTCGCAGCTTTAGTCTCTTGTTGTAGCGACGGCGCTCTGTCGCCGTAAGACGTGTCATAGAGCGCCGGCGCTCGCCATCGCGAGAACGGACTGACGAGTCGGCGCCAGCTTGTGACTAGCATCGATGATACCTTTTAGACCAAACCCCGCCGCGAGCAGTAACAGGATCCCTGACAATACCGCTAAGCCGTGCAGAAGCTGCGATCCGCCCGCCCGTTCCCGGTCACGAGCGTAAAGCGAAACCAACCCCAACTGGTTCCTCTCGAAAGCATCGACATTCATGCTGTATGGACGCGAGAACTTGAAATCGACCCTGTAGTACGAACAGGCTGCGCGAACCAACAACAAGAGGATGCCGGCTGCCGAGGCGAAGAGCGAAATCAGGAGGTCGCGCGCTAACGGACCAGTTGTTGAGCGCCCCACAACCGCTGCAAAAATGCCAGTGTTCAGAACGAAAAGCGATTGAATCACTTTGGTTTCCGCCTCGCTTCTCAATTTGCCATAGTAGCGAGTCCGCTCTCGAAAGCGCTCCATATGAAAAAGTAGCTCGGAGTCAGAAAGCTCAAGCAGCGTGCGATCTTGACTCCCGTAGTAAGCCGGCGTGGCGGGTGGCGGCCGATCGGGTGAACCTCCCATGGCGCACCAATCCTACCCGCGCGAGGACAGTAAGAGCGATAAAAAACCTCAGAACAGAGTCGGCTGCACCGGCGCGGCCTTCTTCTTGCGGCCGGCGCGGCTCCTTAGGCGATGGAGCTCGATCAAAACGGTGGCAGTCTGGTTGATCTCGCCGCGACGGACCTGGCGGATGATCTCGGGCAGCTGCTCGGAGGCGCGCAGGCTCACTTTGGCCGCCTCGTAACACTCTTCGCCGTGATGCTTCAGCTACTCCAATTTGCGGGAATCCGCCGTTGAGCGCCGCTCGCGATTGACATCGCGCACAGCGGTATGAAGACAAAAACCCGATCTGTCCTGGCCCATTTCCGAGAGGGAATGCAAAACGACCCAACAGCCGGGGACTCACCACTATTTATATTGGTGAACCTCCAAACCCAACCCGCTTGGCGCCGCCGCCGTCAAAAATGGAAGCACGACAAGCTCCTGGCGGCCGTAGCTGCGATGGATGCCCTCATGCCGTCGGCCGCGCCGCCTCCACCCGAGCCCGGAGGATCTCCGGGACTTCCTTTCGATGATCAACCCGCTCCACGTCGATCATCCGAGGGTCGCGCTCGTTTCGCGTTGCGCCAGCCGCCGAGTGATATCCGGCTTTCGTCGGCTGTCGCTTCGAAATGGAGCCGATAACCGGCCTGGCCGCTTATTACGTGTCCGCGGCTGGCCGCCGCGATCGCGCAGCCCGGCGCTTGTCGTTCTCAGTGTGAAAACCGAGATCGGCTGCAGTCATGTAGTCATGGGTGCGGTACACGTCCGCCGCCGTGACGGTTGGCGCCTTGTCTGGCGGCCGTCCAAAATCGAGAGCGAGCTGGTCTGTCATGGGCTAGGATCTGCGCGTGGGGAACCAGCTGAGTCGAATGTACGGCGCAATGGGCGGAGCGTGTTTCGTAGCAATCACGCAGCTCGCGACTCGACCCGATCTGAAGCAAGGACACTTAGAATTAGCAATGGGGTTCTTCGCCTTTGCGTTACCGCTGCTTGCTGGCGCCGCGTTCGTGTGGGGCCTCTCCGAGCGAATCCAAGATGATGCTAGGCTGAAGCTGGGCGTTGAGTGCGCCGGCGGCACGGGGAGCTCATTATTCCTGACTGGCCTGGTGTTCCTCTTAGAAAGTTTCGGAGTAAAATTGGCTTGGTGTTTTGGAGTCGGTATCCTGCTGACCCTTCTCCTGCTGTTTGTCCCGGCGCTTCGGAAACCGTGATTCATCCTGCTGCCTGCCGCTGCCGGCGCTCACTCCAGCGTCGGTGAATACCGAGCAGTCGATGCTTTTTCTGCTCCCGCGTGCATCGATTCCAAACCCTACTCAGCGCAGCACGGCGATTCGCGCGCTCACCGGCGGTGCAAACCGGTTGGGGTCCGAGGCCGCAGCTAAACTTCGTCCAGGAATTGATTCCTTGCCGCCCGACGTACGCTTCCCTGCGCCTTTCTTAGTAGAGGTTATCTGGTTCGAGATTCAGCTGATCGCCATCGCGGAACATCACCTGGTGGCCGGCCGGGATCGGCCCATGAAGATCAATCCATATCAGCCCGATGTAGCTGCAGTTCTCCGCTGCGACCGGTTGTCTTGCGCAGGTAGCCGTCTTTCCCAGGCGTGAATTTCTCTCCGTTATAGATGACCGGATCGTGAAGAACTTTGTGCACCGGGTTGAGCTCGATGCGTTTCGACAGGATCGCCCACATCGTCTGCCGCGTGCGTCCAAACTTTCGCCCCGTCTTCTGCAGCGAGTTCGTGCGGGGATATTCGGCGCTCATTTCGTCCGCGCGCTCGTCGGGAATACCGCGGCGCCCATAGCGCGCTTTGCGGTCGACCGCAGCAGCCGGCTGCTCGACTTGGTAGAGCTGCAAAAGCCGATCGCCTTCCGTCGGACGAAATACTCCAAGGCCGTCGCTGAGGACCTGGCGCAGCCAACGTCATCACGCGAATCCACCGAATTGTCATCCTGAGCGTAGCGAAGGATCTCTGAATATTTCGGGCGTCTACCGCTCGGAAATGGTCAGGGATGTTTCGCTTCGCTCAACATGACAGTCTTAGGAATCGTCACGAGGGGCACGCTACGTGGGCGTCAAGAGACGCGGGCGACGCGAACGATTGCTACTTCCCGGTCGCGTTGATGCGACTGGCTTTGCCCGGGTCGGTCCCAAGCGTCACGGTGACGGTCATGCCCGGCTTGAGATCGGCGGCCGTGCCTTTGCGGCCGTTTACGTTGATCTCGGTGAATGGTGTGATCGCCAGGGTCTTGGTGGCCTGCGCGTCCTTTACCGTGAGGCTGTCCGCTGTCACCGCAACGATTGTCGGCGGCTGAGTCGGCGCCGGCGGCGGCGTGCTCTTCTTTTTCGAACCGGCAAAAACACTCGTCGACACGACCATTCCCAGAAAAACAGCGATCGTAAGGAGCTGACGTCGGTTCACGGCAGTTATTTTTTGTAGAACGGTACTTCGGGAAGGATCGGCGGTTCGATCAGCTCGGATTCTTCCACTTCCTCGGTCGAGTTCACCGGTTGTCCCCCGGGATTGACCAGGCGCGCGGTGACGAAAATCACGAGGTTGCGCTTGATGTGCTGCTCGGCATTGGTCCGGAAAAGACGGCCGACAATCGGAATATCGCCGAGAAGCGGAGTCCGATCCTCGGTCTTCTGCACGTCCTCGCGCATCAACCCGCCGAGGACGACGGTTTGCCCATCCCAGACGCTCACGCTGGTGGTCACCTTTCGCGTGCTAAAGATTGGCTGGTTAATGACGTTCGGCGTGAGCTCCACAGTCTGGGCGATTCCAAGGGCGTTGACGCTGGAAGTGCGAATGGGACTTCCGTAGTTAATGAATCCTTCGAATTCTACGACCTGCGGGACCAGATTCAGATCAATCGTTATCCCATCCGGCCCCACGACCGGTTCGACTTCGAGCGTCACCCCAGTGTTGCGCGTTTCAAAGCTTGTCGGCGTGGTAGGAGTCACCGGAAACGTTCCGCCCGTCGCGCTGCCGAGGGAGACGTTTGGGTTGTTGCCGCTGCCGAAAGTCTGCGGAATCTGCGGCGGCTGGAATTGCGTCGGGTAACGAAACTCGCGCACGATCTCGATCACCGCGCGCTGGCCGCTCTTCGTCGTTACGCGGGGCGCCGAGAGCAAATCGATTCCTTTCTTCTGGTTTAAGGCGCGAATAACGACCTGGAATTGAGGATCGGTAAAGACGCCGCTGAGACCGAAGATCCCGGGAGCCACTGTTCCGCCGCTTATTCCGCTGAGAAGAGAATCGATGGCGTTGCCGCTGATCGAGAAGTTACCGCTGCGATTTCCCGCCGTTACCGGGAACTGGCCCACCGGATCACCTCCGGGCGGGATGAACGGATAATTACTCGGCACCAGCGGTGGCGCATTGCTGGTGGTGCCGCCGCTGCCAAAGACGCGCGTCGATCCCGGCACGTTGAATTGTCCAAGGAGCCAGTCGAACCCGAGCTCCTTCAGGTTGGTTTGATTGACCTCGATGAATTTGGATTCGATCTCGACCTGTTTCGGTCCGGAGACGTTCGCCTGTTCGACGATCGCGTCCACCAGTTCCAGCATGTCAGGTGTATTCCGCACGATCAGCCGGCTGCTCTGCGGCAGGAAATTCGCGCTCGACCCGGGAACTGAAAACGAGACGCCCTGGCTTTCCAAAAACTCCTTTGCGCCTTCGCGATTCACAAGGAGCCGGCCGCCGGTCGATTCCTGCGTGTCCTTCGCGGTCCCGGTCGTCTGCGCTGCCGTCTTGGCGTTCGTCGAAGCGGGCTGGTTCAAAGCCGAGCCGCTGGCATTGAGCGAGCCGCTGATAAATCCCGGCGGCACCCGATATTGTTTCGTCAGCAAATCGTTGCTCATCTCGCTGATCGGAATGATCGAAACGGCATACGGCTCGATCTTGACCTTCAATCCGGCCTGGCTGGCGATGTAACGGAGCGCTTCGCCGAGCGGGATCTGGTTTAATGTGATCGTGATTCGCGCGTCGGCTGGGTTGATCGACGGCGCCGAGATTGTCGTGGGCGCCGGAGGCGGCGCGATGACAGTTGGTTCGGGCGAAACGCCGGGTGCGGTCGACGTGGAGGAAACCACCGAGGTCGTGCTGGTGGTAGCCGTTGTTTCGGCGCGCGTGCCAAGCGTGTTCACCCGCAGGACAATGTCCACGCCTCTGCGCCCATCGGCGCCGGCATCGTTCTCCGCCGCCTGTTGCCGCAGAAACTCGATCGCTTCGCGGATACTGGCATCCCGGAACTCGATCTTGGGAATAATGATCGTGTTCAGCTTGTTCGTGATCCGGGCAGTGCCGGTCGCGTCCTTGGTAAACGCATCCGTAACCGGCCCGATGGTCTCGCCATACTTCTTAACTGGCTCCTCCCACCCTTTCTGCACCTGCCAAAGCTGGCGCGAACGCGTCTCGTTGTACGCTTCCTCACCGTAGTGCGTTTTCGTGAGGTTGATTCGCTCTTCGCCGCGGCGCGCCGCGACGTTGTAAGGATCGAGCGCCAGGACCTGTTCGTATTTCTTGAACGCCAGATCGTAACGCCCGCTCATGTAATAACCCTCCCCGTCGGCGAGCAGCTTCTTCACTTCTTCGACCTTCGAGAGAAACTTCGGGCCCATTGTCCGGTTCACGGTCCCCGGTTCCTGTAACCGGGCCAGCATTTCCGCCGCTGGCCGGCAATTCGGATCGTAACGGTTGCTCAGGATTTCGCGGCAAATCGCCTCGGCTTCGCCATATTTTCCCTGCGCAATTTTTTGCTCGGCCAGCTTCAATCCACTCGCGCAGAAACCGCTCACAGCGTCGTCGTGAGATTTCTCGCTCACGACCGCGTCCGGCAGAAACGTCAGGGCAAGGCGAAATTCTTCGTGGGCGACGGTGTAATTTCCTTCCGCCATCGCGGCTTTCGCGCGGCCCAGCGCTTCCTGTCCACGCGGCAACGCGGCCTGCCGGCGGGTCGCTTCCCGTTCCGCGACCGAGTCCGTATTTTGAGCAAGACCGACTCGACAAATGACGCCCGTCAGGGCCGCGGCTAACAAAAACTTCCACGCTATTTTTTTCATGGGCGCCGCTCCTCGGTTTGAAATCGCTCCCTCACGGATTGAGCGGCGCGACCTCGATTGGCTGGTCAGGCTTTTGCGTATCGACGATGACCGCTTTGCCTGGCTGAACATCAACCAATTTGTATTTGATCTGCTCCTCCGGTTTCAATGAAAATTCCTGGTCCTTTTTGACCGCGAACTCTTTTCGCTCCCCCCATTCATAAACAAAATTCGCGACCGACTCCGGAGAGATCATGATCTTCTCCTTCACCAGGCTCAGTTGCTCGTGCGTCTCGCGGTTCTCCAGGGTCAACTCCGAGACGTCGATTTTGGTCCCGTACTTGTTCGTCTCCTGTTTTTCCGTGAACTTCACGATCTTGAATTTCGTTCCCCGGATCGAATCGCCAATTTTCAGGAATTGCGTCGGCTCCTTCAGGTCGCTCGTGTTCAGCGCGAAGGTGTCACCGACCCAGGAAGCGAAGACGAGCCGGAATGGTTCCTGGGCAAACGACTTCATTTTGAGCTTCGCGACGAACGAAGGGTGCGAGGCCTTGTCGACCGGGCTGGTGTGATTCTGCCATTCCTCGAGGTTGTTGAATCCGTCGGCGTCGGGATCCTGCGTCAGCACATCGGCTTCCGCGATCGGCAGGTTGAATTGGTCCAGCCACTCGTTAGGCACCGGCGGATGCACCTCGGTTGTCTGTAACGTCGCCGGCAATCCGTTCGCGCCGATGAAATGTTTCTCCGGCACGAACAGGCCGGAGCGGCTGCTGAAGGCCCATAGGGCGGGCTGCTTTAATTTTTCCATCGCCTGTTCCATCTCTACGGCCTTGGGCGGCGGCGCCGCCGGCTTCGGTGGCGGTGCACTCGCCAGGGCGAGGTCGTCCCCAAATTGCAGCGCGTTTCGCGTGATGAGCAGCGAGGACGCGAAAAGAAACAACGCCGCGGCGAACACCGCGACCCGATCGTAATTAGCGCGGACCCAGCTCATGGTTTCCCCTGTAGCCGCGTCCCTGTGGGACGCGCATCGCAAGATGTGAACGCGACCTTCGCTCTCACGCGTCCCGCAGGGACGCGGCTACAGAAAACATCTCCCGGCGCGCTGCTCACAAGGTGAACCTCAGGATCTCGATCTTCGCGGTCGTCTCGATCTTCTCGTTGCCGACAATAAAATTCAGCGCGGCCGGCGTCGTTGTCTTTGCCGGCGAAGACGATGACGGAGCGCTCGCGGCCGGCGTTTCCCCCGCGCCTTCCCGCGGCGGACCTTTCTCTTTTTCGTTTCGAACGTGCAGCTGCCGGATAATGCAGAATTGCTGGTTCGCCCCGGCGATTTGGTTAATGACCTTGCGGGCCGCGCCCGGTGTAGAAAAGAAACTGAGTTCAACCACGTTGCGCTCGAACAATGTTGGGTCGGCCGCACCAGGTCCGGACGGCTTTGCTCCAGGCGCATTCGTTGCGGCTGGCAGCGGAGCGGACCCGCGTTCCTCCGGCAGCGGCGCCCGCCGCAACGAACCAACCGCATCCACATGCGCGTCGAGCAAACTGTTCACGAGCCATTCCATCTGGACCAGCTCCTGGCCGAGCAAGGGCGCGGCCGCTTCGCTCGGCAACGCCGAAACAAAATCGTCGAACCCGAGATAAAATTTGTCCGGCAGCTTTACCTTGTTCGCCCGCGCCTTGTCGGCCACGGCATTGAGCGTCACGCGGAGACGCGATTGAAATTCGTTCGGCGCGATCGCCGTGACCGGGGCGACGCGCCGCTTCAATTCCTCCCTCAGCCTGGCGAGTGCGCTCGAGTAATCTTCGGCGTGCGCCTTCATCTTGCGGAGGTTGTCCGCGCTCGGATAGGGCGACAGCCGCTCGAGGCGATTCAATTCGGTGGACGCGTTGGTGAAGCGCGCCGCCGCTTCGTCCCAATCGCTTTTCGCACTGAAAAGAAACCAAAGCGCGGCCAGAACACAGACGGCAAAGATCGCCACGAACCCGCCGAGAAACCGATTCTCGCGAAACCAATTCATAGCGGC
>JBEEHG010000009.1:0-59939 GCA_041167265.1 Verrucomicrobiota bacterium | reverse complement strand
CGCCGTAACGACGCCTTTTACGGCGACAGAGCGCCGTCGCTACAACAAGAGATGAATCGCACCACACTAAAACCACAAACCGGCACCGCTTTCGAGCTGGCCAAAGGCCAGCAACTGCGCGTGATCGATCCGGAAGGCGAACAGGTCGCCGATTTCATCGCGTTCAATCGCTCCGATAAAAGCGAATGGCTTTCCTCAGGCCGCAGCATCGATTACGCGAACCGGATTTACCTGACCGAAGGCGACGTTCTCTACTCGAATCGGAGCCGGCCCATGCTGACCATTGCCGAGGACGACGTCGGCCGGCACGATTTTCTGCTTACGCCCTGCAGCCCGGAAACGTTCCAGATCATTTATAAAAACCACGCCGCCCACCCGAGCTGCTTCGCGAATCTGGCGACCCACCTAGCGGCCTTCGGGATCGCGCCCGATTCCATTCCCACGACCTTCAACATTTTCATGAACGTGGAGATCGACGCGAACGGTGAGTTGAAGATCCTGCCGCCGCGATCGAAGGCCGGCGACTCCATCCTGCTTCGCGCGGAGATGGACCTGATCGTGGGTCTGACTGCGTGCTCCGCCGAAATGTCGAACAATTATCGCTTTAAGCCGATCGACTTCGAGATCAGCTAGATTCAAGGAGCGGCGATTTGAAATCGCCGAGTCAGAAGAACGGCGGTTTCAAACCGCCGCTCCTTGATTACTTGCTCGGGCGGGCGCGTGTGGCGATGCTTGTCGCCCATCCATGAGTCCGGAAAAACTGTTCGATTATCTCGAGGGAAAATTCGGCGAAGAAGAGCAGGCCGCTTTCGAGCAACGCCTGGCGACCGACCCGCAGCTCCAACGCGAGCTCGAGATCGCGCGCGAGATGCACCGCCGCGCCCGCGGCTCCCGCGAAGTCCTCGGCGACCAGGATCCCGACATTCCGCAACCTGCAAGCGGGCTCGGTCGGAAACTGATCACCGCGTTCGCAGCCCTTGTTCTGCTGAACGTTCTCGTCGGAATTTTTTTCATCATCGGAAAAAAGAAGGGCACCGGGGAATTGCGGGCCCGCGAAGAAGCGACCCGGCAACAGTTGGCGTCGACCTTGCAGAAAACCGCGGAGACCTCTCTCCCGCTGCCGACAATCGGCAACGAGATTCGTCTGGCCGCTTCGCTGACCGAACGCGATCGCGTCGCTGACCAGGTGATCCAGCTTGCGCAACAAGCCGGTGGCTCCGCGGCCAAGGCGCCGCCGGACGAAAAAGGGGTGACGATCGTCGTCGATCTCCCATCGACTCGCGCTGACGAATTTCGCCGCTCCCTGGCGCCGCTCGCGCCGCCCGAGTATTCGCCTTCGCCCGAGCCGTCGCCTTCCGCTGACAAACGCACGATCCTTCAGGTGCGGGTCGGCGATTCTCCTTCCTCCCCTGCTCCGTGATTGCGACGGCTGATGATCGCGATCACTTTTGCCCTGCCCGCGGAGAGCGCCGATTTCGTTCGGCTTCTTGAACAGCCGCGGCTCATTTCTCGCGAAGGCGTCGAGAACATCCGGGGCCGGCTGCACGGCAAACTCGTGGCGGTCATCCATACCGGCGTCGGCAAAATGGTTTGCCGGGAACGAATGGAAGTCATGTTGCGGCGGGAGCGTTTCGAATACCTGATCAGCACCGGATTCGCCGGCGCGCTCGAGAAGGAGCTGCGCGTCGGTCATCTGCTCGTCTCGGAAAATTATTCGAGCCCGAAAATTCTCGAGTCGCCCGCGCTCGACCTGGCGGACGAGGGCACTTTTCTGGGCAGGCTCGCTACGGTGCCGCGGATGATCGAGGCGGCAGAACAACGCGAGACGTTGAACAAACGGACCGGTGCGGCGGCGGTGGACATGGAAACTGAAACGATCGCCGAGCTCTGCGCCGCGCACGACCTGCCGATTCTTTCGCTCCGGGCGATCAGCGACGCGGCCGGCGAACCGTTCCCGGCTCCGGCCCACGTTCTCTTCGACCTGGCAAAACAGAAAACGAATTTCGTTCGCCTCGGGTCTTATCTGCTCACCCATCCCGGCGCGATTTCGCGGCTCAACGCTTTCCGCCAGCGGATCGGCGTCGCGCGCAAACTGCTGGCTGACACGCTCGACAAAATTTTGCGGGCCGATTTGGTTTAAACCGCCGGCTCGATGTGCACCAGCACGTCGGCGATCCGCGCGTCGGTCGCCTTGATCGCGTCCTTCACTTCATGCGCGATGTCGTGGCCTTCGCGGACCGAAATGCCGCCGTCGACCCCAATGTGCAGATCGACGTAAAATGAGATTCCCATCTTTCGCACCAGGCATTTCTCGACGTCGATCACGCCGGAGACCGCGGTCGCCGCTCCCTGGATGCGCGCGACGATTTCGCCGCGGGGCGCCGAATCGAGTATCTCGTGCAAGGCCGGCAAAAGAAGCCGCCAGCCGTTGGTCGCGATAACGGCACAAGCGAAAAGAGCCGCCCAATCGTCCGCGCTGTACCATTTTTCCCCGCCGATCAAAGCGACGGAGATGCCGAGGAACGCCGCCACCGAAGTCAGGGCATCGGCGCGATGATGCCAGGCATCGGTTTTCACGGCGGTGCTTTCGACGTCTTTTGCCAGCCGCATCACGAACCGATACAGGGATTCCTTCACCACGATGACGACGATCAACACCACCAGGGTGAAGGGCGCGGGGCCGTGATGCGGAGTGAAAATTTCCCGCACGCTCTGGATCGCGAGCGCGATCGAAGCCAGCAAGACGCCCATGGCAACGAGGCCGGCCGCCAGCGGCTCCGCCTTGCCATGGCCGTACGGATGGGTCCGGTCCGGCGGCCGCGAGGCAAATTTCAATCCGCCCCAGATCACGGCGGACCCTGCGATATCGAGCGCGGATTCTATTCCGTCCGCGATCAGGACATAGGAATTGCCGAAGAGTCCCGCCGAAATCTTTGCCGCCGCGAAGACGACGTTGACCATCATTCCGCCCAGCGCAACCCGGGCGCCGCGTTGCATGTTGCTGGCCGGATCGTTCGAGATAGTCTGAACTTCCTTCGTCGCCATGAGTAAAACTTTTAAGGCCGCCATCTACGAAACGCACGGGAATCCCGCAAACGTTTTACGCGTCGTCGAATTTCCGCTCCCGGCTCCCGGCCCAAACGACGTTGTCGTGAGAATGTCGGCAGCGCCAATTAACCCGGCAGACCTGAATTCAATCGAGGGGAAATATCCGATCAAGGCGCCCCTGCCCGCGACGCCGGGAATGGAAGGCGCCGGCATCGTGATCGAAGTCGGCTCCGCGGTGCGCGATCTGGCGATCGGCGCCCAGGTGATTTTGCCACATAGTTTCGGCACCTGGCGCGAGATGGCGGTCATCGACGCCGCGAAATTGGTCGCCGCGCCGAACGAGATCGAGCCGATCCAGGCAGCGATGCTCAAGGTGAATCCGATCACCGCCTGGAGAATGGTGCGCGATTTCGCGCCCTTGATGTCCGGCGACTGGCTAATCCAGAACGCTGCCAATTCCGGCGCCGGGCAATGCGTGATCCAGATCGCGCGCGAGCTGGGATACAGGACGGTAAACGTGGTCCGGCGCGCGGAGCTGGTGGACGAACTGCGCTCGTTAGGCGGAGACGTCGTGCTGGTTGACGGCGAGAACCTTCGCGACGAAGTGGCGGCGGCAACGGAGCGCGCCCCGATTCGGCTCGGCTTGAACGCGGTCGGCGGAGAGAACGCCCTGCGCGTCGCGAAATGTCTGGCGTCTGATGGCACGATGGTGACTTACGGCGCGATGAGTTTGCAGCCGCTCTCCATTCCAAACGGGATGCTGATCTTCAAAAATCTGCGGTTCACCGGCTTCTGGGTCAACAAGTGGTACGACTCCGCGACCCCCGCGCAGCGCGCCGAAACATTCGCGCCGCTCTTCGACATGGCAAAGCGCGGTCTGCTCCGGAGCAAGGTAGAGAAAACCTATCCGCTGAGCGAAGCCCAAGTCGCGATCGCCCACGCCTCGCAAAACAAGCGCAGCGGTAAAATTGTGTTCGAGTTCGCGTAACATGAAGCGTTCGCGCTAAAGTTGTAGCGACGGCGCTCAGTCGCCGTAAGCACGCTCACCACGAACAAGTAACCCCAGAATGCCCCCAATCCGAGCCGACGAAGACCGCTTCAATCGACGCCCCCTTCGCCTCGAAACTCTATTCACGAAGACGCGGCCGTTCTATTTTGTGACGTTCAATACCTCGACGCGCGCACCGATGCTGGCGCGACCCGAAGTCCACGACGTTTTCCGCGCGTTCGGACGTAAAGCCCAGGACAAATACGACATCGCTGTTGGGCGCTACGTGATCATGCCTGATCACGTTCATTTGTTTGTCGCGTTTCCGGCAACCGGAATCACGTTATCTCAGTGGGTGAAGTCGCAACGCACAGTTCTCGGAAAAGAATTGCTTCGACTTGGTTTTCAGAAGCCGCACTGGCAGGAAGGATTTTTCGATCATGTCTTACGCAGCGCGGAAAGCTACTCGCAGAAGTGGGAGTATGTTCGAATGAATCCCGTTCGGGCGGGACTTTGCAAGCAGCCGAAAGATTGGCCGTTTCAGGGAGAAATCGTGCGGATTGAGTACTAGCGGAGCGTGCTTACGGCGACTGAGCGCCGTCGCTACAACGCAAGCGTTTTTCCGCGCGCGACTCCTACCCCGCCGCCGGCTCTTTCTTCGGCTGGCGCTTCAACAGCGTGATTTGCTTGATCCGTGCGGAATCGGATGGGCTCCACGTGGCCACGTCGGGATCGTCCTTGAACGCGTTGTGCACCAGGCGGCGCTCGTAGGAATTCATCGGCTCCAATTGCAGCGACCGGCCCGAGATCCGGACCCGCTCGGCCAGTTCTCTCACCCGCTGCACGATCTTGTCCTCGCGCATCGAGCGATAATGCTCGCAATCCACAATCACCTTCGGCGCGTCCTTGTCCTTCATCTGGATCAACCGGTTCAGCAAAAACTGGATCGCCTCGAGCGTCTCGCCGTCGCGGCCGATGAGGGTGTGGCTTTCCTCCATGTAAATCTGGAGCGTCGGATTGCCGCCTTCGCTTTGGGTCTCGTCGATCTGCACGACGAATCCGAGATAGCCGAGAATCGTGTCGAGTAATTCCTTGGGCGTCATCGTCGTCCTTTTCGATCGCGTTTTCCTGGCGGCGCAACTTTCTCCAGGACCGGGGCCGGTTGTTTCCGGTTCTGGTAAAGCTGCAGAATCGTGAACAGGTTCTGCGTCGTGTAATATAATGCCAAGGCCGCCGCGAAATTGTAGCAGAAAAATAAAAAGATCAGCGGCATGAACATCATCACCTTTTGCTGGGTGGAATCGCCGGTCTTCGGTGTCATCCGCATCAGCCAGAGGTTGGTCGCCCCCATGATCAACGGCAGAATGTTGATCGGGAACCCGAGACCCGGGATGTGGCCGACGGTGTCGGGCTGGGAAAGATCGTGCACCCAAAGGAACGACGCGTTCCGCAATTCCGCCGCCTGGCCCAGCATGCTGAAGAGGCCGAAGAAGATCGGAATCTGGATCATCATCGGCAAACAGCCGCCGACCGGATTCACCCCGTGCTCCTTGTAGAGCTTCATCACTTCCTGGTTCATTCGGGTCGGGTCGTCCTTATATTTTTCCTTGAGCTCCTGCATTTTCGGAGCGAGCGCGGACATCTTGCGCATCGATTTGTTGGCCTTGTTCTGGAGCGGCCAAAGCACTCCCTTCACGCAGGCCGTCAGGAGAATGATCGAGATCCCGTAATCCTTCACCCAGCCGTGGATCAGGTTCATGAAGTTCAGGAGGAACTGGCTCACCAGTTTGAACCACCCGAAATTCATGATCTCGGCTTCGTTGTGCTCGAGTCTCGCCAGGCGCCCGTAAAGTTTCGGCCCTGTATAAAGCTGGAATCGCTGCGTGGTGGTTTGTCCGGGCGCGACCTGGAATCCCGGGATGCCCATCGCGCCCTCCACTCCAAGAAGGTTGGGACCTTCGGCCTGCTTGATATCGAACGGCTTCGCCCAAAGCTCGGCGCCTTTGACGTTCAAAGGCGTGACCAGGTCGCTGAAAAACTGGTTCGTCATCCCGGCCCATTCGAGGTTTTCGATCTTTTGCCGGTAGAAAGGTTGGGCGGCGCGTTTTTCCACACCGATGAGCGGGTAATTCTGGGCCGCGAACCAATTCGCATCGATCCCATCGGCTTTGCCTTTCCCGTACCAGGCCAGCCGGGTGTAGGTCGGCATGTCCTTCGGATGGATCGGCCGGGTTGAGCCAAGGGTGATGAAATAGCCCGGGTTGGTGTACGGTTGCGCGCCGTTGTTCCGGAAATCGATGTCCATCTCGGCGACGAAATTGTCTTTCTTTTCGGTCGTGGGCGGGAAGAAAAACCGCTTTCGGACCGTGACCCCTTCCGGCGTCCTGCGCTCGAACTGGACGCTGCCGTCGGCCTGTTTTTCCAGGGAAAATTCCGGAAGCGCAGTGCCGTCCGGCTGCTCGACGATCGCGCCGATGGGCGTGCGATCGGGCGCGTTCAAGGCGACGCGATTACCGTTATCGACCGTGTGATTGACGAGGACCGCGTCGACGATGGCGCCGCCGCGATTCGTTAGGCGAAGCTCGACGTCGCCGTTGGCCAGCGTTTCGGTTTTCTCAGCGAAAGCCGGCGCTGTTTCCGTCGCGGCCGGAGACGGAGAACTGTTGGCGACGGGCGATGCGGAGGCGGCCGGCGAAGCCGCGCTCGCCGGGGAATCAGTTGCTGTCGTCGCCGGTGTGGGAGCGGCCGCGAAAGGCGCCGGCTTCGGCGGCGGCAGGTGCGAGGCGGTGTAGGCGTACCAACCGATCAGCCCGAGGACGCAAACGGTAATGGCAATCCATGCTTGGCGATCCATAGTCGGTGCCCGCCGGGCTATTCACAAACGAGGTGATCGGAATGGGGGAGCGGCCTTTGCGCTGCGACAGCCTGGGCAATCCCACTTTTAAGCGGAACCGGATCGTGCCCGCGACCGCCCCACGGATGGCATCGAGCCAGGCGACAGAGACCGAGCCATGTTCCGCGGAGAGCTCCATGCGTCTCGAGGGCCTGAAGAAAATAAACCGAGCACGTCGGCTCAAAGCGGCAACCGCCCCCGGGTCCCGCCAAAAAATGAAGCACCGGTGAGAGGATGATTTGGTAGCCGCGAATAAAAAGCCGGGCCAGAAAAAGCATCAGGGCGCTAGGATAGAAGCGCGCTCCGCGAGGCGCAACCACTCATCTTTTAGCTGCTGATAGGTTGCGTTGACAGCGTAGGGCCGCGCCACCACCACGATCCAGAGTCCAGCACGTAACCGCGTTTGGTTGGTCCGCAGGATGTCGCGGAGCCGGCGCCGCACCCGGTTTCGGACCACCGCCGTGCCGATATGTTTCGGCGTGATAAAGCCGGCCCGAAACGATTTTTCCTCGTTCACGTTGGCCGCTCCCAGGACCAGGTAGCGGCCGCGCTCTGTGCTCCCCTGCCCTTTGACGCGCGCAAACTCAGCGGACAGCGTCAGCCGTTTGGTTTTGGGAAAAGACAGTTCCTTCCTGCTCATGATCCTGATCGTGCTCGTGATCCCGGTCTTCGCTGGAAGATTAGGATCAGGATCATGAGCAGGAGCAAGAGCAGAAACAAAAAGGCTTCCGGCGGCGAACCGCGGGAAGCCTTTCGTGAATTGACAGAACGCTAAGACTACGGGCTCGGGCTCGACGTCGTCGTGGTCGTGCTCGTGCTGGACGAATTCGAAGACGGACTCGTGGTCGTCGTGTTCGTGTTCGTCGTCTCCTTGGTTTCCTTGGTCTTCTCCGTGGTCGGATTTACGACCGTCGTATTATTTTCGACTTTCTTTTCAGGCGCAGGCGACGCGGGAGCGACAACATCGGTCTTTTGTTCGCACGCCCCGAGAAGCGCGGCGCTGGCTAAAATGCAGATTAATTTTTTCATAATTTTTGGATTGGTTGCCCATCTTGGACACTGCTGAATCGAATCGCGCAAAGTGTTCGGCCTTGCCGAACAATGACTTTGGAGGGGTCAGCCGATCGAGGACAGCGGCGCCCTACCGACTTAAAACGGCGCCTTGTATTTCAGGCCGTGCGCTTCTGCCACGGCCGCGTAGGTGACCTTGCCATCGCGGGTGTTGATGCCGCCGATGAGTGCCGGCTGTTTCTGGCAGGCGCCTTCGAGGCCGAGGTCGGCGAGCAGTTCCGCGTAGCGCGCGGTCGCGTTGCTCAAGGCCTGCGTCGAAGTGCGGGCGTACGCGCCCGGCATGTTCGCGACGCAATAATGGGTCACCTCTTCCTTCACGTAGACCGGATTCTGGTGCGTCGTCGCATGCGAAGTCTCCGAGCAACCGCCCTGGTCGATCGCGATATCCACGAACACGCTACCCGGTCTCATTTTCCGCAGCATCTCGCGCGTGATCAGCTTCGGCGCCTTTGCCCCGGGCACGAGCACCGCGCCGATCAGCAGATCGGTCGTCGGCATCAACTCGGTCAGGTTCGCTTCGTTCGAATAAAGCGTCTTCACGTTTGGCATCGTCAGGTCGAGGAAACGCATCCGTTCGCCGTCCACTTCGAGAATCGTGACATCGGCTTTGAGGCCCAACGCCATCCGCGCCGCGTTCACGCCCGAAGTTCCTCCGCCAATCACGACGACTTTACCCGGCAAAACTCCGGGCACGCCTCCAAGCAGGACGCCGTTACCCCCGTTGTGTTTTGCCAGATAAAAGGCGCCCATCACGGTCGACATCCGGCCCGCGATCTCGCTCATCGGCTCGAGCAGCGGCAGCTTGTTCCCCACCTGAATGGTTTCGTAGGCGACTCCCGTCACGCCCGACTTCACCAACGCCTCGGTCAACGGCTTGCTCGCCGCGAGATGCAGGTAGGTGAAAAGAATCTGTCCTTTCCGCAGAAGCCCATACTCTGCCTTCAACGGTTCCTTGACCTTCACGATCATTTCCGCCTGGCCGTAAACTTTTCTCGCCGTCTGCACGATCGTCGCTCCGGCGTCGATATACGTCTGGTCGGGGTAACCGGAGCCGACGCCGGCGTCCTTCTGCACGAGAACCGTGTGGCCTTTTCGGGTCAGCATCGAGGCCGTGGAAGGGATCAGCCCGACGCGGTGCTCCTGCGCTTTAATTTCTTTTGGAACGCCGATGATCATGTTGGAGAGAGTGACCAGTGATCAGTGACAAGTGACAAGTTAAAAATACCAGGCAGGCCCGTTTTTCTGATCACTGATCACTGCCCACCGATCACTTTCCTTAGTTCAACGACGGATCGTCTGGCGCCGCCGCGAGCATTTTGTACCAGGGACCGAGGCCGCGCATGATTTCGAACCAGAGTTTTGGTAAACGAGCCGGGGCCAGAGCGGACCGCGTCGGCTTTTGCAAAATCCACGCTTTCTCTTTCATCTCCGCTTCAAGCTGCCCGGCGCTCCAGCCCGCGTAACCGACAAAGGCGCGGATCGAGGCCGGATCTTCGTCCACCAGCTGATAGGCTTCGTCGATCCCCACGTTGTGGTTCAACTTGAGCCCTTCGCCTTTGTGCCACTCGAACGCAGCGAACATGAGCTGAGATTTTCCCACCGGTCCGCCTAGAAAAACGGGAATGTCGCCAAGGCCTTTGGGCGGCGGGTCGTTCACCAGGTCGGCGACCTGTTTATCGAGCGGGCGGTTCAGGATGACGCCGAGCGCCCCATCTTCGGAATCGTGCGCCGAGATGAAAAGGACCGCGCGCCGAAAATTCGGGTCGAGCATGTTCGGGTGGGCGACAAGTAGCGAACCGGCCAGGCTCAGCGGCATTCCATCACCGAGGTTGCGCATGAGAAACTAGAATGCTCGTGCTCCGGCGGCGCAACTTGTTTCCATTCGTAGCTGTGTTACCGGCGAATCACTTGCCGTTCCCGCAATTCGAAAACCGGTCCCTCGACCGTATTTTCCTGCCATTGCATCGTCGTCGCGGTCACCAATTTCTGGGCATCTCCCGGCAGATGCTCGAGCAACGCATTCCTCCGCACTGGATCGAGCTCGCCGAAAACATCGTCGATCAAAAGCAGCGGCGGCGTTTGCTCCTCCAACGCGAAAAGCTGCGCCTGCGCGATTTTCAACGCGAGCGCGATGGTCCGCTGCTGCCCTTCCGAAGCATATTGCGGCGCCTTTTTCCCTTCGATCAGCAACTCGATATCGTCCCGATGCGGACCGACGATGGTCTGGCGAAGTCGGAGTTCCTGGGCGGACGAATCGCGGAGCTGCCTGGCAAAATCGTCCTCGTTTCCGGGAGCAAACTCGATCTGGAGATTTTCCTCGATACCGCTGATCCGCTGATGCGCTTGCGCGGCGAGGGGCGCCAGGCGTTCGACCAGCCGGCCGCGCATGACGCCAAGATTGGTGCCGTGTTCGATCAGCGGTTGATCGTAGGCCGCGAGTTCGCGCGGCCGCGGCTGGGCTGACTTCAGGAGCGCGTTCCGCGAACGCAACGCCCGCTCATAAGCGCGCAAGCTCGGCCGGTAGAGCGGATCGATCTGGCTGCCGAGAAAATCGAGATAACGCCGGCGCGAATCCGATCCACCGCGGACCAGTTCGATGTCGGTATTGGCGAAAGAAACGACGCGTCCAAGGCGAAGATATTCGCCGAAAGTTCTCTGCTCGATCTCGTCGATCGCCACTTTCCGGCGCAAGACGCTGTAGCGAAAGTCGAGCCGATGATTTTCGATGCGACCCGAGACCGCGAAAGATTTTTCTCCAAATCGCACCACCGGCGCGAGGCTGGAGCTGCGTTGCGATTGCAAACGAAAAAGAACGCAGGCCGCTTCCAGGATCGACGTTTTCCCCTGCCCGTTTCGTCCCAGGAAAAAATTGAAGCCCGGCGCCAGCTCGATCCGGAGCGATTCGAAGCAGCGAAAATGGCGGAGCTGAAGTTCGGCGAGCATGCAATTCAATTACGTTCAGCTAAACGAGCGTGTCATCCCGAGCGTCGCGTAGACGACGAGGGACCTCACGACCGGCTCACCGCTTCCGCGACACGCACAGCATCCTCCGACGGAATGCGGCTGTTGTTTCGCGAAAGCGGATTACTCCTGCGAGGTCCCTCGCCGTCTCCGCGGCTCGGGATGACCGGCGTTTTGACGCGCTCACAAATTCAGCAACTGCAACTTGCTCGTCATCTGCGCCGGGACGCGTTTCGAATGATAATAAACGCCGCTGATCGGCGTGATGTCGCCCGGCGCGAGACCAACCGCGGCGGCGATGAAATTGTGATTCGAGAGAACGCCGTTCGTCGCGTCCAGGCCGATCCATCCGGCGCCCGGAAGGAAAACTTCGGTCCAGGCATGGAGCGATCCTTCGGCACGCTTGGTTTCCGAATCGCTTTCCCTCAGATAACCACTCGTCAGGCGGGCCGCGAGTCCGAGCTGCCGCAGGATTTCGGCGAGCAGAACCGAAACATCTCGGCAGGCGCCGCGCCCTGCCCGGAGCGTCTCCGCCGGCGCGAGCGCTTCTCCTTCCTCTCGTCGCTCGTAGCCGATGCATTCGTGCAATCGTTTGTTCAAATCGACGAGAGTCTCGACGGTGCCGCGCCGTTTCCGTGTCGTCGGCGGCGCCCAGCCCGGAACCTTGAGCTCCTGCCTCCCCTGCGGCTCGCGATAAGCGGCGAGCAGGCCCCGTGTCCGCTCGTCGTATTCAAAGGGCAGTTCCACCGCTTTGGGATCGAGGATGAAATGGAACGGATCTTTTTCATCAAGATCGATATTGATCGCGAGGCGAAAGGTCAGCTCCTTCGAGCGTTCCGGAAAATAACAGGAAGCCACCGTGTTCTCGAAAAGATCCCGGCCATATCGAATGGTCGCTTTCGGCGTGGTCGAAAAATCGAATCGGCGCACCCGGCTGAAGCGGTCGCTCCGCGGAAAGAGGCGCACCTCATGTGGTGAAAAGCCGACCGGCTCCTCGTAGCGATACGTTGTCTGGTAACGTAAACCGAGCTTCACAGTTCAACGTATGGCACTCTGCGCGCGCGTCCCCAAAGAATAAGTAGAAGTACTACAAAAAAAAGTTTGCGGTCCCGCATCGCGTAGACTAAAAAGGGCTCAGATTAAAAAATGTTCTGGGGGGAACAGCCGCCCTTCACGTCCATCGGATGTGGGGGGCGGTACTTTTTTGGGGACATGACGTCGTGAATCCAGACACGCGAGCACGGGGCCGAAAATTTTCCTGGCCGGCTGCCTTCACCCTCAGCGTCCTGGTTATCGCGACGCTTTCGGCCTTCATTTTTCTGCGGCTCGAGACCTGGCCGTCGCGGACCGCGAGCCAGGGCACGGCCGAATTGGAACGCGTCGGTCGCGATCTTCGCGATGCCCTGGTGGACAAGGCGCAGCTCAAGCCGCGCGTCAGCGTCAACAATCGGATTTACCTCGAGCGCACCACGGCGACGGCGCAGCTCGCGATTCTTTCCCGACAGGTCGAAGTCGAACACGAGATGCTCCACACCTGGGCCGGGAGCACGAAGCGGGTGAAACTGCACGCCACCTTCACCGCGAAGGCCGGCTTCGATTTGCAACACGACGTTAGCGTCGATCTCCAGCCGGACGCGATCGCGATTAGCCTGCCGCACGCGACCATTCTCGGCGTCGAACAAAAACAGGTGGAAGTCCTCACCTTCGAAAATGGTTTTTGGAACCGGATTTCGGCCGCGGACCTCGAATCGGAGCTCGCGACCCTGCCGGACCTCGCCCGGCAGAAGGCGGCGGAAAGCGGCATCCTGGCGGAAGCGGAGACATCGCTGCAAACGCAGCTGAACGAACGCATCCAGGCCGGGCGGCCGGTCCGGCTGATCTTCCAGGACGCGGCGGCAAAGATTGAGCGGCCGGAAGCGCCGACTAATTGAATAGGCGCACGCGGCCAGCGCCTCTACATTGGCAGCCGCCATGCGCCTGAAACGAAGCGTGCTTTTCACCAGCGCGGCGCTCTTGATCGCCGCGCTTCTCGCGCTCTGTTTCGTTCCGCTCATCGTGGCCAGCGGATTGCGAATCTGGACGCAGCGCGCCGCGCAACGCGAAGGCCTCCAGGTCGAGTTCGGCGAAATTGAAGCGCCGTTCCTGCGTCCCGTCGTCATGCGAAATGTTCGGGTGCGGAGCGACCCAAAAATGCCGTTCCAGATTGAGGGCACAGCGGCAAGGGTGGAACTCGGTCTCAATCTTGCCGGCATTTTCAACGGTTCGAAGCGGCCCCTGCGCCACCTTGAGATCGATGGCCTCAACTTCGTGATGCGGCGGAAGCCAGGCGAGCCCGCGTCGTCTCAGCGAGCCCCATGGTCGATCCTGAAAAATTTGCAGGCCGACCGCTTCAAGTTCTCCGCCGTCGATCTTCACATCGAGAATGGCCTAACGACCGTGGACGTTCGCGATGGCGCCCTGACCGGTTCGGAATTGGAAGCGGGCACGTTGACGGCTCGCGAGATCAGGCTGGCATCGCCGTGGTTCCAGAAAACGCTGTCCAACGTGCGCGGCGTAACTTCCTGGCAGGACAACAGACTCGCGCTCGGCGCTCTAAGCCTGATGCGCGGTTTCGACATCGACACGATCGCCATCGATCTCTCCCAAATCGGTGACAGCCGCATCGGCATGGAGGTCAATGTCGACGCCTTCGGGGGAAAAATTCGCGCCCGGATTTCGAGCGACGACCGCGGCGGGAAACGGACCTGGGACGTGGCCGGAAACGGCTCCGGCGTTTCGCTCGCCCAAATGTCGGACGCGCTCGAATGGGAAAATCGCGCCAGCGGCGTTCTCCACGCGAGCAAGTTCACTTTTCGCGGCGAGATCAACGATCTTCGAAATGCGACCGCGGCCATCTGGGCCGAGATCAGCGGACTGACCTGGCGCGATCGCGCGGCAGACACGGTCATGATTGGAGCGTCGCTCTACAACCGCGAGGTGCAGGTCGAACAGCTCTATATCAAGCAGCGAAACAACCAGCTCACCCTGAGCGGCGAATTCGGTTGGCCCGAGAAGTTAGGGGATGAAATCAGACCCGCTTTTCGCGGCGACCTCAGCGCCTCCATCAACGATCTGGGCGAGTTCGCGCGGCTCTTCGGCTGGAGCCCGCCGGATTTCGCCGGCCAGCTTTCGGCCAGCGGAAGCGTGACCGCGCGCGAAGGGAGATTCGGCGGTCACCTCTCCGTTACCGGAAATACCCTCGTCCTTTTCCGGTCGCCGATTGAGTCGCTCGAGATGAAACTCGATTTGGAAGAGTCCCGCGTCGCCGTCACCCAGTTCGAACTGCGGCAGACCGGAGACTTTTTCCATGGCGAAGGAAGTTTTGCCCTCACCGGCGACCACGCCTACAGCGGCGCATTCCAAACTTCAGTCGCGGAGATCGCAAACTATGGCGGATTCGTTCCGAAGACGATCGTGCCGTTCCCTCTCCAGGGATCGATCACCGCGGAATGGAAAGGCCGCGGTGCGAACGGTGTCGGCGCGGGATCGTTCCAGGCGCGCGCCCAGAACCTTCGCGCCGCGGAGGGCCCGTTCGTTCCCTTCAACGTCGAACTGGCGGCGGACTATTCCCCGGAAGATATTTTCTTCCGACAATTCCACTTCTGGAACCGACGCGCGGAGCTGAACGCATTTGTCGGGGTCGCGAAAAATTACATCCAGGTGCAGGAGCTGCGCGGCGAGCTGGACGGACATCCTCGATTAACCGGGAACGTCTTTCTGCCCATCTCTGCTGGAAAACTTCGCGAGAATTTCTCGTGGCTGGCCGCGCTCGGCACGGACCCATTCGTCGACGTCGATCTCACGCTTGATTCGCTCGATCTCGCGGAAGTCGCCGCCGCGCTGAAAACAAAACCCGATTTATCCGGGCAAGCCAACGGCCGACTCCAATTCTCGGGAATGCCGGGTTCGCTTCAAGGGAAAACCCAAGTCCAGTTGCGCGATTTCGTTTTCGATAACGCCCCGGCGTTGACCGCGAACCTGGATGCGTCGCTCGCCTTCGGAATGGTCAATCTGAAAAGCGATCTCGTAGTTCGCGGTTCCAATCCGGTGACAGTCGACGCCGCGCTGCCAATCCAACTCGAGAAACAGGGCGGCGAGTTTGCCCTCGTCAGCAACGGGCCGCTTTCCGCTGCCGTGAATTTCCCGGCGGTGTTTCTAGCGAAATTGCCGGCTTACGTCTCGCGCGGTTCGTTCACGCGCGGGATCCTCAGTGGAAGCGTCAGTTTGTCGGATTCCGTGCAGCAGCCGACCGTGACGGGCAGCGCTAATCTCGTCGACGGCGAGCTCCTGGGCGGACCGGAGATCTCAGGCGGGATCGTTTTTGCGGGGACAGACGCGACCATCAATTATGCCCATTGGAAAGAGCGCGACGTCGACATTTCCGCCCGCGGCAAAATCGAATTGAACAACCTCACTCATATCCATGTGGCGCTTTGGCCGAACGTTGCGCTCGCGCCGATGGCGGCATTGCGCGCGGAGGATTGTGTGAGCGCCGTGGCGTTTCATGCCTCGCCTTCCGTTTCACGGTTAACCGGCGCAGTGAACCAAATCGACCTCGATGGAAAACTGTCGGGCACTGGTTGGATCATCTCGCTCAGCCAGCAACCCCCGAATGGAGATGGTAACGACGAGGCGCTTTTCCCACAGACGTTTCCCCTTTGTCGCGACGGAAAAACGCTTTCACTCGGGCTGGCGCCAGCGCTCTTTCCCTAGATGGCTTGCAGCCATGGCCCGAGCTTTTCGCGCAGCTCAGGCGTCAAACTGATCCGGAGATTGGCGTCCATCTGGACAAAGCCGCCGTCAGCCCGGCACAACATCAGGCGGACAGAGCGAGTTCCAGGAGAGGCCGCGAGGATAGTCTGGACCTGGCGCAATTCGTCGCCGGTCGCGGCCGACGAGAAGGAAAGGACCAGGGGCGATTCTTTCTCCGCATGTCCGTTGCCGTTCGACTCGTTAGGCAGCGGCGCGGGAATGCTCTTCGTCGTCAGAATTTTCGCGCGCTGCGCCACCGCCCGGAGGGAATCGTCCCGCCGATCCAGCGTTCCGTGAACGGCGAGGACCCGTCCCAAAAGAAGGGCGTCGGCCAGCGGCGTGTAAACTTCGTTCCAGAGAACAACCTCCAGCGTCGCCGTGAGGTCCTCGAGAAACACGACTGCAAACGGCTTGCCTTCTTTCTTCGTGAACTTCTTGTCGACCTGCACAATCGCGCCGGCGATTTTGAACGCTCCCCGGTCCGGCAGTTCGTTCAGCGAAGTGATCGTCTGATATTTCCCGTCAGCCAGCACATTGGCGTAGGCATCCAGCGGATGGCCCGTCACATAAAAACCGAGAAGCTCTTTCTCGTAGGACATCTTCTCGTGCTCGGTCCAGGGAATGACCTGCCGCAAAGAAGGCTTCGAAGCGGGTGCCGGCATGTCGTCGAAAAGCGAGACCTGCCCGCTCGCCCGATCGCGTTGCGAGGCCGCCGCCGCGGCCATCGATTCATCGATGCAGGCAAACAGCTCCGTCCGCTCCCTTCCGAGGAAATCGAACGCGCCGCATTTGATCAGGTTCTCCAAAATCTTTTTGTTTGCGACCCGCGAATCGAGGCGCCGGCAAAAGTCTTCGAGCGACGCGAACTCGCCGCCGGCGGCGCGCTCCCTGATGGCGATCTCCATCGCCCCCTCGCCCACATTTTTAATCGCGGCCAGACCGTATCGGATCGCGCCCAGGGTGGGAGCGGCCTCTGCGCCGCCACTGCCGGCTGCGGCTTCCGGCGTGAACTTCAGGCTGCTTCGGTTCACATCCGGCGGCAGAATCGGGATCCCCATCCGTTTGCACTCGCCCACGAACGTCGAAATCTTGTCGGTGTTATTGATCTCGTTGCTCAGCAATCCCGCCATGAACTCGACCGGATAATTCGCCTTCAGGTAGGCGGTCTGGTAGCTGATCAATCCATAGGCGGCGCTGTGGCTCTTGTTGAATCCGTAGCCGGCAAATTTCTCGAGCAGATCGAAAATCGTATTAGCCTTTTTTTCCGGGATCTTGTTTTCCCGCGCGCAGCCCTCGATAAAATTCGCGCGTTCCTTCGCCATCTTCTCCCGGTCTTTTTTGCCCATCGCGCGCCGGAGAAGATCGGCCTGGCCTAACGAGTAACCCGCCAGCCGGCTCGCGGCCGCCATCACCTGTTCCTGGTAAATCATCACGCCGTAGGTGTCGGCGCAGACTTCCTCGAGGAGCGGATGTTCGTAGCGGATTTTCGCGAGACCTTTCTTGCGCTTGATGTAATCCGGAATCAGGTCCATCGGCCCCGGCCGATAAAGCGCGCTCAAGGCGATGATGTCGTCGATCGCCTTAAAATCGAATTGCTTGCAGAACCCGGTCATCCCGCCTTCCAACTGGAAGATGCCGATTGTTTCGGCGCGATTGAGGAGCGCGAAGGTGGCGGCGTCATCGAGCGGAACGTGGGCGAGCGAAAAATCCGGAACGCGCTGACGGATCAGTTCCTCGGCGTCATGCAGAACGGTCAGGGTTCGCAGCCCGAGAAAATCCATTTTGAGCAACCCGAGATCGTTGAGCGGACCCATCGGATACTGGGTGATGACTTCCTTTTCTTTCGGGTCGCGCCGGAGCGGGACATATTCCGAAAGATCGCGGTCGCCGATGACGATTCCGGCGGCGTGAACGCCAAAATTGCGGGAACGCCCTTCAAGCAACGTCGCGTGGTCCCAAAGCTGGCGGGTCGCCGGCTCGGTCTCAATCGCGCGCCGCAATTCCGGATTGGCCAGCGCAGATTCGGCGAGCGTGATGTTCTGCTGGCCCGGGCCGCTCGGAATCATTCGCGCGAGCCGGTCGGCTTCCCCGTAGGAAAGTCCGATGACGCGGCCGACGTCGCGGACCGCGCTCTTCGCGTTCATCTTGTTGAAGGTGACAATCTGGGAAACGCGCCGCTCGCCGTATTTCTGCCGGACATATTCGAGGACTTCGCCGCGGCGGTCTTTGCAAAAATCGACATCGATGTCCGGGGGCGAAACGCGTTCGGGATTCAGGAACCGCTCGAAGATCAAACCGAACTGGAGCGGATCGATGTCGGTGATTCCCAGAACGTAGGCAACGAGCGACCCCGCCGCCGAACCGCGTCCCGGACCAACCGGAATCCCTCGCTGCTTCGCGTAGTGGATGAAGTCCCAGACGATCAGGAAATAGCTGACGAACCCGGCCTTTTCCAAAATGTCCACTTCGTAATCGAGCCGCTTGATCAGGTCGGTATCGGTCCCCGCCCTTTCGCCGAAGCGGTCGTGCAGACCTTTGTAACAAAGCTCGCGCAAATATGCCTCGCGCGTTTTCCCGTCGGGCGTCGGATATTCGGGATATTTCGAGACGCCAAACTCCAGCTTGAGATTGATGCGATCGGCGATCTCCAGCGTGTTCGTGATCGCTTCGGGATGGTCCGGAAAGAGCGCGCGCATTTCGTCGGCCGATTTGAAATAGAGCTCCGGCGTGTAACGCATTCGCCGTTCGTCGTGCACCATCCGGCCGGTGCCGATGCAGACCATGACATCGTGGGTTTCGTGATGACTGCGCTCCAGGAAATGGACGTCATTGGCGGCGACCAGCCCGAGCCCAAATTCCTGGGCGAGCCGGGGCAGGACCTGATTGCATTTATGCTGCGCCTCGATGCCGTGGTCGTGCAGCTCGAGGAAGAAATTCTCGGGGCCCAGAATGTCGCGAAACTCGGCCACGCTTTGCCGCGCCTTGGCGAGATTGTCGGATTGGATCGCCATGTTGATCTCGCCCTTGAGGCAACCACTCAGGCCGATCAAGCCGGCGGAATGTTTCGCCAGCAGCTCCTTGTCGATCCGCGGCTTGTAATGAAAGCCGTCGAGGTGCGCGATGGAGATCATCTTCACCAGGTTGCGGTATCCGGTGTCGTCCTTCGCGAGGAGGGTGAAATGATAGGCGGCGTCGCGCTGGTTATTGGGCCGATCTTTCATCGCGCCCGGGGCCATGTAGGCTTCGCAACCAATGATCGGTTTCAGGTTCGCCTTTGTCGCTTCCTGGTAAAATTCGATCGCCCCGTGAAGATTTCCGTGGTCGGTAATGGCGACAGCCGGCATCCCCAGTTCCTTCGCTTTTTTCATCAGCTCCTTCATCCGGACTGCGCCATCGAGGAACGAGTATTCGGTGTGGAGATGGAGGTGGACGAAGGAGTCGGAAGGCATCCGACCGCACTATAAGCGCGCGCATCCCGACGCGGTCAAATCCACGAGGGACGACAGCCACTCACGCCGCCGTGAGTTGTCATCCCGAGGCTGGCGGAGCGCGCCGAGGGACCTCTCATGTGCTCAACCGCTTTCGCGAAATACGCGGGAGTCTATACCAGGAAGGACGTTGCTCATCGTTTGTGTGACGCACGGGCGACCGGGAGGTCCCTCGCCGTCTGCGCGGCTCGGGATGACCCGAAATTCGTAGCGAAAATAAATTTTTCATGCCGAAAAAAATTCGAGGTTGCATGTTTTCGGCGGCGTTGCTAACAGAGCACGTGCGGCGAATCCCCGAAACGGATTTGGAAAAGCGCAGGTGTTTCGGCAGGATCGTTGTGCGATTGTAAACCAGACACGCGCCGCCAATTTATCCGCCATGAAAAAGCTCGAAGCGATCATCAAGCCGTTCAAACTCGAGGAAGTGAAGGAAGCTCTGGCCGAACTCGGCATCGAGGGAATGACGGTCACGGAAGTGAAAGGCTTCGGGCGGCAGAAGGGTCACACCGAGATTTATCGCGGCAGCGAATACACGGTCGATTTCCTCCCGAAGGTGAAAGTCGAAGTCGTGCTCGCCGACGAAATGGTGGACAAAGCCGTGAGCGTCGTGGTCGGCGCGGCCAAGACGGGCAAGATCGGCGACGGAAAAGTTTTTGTGCTTCCGGTCGAGCACGCCGTCCGGATTCGCACCGAAGAGATCGGCGAGAAAGCCGTCTGAGTTACAAGGGTTAAAAAAGTTACATCGTTACATCGAGCTGCGAGATTGCCGGTGTAACGATGTAACCTTTTTAACGATGTAACGTTTGTAACCACCTCACCATGGCCAAAGACAAAACCGCCTCCGACGTCAGCAAAATGATCAAGGACCACGACGTGAAGCTCGTGGATTTCAAGTTCACCGATCTGCCGGGCTCCTGGCAGCATTTCACGACCACCCTCACCGAATACAACGAGGAGATCTTCACCGAAGGCCTCGGGTTCGACGGCTCCAGCATCCGCGGCTGGCGCGCCATCAACGCGAGCGACATGCTCGTCATTCCCGATCCGACGACGGCGTGGATCGATGTTTTCAACGCCGAGCCCACCCTCAGTCTCATTTGCACCATCGTCGATCCGATCACGCGCGAGCCCTACGATCGCGATCCGCGCGGCGTCGCCGAAAAAGCCGAGGCCTATCTGCAAAGCACCGGCATTGCGGACACCGCCTTCTTTGGGCCGGAAGCGGAATTTTTTATCTTCGACGAAGTCCGCTACAGCTACTCGGGCAATTCCTCGTTCCACCTGGTCGACAGCGCAGAAGGCCATTGGAATAGCGCGCGGGAAGAGTTCCCAAATCTCGGTTACAAGATCCGCGCTAAGGAAGGGTACTTCCCCGTCGGTCCGGCCGATAGCCTGCAGGATATTCGCAATGAGATGTGCCTGGAGCTCGAAAAAGCCGGGATCCCGATCGAGCGGCAACATCACGAAGTCGCGACCGCCGGCCAGGCCGAGATCGATATTCGTTTCGCGCCGATGAAATCGATGGCGGACCAGCTCCAATACTACAAATACATCGTCCGGAACGTCGCCAAGAAACACAACAAGAGCGTGACGTTCATGCCCAAACCGCTCTTCGGCGATAACGGGTCCGGCATGCACACCCACATGTCGCTCTGGAAAGAGGGGAAGCCGCTCTTCGCTGGAAACGGTTATGCCGGACTCAGTGAAATGGCGTTGTTTTTCATCGGCGGAATTCTGCGGCACGCGCCGGCGCTCACCTGTCTGACCAATCCGACGACGAATAGTTACAAGCGGCTCGTGCCCGGATTCGAAGCGCCGGTGAACCTCGCCTATTCCGCGCGCAATCGTTCCGCGGCGATCCGGATTCCCACTTACTCGGCGAACCCGAAGGCGAAACGAATTGAGTTCCGCACGCCCGATCCAGCCGCGAATCCGTATCTCGCCTTTTCCGCCTTGCTCCTGGCCGGTCTCGATGGAATCCAGAGCCGCATCGATCCCGGCGATCCGCTCGACAAAAATCTCTACGAGTTGCCGCCGGAAGAATTGGCTAACGTCCCGAGCGTGCCCGATTCCCTGAGCGGCGCGATCAAAGCGTTGGGCGACGACCACAATTTCTTGCTCAAAGGGGACGTCTTCAACGCCGACTTCGTCGCGAACTGGATCGAGATGAAGCAGAAGGAATACGACGCCTTGCGGCTCCGGCCGCACCCCTACGAGTTCGCGATGTATTACGACGTGTAGGAAGTGTAGCGACGGCGCTCTGTCGCCATAATGGCGCTTGGCCCGCGACCGAGCGGGTTACGCCGACAGAGCGGCGTCGCTACAACAAGGCAGGTTGTTTCTAGCGCGGTACTGAAAGGCGATGAAAAAAATAAACGTCAAGGACGTCACCGAGGAATCGTGGTCGTCGCCCAAAGGAAAATTCGGGGGCGCGTCGAAAGAAATCTCGATCGCGCTCGGGCGACAGCCGTTTTCCACCGACCTGAGGGAACGGCATCCGTTTGATGTCGAGCTAACCCGGATCCCGCCTGGAAAAACTCCGTATCCGTACCATGCCCACAGCGCGCAGTGGGAATTCTATTATGTTCTCTCCGGCAAAGGCGTTGTCCGTCACCAGGGGGGAACGACGGCGATAGAAACTGGCGATGCCTTGGTTTTCCCGCCGGAAGAGCCGCACACTTTTGCCAACGATTCGACGGAAGATCTCGTGATGTTCATCATCGCCGACAATCCGATCGGCGAATCGGCCTATTACCCCGACAGCAAGAAGTGGCTGGTGCGTTCGCCCGAACGCAAGTTGATGGGCGGCGAGTCGCTAGAGTACTATGACGGCGAAGAGTAAACCTAGAATCTGCCCAGTTGGCGGAACCATTCCAGCGCGCGGCGCACCTCGGACATCTTCAACTGGTGGCCGCCGCCGAATTGTTCCAGGCGCACCCGTTTGAAACCGGTGCGATCGAGCGACGCTTTTACGAGATTGTGCGCCTGTGGGGTTGCGATCGGGTCGGTCGATCCGCTGCTCAACCAGACCGGGACTTCGAGAAGACCGGCGCCAGGATGATAAGTGCGGTACGCTTCGCCGAGTCGATCTTCGTTGATCCCGCTCAGGAAAAATCCGCATACGCGAATGGACCCGCTCCTCGCGAGCATCACGCCGAGGACGCCGCTCCGTTTCGATCCGCCCGAGAAACCGGCGAAGGCGGCCGGCCATTTCGCGGATTGCGGCCACTCTTTTCGAATCGCCTCGAGCGCCGCGCCCAGTAATCCCAGTCGCCATTGGGTCGAATCGATCCGCGGCTTGATGGCGGCGTCGGGTCCGAGAACGATCCAGCCGGCGGCGTTAGCGGGCGGGCGGTACCAGTCCACGTCCATCGCGCTGGTGCGATCGAAGTCGCTCGTCGACGTGACGATCAGGATCGGCCACGTGTGGGAAGGGTCGAATCCGGGAGGGAACGCGAGCACCGCGCGGCCGGTCTCGGGGCGCGGATTGCCGGCCTGCGAAGCGATGTCTTGAAAATATCTCGAAACGGGGAATCGAATTTCGATCTTGCCGCCAGCGCCTGGGATTTGTTGTCCGCCCAGACTGGCGGCTTCGCCTTCATGGCCGAGCAGCAGGCCCAGAGCGCAAATCAATGCGCGTGCTGATTTCATATTCAAAGCCGGCGGAACGTCGCATTCGCCTGGACGAGATCGCCGTCAGCGGCGTGGACGATGTTGGACAGGCCGCAGAGCTTGAAATTCCGTCGGGAAAGAAATTCGTTCATCTCCCAGAAGAGCCACGCGCCGTCGTAGAGCCGCTCGAAAAAAACTTCCGTGTAAATCACACGCACCCGATCGAGCGCTTCGGCGCCGCCGGTCAGGACGAGGCGTTCGGCGCCCTGGAGATCGAGCTTCAACAAATCGACGCTGTCCAGGCCCTGGCGCCCCATTAACTCGGGCAGCGTCATCGTCGGCACCGTGATCGAGCTGGCGACGCTCAGGTCCCGGCCGAACCATTTGGAATTTCGCGGATCGATGGAAAGCAGCGAGCTGGAGGCCTGCGACCGATTAATTTCGAAAGCCGCCTCGCCATTGCGATCGGACAACGCCGCTGCAACCACCGTGATCCTGGGATCGCCGGAATACTTCTCGTCCAGCGTCATCGTGAGTTCGGGGATCGCTTCGACGAGGACAATCCGTTTGGGTTGGTGCAACCGCAGGAACGCGTCGGTGAAGGCGCCGCGATTCGCGCCCGCATCGATAACCCGGCGATAGTCGAGCGCCGGCAGATGGCGCAGATTCCGGAAGGCGCGGCGGTATTGCCGGTCGAAAAGCGAACGGACTTCCTGGGCGAAGCGGCGCATCCTTCATTCATAGCATGCCTGGCCGCCGGCATGAAATGCCTTGCAACTTATGGAGATAGGCAGATGCTTGGCCCCATGAACTTGTTCGCGTTGCTGCCGAATCTCGGCGGACCTGACCTGATCATCATCCTTCTGATTATTCTCGTGCTCTTTGGCGCGAAGAAATTGCCGGAGCTCGCGCGTGGCATGGGCTCGGCCATCAAGGAATTCCAGAAAGCGAAAGACGAATTCACGGACGAACTTCATTCCGCGAGCAAGACCGAAGTGCCAAAGCCCGGCGCTCCCGCCGCTACCGTTCCGCAAATCGAAAACCAGCCGCCCGCTTCGGCCCAGGCCCGGACAGAGCCGGAACCGACCCGCGTCCCGAATCCCGACCGGACCGACCGAATCTGATCCTGCGGGCGCACGCGTCTCGCAGCATTTGACGATCTCCCCGGATTACGACACAGTCGCCGCTCGCGACCGCTGCTCACGCGGCTGGCGATTCACTCTTAGCCATGTCCGACACCGATCTCCGCAAAAGCATCAAGGAAATGCTGGTCAAGAACCTGATGCTGCAGACGACCGCCGAAGAAATCGGCGATGACCTGCCGCTCTTCGGTCCCGGCGGGCTCGGTCTCGATTCCATCGACGCGCTCGAGCTCGTTGTCAGCATGGAGAAAACGTTCGGTGTCGGCGTCCCAAATTCCGAGGTGGCCGCGAAAGCGCTCCGGAGCGTAAACACGATCCACGATTACATCGTGGAAAAACGCGCCGCCGTTTAGCGGACAACACAGCTACGCCGTCTCCGACGCGTTGATCGCGTCGATGAGCTGACGGAAACGGCCGAAGCTGCGCCGGTGCGGCGTAAAGATCAGCCGGGGGAGTTCCCAGATTTCGGGTTCGTTCTTTTCCTGGCGGAGCGCGGCGCCCTGCACAATCTGGCCGGAGCGGAGGACGTCCGAAAAGTTGTCGTTCAGCGCGGCCAGGCCCGAGGCCGACAGTTTTTTGCTGAGCCGAACCACCAGTTGTTCGCCGACCCAGCGGGACGACTGATAAACGCTGTAGAACTCGACGATCTCGCGGACGGCCGCGCCGACGTCCGGCACGATCTTGAAAAAATGGAAATCTTCCTCGCCGATGTAGCCGAACTTGAACAGGTGCTCGGTCAAAAACTTCATCCACGTCTCCCAATAACTTCCACCCGGCCGATCGAGCAGAACCACTGGAATGATCCGCGCCTTGCCGGTCTGCATCAACGTCAGCACCTCAAACCCTTCATCCATCGTGCCGAACCCCCCCGGGAATAGCGCGAAGGCGTGCGTTTCCTTCACGAAATTGAGTTTGCGGGTGAAAAAATAATTGAAGTTAATCAGCTTCGGATCGCCTTCGATGATCGGGTTCGCCCGTTGCTCGAACGGGAGGCGAATATTGAGTCCGAATCCGTGCTCACGCCCCGCCCCTTTCTGAGCCGCGCCCATAATGCCGTCGCCACCGCCGGTAATGACCATGTAATCTCGCGCCACCATTTCGCGCGCGAATTCCTCGGCCACGTCGTACTGCGCTTCGCTCGGCGGCGTTCGCGCGGAACCGAAGATGCAGACTTTCCGAAACGCGCGGTAGTTCGAGAACACCTTCGCGGCGTAGCGCATTTCCTTCAGCGACCGATTCATCAGTTTCAGGTCGCCGGTGCCCATTTTGTCGCGCGCCATTTTGAGCGCGGTGATGATCAACTCCTCGATCAGCTCGGGCGACTTCTCTGCGCCCCAATCCGCCACCAGCTGGTGAACGCGCTCGTCGAACGGCGCGCCGACTGATGACTGCCGTCGCGTCGGCTGATCGTGGGTAGCGCCCGCTGTAAAATCTTCCACCGCTGAATTTCGGCCGTGCTCTGCGGGAACGCACGAGAAAATTTACGCCGCAGTACTGTAGCCGCGGCGCTCCGTCGCCGCGAAGAAACGCCTCGACAGAGCGAGGCGACTACAGCGCGGAAGAGCTTTCCATGAGATCTTTTAGAATCTCGCGAATATGGCGAATCGGGAGCGAGTAGTGGCCAGCGCCTTCAACCAGATGGAACTCGCAATTGGGCAGGCGCGCGGCGACGTCTTTTGCCAGCCGCTGGGCGAACGTTCGATCGTTTGTCCCGTGCCAGAGCGCGACCGGCACGCGCACTTCCTCGAGCGGAAATCCCCAGGGGGTCGCGTAAATTTCGGCGTCGGTCATGACTCCGATCGCTGACGAACGCCACGCCTGGCGCGCGCTCTCGAAACAGACTTCGAACGACCGGGACTCGCGCAGGACATTGGCGTCGCACGGCTGGAGGAACTTTAACAGGAGCGGCCGCAACCGGATCGGCATTCGCATCGCGACGAACGGCCGCGCCAGGTGGAACAGCGACTTCAAGACCCACGGCCGCGTCTCCCGCAGCGCCAGCATCCGGCGATGGATCGGGAGCAGGCCATCGTGATCCTTGAGTTCATCCAGCGGCGGGGCTCCGCTGACAACCGCGATCTTTTCCACCCGCTCCGGCATCATCCATCCGCTCGCGTAGGCGTAGGGAGCGCCGCCGGAAACGGCGAGAATCCGGAAGCGATCGATTCCGAGGCGATCGGCGATCTCGCTCAACAAGGGCGGCCAATCGATCAGCCGCCGGTTCGGTTGAAACGGTGAGTCGCGAATTCCGGGGCGATCCGGTGAAATGATCCGCGCCCCGAGTTCGGTCGCGGCGTCGTGGGCCAGCTCCGCCATCGTCCGCGAGCTCGGCCAGCCGTGACAAAAGAAAACAGGGGCGCCCTGAGCGTCTCCGTATTCGCTCAAGGCGATGGTCGCGCCGCTGGCCAGGGTTAACCTTTGGCTTCGTTCGGTCATGATTTGAACGAATGGCCCCGCCCCCCGTTCCGGCCAGAGCGAAAGAGAGCATTGCCATTCATGCCGGCGGGCCGGATAATCATTAATTCAATGCGGACAGCGGTCATGTCTCCTTCGTATTTACTCATATGAACGATAACTCTCATCCGGCAGGTAAAATTTCTGTTCACGGCAACGGCTTCGGCGCGCCATCGCCCGATGAAGTTGAAAAGAGAGCGCGGGAAATCGCACTCATCGCCGAGCGCGACCCGGATGAATTCACCGACAGCGACTGGGACCAGGCGCGCCTTGAATTGCTCGGTGCGGTGCCCTCGAACGCGCCGGAGGAGACGGAGGAGAACGCGGACGTGGTTGAGGAATGGAATGTCGTCGCGTCATCGGCAGGGCATCGCGCGCCCCGAATCGAGGACGAGGAAAATGTCGGGGAGCATCTGGTCGAAGACGGGATCGAGGAGGCCGCGCACGATCAGATGGTCGAGGCGCGCAAGGAAGAACTCGAAGAGGAAGGCTGAGCCCTTTGAAGGCGCCCGAGACCCTCGTGGCCGAGCCACCGCCCGGTCCCAGCGAAGCGCGCTCGCGGCAGCCCGGTTCGCGATCGCGCGCCGAGGAATTACTGACACGTTATCGCGCGGTCCGGGATTTTACGGCGAGTCTCTGCCGCGATCTCGAGCCGGAAGATTGCGTCGTGCAGTCGATGCCGGACGTCAGCCCGACGAAATGGCACCTGGCCCACACCAGCTGGTTCTTCGAAACGTTCGTGGTGAAAGTCTGGATGCCGCGCTATCGGCCGGAGGTGCCGCAGTACGCCTATCTTTTTAATTCTTATTACAACGCAGCGGGCAACATGCATCGCCGCGATCTGCGCGGATTGATTTCGCGCCCGACCCTCGCGGAAACTCACAGGTTCCGCGAATCGATCGATCAATGCGTGGCCCAATTAATCGGCGAAGCGGACGACGCGCTCCTCGCGGAAATCGAGCCGATCCTGGTTCTCGGACTCAATCACGAACAGCAACACCAGGAACTTCTCCTGACCGACATCAAACACGTGCTCGCCCAGAATCCGCTTTATCCGGTCTTTCGCGAAGCGGCCCCGCCATCTGACAACGGCCCTGTTGCTTCGCAAAGTTTCATTGAGTTTGATGAAGCCATCGTCACGATCGGCCATGACGGCGCCGGATTTTCCTACGACAACGAAGGCCCCCGGCATCGCGCCCTCGTCCTCCCGTTTTTGCTTTCGAATCGATTGATCACGAATGGCGAATACATGGAGTTCATGGAAGCGGGCGGTTATCGCCGGTCCGAATTCTGGCTGTCGCTTGGCTGGACTACGGTGAACGATCCCGCGGCCGGGGGATGGCGCGCGCCTCTCTATTGGGTGGAACGCGATGGGGCTTGGTGGAACTTCACGCTCTCCGGTTTTCGGCGGGTGAACGAGTCCGAGCCCGTGACGCATCTCAGTTACTTCGAGGCTGACGCGTATGCGAACTGGGCCGGCGCGCGTTTGCCGACTGAGTTAGAGTGGGAACGCGCCGCCGCCGGTTTGCCAATCGCGGGCAACTTCGTGGACGAGGAGCGCTTTCATCCGGCCCCGGTTTCGAAGTCGCCGGCGAAAGGCGAGCTCCAGCAAATGTATGGCGACGTCTGGGAGTGGACTCGGAGCGCTTACCTCCCCTACCCCGGCTACCGCGCAGGCCCCGGCGCGCTCGGCGAATACAACGGCAAATTCATGTGCAACCAGATGGTCTTGCGTGGGGGGTCGTGCGCCACTTCGCGCAACCACGTTCGCCTGACCTATCGGAATTTCTTTCAGCCGGAAAAACGCTGGCAGTTTACCGGCATCCGGCTCGCCCGCGATCCGTCATGAGCGGCGCTCCTGGACGCGTCACCGTCCTCGACCTCGAGCCGGTCAGCGCCGATTTCCTCGCCGAAGTCGTCGCGGGGCTCTCGAGCTCGCCGCGGACGCTGCCCTGCAAATTTTTTTACGATGAGCGGGGCGCCGATCTTTTTCAGCAAATCTGCGAACTGCCGGAGTATTACATCACCCGCACCGAGACGGAGTTGCTTCGCCGTTCCGCGCCGGAGATTTCGGAATCGATCGGTGCGAACGCGGCTCTGATTGGTTTCGGCACCGGCGCCGGAATTAAAACCCGGATGCTGCTCGAACACCTCCACAATCCAATCGCCTACATCCCCGTCGATATTTCAAAGCAACGCCTCATCGACTCCGCGATCGAGCTCAGCCACGCCATGCCCGCGCTCGAAATCCTTCCGGTCTGCGCCGATTACCTCCAGGAATTGCAGCTGCCCAAGCCGTTGCGGAAACCCGATCACGTCGCGGTTTTTTTCCCCGGTTCGACCATCGGTAACCTCGAGCCGCCCGTGGCCCGCGATTTTTTGCGGCGCGTCTGCGAGCTCTGCGGCAAGAACGGGGGCCTCATTATCGGCGTCGACCTGCAGAAGAGCCGGGCGATTCTCGAAGCCGCCTACAACGACAACGCCGGTGTCACCGCCGAGTTTAACCTGAACCTGCTCGTCCGCGCCAATCGCGAGCTCGGCGCCGACTTCGACCTGGCCCGCTGGAAACATCGCGCGGTTTATAATGAGAGCGAAGGCCGGATCGAGATGCATCTCGTGAGCGAAGGCGAACAGACCGTGCATGTCGGCGGCCGGGAATTTCGGTTTGGCGACGGCGAAACAATCATCACGGAGTTTTCCTACAAACACACCCTCGAGGGATTCACGCGGCTCGCAGCCTCCGCCGGCTTCCGCGAAGCTTCTCGCGTCTGGACTGACCCGCAGCGGTTCTTCGCGATCTTTCATTTCGCGGTGGCGGAATAGTTTTTTTGTAGCCGCCGCCCTGTGGGCGGCGTGAGAGCGATAGTCGGTTCGTCCCGGCGCTTCGCACAGCGAAGCGGCTACAGAAAGGCGTCGCCGTGCCATACTAGCTTCGCTAAAACAACATCGTGAACCCGCTCGTCGAGCTGCGGGGCGTTAGCAAAACCTACGGCAGCGCCATCGCCCTTCATCCCACCGATCTCAATTTCGGCCGCGGCAAGACCACCGTCCTCATCGGACCGAGCGGCTGCGGCAAATCGACGCTGCTTAGGTTGATCATTCGCCTGCTCGATCCCGATGCAGGCACGGTTCGGTTCGACGGCGAAGCCGTAACGGCCGCGAACGTTTCGCAGCTTCGTCGCCGCGTCGGTTACGTCATTCAGGATGGCGGACTTTTCCCTCACCTCACCGCGCGCAAAAATGTTCTGCTCATGGCGAACCATCTCCACTCGCCGGCTGACAAAATGAAATCCCGGCTGGCAGATCTCTGCGCGCTGACTCGCTTCCCCGAATCCGCGCTCGACCGTTTCCCGCTCGAACTTTCCGGCGGCCAGCGCCAGCGGATCAGCCTGATGCGCGCGCTCATGCTCTCGCCCGAACTCCTCCTCCTCGATGAGCCGCTCGGCGCCCTCGATCCCCTGGTTCGCGCGGCGTTGCAGAAAGACCTGAAAGAAATTTTCGCCCGTCTCAACCAAACCGCCATCCTCGTGACCCACGATCTGGCTGAAGCCGCCTATCTGGGCCACGAGATCGTGCTGATGAACGAAGGGCGCGTGGTTCAGCGCGGAACGCTCAGCGAATTACGAGCGCAACCTGCAAACTCGTTCGTGACTGACTTCATCAACGCTCAACGAACTTTGGCTATGCTATGAAAGCAGAACAGACTTCAAGGAACGGCGATTTGAAATCGCCGCCGAAAAAGCGGGGCGATTTCAAATCGCCCTTCCTTGGTTTGCTTGCAGCGTTCTGCCTATTGCCGGCTTCGCCCTGTTCTGCCGAACCCATCCTGATCGGCTCGAAGAAATTTACCGAGTCGTACGTTCTGGCGGAGATCGCGAAACGCTCATTTGAAAATGCCGGCCTAACGACCGAGCACCGCCAGGGGATGGGCGGCACCATCATTCTCTGGCAGGCATTGAAGGGCGACCAAATCGCCGTCTACCCGGAATATACCGGGACGATCGCCGAGGAAATTTTGAAAACGCCGACGGCGACTGAGAGCCAGATGCGAGAAGAACTGGCGAAGCTTGGCGTCGGCATGACTGGCGAGATCGGCTTCAACAACACTTATGCGCTGGTGATGCGACGGGTGGTCGCGGAGGAGAAAGCGATCCGCACGATTGGCGATCTGCGAAATCATCCGGAGCTGAAGATGGGGTTCACCCATGAATTTCTCGATCGGCGCGACGGTTGGAAGCCACTGGCGGAAAAGTACCGGCTTTCCCCGCCCAACATCGTCGGGATCGATCACGGGCTCGGGTACGAAGCGCTTCGCAACGGATCCATCGACGTGAAGGACGCGTATTCGACCGATGCGAAGATCGCGGAGAACGATCTCGTCGTTCTGGAGGACGACCTTCAATTCTTCCCGCAATACAAAGCGGTCTTCCTCTATCGGCTGAGTCTGGCCGCGAACGCCGTCGCGGTCCTGCGCGGGATGGAAGGAAAACTGGACGCCAAAGGGATGATCCGGTTGAACGCGGAAGCCGAGCGGACAAAAGATTACAGCCGGGCCGGCGCGTTGTTTTTCACGGATGCCGGCACCGGCCCAACCTTCGGGGGCGGCGAATCGTTTCCGCACAAGCTCTGGCGTTGGACGTCGCGTCACCTGCAACTCGCCGGCCTGTCGCTGCTTCTCTCCATCGCGGTCGGCATTCCGCTGGGCATCGCCGCCAGCCGGGGCGGAATCGTCGGGCAGGTGATCCTCGGATTTACCGGCGCGGTCCAAACCGTTCCGTCGCTCGCCCTCCTCGCGTTGCTGGTGCCGGTGCCGTTTTTCGGAATTAGCGTGCGCACGGCGATCGCGGCATTGTTTCTCTACGGGCTGCTGCCGATCGTGCGGAACACCGCGACTGGACTGCAGGACATTGGCCAGCCGGTCCGCGAATCGGCGATCGCTCTTGGCCTCGAATCGTGGGCGCGCCTTTGGAATATTTATCTGCCGATTGCGTCGCGTTCCATTCTCGGTGGAATCAAAACGAGCGCCGTGATCAACATCGGCACGGCGACCCTGGCGGCGCTCATCGGCGCCGGCGGCCTGGGCGAACCGATCTTGAGCGGACTGAACCTGAACGATCACGTCACCATTCTCCAGGGCGCTATCCCGGCGGCGGTGCTGGCGTTGCTGGTCCAATGGGGCTTCGATTTACTCGATCGGCTCTTGATTCCAAAAGGCCTGCGGCTGTAGGTGGGCAATGGCCATCGCTTCGACAAATCCCGCCACGGGCGAAACGCTGAGGGAATTCGCGGCGCTCGATTCCGGCGAGGTGGACGCCAAACTGGCGAACGCGGAGCGAGCGTTCCGGGGTTATCGAAAGACGTCGTCCCGGCAGCGCGCCGATTGGCTGAACGCGGCCGCGGATTTACTCGAAAAAGAAAAGCCGCAGCTCGCCCGGGTGATGACCCTGGAGATGGGCAAACTCCTTCGGGCCGCGGAGGACGAGATCGTGAAGTGCGCCAAGGGTTGCCGATTTTACGCCGAGAAGGGCAAAGAATTCCTGATGGAAAAGAAAGTGGACACGGAATCGGCGCGCAATTTCGTCCGCTACGAACCGATGGGTCCGGTGCTCGCCATCATGCCGTGGAACTTTCCGTTCTGGCAGGTCTTCCGTTTCGCTGCGCCGGCGTTGATGGCGGGCAACGTGGCCCTGCTCAAACATGCGGCGAACGTGCCGCAATGCGCGCTGGCCATCGAAGACATTTTCCGGCGGGCCGGATTCCCCGACGCCGTTTTTCAGACGTTGCTCATCGAAACGGAAAAGGTGCGGGCGGTGATCGACGATCCGCGAGTGAAAGCGGTCACGTTGACGGGAAGCGAGCGCGCCGGGAGCGAAGTCGCGAGCGCGGCGGCACGCCAAATCAAGAAAAGCGTCCTCGAGCTCGGCGGAAGCGATCCGTTCATCGTCATGCCGAGCGCCGACCTCGAGGCAGCGGTCAAGACGGGCGTGGCGGCGCGGATTCAAAACGCCGGGCAATCCTGTATCGCGGCGAAGCGCTTCATCTTGTCGGACAAAATTTACGACACGTTCCTGTCCGACTTCGTGGGCAGGATGCGCGCGCTTCAGGTTGGCGATCCGCTCGATCCGACGACGGAGATCGGGCCTTTGGCGAGCGAGGCCATTTTGAGCGGAGTCGAGGAGCAGGTCCAAAAGTCCGTCGCGGCCGGAGCGCGGTTGCTTACCGGCGGGAAGCGAATCGACCGGCCTGGTTTCTTTTTCGAGCCGACGGTGCTCGCCGATATCCCCCGCGATTCGCCCGCTTATCACGAGGAAATTTTCGGACCGGTCGCCTGTTGCTTTCGCGCGAGCGACGCCGCGGACGCGATCAGGATCGCGAACGACAGCTCATTTGGCCTGGGCGCGACGGCGTGGACGAAGGATTCCGGCGAGCAGGAGCTTTTCGCGGCGGAACTGGAAGCCGGCATGGTATTCCTCAACAGCATGGTGGCCTCCGATCCCCGGCTGCCGTTCGGCGGCGCGAAGCGTTCCGGCTTCGGGCGCGAGCTTGGCGCCGAAGGGATCCGCGAGTTCGTCAACGTCAAGACGGTGTCGATCGCGACAGCTCCCTGATTTTTGGCACGTCGAGAATCCGGACGGCGTTGGGAGGATTGTCGATCGACCAAACCAGGGCGCCCAGCATTTGCGAAATCGTGACCAGCCCAAGACGCAGAGCGGACTCACGGGTTCCCGGCAAGAGTTCCGCGATCCGATAAAACGGGAGCAACGCGTATGGCCACCAGTGGCCGGGCCCGAGAACGTACCACGGCCGGACAAAGGTTGCCGGCATTCCGCTGGCGCGAATGAGCGCCTCGCCTTCCGCACGAACCGCGATGAACGCCTCCATCATCGGAGCCGGCTGCGCGACGCTCAGATAAATGAAGTGCCGAACATCTGCATCGCGCGCGGCTTTCACGGCGACCCGAGCCGAAGGAAGATCGATGGCGCGGAACTGCGCCGCCTTGGCCGGACTGGGATGAGGAACGCCGATCAAATGGACGAAAGTGTCACACCCGCGAATCGATTCTGTGTACGAATCTTCGGTCAACGGATCGGCGGCAACGATCGAAACGTTGCCCGGAATCTTTTTCTCCGAGCCGGGTCGCACGACCGCTTTCACCTGATGTCCGCGATCTGTCAGAAGCGGGAGCAAACGCGATCCGATGTAACCGGTGCCGCCGGTGATGCAGATCGAAGACACGCGCCAGTTTAAGCGCGGGTTCTGTATTCGCGGCAATTAAAACACAGGTGCCGAAATGTCTTCATCATGGCCAAGGCCTTGCTGGGATTGACATTAACGAGGGGTTGTGAATAACCTCCATCTACTATGCGCGCGATCTGGAAGGGCAGTATCAGCTTTGGCCTGGTTTACATTCCCATAGCCGTTTATCCGGCGACGCGGGAAGAGAAGCTCAGTTTCCGTCAGCTCCGAGCGACCGATCTGAGTCCCATCCGCTACAAAAAGGTCGCGGACACGGACCAAAAGGAAGTTACCGCCGATCAAATCGTGAAGGGGTTCGAGTATGAACGCGGCCGGTTCGTGGTCCTCAAGGAAGAGGATTTCGCCAAGGTCCGGATCGAGTCGACCCATTCGATCGACATCACAGATTTCGTGGACCTGGCGCAGGTCGACCCGAAGTTTTTCTACAAGCCGTATTTTCTCGAGCCGCAAAAAGGAGGCGAGAAGGCTTACGCGCTCTTGCACAAGGCGCTCGCAGGAACCGCCAGGATCGGCATAGCCAAAGTGGTGATCAGCAACCGCGAGTATCTCGCCTCGGTGAAGCCCGATGGGTTGTTCCTCGTCCTCGACCTGATGCATTTCGCGTCGGAAATCCTGACTCCGGAAGAGCTCAATAACGGCAGCGCCACCGCGATAACCGACAAGGAATTGAAGATGGCGCAGTCGCTCGTGGAAAGCATGTCGACGCCATGGGAGCCGGAGAAATATCGCGACGAATATCGCACCGCGGTCATGCAAATGATCGAGGAGAAAGCGCAGCACAAGGAAGTGGCGAAGAAGCCGGCGCCGGCGATCCGGACGACGAACGTGGTCGATCTGGTGAAGGTCCTGCAGGAGAGCCTGAACCGGAACCAATCGTTAAAGCCAAAGAAGAACGGCACCCGACCGGCGGCCAGCCGATCGACCGCGACGCTCGTGAAACAGAAGCGGCGCGTGGCGGCGTAGAGCGCTACGCCGTCGGTCGAAGCAATCCCATTAACTGCGACGCGAGCCGCGGCCCCATGCCGCTCTCTTCGTGTTTCAGGTAGACGAACGCGTCCTGCCAGACCTTGTCCTTGCCGGTAATTGCCTGAGCCCAGCGCTCCATGTCGGCGTCCGTGTAATCCTCTCTCCGCAGGCGCAGATAACCATAATCCGCTGTCGCCACGACAGGCGCGGCCAAGTCCGCGCTTTCCGCGATACAAAGCGCGATGTTCTTTGCGTTGAGCAGCGCGAACACTTCCTCATCGAACCAGGATGGATGCCGAAACTCGAACGCCGCCCGCAGTCCAGCCGGCACGCATTCGAGGAAGTCGGCCAGCACCGCCGCGTCTTTCTTAAAGTTCGGGGGCAACTGGAACAGGACCGGCCCCAACTTCGTTTCGAGGTCGGTGATGACCTGGCAGAAATATTGCATCGTGTCGCCGCAGTTCTTGAGCTTGGCGAAATGCGTCACCTTCTGCGGCGCTTTCAGGCTGAACTTGAAACGTTCCGGGGTCCCCGCATACCAATTCTGGATCGTCTTCGGGCTCGGGATCCGGCGGAAGCTGTAGTTCACCTCCGTCGTCGTGAATCGTTCCGCGTAAAACGCGAGCATCGTGCTGGCCGATAAATCCTCGGGGTAGAAGGTCCCTTTCCACTCGGCGTATTGAAAACCAGAAGTGCCGATCCAGTGGTTCATGGTTTCACCTGAGGATAATGGCGGGCGCGGCCCCGGATCAATTCAGCTTCGCGCATGAACTCGGGATTGCGGTAAGGCTCGCCGCCGCTCTGCCACTTTGAATCCTTCCGCGCGATGGTGGAAAAGCAATCGATCAACCGCCGGCCGCGCCAGTTTACGATTTCCTGGGAAACGCACTTCAGCCCGTGGCGCTCGCACTGTTCGCGAAAGATGCCGGCCGTCATCCCGGGATCGCGTTGATGATCCGCGCCGATGGTTTTCCTCCCCGCCAGGGTTCGGGCTCGACGGGAAAATGACGAAGCGAATTCGCCGAGGTTCGAATGATGAATGAAAGCCAGTCCGTCCGGTTTCAGCTTGGCGGGAAACTGACTGAGATAATTCTCGATGGTCTGGGGCCGCACGTGCACGAGCGAATCGAAACTGAAAATGAAATCGACCGAGTCGTCCGCGATCATGGCCAGACTATCGCTCTCGTTCCGGTGATAGCTCATCCTGGCGTCCGACCCGAACCGGCGCCGGCAGAATTCCATGCCTTGTCCGTCGGGGTCGACCAAATGCAAATGGGCGCAGTGTTCGCGCAGGTAAAAGCTCCAGCGTCCGAAACCCGATCCAATCTCCAGGATGTTATCCGCCGGCAGGGCCACGTGAATTCGCGGAAGCACGCTGCCAAACCATTGCGCAGCCGATCCGCCCCACGGCTCCGACCATTCCTCGCCGGCCGCGATCCATTCATAGTCCGCTTTCGCCATCCGGCTTTCTCCTTCCAATGTCCCGCGCCGTTGGGAAAGCGAAAAGATCGGCGCGTGACAATCTCTTGGGGCCAGTCAGGATCGCCGCATGATAACCAAAAACATCGGAATGCTCCTGCTGGCCATTTACCTGATCCTCGTCGGCATCGTCGGCATTTTCGGCGTATCGCTCGGCGCCGCCAGCATCGTCCTTCCCATTCTTGCCCTCGTGGCCGGGATCCTGATTCTGCTGGGCAAATAGCGGGACTGCGGCGTTCCCAAGCTGGCCAACGCGAGCCAGCGCTGTCGCGTTCAGCGAGGAACAAATGATCAAGATTGCTGGATTCCTGGCGGCTGGATTGTGGATCGCCGGCTTAAACCTGCCGACGCTAGACCTCAATCGACAACCGCATGTCTTTCCGGCTGATCTTGCCAAAGATCGTGCAGTCGTCGTGGTGACCTTTTCGAAGGCGGCGTCGGACCAGGCGACTGAGTGGACGCGAAAGCTCCGGGAAAACGAAAAGGCACTAGCCGCCAGCATTTACCAAATAGCTGTCCTCGAAGATGTGCCTGGGCTCGTTCGCCCGTTTGTTATTTCCGCACTCAAGCGCGTGATACCCAAAACTCTCCATGACCATTTTTGGGTTGCCACCTCGTTCTCGAAGGAGTGGCAAAAACAGATTGGCGGAGAGTCCCTCGACGAAGCGCACGTGGTCGTTCTCGAAGACAGACGCCAAATCACCTGGCGGTTCAGTGGGGTCTTCTCGGAGGCAGCGCTTCGCAGCCTCGTCGCAGCCTGCGCCCAGAAGCCTCAATAAACGCTGGCCGAAGGGACGGACCTCGTCCGATGGCGGACGACATGGCTCAAGGGCGCATTCGGCTGGGCATGCTTAATAGCGTTGTCATTCTGAGCGTAGCGAAGAATCTCTGATCATTTCCTGTCCTGCGGTAATGAAGAAAGAAATGGTCAGAGATCCTTCGCGTTCGCTCAGGATGACAGGCGTTTGGATTTATGAGAGATGGCTTGAAGACTCATGTCGGATCCGATCCGGTTTGCGCCGTGGATGCGGCTCGCCCGAAAGAGCGCCAGGCTAAGAAGGCGGCAATGCCGACCGTGATCACGAGACCGACTCCGAATTCGTCGATGATATAATTCGTCGGACCGGTATCGCGCGTGAGCGGGGTAAAGATCGACTGGATAAAAAGATTGTGGCTGCCGTGGAAGATCGCGGCGGGCCAGACGCTTTTGGAACGCAGCGTCAGCCAGGCGAGGATGAAACTGTCGGCCACGACCATCAGAGTAAAACAGATGAGGTTGTACCAGGCCGGCGCGCCTTTGTTGTAGTCGCCGAAAAGCAGGACAGGGAAATGGTACGCGGCCCACATCAGCCCGCTGATCAGACTAACGCCGGTAAAGCCGACGACTTTGTTTAGTTCCGGGACAAGAAAACCGCGCCATCCGATTTCCTCGCCCAGGGCGCGCCCGGTTTTGGCGACGAGACCAATGGTTCCCGTAAGGACGACGAATAGAATCAGGGTCACGGCCGGCGGAAAACCGGACCACCCGAACTGGGCCGCGGTCTGCTTGAAAAATTCAGGCTCGAGAAAACCGCCGAGCGGGGTCAGCCACGCTACAAGGTAAACCGGGAATGCGTAGGCGATCGGGATGAGATAAGCGAGCCAGCCGTAGCGCGCGCCGCCCCATTTCCAGGGGAGATCGGAGGTTGGTTCGCCGAAGATCCGCTTGGTCGCGAGGGCGGCGAGCCCCCGGACTCCACATCGCGCCGGTGACGTAGATCAGATTTCCGGCGTTCATCTGTCCCGCGCGGAGAACGAAAGCGTTGAAGATGTTGCTGAAAACCAACGTCAGCCCGTAGAAGACCGCGATCTTCTTCCAGGTCCGGGCCGCTGGTTCTTTCTCTACCACTTGCCGGAACTAACCCCGCAACGCTTTCGTGAATCGAACCAATTCGCCGGCCAGTTCTTCGATTCGTTCGCCGACCTGCGGATCCTTGAGCTCGTCGCCTTCGAAGGCCCGGCCAGTGGCATAAACGAAACGCGGGATGATAACCGAGCGGAAATCGAGCATCAGGCTATTCGCGAATGCCATCACCGACATGTAACTGCCCATCCCGCCCGCCGCGCAGAGAAAGCCGACGACTTTTTCTTCCCACGCGCTCCCCGTCAGCTCGACGAGGTTCTTGGCCGCGGCGGCGACGTCGTAGTTATAGACCGGCGTCGCGAGAAGAATCCCGTCGGCGGCTTCGATCGCTTTGCTAACTTTTTTCGAGCCCGGCTGGGTGTAGCAGGCATCCGCGTCGCAGAGCGGGAGATTCAGTTCGCTGATGTCGAGCCAGGTGCAAGGCACCTTTGCTTTCTCGAGATGCTTAAAGGCGATCCGCCCCATCCGCCGGCTGTTGCTGTCAGGATTACCGCTGGTGCTAATGACGGCATATTTCACCATGTGTTCCTTGCGTTAGAGTTGTTCCAGCTTGCAATTGCGCGCGCGAAGCAGAGCCAGCAAACCGTCGCCACCTCCGAGGTGGGCCGCGCCTACCAGGACAAAGTAGGTCTGACCGCTTTTCAGGTAGCTCTCGAACTTCGGAATCCAGCGTCGATTGCGTGCGCCCAGCACTCTGTCGGCAAACGCCGGGAAGTCCGCATAGGCCGCGTGAAGCGAACGAGACAGCGTTTCCACGTCGCCTTTTCTCCAGGCAGTCAGAGTTTGATCGCCACCGCCACCCGTTCCGCTCGGAATCAAGCTCACCAGCAGCAACGCCTCGCTTTGCCGGTCGGACAGCCCGGAGTAAACGGCGCTGTGTTCGTCCGCCGTCTCCAAGCCGACGATGGCTTTGCCATTCGCGCGGGCGCGATTCGTAATGAACTCGTCCACTCCCAAATCGTGGGAAAAACCGCTCGCGCCGGGCGACTCGAGGAGTAACACCAGGCACCACGGCCGGTACGCCGCGAATTTTTCTTCCGGAATCTTGAGCAACGCGAAAAGGCGCCGGAGGTAATCGTAGGTCCGCGGATCGACGTGGTTCTTGAGGTTATCACCTTTGGGATACTTGCCCGCTTTCAACAAACCGGAGCTCGATGTTTCCAGGGCCTTGCGATCGACCTCGAGAGCGATCCGGGCTGAGGCCTCGAAGGCGCGGTTATAGCCGGACGGAAGCGGATAGTCCGTGCTCCGCAGGGCGTGAACCGAGCCGCCGAGATAAAGGGTGCCGCCGGTTGGTCCGGTAACTCGCCAAATACAACCGGAAGCGGCGCGAGCCTCAAAGCCCGGGAAGCAAAGGGCGATCGGGAGGACCAGAATGGCCAGGTGGGAACGCAGGCTCGGAACCATGCTGCCCCTCTAACAGCGAGAAATGGATGCGACAAGCCAGTTATTTGATACAATGGTCGACTTTCGCCCTGCCCCTATGAAACTTTTTTCTCCTCGCTCCGTCGCAGCCACCGCCAGTCTCATTCTGATCACCGCGCCGTTCCGTGCCGTTTACGCGCAGGACCCGTCCATCGACAAACTGCTTAAGAAATTGCCGCCGCCGGAAAAACTGGTAAAGCCCACCGTCCAGCGGGCCATCAGCCAACCGGACCCGGCGTTACGCGACCCGCTGGCGTCTCAGGTCTTTGTCGCCGCGCAAGCGAACGACCCCGGCCGCGCCCTCGATTATTCCCGAAAGCTTTGCGCCAAATATCCAAAGAGCGCGGGGTCGGAATGCCTGCGCGGAATCGTCGCGCTGAATTTCAAGCAGTACGGCGAAGCGACGACGGCGTTCCGGCGGTCCATCGCGATCTCTCCGAATCTTTCGCTGTCGCACTTCGGCCTGGCCGCGACGGAAGTTTTCCAGGACCATTACGCGGCCGCGATCCCGCATTTAAAAGAGCTAACGCGCCTGGAACCGCAGTACGGTTTTGGCTGGCTCGCGTTGAGTGACTGCGCGCTGCGCTGCGGCCGCAAGCAGGAGAGTTTGGAATACGCGCGCCGGGCCACGAAGGTCGCGCCTTCCGCCGCCTCCGCCTGGCTGCAATTGGCGCGGGCGGAAAACGCGCTCGGGAATTCCGAGGCGACCTTGCAGGCGCTGACGCACGGCGCCCAAGTATCACCCGATAGCGCGCCTATGCTGGCGACGGTCGGTTTTTCCTACATCAATCTAAATCGGATCCCGCAGGCAATCCCGCCTTTGCAACGGGCGGCGCGCCTCGCACCGAGGGATTTTCTCGTCCAGGCCCAGCTTGGGTATTGCCTTCAGGCGACAGGACAGGTCGACGCCGGCATCGAGCATTTGCGCACAGCGACCGGGCTTGCGCCGAAGACATACGGAGCTGTTTGGGAACACCTCGGCCTCGCCTACCAGAAAAAAGGGATGCACCGGGAAGCGGCCAGCGCCTTTGAGCGCGCGACCCAGATCATGCCTAACTACGGACCAGCCTGGCGACATCTGGCCCAGGAGTACCGCGCCCTCGGCAAAACAGCGGAAGCCGCCCAGGCCGAAGCGCGGGCCCGTTCCTCGGGCGGTGACAAGACAACGTCCAAGCGCAAGTCCTAGCGGAGAGCATTGAAGTAGCCCGCGGCCTTGAACTAATCTGTTCGTCCCATGAAATCGTTCGCGCTGGCGGGGCTCATTGTTTTCTCCATCTTTGCTTCCACCATGCGCGCGAACTCGACACCTGCCGAACGCGTGGCCGAAATCCAAAAGGCCCTCCAGTCTGCGAATCTTGACGGCTGGCTGTTCTACGATTTTCGGGGAAGCGATCCGCTCGCCGCCCGCATCCTGAAACTGGGCGAGCACGCCTCCGGTTCGCGACGCTGGTTCTATTACATTCCAAAGTCGGGCGAGCCGGTGAAGATCGTCCACTCGATCGAGCGCGGGAAACTCGATGCGTTACCGGGCAAATCGCTGGTTTATCGCGGGTGGGAGGAACAGCATCGCCATCTGCGGGAAACGCTTTCGAAACAGAAACGAATCGCGATGCAGTATTCGCCGAACAACGACATTCCCTACATCTCGCGCGTCGACGCCGGCACGATCGAGCTGATCCGATCCTTTGGCGTCGAAGTCGTGACCAGCGCCGAGCTCGTCCAGCAATTCGAAGCGGTCGTTACGCCGGAACAAAAGCAATCGCACGTCGAAGGCTCGGACAAATTGCACCGCGTCCTGATGGAAGCGTTCGCGGAGATCGGGCGGAACATTCGGGCCGAGAAGCCGGTCACCGAATACGACATCCAGCAATTCATCGCGCGCCGGCTCGATGAGGAAGGGATGACCCGCGAAGACGGAATCGTGGCGGTGAACGCGAACGCCGCGAACCCGCATTACTTTCCGACCCGCGAAGCTTTTTCCCCGATCAAGCGGGGCGATTTTGTGTTGCTCGATATCGTGAGCAAGCTCCGGAAGCCGGGCGCGATTTGCACCGATCAAACCTGGACTGGGTACGTCGGCGACACGGTGCCGGAGGAATACGTCCGCATCTTCAAGATCGTTCGCGAAGCCCGGGATGCCGCGACGGAATTCGTCCGCAAGAATGTTCGAGAAGGAAAGCGGATCCACGGCGCCGAAGTCGACGATGTCTCGCGTGGAGTGATCAAGCGCGCCGGGTACGGCGAGCAATTCACCCATCGCACCGGTCATTCCATCGGCGAAGAATGCCACGGCAACGGCGTGAACATCGACAACTTCGAGACCCGCGACTCACGCTTCATCACCGCGGGCGTGCTTTTCTCGATCGAGCCGGGGATCTATCTGGAAGGAAAGTTTGGCGTCCGATCCGAAATCGACGTTTACGTCGGGGAGAAGGACATCGAGGTCACCGGCCAGCCGATTCAGACTGAGATCGTGCCGATTCTCAAGGCGCCGTAGGCAAACACAGTCCGCTTAGGCAACGAACGCTACAACCATTTTGTTTTGACACCGCCCCCGCGCCGGTTGCACGATGGCGCCCGTCGCCGCGCTGCGACGATTCACCCCTTACCCCTATGTATCTCCTCACCAAATCGCGCGGGCTTCGGCTGGCCGCGCAGGAACTTCCGGCCGCAATCTCAGCTCTGTTTATCGCGGAAACGTTTTACCGGTTTCACTCGTTCACCCTCGAGTGCCTCGCGTTTCTTGCGACCTGGTATGGCTTCAGTTGGCTTCTGAACAAGGCATGGCATTTCAAACAACAACTGAAGACTGGAGAATCCCGTCGTGGCTAAACGAATCAAAAAGCCCACAACGAAAACCCGGCGGCGGAAATCCGGTGGAAACGCCAGCGGACCCATCGCCCCCGGACCGCGGAAGAATCAGCTGCGCGGAAAGCTGGGCCACGTCTCGCGGAACCATAAGCGGCGCAGTGTCTGGTTTCAGGCCCGGGCATCGTGGCCGTTGCGGGAGGCGTGTGTCGGCAAACTCGTCTCCGAACGCGCGCGCGTGGAAAAGGAGTTCGCGCCCGCGCCCGGCACGACGCAGTGGGAAAATATCGGGCCGACTAATATTGGCGGCCGCCTCACCTGCCTGGTTTGCGACCCGGCGAAGCCCGACTCGATTTGGGCGGGCGCTGCTGGCGGCGGCGTCTGGCAAAGCAACGACGCGGGCCGCACCTGGAAAGCGCTCTGGCATTTGCAAAGCGTGCTCAACGTCGGTGCGCTCGCGATTCATCCCACCAATCCGAAGATCCTTTACTGCGGCACCGGCGAAGCCAACCTCTCCGCCGACAGCTACGCCGGCGTCGGTCTTTATCGCACGACGAACGCTGGCAAGACCTGGACGCTGTTCGCGTCGTCGGCGAAAACCGGAATCCCGAGCCGCATCGGCGCGATCGCGATCGATCCGCATGACGCCAGTCACATTCGCATCGGCGGAATCGGGTTCGGCCGGGTCAGTCCGCAGGAGAGCGGGTTCGGGGGCATGTATAAGTCGCGCGATGCGGGCAAAACCTGGACGCGCGAGACGTTCATCTCCGCGCAGAATTACTGGTGCCACTCGATCGTCTTCGATCCGGCGCAACCGCAGCGGATCTTCGCCACCTTCACCGCCCAGGGCGTGGCGAACGGCGTCTGGCGCTCGCTCGACGGCGGAGCGTCCTGGTCGCACCTGACGAATGGCTTGCCCCCGGCAGCGCAATTCAATCGCTCCACTCTCGCGATCGCGCCTTCGGACCCGAACGTCCTCTATCTTCAGGTGGCCGCGACGAGCGAAAACGTGCTCGGGATTTTTCGGACAAGTGATGGCGGGAACACCTGGAAAAGTATTGGCGGCACGCATTTCGCCGACGAAGGCCAGATGACTTATGGCAACTCGATCGTGGTGCATCCGACCAATCCGAACCATGTCCTTTGCGGCGGAGTCGATCTTCATCTCACGACCAACGGCGGCGCCAAATGGCAAAAGGTCACGCGCTGGGACGCCGAGCGCGGCAAGCCGAATTATGCGCACGCCGATCATCACGCGCTGCTCATGCCGGCGGCGGCGCCGGGCCGGGTCTACGACGCGAACGACGGCGGCCTCGACGTGAGCGATGACGCGGGAAGCAACTGGCAGAACCGCAGCGCCGGGCTGGCTTGCACAATGTACTACGACCTCGACGTCGCGCCGAGCGATCCGCTGAGTTTCGGCGGCGGCGCTCAGGACAACGGCACGCTCGTCACCACCACTGGCGGCAGCAACGATCACTTCGAAATCCTTGGCGGCGACGGCGGCTGGATGGTTTATCACCCGACCAAGGCGAGCCAGGTCTACGCCTCGTATTACAACATGAACATCTTCCGGTTTCGCGGCCAGCAATCGCGCGATGTCTCGCCGCCCGCGACCAATGCGGAGAAAGAAAACGTCTGGATGGTTTACATCACGCTCGATCCCAATAATCCTTCCACGGTTTTCACGGGATCGAATCGCGTCTGGCGCTCGAAGGACGATGGCGAAAGCTGGCGGGCGGTTTCGGCTTCGCTCGATGGCAGTTCCATCAGCGCGATCGAAGTCGCGCCGGCTGATTCGCAACGTATCTATGTCGCGACGGAAAACGGCGGCTTCTTTCGCAGTCTGGATGGTGGAACGACCTGGAGCGCCAACATGGCGGGGCCAGAGTTACCCGGGGTGACGATCACGCGGCTCGAATCGGGTCCCACCAATGCCGATCTGCTTTTTGCTACCATCGCGAACTTCGGGAACTCGCATGTGTTTCGTTCCGAGGACGGCGGCGCGCATTGGACCGATGTCGATGGCGGCCGGCTGCCCGATGTGCCGCATCACGCGATAGTGGTTTCGCCGGACGAGCCGCGGACGGTTTACGTCGCCAACGACGCGAGCGTCTATGTGTCGCACGATTTGGGCGGGTCGTGGAGCAGCCTGAAACGGAATCTGCCTAACACGATGTGCGTGGACCTGGTCTACCACCAGGGCGCCGGCACGCTGACGACGGCGACCTACGGACGAAGCATTTGGCGGCTGAAAGTGCGCGTCTGAGCTGTAGCCGCTTCGCTATGCGAAGCGCGCCCGCGCAAACTCGCGCGGGCCCACAGGGCCGCGGCCACAGAAGACTATGGCGTTCCGCCGGTCCGCTTCTGGAACCAATCCGCACGCCGGCGCAGGTTCCCCTCGCCTTCGGGAATTTTTTCGCGGGCAGGCTGCAACGTTTCCTTGTCCGCGCTGTCCGGGGTTTTCTCGCGCGCAGACGCCTCGTCTTTGCGCTTCGCGTCATCGGCCGGGTTGGAAGGCATTGTTGCACGCTAGCACGGCCCGGCATGTGCGCGATTGACAATAAGCGGCCGACCAACGTATCCCTCGCTCGTGACCGGACGCTTTCTTCGCATCGCCGCCGTGGTCCTTGCCTGTGGCTGCTTCGGCGCGAGCCAGGCGATCGCGCAGCAGAAGATTCGGGTCGTGACCAAACCGGTCGAGCCGTTCTCGTTCACCGAGGCGGGGAAGCTCCGAGGATTTAGCATCGATCTCTGGGAAGCTGTCGCGAAGGAGGCCGGCCTATCGTTCGATATTCAAAATGTCGAGACAGTGCCGCAAATGCTGGACACTTTGAAGGCGCGGCAGGCCGACGTCGCCATCGCCGCGATCAGCATTACCGCCGCGCGGCACGCCATGATGGATTTCTCCCAGCCGTATTACGATTCCGGGTTGCAAATCATGGTCGCGACGAATGCTGCGCGGAACGATAACTTCGGGTCGAATTTGTCGCGGCAATTCCTGAATTGGAACACGGCGAAAGTCCTCGGCCTCGTTCTCCTGATCATGTTCCTGATTTCGCATGTGGTCTGGTGGTTCGAACGCCGGCGTAATGCCGAGATGTATCCGGAACCGTACGGGCCCGGCGTCTGGGAATCATTTTGGTGGACGATCAGCATGCTCTGCACCGGAGGCTGCGAGGCGAAGGGGCCGTCGGGCGTGCCGGCGCGCCTGGTCGCGATTCTCTGGATGGTGGTCAGCATTGTTCTGATTGCCTATTTCACCGCCGCCGTCACGACGGAGATGACGGTGAAAAGCCTTACCGGCGATATCAGTGGTCCGGGGGACTTGCCCGGAGTGAAAGTCGGCACGGTTGCAGGGAGCACCGCGGAGACCTGGCTGCGAAATAACAAGGCGAAAGTTTCTTCCTATCCCGATGTCGCGAGTGCGATTGCGGTCTTGAACGCGGGCGATCTGAAAGCCGTCGTCTACGACGCGCCGGTCCTGCGTTATTACCTGTCGAAAAAAATCGGAACGCGGCTTCGCCTGGTCGGTCCTACTTTCGAGAAGCAGTTCTATGGCATCGGGCTTCAGCAAGAGAGTCCGTTGCGACTTCCAATCAACCGCGCGCTCCTCGCGTTGAACGAACGCGGTTTCATGGACGAGCTGCAAAAGAAATGGTTCGGAGCCGCGGGCGAGTAGCGCTGCCGATGTAACGCGCGCGGCTTGGCCGCAGAAGATGGTTGGCTCGGCGCCTTCGCCTCGCTAGCCTGCGCAGCCTATGAAAGTCCGTTCCGTTTTGTTCGTTTCCGTTTTGTTAATTGTGGCGGCCCTGGCCCAGCCCAGCGGAAAACCGCAGTACGGCGCCTGGGGCTTCGACACGGAAGGAGCGGATTTCAAAACCAAGCCGGGCGACGATTTCTTCCGTTACGCGAACGGCGCGTGGCTAGATCGGGTTCAGATTCCCGCGGACAAATCGGCCTACAGTTTGCGGCTGGCCATGACCGACCTGACCGAACAGCGGTTGCACGATTTAATGGAAGAGACCGCGACGAAGGCAGACCCGAAGCCGGCCACCATCGAAGGCAAGGTGGGCGCGTTCTACAAATCGTTCATGGACGAAGCGGGCGTGGAGAAGCTTGGTCCCACTGCGCTCAAGCCGATTCTCGATGAGATAAACACGGCCAGGACGCGAGACGCGATCGCCGCCTTGATGGGCCGACAGAACGCGGATTTTCATGGCGGGATCTTTGGCGTGTTCGTGGACGTCGACATCAAGGACCCCAAGCATTACACGGTTTACCTCGGCCAGGCTGGACTCGGTCTGCCCGACCGGGACTATTATTTGAAGCCGGACTTCGCCGCGAAAAAAGAGAAGTACAAAGCTTACGCGGCCCAGCTCCTCAAGTTACTCGATTGGCCCGACGCCGAGAAACGGGCCGCTGAAGTTGTCGACTTCGAGAGCAAGATCGCGGATGCGAGCTGGACCAAGACCCAGCAGCGCGACCCGGTCGCTACCTACAACGCGATGTCGATCGCGGAGCTGGAAACGTTCGCCCCGAAATTTGCCTGGCGGAAATTTCTCGCCGAAGCGGGACTGCCAAAGGTGGAACGGGTCGTCGTCGCGGAAAAATCGGCCTTCCCGAAGATCGCGGACATTTTCGACGCGACGCCGGTTGAAACCCTGCAGGCCTGGCAGGCATTCAACGTCGCAGACCACGCCGCGCCTTATCTCTCCAAGGCTTTTGTCGACGCGCTGTTCGAGATGCGGAACAAAACTTTGTCGGGCCAGGCGGAGCAGCAAGCGCGCTGGAAGCGAGGCGTGCATGCCGTTAGCGGTGGCGATTACGGGGCCGGCGATCGCTACGATCGTTTCGGCAATTTAGGATGGGCGGTGGGGCAGCTTTACAGCGCCAAACATTTCCCGCCGGCCGCAAAGGCGAAGATCGAGGAGCTGGTCGCTAACCTGAAGGTTGCGATGCACGAAAGAATTAAAGGCCTCGACTGGATGGGCGAAGCTACGAAAGCGCAGGCATTGAAGAAGCTCGACACTTACAACATCAAGGTCGGTTATCCGGATAAGCCGCGCGATTATTCGAAGGTAGAAATCAGAGCCGACGATCTGGTCGGCAACGTCCGGCGCGCGGCGGCGGCAGATTGGGCCTTCTATGTGAACCGCTTGACGGGACCGGTCGACATGTCGGACTGGGGCATGACGCCGCAAACGAACGATGCCTACAACGGCGCGCTCCGCGACATCGTGTTTCCCGCCGGTATTTTGCAACCGCCGATGTTTGACGCGAACGCCGATCCAGCGGTGAACTACGGTGCGATCGGTGGGGTCATAGGTCATGAGCTGACTCATGGGTTCGACGATCAGGGCCGGAAGTTCGACGCCGACGGCAAACTCAACGATTGGTGGACTGCGGAGGACGCGAAGACCTTCGAAGCGCGCGCGAAAGTGCTCGGCGAACAATATTCCAAGTTCGAGCCGCTGCCGGGAGCGAAGGTCAACGGCGACCTGACGATGGGCGAAAACATCGCGGACCTCGGAGGCGTAGTCGTTGCGCTCGATGCTTATCGCACTTCGCTAAAAGGAAAACCGGCGCCGGTAATCGACGGGCTCAGCGGCGAGCAGCGCGTTTTCCTGGGCTGGGCGCAAGCGTGGCGGGGAAAACTCCGCGAGGACGCGGTCCGGCGACAGGTGGTGAGCGATCCCCATTCGCCACGGCAGTATCGCGTAAACGGCGTGATGAGGAACATCGACGCGTGGTACGAGGCATTCAAAGTGAATGCCAACGAGAAGCTGTTCATCGACCCCAAAGGCCGGGTGCGAATTTGGTGATGCGGGTGTCGTAAGATTTCGCGGCGTCGCGTGTCTAACTGGTGAAAGGACCAGTTATGGGCGCACTACTTTATCAGCCGGGAAAGAAGTGGAGTTTCGGGGCCGCGCTTGGCGCCGCTGTCCTTATTCATTTCGCAGCCATTGGCCTTGCCAAGGTCCGGAACTCTGCGCCAACCGTAGCACCGGGCCCGCCGGGTTTAACGGAGATTATTTTTGATGACACGGCGCCGCTGGCAAATCCTCCGCCTAACGACACGGAGCCGTTGCCTCCGCCTCCGGTAATCAAACAGATCTATTTCGAAGAACCATTCACGCCTCCGCCACGCAAGTCGGTCAACAACTCCACCCCACTTGTAAAACCCCGGAGCGGACTCGCGTCGCGTTACTTGAATTTATCCTCCGCCAAGGTCCTGGCTCTGAACGCTCCGCGGCCGGAATATCCTCTCGAAGCGATGAGGCAGAAAATCACCGGCGACGGCATCGCCCTCATGAGGATCGATCCTAATAGCGGCAAGGTGACCGGCGTGATGATGGCGAAGAGCACGGGCAGTTCGTTTCTTGATAGCGCGGCCGTGACCGGCTTTAAACGGTGGCGCTTCAAACCGGGAACCGTTTCGTCGGTTACCTGCCCGGTGACGTTCACGTTGCCACGCGCGTCCGAGTAGGATTCAGCTTTTTTCCAATTGCAGCTGCGCTTCGCGCAACTCCGAGGTCCGTTCACGCACGGCATCGGCGTAGGCCGCGAGTTGGGTGTCGAGCTGGAGATGCAGCCGGCGGGTCTCAAGCAGATTGCACATGCGCAGCAGGACTTCGAGCTGATCGAATGGTTTGAGAAGAAAGTCCGTGGCGCCGGCGCGTAACGCGCGCAGCTTCGTGCTCTCGTTCGCGTCGGCCGTAAGCACGATGACGGGCAAAAAGCTTTCGCCCGCCGCGTCCCGTAGCGATTCGAGAATCGAGAACCCGTCCACATGCGGCATCATCAAATCGAGCAGCACGAGGTCCGGCTCAAAGGCGAGACATGTTTCCATCGCGAGCCGGGAGTCAGTCACCGTCTTTACCCGGGTGAAGCCGCCTTCGGCCAGCATCGCTTCCAATAACGCGACGTTTGCCGGCTCATCATCGATGGCGACAATTTTCATCTTCGAAAAGAGCGCGGCGTTTGGCAACCAGCGCTGGTCGATCCTTTCCGGTTCGGTATTCATGGACGTATAACTTAGGCGACAGCGACTTCCGGTAGCCGATCTCTGCTTCGCATCGTCTCATCGATAATTCGAAAGAATTCGCCGATGTCCAAAGGCTTGGTGAGATAATTGCGCGCCCCGGCCGCCATGAGCCGCTGGATTTGTCGCGCTGTCGCATCCGCGCTGATGACTACAACCGGAATGTGGCGGGTGCGCTCGTCCTGGCGTAAGCGGGCCAACACTTCGTAGCCGCGCAGGTCGGGCAAATGCAAGTCGAGCAGAATCAGGTCGGGGAGATGTTTGCGGGCGAGATCGAGGCCGAGGCCGCCTTGCATTGCGGTGAGCAATTCGATGTGCGGTTGCTCCGCCAGCATTTGTTCGACGAGAGTCAGATTCGACAGGTTGTCTTCAATATAGAGAATTTTCCCGCCTTCTGCCGCGACCGCGTCATCCTTCACGGCGTCACGACGTTTCGGCAAAGCATTCAACGGCGAATCCACGGCGGGTAACTCAATCCAAAAGGCGCTCCCTTTCCCGACAATGCTCTCGACCCCGATCTCTCCGCCCATCGCGTGCATCAGACGCTGACACAGCGCCAGCCCAAGGCCCGTCCCTTCCACGCCCGATTGCTCGACTCCCAGGCGATCGAACGGGGTGAACAATCGCGCCAGTTTCTCGGTCGCGATCCCGGCTCCGGTATCGGTGACGACGAGTCGCGTTATGGTTGAACGCGGCCGCTCGACCGACACTCTCACTCGTCCACCAACGGCGGTATATTTCACGGCGTTCGTCAGCAGATTGAGCAGGACTTGTTTGAGACGCTGCCGGTCCGCGAGCAGGTGCAGATCCTTTTCGAGATCTTCGTCGATGACAAGTTCCATGGCGCGATCGGCCGCGAGCGGCCGCATCAGATTGAGGGCTTCCTCGAGGACTAGCGTCAGCGCCACCGGCTCCACCGAGAGCTGCAAATGCCCGGCCTCGATGCGGCTGATATCGAGCACCTCGTTTATCAAATTAAGAAGATGTCGCCCCGCACTCATGATGTGTTCGACCCGCGCGCGCTGCTGCACCGTCGGGCTCTGGCGCTCGAGTAATTGCCCGAAGCCGAGGATCGCATTGAGCGGGGTGCGCAACTCGTGGCTCATTCGCGAAAGGAATTCGCTTTTGGCGTGGTTCGCCCGGTCCGCCTCCATCTTCGCCTCGTGGAGCGCGCGCTGACTTTCGCGCACGGCTTCCTCTGCCCGTTTTCTTTCGGTGATGTCTTCCACCATGATCAGGAAATCGCGGGCCTGCCCGTCCTTGTCCCGAATAACGCAGGCGGTCCTGGAAGCCCACAAAACGTCGCCATTCTTGCGCAGGTAGCGCTTTTCGACGGCAGAATGGTCGTTACCGTCGAGGATCGTTTTAACCGTTCGCTTCGTTTCCTCAAGATCTTCGGGGTGGGTAATGTCGAGCGGCGTCCGGGCCGTCAATTCTTGCTCGGAATAGCCGACCATCTCGGTAAAGCGGCCATTCACCTGCTTGAACTTCTCGTTGTCGACGGCGACGACCGCCATGCCGATGGGCGCATCATCGAAAAGCTGGCGCGACCGCTGATCGCTGGCTTCCAGAGCAGCGGTGCGATTGGCGATGAACCGCATTTCCTTAATGCTTCTCAAGCACGAGATCACTAGAAAAACATTCTCAAAGACGACCCAGCCAGCGTGTTCAACGGATCGCCACGGACTCGCGCTCAGCACTCCGTAAACCGAATAGGGCAGGAACACTCCCCGGAGAAAATGGTCGAGCGCCACGACCACGGTCGCAGGCACGAGCACCCGCCAGTCGCGGTAAAAGGAGAGAATCACGAGCGATCCGAAGACGTGGAAGTGGGTCTCGATCCGGCCGCCGGTCACCGCGATAAGCAATGCCGACATCAGCATCTGCGCCACCGCAATGACATGACGAGTGGCGACCGCGCCCGGCCAGACCCGGGTCATCCAGACCGGAAAAAGACTGATGGCGCCGCCGATCAGCAGCGCCGACCACACATGAAGGTGGACGCGACTGGCGGCTCCATCCCACGTCTGCGGCGAAACGACCAGGGCGAGGATTATGCAGGCCACCCACTGGAACAGCATCAACCTCGCGAAGAGTTGATCGGTCTGGCGAAAGATTTGGCGGCGATGCTGCTGAAACAGCTCTTCGGCGCGATCTCCGGCGGAATCGGGCAGGGCGGTTAGCTTGCCTAATTCGAACATAGCTTCCCTCCGGGCATGGACGCGCGCCCTGTCAGCGAGCAGCCGAAAACCGGCGTCCGCTCCCGCTCAACCGGCTCATGCGTCAGCGCGGCGAGAACCGCGCTTTCGCCGGGATTCTCTCCGGCGTGGCCACGCGAACCGGTGATGCCGCCGCTAAAGATGAGCGTCCCACTCGGGTCGAACACCAGGGTGTGGCCCGACGTCTCCGCGCCAAACCGCGCCGCCTCTACCCCGTTCTCGTCCGTCAACACCGTCACCCCCAGGATCGCGGCCGCGCTTCGCCGCAGGTCGGTCTCATCCCAGTCGGGACCGGTGCCCGCCGGCTTCGCAAAAAGGACGAACGCGTTCGCCTTGCCGTAAGCGTGCGCCATGATTTGGGCCAGCTCGGCGATGCTCGCCCGGGTACACGGACAATGAGGATGCGCCAGCATTAACAGGGTCGGCTTGCCGCTCACGCGCGGAACAATCGACGACGCCGGCCACTTCGCCGCGACCGGTCCGACCTCGCCTGCGGTGGTTTCGTATTTGAACAACACGCGCCCGCCGAAAGCCAGGGCCGCCATCCAGGCAGTCGCGAGCAGGCAGGTAACGAAAATATTCTTGCGGGAATGAATCACGATGGTGCTTCGCCGGGCGCTGCCGATTAAGCAGCCGCCATTCCAGCGAAGCTGTAGATCACCATGGTCCGGAGGGCCCGGCTCGGTGGCGCATTCCGGCGCAACGTCAGCAGCCTCACGGAATAGCGTGCGAATCCGCTTGTCGCGCCTCCGGCCTCTGCGTTAGGAAACCGGCTCCGCATGCTGTTCAACTCGCTCACGTTCGTCGTTTTTTTCCTGCTGGTGCTCGGCGCCTACTGGACGATGCGTTCCTGGGAAGCCCGCAAGAACCTGCTCCTGGTCGCGAGCTACATCTTTTACGGCGCCTGGAATCCGCCCTTCGCCGCGCTGCTTTTCGCCACCACCGCGCTCGATTTTTATCTCGGCCGCCAGATGGGAAAGGTCCACACGCCGGGCGAACGCCGGCTTTGGCTGGTGATCAGTGTGGCCGTGAACCTGAGCATGCTCGGGTTCTTTAAATACGGGAACTTCCTCCTCGAGAATTTCGTCTGGGTCCTCGCGCGCGGCGGCATCGAGTACAAGCCACCCCATCTCGACGTCTTTCTGCCCATCGGCATTTCCTTCTACACGTTTCACTCCCTCTCCTACACCCTGGACATCTACCGCGGCGTGATGCGTCCCACCCGGTCGCTCCGCGATTTTACCCTCGCGGTTTCCTTCTTTCCGCAGCTCGTCGCCGGCCCGATCGTGCGCGCCGGCGATTTCCTGCCCCAACTCGATGCCGCGCCGAAACCGCAGAAAGGCCGGTTCCTCTGGGGCTTGTTCCTGATGACGCTCGGGCTTTTCGAAAAGGTCGTGCTCGCGGACACCATGCTGTCCCAGGCGGCGGATCGCGTCTTCGGCCACGGCGGTCCGCTCCTCGCCCTCGATTCCTGGACGGGCGTGGTCGCGTTCGCCGGACAAATTTTCTTCGACTTCGCCGGTTACTCGACTTGCGCGATCGGCGCCGCTCTTTGCCTTGGGTTCCATCTCAAGGACAACTTCCGTTTTCCCTACGCCGCCATCGGCTTCTCCGATTTTTGGCGGCGCTGGCACATCTCGCTTTCCACGTTCCTGCGCGATTACCTTTACATTCCGCTGGGCGGAAATCGCAGCGGCGCTGCGCGCGCGATGGTCAACCTTATCATCGTCATGTTCATCGGCGGGCTCTGGCACGGCGCGGCCTGGACCTTTGTCGTGTGGGGATTGTTACACGGCTCCTATCTCGCTCTCGAGCGCCTAACGAAAGCTTTCATTAAGGATGCCGCCTGGGCGGAGAACCTCGGCGTCAAACTCCTCCTCGGCCTAACGACTTATGTCGCCGTCCTGATCGCATGGGTTTATTTCCGCGCCTCGAACTTCGAAGCGGCCAGCCGCCTGCTTGGCGGAATGTTCGGCCGTCATCCGGCCGGTGACGCCATCCTGAGCACGCGCGAAATGTTGCAGGTCGGCATCGTCACTTTTTTCCTCCTCCTCGCGCACTGGGCGTTGCGCGACAACTCGCTCGAAACCGCAGTCATGCGCCTCCCGCGGTGGGTCGTGGCCGCCGCGTGGTTCCTCATGGTTTCCGCCATCATCATCACCCAAGGCAGCAGCAATGCATTCATCTACTTCCAGTTTTGAACGTGTAATCCCCAATGTGCCGTGGCGAGGCATGGCCGTTGCGGTCGTCGTCGGCGTCTTCATTGCCGTAGCCGCATGGGAAGTGCATTGCCGCTCGATCGGCTACGAACCGAGCCTCAACGACACGGAGGATCTTTGGGCGCAAACCCGTCGGCGGGTCGAGCCGGAATCGATCGTGCTCATAGGCGATTCGCGGGCCTGGTTCGATCTCGATCTCGACGAGCTGGAGCGCGGGCTGAGTAAGCGACCGGTCCAGCTCGCGCTCGCCGGCAGCACCGCGATCCCGGTCCTCGAAGATCTCGTTAACGATGAGCATTTCCATGGCACCGTGATTTGCAGTGTTGTCCCGGGACTCTTCTTTGCGCCGGCTGGTCCGCCCTTGGAAACGCCGCAACGCGCTGTCCGCCGATTTCATGGACAAACGTGGGCGCAGCGGGTCAGTCACGAGATTTCGATGCCGCTCGAGCGAAGTTTCGCTTTCCTCAAACAGGACGAGCTGACCTTGAGCGCCTTTCTGCGCGAGTTGCCGATTCCGGATCGCCCGAACGCGCAGATCCCTCCGCGCGAGCCGCCTTATTTTTGTTCCATCGACGGCGAACGCCGCGCCCGGATGGTAGAACAATGTGCCCGCCCCGGTCCACTCCAGGAGAAGGTGAAGAGCCGATGGCTGGCGCTCTTTACTCCGCCGCCACCGCCGAGCTATGTGCCGAAGGAAATATTCGCTTCGAAGATGACCGAAGCCATTCAGGCGCGCTTCCGCAACACTAAGGCGGCGATCGATAAATTGCGCGCGCGGGGTGGTAAGATTGTCTTCGTCCGTTTTCCGATGACAGGCACCCTAAAGGAGCACGAAGACAAATTTACTCCACGCACCCAGACTTGGGACCCGCTCCTCCAGCAAACCGGCGCGCCTGGGATTTACTTCGAAGATTTCCCGGAGCTGGCCGGGTTCGATTGCCCTGAATGGTCGCACCTGTCGGCCGGCGATTCCGTTGAATTCACCAAGCGCCTCGTCCCCCACCTCCGGACCGCGCTTAAGATGTAAAGAACGACTCCGTTTCTCCAGCTCCTCGTCGGTCCACTCGCCGCTTCTTTGACGGGTTTCACAGATTCGCTCACAAACGGATTCGGCGCGGCCAACGGATCCTTACGATCAGCTTCAGGTTCACAACGGTTTTCACGTTTTAGCGTGCCAAGCCCTTTGCTTCCGTCGTCACATCAGGGCGGAGACGGAGAGCGGAAAGCGACTGGGACACTGCCATCACTTGTCCTGTCCGAAACGGGCTTGGATCTCTGCGTCGGCTCGGCCGCGAACCGGCTGTCGATAGGATTCACCGACCGATCGGCGTTTGCTTGTTCGGATTCTCCTTGCTCAGTCAGCCATACCATTGGAAAAATATCGCTCTCTCCGGTTTGAAGCGTGATGCGACAAAATTCAAACCTCCCGATGTACGGTTGAAGAGCGTCGAGTTGAATCACAGTGAACAATTTGTCTATATGGGGGCCCCCCGTTAACATTATGTCAACCGTCTCCGAAAGGGACGATTCAACAGTCTTCCAACTCCCGTCCCGCTGGTTACTAACTTCGAGTGAAACATTGGGAGCGAATTCTCCCTTCTTATTGAAATGGCCTTTGATCATCAATTGCGGAATAGGGCCTTCGACTTGGCGACTGAGCACAACGCCACCCAACAAATGTTCAACACCTTGGCTGACATCATCCAGCGCTATACGCGTCACCTTGCCATCAGGCGCCAGCTCTCTCATATAGCTGGTCCCCCATATCCGCCGCTCGCTCTGTTTAGTGTTATCCTGAGCCGGGCAAAGCATCGAAGCCACTGTCAGCGCAACCAACCAAATCAGCGCCTTGGGGCTCATATCCCAAAGTGCCTGCCATCCTCAAGCAGCCAAGCCATCGGGAAAACATCGCTTTTCCCGGTTCGCACCAGGTCGAAGGAATGGGGTGGTTTCCGCCCGATCGTCAATCGGTTTTCGGACGCGCGGCGTGAGCGCGAGTTGACATAGCCATTAAAAATCATGGGGGTTCCGAAGCCGTCGTAGGCGCATTTGTCCCAAAGCTGCAAGGCCCAATCAAGCACAAAATCATGTTGCCCTGGCTGTTCTTCTGGGGATCACCGGGCCTTGGACCGCACCATACCGCCCGGGACCCTCATTGGGCCGAAGGCCATAAATAAGCAGACCCATCCAGTCGCCGGCCGCAGTGTCCGATTCGCTGAGCTGTTCTACCGGTTGCGCGTAAAAAAGCGGCGCACCGTTCCGCATTCTCTGTTGGGAGCTGCGGTACAACGCGTCGTCTTTTTGGCGCTTAAAAGGGCCGCGCCCCGCGACCCAAATGGGCCGGTTGCGCCAGCCAAAGGCGGACCGGAACCCGCGGAGGAGGCAGGGATTGAAACCGGTGATGTACTCGCTAGTCGAGCCGTTCTGGTTCATGGAGGCCCAATTCAGTCGGTTGCTGTAGCTATTATCGCGCCCCGAAGCTAATTCAGCCGGGTTTTTCGATCCGGATGTTCCTCGGCTTGGAGATAGCGGAAGCGCCTTTGTTGGGCAGGCTAAATTCGGGATCGCTTCGCAGCCGCCTGGCGGCGCGGGCGGAATACGCTGCAGAGCCGACGCTCGGCCACCTAACGAATCAATAGCTTCGCGAACAGACGAGGTTCGGTCCGCCGACCTCCCGCTGACGAAACTACTCTTTGAAGCCTCTGTCAGCATCGCCAAAATTCGCGTCTTATCACAGCTAGTTTCGCAAATGGGGGAATTCATCTGGGCCTACGTTCTCAATAAGTCTTTGGATCTCCGCCGGGTCCATCGGCACCTCTCTGTTTCGACTAAGGTCGTGCCTGCCGTTAGCATGTATGTTATCTCGCTGCCAGCCCTTTTCCTCCAGGCGGGCGTTCTCCATTTTCGCTGTTAAAGGCCCCACGCCGTTCGGGGCCCTGTTAAACTCGCGGATCTTCACCCATCCGTCTCCTCCTTTGCTTTGCCACCACAACCACCGACTTACATGTTCTAATTCTCGTTTAACGACGTCGGTGTACTTCAAGTAAGGTCGCACCCACCAATCGAGCGTCGGCTGAATCGCCAGAATTCCATTTGTTTCCTCCACTTTACTGATCGTGTAACGGGTTCTACCGGAATCGGAGAGATCGGCTTTCGCGTGATGGTCGATGTTATGATCCTTGTAGTTTCCTGTTGGTTCGGCGAATCGTGCTTGACCTTGTCGCCACAAATCATCCTCCCGCGAGCTCAACGTTGATCCGCCCTCAAACCAAGCTAGATGGTTCGCGATAGTAGCGAGTGAATTCATCAGCCCCGTCGGATCGCCGCCATCAATCGGATCATCGGCGACGTACCTGAACAAATTCATATCGCCGGCGTCGAAGCCGGTCGGATCGGTCTGGAGAAACCGGCCGACGCCGGGATGATACATCCGGTGACGGTAATCGTAGATGCCTAGCTCCGCAATCCACTCGCGGCCCTGAAAGAGGAAACGGTTGTCGATCGCGGTAGCGGCCCGGCTATTGCCCCATTTGTCAAATATCCTAGGCTTCCCAAAGGCTTCGTAGGTGTATTTCTCGGTCACGTCTCCGTTGTCGGTCAAGACCGCCATGACATTGCCGTGCTGATCCTGCTTGTAAATGAGGATGTGGCCCGCTGAGTCCTGCCGCGCCAGAATCTCATCCGCTCCCGCCCCGTAAACATTCCTCGCGGTCCAATTTCCCGCTACGCCCCACTCCAGGATCGGTTTCCAACCGTCGTAAGTTAAAAGCACCGTTCCGCTGGGAGTTGTTCGGCGGACACAACGCCCAAGGCCATCGTACGTCGCCCGCATGCTTCCACCCACCAAATGATTCTCCGGGTCGTAGACGCCTTGGAAATCATTGTAGGCCGTCAGGTTGAAATTCCCGTCATACCCCAGCCCGGTGCTGCCCACGCTGGTGTATTGGTTCAGCGCCGCCACCCCGTAATTCGTCGTCACGCCATTTCTCGTCACCGAGTCGCGATTCAACTTGCCTGGCGCGTAATTGAAAACCTCCGTCTCCAAAGGGTTGGCCGGGTTCTCGGTCCACACGTTGTCGGCTTTGTAGCTCACATTGGTAACTTGATTCGTGTTATTATAAGTAAAGCGCTCTCCCTTGCCGCCCTCTTCATCGCGCCACCGGGCCACCTCGCGGCCGGCCTTGTCGAACTGATAATTGCTGTGCGAAAAAACGGACCAGGCATTGCCCTGGTCGATCTGGGTAACCCGGTTAACATTGTCGAAGGCGCAGCTCGCCCCACTCGCGTAAATCCAATCCGCCCCGCGGTAGATCATGTTCCCGCTAGGATCGTAGTCGAAATGGGCGAATCCGTTCACGGCCTTCAACTGATTGCGCTGCGTATAAGCATAACCCACATAGTACGCGCCAGGCACCTGGAGATAGTTTCGATTGCCGTCACCATCGCGAGGCGTCTCCACCCGCCTGGTCGGACCGCCCCATCCCACTCTTCCACGGTTTCCACCCGTCATAGGTATACAGCACAGTGTGAGAGCTGCCGTTGGGCGCATATTCTATCCGCCTCACACAGCGCCCGAGCCCGTCGTAGGTGAAAAAAACAACGTTCCCGTCATGTGCGGCTGATTTGAGCTGGCTCTGGGCATCGAAGTTCCCTCACCAGTTCGGCGCCGACGCCAGGTTAAAGTTCCCGTCGTAATCATAATGCGGCTCCGTTGACCACGTATTGGTTTATGGGGTATACGCGGGGAAAACAAAAACGGTAAGTCCTTAGGATCATTCGTTTTTGCTTCGTGAAGCAGTTTTGATGCGTTGGTCCGATCCTCATCTGGCAAGGCACGAACCAGAGACGTATCTGGGTTTCAGACATCAGTCAATCCTAAGGACTGATCCTTTTCTCCATTCCTTTACCGCTGTCTGTTCCGTCGAAAACCGGTCGACGCATTGACAATGATAAAGCTCAAGGTTCTTACGACTAGATAATACCATATACTTCCAATTATGATGCAGCAAGACGCATCGAAAATGTTGAGTATCGACAATGCCGGCGATGGAGACTCGTGTAGGATATTGGAAGGTATAATCATCTTGATTGATTCGCGAAGCCAACCTACCACGACCGACGCGGGCCAATAAATCCAGTCCATAAATATCCAGGTTCCGCCATCGTTGTCTCCGAACAGAGCAATTGCAGCAAGAATGACTGCAACAGCAAAGTATAATCCCGCAACGGCAAGTGCGGCGGTAGATTTATGCCCTCTCAAATTGCGAAATATCGTGATCACTGTCGAACTGGCTTGGGGTGTGCAACTTCAAAATTATCTCTTTGTGTCTGCTCAAGCTGCTGCCGAATGTCTCTTGGCAATACCTGACCTCTGTCATGCCCCCAGACGCCGACGCCACCATCTCGAAGCGCATCATAGGTAGACCTCGCGCAGTGCGTTTCGTTCGGCTTGCTAGGGTTCCAGTACCAGTACGGACGAGTCGCATGATCTCTCACGGTTCGATCGAACGCTTTGTCGTCGCGAACGTGCGTTGTTATCACATGATCGGCTCGGCGATGTTCTCGCCTTACAGTTTCGTCAAACGATAGCCTGATGTTAGCCCCCTTTGGCCCTGATCGTTGGGGAAATTGGCTTAGTAGGACCGTATGAGAGTCATGTTCTGTAACCATAACGTGTCCGACCGACTGGTGAGAAACGTCAATATCCCAAATGTAAACGTCTACATCGCGAAGCCCTAGCGGGTCACTACCATCCAGCGGATCATCGCCGCAGTACCTAAACAGATTCATCTCCGATGTGCCGAAGGCATCCGGAGCTACGCCACCGGGCGAGAAAAGAGCTTTTTGCCCGGTACTTAGTTTTTCTCCTTCGGTTTGCAATCCCAACGGATCGACCTGGAGGAAGCGGCCGAGGTCTGGTTGATACATCCGGTGGCGGTAATCGTAGATGCCTGGCTCGGCAATCCACTCGCGGCCTTGAAAGAGGAAACGGTTCCCGACTGCGGTTGCGCTCCGCAGGTTCCCCCACTTGTCGAAGATTTTCGGCTTTCCAAACGCGTCGTAGGTGTATTTCTCGGTCACGTCTCCGTTGTCGGTCAAGGCCGCCATGACATTGCCGTGCTGGTCCTGCTTGTAAATCAGAATGCGCCCCGCGGAGTCCTGCCGCGACA
>JBEEHG010000008.1:0-65777 GCA_041167265.1 Verrucomicrobiota bacterium | reverse complement strand
TTAACTCGGCAGCGGGAAGCGGCGGGTGAGCTCGCGGACTTTGGCGCGGATGTTTTCGAGGGTGTTGGCGTCGTCGCGGTGGGTGAGGGCGTCGTTCATGAGGTCGGCGATATCGAGCATTTCTTCTTCTTTCATCCCGCGAGTGGTGACGGCGGGGGTGCCGACGCGGATGCCGCCGGGTTTGAAGATGGGGTAGGTGTCGAAGGGGATGCCGTTTTTGTTTACGGTGATGCCGGCTTTATCGAGGACTTCCTGCGCGACTTTTCCATTGAGATCTTTCGGACGAAGATCGACGAGCATGAGGTGGTTGTCGGTGCCGCCGGAGGTGATGCGGTAACCATGTTTCGTTAGGCCGGCGGCGAGCGCTTTGGCGTTCACCACGACCTGGCGCTGGTAATCGCGGAATGAAGGCTGGAGGGCTTCGTGAAAACAAACGGCTTTGGCTGCGATGACGTGCATGAGCGGACCGCCCTGGACGCCGGGAAACACAGTCGCGTCGATCGCTTTGGCATGCTCGGCGGTGCACATGGTAATGCCGCCGCGCGGGCCACGCAGACTTTTGTGCGTGGTGGTGGTGACGAACTGGGCGTGCGGGATTGGGCTGGGATGCTGCCCGCCGGCGACGAGCCCGGAAATGTGCGCCATGTCGATGAACAACAACGCGCCGACGGAATCGGCGATCTGGCGGAGCCGGGGAAAATCGATGATGCGCGGATAAGCGGAGGCGCCGGCCGTGATCATCGCAGGGCGAACTTCCTCGGCTTGTTTCTGCAAGGCGTCGTAGTCGATCTGCTCGGTCTCGGCGCTGACGCCGTATTGCGAGACCTGGTAAAATTTGCCGGAGAAATTCGCGGGATGACCGTGGGTGAGGTGGCCGCCGTGGGCCAGATTCATCGCCAGGATTTTGTCCCCGGGTTTGAGGACGGAAAAATAAACGGCCATGTTCGCCTGGGCGCCGCTGTGCGGCTGGACGTTGACGTGTTCGCACCCGAAAAGCTGTTTGGCGCGATCGATCGCGAGCTGCTCGGCGATGTCGACATTCTCACAGCCGCCGTACCAGCGTTTCTTCGGGTAGCCCTCAGCGTATTTGTTGGTGAGAACGCTGCCCTGCGCTTCCATCACCGCGCGGCTGGTGAAGTTTTCCGATGCGATCAGCTCGATGTTTTCGCGTTGCCGTTTTTCTTCGGCCTCAATGGCCGCGAAGATTTCCGGATCGACCTTGCTCAAGGGCCCGCCGCCGCCGCCGGGGGATGCGCCGAAGCTGGCCGCGATGTCGTTAGGCTGATCTGCCATGGTGAAAGATGAAGTTCCGCCGCCGCGCGACTTGGCCGGGACGGCGAGTTCGCTTTGTTCTACGAACGCGAGCACGGTCGGTAAAGCGTTTTTGATGGTCTGGGCGCAGACGGTATAAACGTCGCGACTGCATCCGATCGGGTCCGGCACATCGCGCCAAACGGTCTGGCCGGGCTCCTCGAATTCGCGGAGGAGAAACGTCTTGTCAGCCGCCTGGGGGAAGAAGGTGTGGATCGTCTCGAGATGCGCGCCGGTCATGGCGAAGATGTGCGTCGCCCGGTCGATGAGGGTGGCGGTGAGGGGCTGGCTGCGAACGGCCCGGATATCGACGCCTTCCTGTTCGCAGACGTGGATCGCGTGAAGGCTCGGCGGCTGCCCGCGCACGGCGTGCACTCCGGCAGACGCGACTTCGATGTCTTTCCGGTTGCCGACGAGACGCCGGAACAGGCCCTCAGCCATGGGGCTGCGACAGATATTGCCCGTGCAAACGAAGAGAACGCTTTTCACGATAACGCCGGCGCCGTGCCGGCATCGCAAGTTAAAATCAAACGGAATCAAGTCAACGCAGCCGAGCATTCCGAGGAGGGCGCGGATCAGGTCTTGAAGAGATACAGGGCGATGCAGAGAAGGAGAAGGACGATCGCGGTGATCCACCAAATGGTTTTGATCCCTGCCGGTTTGGCGCTGGTCGAAAACTCGCGGCGCACGAATTCGTTGTAATCGAAATCGTCGTCTGGCAAATCGAGTCCGTCCGCGGAATCAATCCGCCAGCCGGAGTTATGGTCCGCGCCACATTCGGGGCAGGCGAGGGAACGGCGGGGAACGTCTTCGCCGCAGACCGGACAAATTTCCGGCGGCGGGAGGTCCGTTTTGCGGGCGGGACTCATCGTTCCATGAAACTCAAAAATCGGGGGCTTGGAAAGCGCGGGTCGTTGATGTGACTTGAACTTTCGCGATTCAATCGATTCAATGCCCAACATGAATGGCGCCGCACCCAGGATCGAGATCGTCGCGCCGTTCGGTGCGGCGTTCGAATGGATGAAGGCGATGCTGTTTCGTCCCTTCGACGTTGCGAAATGGCTGACGATCGCGTTCGCCGCGTTCATCGCGGGGAGCTGGGGCGGCGGTGGAGGAAATTTCAGCCGCGTCGGCCGTCTCGGCGACGGCAATTGGAAATATCGCGCGACGAAATACGGAGACTGGCCCGACTGGAACATCACGCCGTGGATCATCGCGCTGGCGATCGGCGCGGGACTGATGGTGATTATTCTGAGCCTGATCTGGATGTGGGTGTCGGCGCGCGGGCGATTTGTCTTCACGGATTGCGTGGTGAAGAACCGCGGGGCGATCGGCGAACCGTGGCGGGAATATCGCCGGGAAGGCAACAGCTATTTCCTGTTTTCGCTCGTGATAGCGGCCTGCGCTCTGGTCTGCGTCGCGGTCTTCGCGCTTTTCGCGTGGATCGTTCTCGGAGCAATGCACGGCGATCGAGAGAGCGGCGCGGCCAGCGTCGTATTTATTGTCGTGTTTGTTCTTTTCGTCCTCGCAGGCGTGGTCGTCGCATGGTTCATCGGGCTCGTCTGCCATTTCATGGTGCCGGTGATGTATCGGCGGCGGTGTTCGGCCCGCGAAGCGTTTGTCGATGTCACGAGGTTGGTCTTTCGCCAGCCGGGCCCGTTTATTTTGTTCGTGCTCTTCATGATCGCGCTCACTCTTGGCGTGATCATCGTCGGCACGATCGTCGCCTGCATGACCTGTTGTATCGGCGGCCTGCCTTACATCAGCACCGTCCTGCTCCTGCCAGCGATCGTCTGGCTTGCTGCCTTCCGGCTCATGTTCCTGAGGCAGTTCGGAGACCAGTACGATGTCTGGTCGAGCGCGCTGGCGCCCGCGCCTTCCCCGTTGCCACCGTCGCCGACCGCGCCCGCCTGATTTACCAGGGCGGGGCCGCTTTCGAAGTCGGCAACTTGTCGTCGGCCAAAATTTCCAACCGCACCCGGGCCGAACCTTCTCGCACCATGTCGAGCTTCTCCGCAGCTTCCTTGCAAAGATCGATGATCGTGCCCCGCTTGTAGACTCCGCGATCGGTGATTCGCACGATGACGTTCTTTCCATTCACTAGGTGGGTCACGCGGACCCTGGTGCCGAGCGGCAGACCGTTATGCGCCGCCGTCAGTTCATCCGTGCGGGCCCGCCGTTTCGCGAGCGACTTCTTCGGCACGGTGTACCAGGTCGCGACTCCTTCGATCTTCGGCTTCGCCGGCTCGGGCGGCTTTGAGTTCACCATTTGCCCGGCCGAGAGCTCAGCCCCGCCTAACGAGACGATGATGGCCGCGCAAGCGCAGGCGGTGCGCCTCCGGAGATTATTTCGCGAAAGCATATTTTCCCTCGCGGAGAACATCGCGGATTTTGCGAGCGAGGGTCTGGGGCGTGAACGGTTTCTGGAGAAGTTCGTGGCGCGGGTCGAGCGTCCCATGGTCGCCGATGTCGTTATCGGAATAACCGGAAACATAAAGGACCTTCATATTGGGCCGGAGCGCACAAAGTTTCCCGGCGAGCTCGTGGCCGTTCATGTGGGGCATGATGACGTCGGTAACCAGAAGATGGATGTCGCCGTCGAAGCCGTCTGCAAGGTTAAGCGCCTCTATCCCGTCGGGCGCGCAAAGGACGTTGTAGCCCTGATGCTCGAGGACTTCACAGACCAGTTCGCGGACGATCTCCTCGTCTTCCACCACGAGAACGGTCTCGAAGTTGTCCGTCTTTTCGAGCGGCGCCAGCGGCACCCGGGTGAAGTCGACCGGCGCGGATTCGACCGGTAGATAAATGCAGAAGGTGCTGCCCTTGCCGAGTTCGCTTTCGACGGAGATGCCGCCGCCGGTTTGTCGGACAATTCCGTAAACGGTGGCCAGACCGAGCCCGGTCCCTTTGCCGGGGCCCTTGGTGGTGAAGAACGGTTCGAAAATGTGCGACATCGTTTCTTCATCCATCCCCGCGCCCGTATCGGCGACGGAAAGCATGACGTAATCCCCCGGCGCGAGGGAGGCGGAAATCTGCCGCGCGGCGGTCCCGTCGAGGGTGACGTTCTCGGTTCGAATGATGAGCTTTCCGCCCCGGGGCATGGCGTCGCGCGCGTTCACGCCCAGGTTCAACACGACTTGTTCGAGCTGGCTCGGGTCGGCTTTGACGCGGCCGTTTGCGGCGTTCGGGTGCGACTGCAAATCGAATCGCTCGCCGATCACGCGCCGGAGCAGTCTCTCCATTTCGACAACGAGGGCGTTCAGGTCGATTACCTTCGGCTGGAGAATCTGTTTTCGACTGAAGGCCAAAAGCTGGCGGGTCAGCGCCGCCGCTTGTTCGCCGGCTTTACGAATCAATTCCGCGTTTTGCTTCGCGAGCGAATTGCTGCTGGTCCGCGTCGCGATCAGCTCCGCATATCCGATGATGGCGGTGAGCAGATTGTTGAAATCGTGGGCCACACCCCCGGCCAGCCGGCCGACGGCTTCCATCTTCTGGGAATGGCGCAATTCCTCTTCGCTCTTCCGGAGCGCTTCCTCGGTCGCGCGGCGTTCCTCCATCTCACGGACGAGATTGTCGCGCTGCTCGAAAAATTTCCGGGTAGTCCGGGCAAGCTCGCCGAACTCGGAGTGGTCCCAGGACAAACGGTCGATTGGTTTAAGATCGTTGCGCTTCAACGTTTCCATGATTTTGCGCAGCGGGTGGTTCACCCAGCGAACGACCGACCAGTAAATCCCGAGGAGGAGGACGCCGGCGAAAAGGAAAAGGGAAAGGATCAGCCGCTCGTTGGACCGGTTCAGCAGCCGCACGATCGGCATTTCATTTCTTACCACCAGATAAGCGACCGGTTGTTCATCCCAGCCGGGCAGAGCTTTCGAAAATACAATCAAACCGTCCTCGACCACTTCCGGGGGCTGGCTTTGCGCCGGAGCGAGACTCAACTTCGCGTTCGAGAAGAGCGACATGTCTTCAAGCGGCGGTCCGTTCCAAAGCCGGCCGACGAAGAAGAACCCCTGTTGGGGGGTTTGCCGGGCGTAATCCTTCGAGCCGTGGACCGTCGCGCCCCGAATTTCCATCACTTCGCCGTCGAGCTTCACGAAGAAGTGCGCCGCGGGTCCCTTGGCGAAAAGCTTGTCGAACGCTTCCCGCGGAATGGGTAGGGCGAGGGGAACGGCATTGTTGCGGTCGCCGGCAGCCGCTTTGTCCTGTTCCGGATCGACGGCGATGGCGCTGCGGGAATAAATCAGGTTAACGTCGCGATCATAAATCCAGACCGCGTAGGCCTTGTAGCCGAGAAGCGTTTCGCTGCTGACGTTGTCGCTGAGCCATTTCGTGTTCTTGGACTGGATGGCCCGGACCATGTCGTCCCAGGTCGTGTCGTAATCGGCCAGCGTCTCCAGAGGCTCGCCGTCTTTGCGGAGAAAAGTATCAAACCCGCGCTTGGCTTCGACGAGGCGACTGGTCCGAATCTCGCGGAATTTTTTCTGATCGAAGGCGCGAAAGGCCCACAGGCCAGCTATGAAAATCGCTACGACTGCGAGAAGTAGAAGCGTGATCTTGGTTTGGACTTTCATCGAATCTTACAACATCACGGTTGCCTCCTTTCCAGGCCATGGCACTCACGCCAAGCCGGTATCTGACGGCATCTCCCCATGTTTATTCGCGTACCCGTGCCTCCTGAATCGCAACTATTTTTAATTCGTCGCCGCTTCCGCGTACGGTCCACCAGTTTTTCGTCTTTCCGACCGCCTTGTTCCTGGCGGATCGATCCGGACTATGCAGCTCAAACGCGATCGTGAATTCGACCCTGGTCTCGCCTTCATTCCCCGAGGCAAAGAAGGTGACCGGGCTCGCCAGCGTGTATTTCCGTTCCGGCCAGCGTTTGACGTAATTAGTCGTGTCCCGGGTCACGAAATCCTGGGCGACGGTGCCGTGATCGAAATAGCGCACCGGGAAAGCGTAGTAATTTGTCTGCTTCGTCACGTCGGAAGTCTCGGCGTCCCGAAGGTAATCCTGCACAAATTGGTTCACTCGATCGGGAGTGAGATCCTGCCCGGGAGCCGGCGATTCGGCCGGAGGGGGCGGAGTAGGAGTCAGGTCCGGTTTTTCTTCCGCCTCCCGTTGGAGAGCGAGTCGCTGTGATTCGGACAAAGCGCTCGCCGTATCGCTCTTCAGGACCGGCATATCCGGTAACGGGGGCGCTGCCGCGACGACGGTGGTTTGAACATGAAGCGAAGTCGCTGTGTCGGGGTCAACCCTCCCCGTTACGGCGAAACCTTTGCGTGCCTGATATCGCTTCAGCGCGTCCGTCAAGACCGCGCTGTTTTGGCCATCAATGTTACCAAAATAGAGGTTTCGTTTCCGAAGTTCCTCCTGGACCTGCCGCACGGTTTCGTCGGCGCGGGCCGGACTCGAAAGCGGCAGAAAGAGCAACAGCAGGAGGAAAGAGGTGAGGAAACGCATCCCACCTCTGAAATCGTATGGAATTTATAGTTCGGTTGCCTGCCAGAACTTGCGGAAGGCGCCGGGCCAGCTCCGATCGATCACTTGCCGCCGCGCTTCCTCGCCCATTCGCGCCCGCAAGCTGGCATCGCCGGTGATCCGCTCAATCGCGCGCGCGAAATCGTCGGGGTCATGCGCTTTGGTCACGAATCCGGTCCGCCCGTCATCCACCAGCTCCTTCGGTCCACCTATGTCGGAGACGATCACGGGCAAGCCGGACGCCTGCGCTTCGAGCACGACGTTGCCGAACGTGTCCGTGGTGCTCGGAAAAACGAAGGCGTCCGCGGATGCATAGGCCTTCGCCAATTTTTCGCCGGTGAGATAACCGAGAAAGACGGCGTCGGGCAAGGTCGCGGCGAGCGCCTCGGCATAAGGCCCGTCCCCCACCAAATACAGTTTCACCGGGTGCCCCGCCTTCCGGATTTTTTTGTAAGCCGCCGCCAGAACGTCGAGGTCCTTTTCCCGCGAAATCCGCCCGACGTAAAGCAACCGCACTTCCTTGCCGTTCGCGCCGGAGGCAGGCCAGAACTTGAGGTCGCGCCGGGTGGGGTTGAACAAACCCGTGTCGAGACCGCGCGGCAGGATTTTCAATTTCTCCGGCGCGAACCCGCGATCGATCCAGCATTTCCGGTAATGCTCGGAGTTGACGAACACCGTGTCGACCTGGCCGTAGAGCCAGTGCATGTAACTCCAGGCGAGACTTTCGAGGAAGCGGTCCTCGGTCAGGATGCGGACGTATTCCGGAATGTCGGTGTGATAGATGCCGCTCGTTTGCAGATTTAACATTTTCGCCGCGAGCAACCCGACTAGGCCCATTGGCCCCGGGGTGCTGATGATGATCTCGGTGAATTGCTCGCGCTGGATGTAATCGAGAATCTGCATGATGGGCGGAAAGCTGAGCCGCTGCAGCTCGTACTCCGGCAATTCGAATTCGCCGATCGGCCGGAAATTCTTGATCGGGATCTCGTCCACCTCGAGCCGGCGCCGCGACGTCACCACGATCAACTTTTCTCCCGCCGCCATACCCGCCGCAGTCATTTTGCGGATGGTGTTCGCGACCCCGTTCACGTCATCGAGCGTATCGGTGAACCAGGCGCGTTTCCGGTTTTGGAGGACCGGCGGAATCGCACCGGTCATTTTGGAAAAGACGTCGCGGAGCCAGCGGCGGGATGGGGCCTGGCTGTGAAAGGCGTAGAGGTAGGGCGCGAGCAGAACAATGATCGGCGCGATTCCGCTCAAGGCCTGCATGCTCTCGATCAGGTTTCCTTTGCGGATTTGCTGCACGAATTTTTCGAAGAGCCGAAAGGCGAGCTGCTCGCAAACCAGGTTCGCCATCAGGAACGTGCGCCGTTCCGGTTCCACCACGCCTTGCATTTCGCGGGCGAGACGCGCTTTCACCCGCGGCTGCGCGAAATGTTTTGAGAGTCCTTTCCAGAGAGAGACGTTGCGCGGCTTCGCCAGCTCGAAGATTTTGCCGGACATGACGCCCTGCGCGATGAAAGTCGCTTTCTCCCGCAAAGTGAATTCCGTCGGGTCGCGCCCTTCCATGAAGCGCGAGAACATGGTCTCGAGCAGGGGCGCGGTCGGCCCGAGATTTTCCGTGAAACGGTCGCGGATGAAACAGGAGACGGTGTTGTAGAACCCGTGCGATAAGGCGAGCGGCGTTCCCCCTTCGCCGTGCGCTTCGCAGTCGCCCGCGCGGACGTGAGCGAGAAAATCAGCGGCGGTCCGCGCCTTCGGAGTTTCGGTGAAGACCCCGGCCACGAACTGGCCACCGTGATCGTCCGAGCCGCCCGTAAATATTTTCCGCCACGGTTCCGGATGGGTCGGCGGAAAATTGTGGCGATTGGCCAGCTCCTCGATTTTTTGCGGCGTGAGCCCGGACAAAAGCTCGCGCCCGAGGACGCTGAGGAGCGCGTCGCGCAAACCATTGATTCCCTCGAAATGCTTGAAGAGGAGGATCAGCCGTTCCAGGTGGGACGCTTCCAGCTTGCCGTTGATGCTGTAGAGCGGATGCGCAACGGAATGGGCGATCCCTTGCGCTTGCAGATAACTTTGCAGATCGAAAATGTTGTCGCGCACCCCGGCGATGTCCGCGTGCTGCGCTTCCGTGATTCCCCAGACCAGGAGATGGATCTTGCAGGGATCCTGCGGGAAGTGGGTCGTGACCTCCTCGCTGATGAAAGTGCCGCCGAGGTCCGCGATGGCGAGGTTTCCATCGATCGTGTCGTGATCGGTGATGGTGATGAAATCCATTCCGCGTTCGCGGAGGAGCCGGTGCAGGTCGCGCGGATCGCTGTAGCTGTCCGGAAAATCAAAGCGGCGAAAGAGCCATTCCTCGGAGCGCGCGCTGAACCGGGAATGAATGTGGAGATCGCAGCGGCTCATGATGTTCGTCAGGCCTGCCGCCGGACGCGTTTCTCGGCGATCCAGTCGCGATAAGTGGTGGCGTTGCGATTGTCCAGGAGACACTCGGTCAGCCGCAAAATCTGCCGCCAGATCTCGGGGTGATGGCGGTCCGGCGGGTGAATGCTGACGCGGACGAGGGGCGCTTCGTGTAGCTGGCGCGCCAGCAAATTGTTCCAGGCCAGGCTGGTCGTGCGCCGCCACCCGCTCCGGACACTGTAAGCAAGAGTGCGCGCCGGATAATTCTCGCCCGAGCGCAGATCGCGGACGCCGGTCAATCGCGTCGTGTATTCCAGGTCGGCGTCGGCGGCCGCTCGTTCGCCCGGCAGGCCGAGAAGCCATGCTGGAGCGATGAAGCCACGCGGAGTTAGGCCGGCGGCGGTGAATTCTTCCCGGGCCTTGGTGATGCGGCGAAACGCTTCGTCGTAGTCGAGATCGTAAAATTCGCCTTCGTCTTTGGTGTAGAAACGGGTGAACAACTTCTGGGTGACCGATTCGCCCTCTCGCCGCGGCCGCTCATGAAAATAACCGTGGATCACGATCTCGTGCCCCTTGCTTTCGAGGTCCTGCAGCCAGCGGACGAAAGCGCGATCCTCGGTGGAAGAGCCGCGGCGATGGTAATTCGGAACAACCAGGAGCGAGCAGACGGCCACCCCGCGATGCCCAAGCTCCGCGATTATTTCCTGGACGCGCCCCTGGGTCGCGGGCGCGACGTCGTGGATCGAAACGACGAGAGCCGCGCGCTCCGCTTCCGCCGAGAGCGCGAAGAGGGACGGCAACGACGTCGCACTGGCTCCGGTCACGCCGGAATTTTCGGTCTCAAGTGGGACGCAAACAAGCCTAATCGCTGGCTTTGCTCATGCGCACGACTTCGTCAAATTGCTCGCTCGTCACCGGCTGGACCGATAACCGCGACAAGCGCAGCAACGCCATCTCCTTGAGCTTTGGGCTTCGCTTGATCGCATCGAGCGTGACGGCCTTCGGCAACGCCTTTTCCGGCGCGATGTCCACCGCGCTCCAATCGCCTTCTTTCGCCGTCGGATCGGGATAGGCTTCGCCGACCACCCTGGCAACGCCGACGATCTCTTTTCCCTCCACGCTGTGATAGTAGAAGACGGCATCGCCTTTCTTCATCGCCCGCAGGTTATTTCGCGCGGTGTAATTCCGCACCCCGGTCCACGCCGTTTTCCCGTCCGCGACGAGATTCGCCCACGAATAAGCCGACGGTTCCGATTTCACGAGCCAGGACTGTTTCACGCTGCGATAACTAGAGCAGCGCGGTTGCGTTTGAAAGCTTCAAGGAGCGACGCCGCCGGCGGCTCACTTGTTCTGCCCGGGCCGCGTGCTTAACTTCGCCTCATGTTTCATCGCAAACTTTATCTGGCTGTCGTGCTCGCTTTCCTCGGCACGAACGCGCTCGTTGCCGCGGAATGGGAAACCGATTACGCGAAGGCGCTGGAGAAAGCCAAATCCAACAACAAACGAGTGCTGCTTGACTTCAGCGGCTCGGACTGGTGCGGACCCTGCATCGAATTGAAAAAGCGGGTTTTTTCGCGGCCCGACTTCATCTCTTACGCGAACAAGAATCTGATCCTCGTCGAGGTCGATTATCCGCAGCGCAAGAAGCAATCGGCCGGGCTCAAGGCGCAGAACGAAAAGCTGAGCAAACAATATGGGATCGATGAGAAGGGATTCCCGACCATCGTGCTGCTCGATCCCGCCGGGAAAGTGAGCCGCGAATTTACGGGGTACGACGGGGCGACGACCGCGGACTTGATCGCCTGGATCGAGGGTAAGAAAAAAATGTGACGACAGCGACGGCTTCTCTCCGCGCGCTCCTCGCGCAGGCCATCGATTACGCGGGACTCTTCCCACCCGCGAGTCTGGCCCTGGAACCGGCGTTGGAGAACTACGCGGGCTACGTTCGAACCGCCGACGCCTGGATGCTGGGCCCGTTCATTCTTCCGGTCGCGGAATTCGGCGCCGCCGCACGCAGCCTTTCGGGGTTCGACCGCAACCAACCCCTTCGGATTTCCGCGCTCGGTCCGAAAACAGACGATGCGGATGCCTTTGGCGCATCGCTCGGCGCCGCGATGGAAGCGACCGGTCGCTTTCGCGCAACCTGTGGTGCGGGGGTGTTGATCGAACAATTCGAAATGGCGCTGCCTGCGGAGGTGACGGCCGACACTCTTAAGTTGATCCGATCGAGCGCAAACGCTGAGTTGACCACGTTTTGGGAAGCGCCCGCGAACGCAGCCGAGCGTGCGATCAAGTTGATCGCCGATAACAATCGCAGCCACGCGAACCGGCGACTCGGCTTCAAACTCCGGACCGGTGGTGTCACGGCCAACGCTTTTCCCTCGTCCGAGCAGATCGCGTTCGTTCTTTGCTGCGCGGCCACCCACCAGGTGCCGATAAAATTCACAGCGGGGCTGCATCATCCGGTTCGGCTCTTTCACGATAGCGTCCAGACGAAGATGCATGGATTTCTGAATGTGCTCGGCGCGGCTGTCCTAGGCCTGGAACACGATTGGACGGAGAAACAAATCGCGGAAATGCTCAATGAGGAAGACCCGGCGGCGTTCTCGTTCAGCGACGATTTTTTCGCGTGGCGCGATTGGAGGATTGCGACAGATCGCGTCGCCATTCACCGGGAGCTCGTCACTTCGCTCGGAAGCTGCAGCTTCGACGAGCCGCGCGACGATTTGCGCGCGCTGAAACTCCTGTAAGCTCTTCTCGTTTCGATTATGAAATCGTTTATCGATGTCGCGCCCGATTCGCATTTCCCGATCCAGAATTTGCCTTTCGGCGTTTTCAGGCCGGCTGGTGGGGCGGCCCGGGTCGGCGTAGCCATAGGCGATTTCGTTCTCGATCTTTCCGTGCTGGAGGAGCGCGGCCATTTTCGCTTCGCTGAATTTCCAGGCGCCCCGGTTTTTTCAACTGACGCGCTGAACTCGTTCCTTCGCCTGGGCCGTCCCGCGTGGCGGAAGACGCGCGAGATAATTCAGGACCTCCTCAACGCGGAAACGGCGACGTTACGCGACGACGCCGACCTGCGCGCCCGCGCGTTCCATGCGCAGAAAGAAGTAGCGATGCAACTGCCGGCGCGAATCGGCGACTACACCGATTTTTATTCCTCGTATCATCACGCGCACAATGTCGGCACGATGCTGCGCGGTCCGGAGAACGCACTTATGCCGAATTGGAAATGGTTGCCCGTCGCCTATCATGGACGGGCGAGTTCCGTGGTGGTAAGCGGGACCGATGTGCGCCGCCCGCATGGACAGATCAAGCCGCCGGATGCCGCGGCGCCCATCTTCGCTCCAAGTCGCAGCTTCGACTATGAATTGGAAACGGCGTTTTTCATCGGCCCGGGAAACGCGCTCGGTACCCCCGTTTCCATCGATCGCGCCGGCGATCACATTTTTGGAATGGTCCTGATGAACGATTGGAGCGCGCGCGACATTCAGGCGTGGGAGTATCAGCCGCTGGGACCGTTTCTCGCGAAGAATTTTTCCACGAGCATCTCGCCGTGGGTGGTAACGCTGGAAGCGCTCGAGCCGTTCCGGAAACCTTTGCCCGCCCAGGATCCGCAGCCGCTGGATTATTTGCGGGCCGCTGACGACTTCACCTACGACATCCGGTTGGAAGCGCGTTTGCAAACGCGAACGTTGCCGGCGCCGCACGTGATCACGCGCACGAATTTCCAAAACCTCTACTGGAGCATCGCGCAACAGCTCGCCCATCACACGGTCAACGGTTGTAATCTGCAACCGGGCGACTTGCTGGCCAGCGGAACCATCAGCGGTCCGGGCGAAGAATCGCGTGGATGCATGCTGGAGCTGACGTGGCGCGGTGCGAATCCCCTGACGCTTCCGAATGGCGAAACCCGCAAGTGGCTCGAGGATGGCGATCGGCTTACGATTGCCGGCTGGGCCCAGGGCGCGGGATATCGCGTCGGTTTCGGCGAAGTAACCGGCCAAATTCTGCCCGCCACGTAGCAACCGAGCGCCTCTCGGAACGGGTCCAGGCGAGCCCGGCCTAACGACCGGTGTTTTCGCGGAGCCGGCTCCAAATGAGAGCGTTCGCGGGAACGGCTCCTGCTATAATTTCCATAATTCGCGGCCATTTCTCCTGGGCCGGATTGCAATAAATCAAAATCAAAAATCAAACAATGAAATCTATTATCAAATACCTGAACCTCGCGTGTTGTGTCGGCTTTTCGGCTGCGCTAACCGCGCTCGCCGAACCGACGCCCTCGCCAACCCCAACCCCGCACACCGAGCCTTCGGCGTCGCCCACGGCTACGGGCACACCGCGGAGGGAACCGACCCCGACACCCACGCCGACCGCGACGCCGGATGGCGATCACGAGCATGGGGACGTGAGTTTGCGCGGCGTGTACGGCGCGACTACGCCAGCGGGTGGGCTGGTTGTGTTCTGCATTGAGAAAAATACGTTCGTGCAAATCAACATGCTCGACATCGCGGGCCAGGTGATCGGGTTCGCGGAAGGTCCGCTGAACCACGGAGCCTTTTCGCTAACGCTTACTACCGGCCAGGCGATTGTGGGCGTGGCGAATGAAAACGGCATCGCCTTTACGCTCGCCGGCCAGCCCTTTCAGGCTTCGCGCTTCTCGACGTTCGGGACCGAGTCCCGAATCGCCGGACGTTACTTTGGCGTCGCTCACGGTCCCACCGGCGAGAGCCAGGTGATGTTCATAATCGATTCGAGCAAGCACATCATCATGATCCAGCGGACAGGCTCGGTGTTGAGCGGCGGCTTTGGCACGGTGACGGCGCCCGTTTCGCCCTCAACGCAGTACACTTTCACGCTGAGTAGTTTCATCGGAAGTAGCACCGCGATTACCGGCAGCTTCACGATCACGGATGGTGTTTTCACCGGCATGTTCCAAACCAGCGCCGGAACCTTCACCGTCAACACGTTCAAGAATTCGCTTTTCCACCGGATGGCGAACATCTCGACGCGCGGTCTTGTTGGAACCGGTCAGGGCCAGCTCATCGGCGGGTTCATCATCACGGGCGGGCCTAAGCTGGTTATGATCCGCGCGATGGGGCCGTCGCTCGCGGCCGCGGGTGTATCGCCGGCATTGGCGAACCCCGCGCTGACACTATTCGCGGACGGAAACCAACTGGCTGCGAACGACGATTGGAAATCGAACGCGAACATAGCCGACATCATGGCGAGCGGAATCGCGCCAACCAATGATCTCGAAGCTGCCTTGCTGATTCGTCTCGAGCCGGGTGCTTACACCACAGTGGTAAGCGGCGCTGGCGGCACGACCGGCATTGGCCTTGTGGAAGTCTACGAAGTCGGTTCGGACTAGCCGGCTGTCTCCCCAAACGAAGGCCTCGCGTCGATTGCCGGCGCGGGGCCTTTTCGTTTTTGGCAATCAGAGTTGAGCGATGATCTCAACCATCCGCTGGCGCTGCTTCGTATCGGGCAGGTGGCCGAGCCCTGCAGCCATGTTTTCTTCCAGGTGCCGGACGTTGCCCGTAGCTGGAATGGCACAGATCACGGCTGGATGCGCCACGATCCATTTCAGAAGAAATTGAGCCCAGGAGTGGCAATCGAATTCGGCGGCCCATTCCGGCAGGGGCTTTTGCCGGAGCCTTGAAAACAAGTCGCCACCGCCGAAGGGCCGGTTGACGAGGACCGCGACGCCGCGATCCCGGGCCAGGGGAAGTATCTCGCGTTCGGCTTCGCGTTCACCTAACGAGTAATTGATTTGCAGGAAGTCGACCTTCTCGGCACGGAGCAACCTTATGACTTCCGGATACGCGCTCGAATTGTAGTGGGTAAGGCCAAGGTAACGGATGCGGCCTTCGTCTTTCCAGGAACGCAGGGTGGCGAGATGCGTTCGGGCGTCGACCAGATTATGGACCTGCATGAGATCGAGCTTCTTTGTCTCCAATCTCGCGAGCGACCTTTCCATCGACGCGATTCCTTCCGCTTTGCCTGTTGTCCAAACCTTTGTGGCGAGAAAGAGCGATGAGTGTAGGAGGAGCTTGGCGGCGATCTCGCCGATAACTTGTTCCGACCGCCCATACATGGGCGATGAATCAACGACGCGTCCGCCCAGGGCGACGAAACGCGCCAGCACTTTTTCCAGCGGCTGACGTTCCGCTTCGGCCGTGCCGACATCGAAAACCTGCCGGCTTCCCAGGCCGATTACTGGCAGCTTTTCGCCGGTCGAAGGAATGGTGCGTTGCAGCAAAGCGTCTTTCTCGACAGGCGATTCTTCAGCGCTCAATCGGGTTCGCGCCAGCAACAATCCGGCGGTGGACTGCGCGACCAAACGGGCGGCTTCGCGCCGCGACATCCGTTTCATTCAATTGCGAAACTCGTAGTCGGCGCCCGACAAGTTGCCCACATGGGCGAGGCCGCCCGGCATGATGACGTAGCCCCGAAGTTTCCGCGGGTTGCGCTTGGAAACAAAGATCCCGCCGTCGTGCCCGATCCGGCCGCCGAAGGAACGCTCATAAACCTTCACCGGCGCGCGATAATAGTAACCGTTCTGATCCTCGCTCTCGAGTGAATAGAGACCGCGTGGAAAATGAATGGTGCCAGCGGAGGTATCGGAACGAAGTTCTATGAACTGTGCCACCGAGCGTGACGCGGCCGGGTTAACAGGATGCCGGCGGTCCGTTCCCCCGCAGCCGCTGAAAACCAGCAGCATCGCGCCAGCAGCGATTCCCAGCGCAACCTTGCCCGGCAAAAAACGCATGAGTCAATTCATCGCGTGCTTTGGGGCGCGTCAACGTTAATCCTAAAGTTGCCTTTCCTGTGGACGCCGACCATGCTCCTCGTCCCATGACACCGACCACGCGCAGGAAATTCATCAAAGTCTCGGCCGCGGCCGGGGGAGCACTTGGTCTTGGACTTACGTCCCGAAGCAATGCGGCGGAGAAACCAAAGCCTATGCGCATCCTGGTCCTCGGGGGCACGGGCTTTACCGGTCCGTTCCAAATTCGTTACGCGCTGGAGCGGGGGCACAAAGTCACCGTGTTTAATCGCGGCAAGACTCACCCGGGAGAATTGCCGAAGGAAGTCGAGCAGCTGATCGGGGATCGCAACGGCCAGCTGGATGCGCTCAAGAACCGCAAGTGGGACGTGGCGATTGATAATCCGACTTCAGTGCCCGTGTGGGTGCGCGACGTCGGCCAGATCCTGAAGGGCAATGTCGAGCGCTATGTCTTTATATCGACGATTTCCGTTTACGGCGATACCAGCAAGGCCAACCTCGACGAGACCGCGCCGCTGGCGCAGTACACCGGTCCCGATGCGATGAAGGAATCTCGGGATAGCATCATCGCGTCGAAGTTCCAGTTGTACGGGCCACTCAAGGCGCTGGCCGAACAGGAAGCGGAAAAATGGTTCCCTAAGCAGACCCTGGTCGTTAGGCCGGGGTTAATCGTGGGGCCGCGCGACGAAACCGACCGCTTCACTTACTGGCCAGTGCGCATCGATCGCGGCGGTGAAGTGATGGCGCCTGGTGATCCGACCGATCCCGTCCAGTTCATTGATGGCCGTGATTTGGCGGAGTGGGTTATCCGCATGGTGGAGCAACGGGAGACCGGCATTTACAACGCAACTGGGCCAGACAAGACCCTCGGGGTTGGCGCGATGCTGGAAGGGATCAAGAGCGCGAATAATTCAAAGGCGACCTTTACCTGGGTGAGCACGGACTTTCTGGAAGCGCAGAAAGTAGCTCCGTGGTCCGACATGCCGGTGTGGGTGCCGTCCCGGGGCGAGGAAGCCGGGATGGGCCGCATTAATATTCAACGAGCAATCGGCAAAGGGCTGACCTTTCGCCCGCTCGCCCTCACGGCGCGGGACACGCTCGCCTGGTTTAAATCCCAGGCTCCGGAGCGACAAAAGCTGAAGGCTGGAATAACCCCGGAGCGCGAAGCCGAAGTCCTGGCCGCATGGCACAAGGAGAAAGGCTAAGCGATGAAACACGTTCTCGGCATCGGGGGTATTTTTTTCAAAGCGGAAGATCCTGAAAAGCTGTCGGCCTGGTACCAGAAGCACCTCGGCCTTGCGGTGGAAGAGTACGGCGGAGTCACTTTCCGGGAATCACAAACCGACAGTGAAGGACCGAAACGCCAGGCTTACCTGGTCTGGTCGCCTTTTCCCGCGGATACCGATTACTTTGCTCCGAGTTCGAAACCATTCATGATCAACTTTCGAGTAGCCAATCTCGACGAGCTATTGGCTAAACTTCGGGCGGAAGGGGTGTCGGTGGAGGAGAAGGCGGAGAAGTCCGAGTATGGTTACTTCGGATGGGCGATGGATCCGGAAGGTAATCGCATCGAGCTCTGGGAACCGCCCCTCGCTTGAAAGGGCAACGGCGCCATCGCACGTGAACCTGGGCGGTGAGGGTTTCGAACCCCCGACCTACTGGGTGTAAACCAGCCGCTCTACCACTGAGCTAACCGCCCGATGTGCGCGAACTATAATCAGGGTAATCGAGCGCGCCTATTTATTTTTCTTCTACGCCGATTCGGTAACTTTGGGGTTAGCTGCGTTTAGTTAGCGAACTATTTCGCTTGCAGTTCTGCACCCGACAGCTATCTACTGGCCTCATGGACTTATCTTTTCAACAACTCACGCAAGCGCTTTCAATTAGAAACCAGATCAGCGCGCTCGAAGAACGGTTATCGAACCTCTTCGGCGGCTCGACCAGTTCTTCTGGAAGTGGCGGTCGCCGTGGTGGCCGTCGTAGCCGTGGCGGTCGCCGTCCGATGTCCGCAGCTACTCGCGCTAAACTAGCCGCCGCCGCCCGGGCGCGTTGGGCGCGGCGCAAAGGAACTACCGCCACAGCCGCTGCTGCTCCCGCCGCGAAAGCACCGGGCCGCCGTCGCCGGGGATTGACCGCCGCTGGTCGTCGGAAACTTTCCGAATCAATGAAGGCCCGCTGGGCTGCCAGGCGCAAAGCTGGTGGTGCCGCGACCGCCACCACTGCGAAGCCGGCCGGTAAGAAGCGTGGACTTACGGCCGCTGGCCGCCGCAAGCTTTCGGAAGCGATGAAGGCACGTTGGGCCGCTCGCCGGAAAGCGGCGGGAAAGAAGTAAGAGCTTCGTTCGTTTTGCATTAACGCGGGCTGCATTTGAAGTGCAGCTCGCGTTTTTGTTTCTAGGTCTGGCCTACCCAGCCGGCCGGCGCGATCTCTTCCCAGCGCTCTCGAATCGCGCCGAACTCCGCGTCCGAAAGTCTTCCCTTCTCCAGCAGCCTCGCGTTCTCCTGCCAGCGCTCGGGTTTCGTAGTGCCGACAATCGCGGTATGCACGCCGGGGACGCTGAGGGTAAAGCGCAAGGCATGGGCCACCGAATCCTCGATGGGAAGGTCCCGGATAAAATCGTAACGAAGTTTGTTGAGCCGCTCCCAATAGGCGTGGTGATAGGAATTGATGGGCTTATGGCTTTCCTTCCAGGCTACGTTGGCAACCGGCCGTTTCGCGATGACGCCGAGGTTCTTTTCCCTCGCCAGCGGCAAAAGCAACTCCAACGCTTCCTGGTCCGCGATGTTGATCGAAGTTTGCAGGCTATCGAACGCGCCGCATTCCACAGCATAACGAGCCGCCTGGCCGTCACCGCTGTAGCCGAGGTAACGGGCGTACCCTTTTGTTCGCGCGGTTTGGAGCGCCGAGATCGCGTCGCCCTTTCGCAAAACAGACTCAGAGCAACTGTGGAGCTGAATCAGGTCGACCCGGTCTGTGCGCATCCGGCGGAGGCTGCGCTCGATGCTTTCCAACAGGGAGGCCGGCGACCAATCTTCGCTTCCAATCCCCCGGGGGTGACCGCACTTGGTGAAAAGATAGTAATCGGCGCGGCGGTCCGCGACGGTCTTTCCGATGAGTTCTTCGCTGCCTTCGTAACACTCGCCGGTATCGATGACATTCAGCCCGGCATCCAAAGCGCCCTTGAGCAAGCGCGCGACGGTTTCTTCATTCGCGTTTTCGAACCCGATCTCGGCGCCGCCAAAACCAAGCAGCGATACCTGCATATCGGTTTTCCCAAACTGCCGCCGTTCCATTTTTTAATTGTAGGGCGTTTCGGTGAAACGCCAATCCTGGAACTACCAAGCCCTCTCACAAATGTTTAAAAAGCTTGTCATCCTGAGCGAAGGCGAAGGATCTCTGACTATTTCTCCGCTCTAAGCCGCCGGAAACTGAAATGATCAGAGATTCTTCGCTCTGCTCAGAATGACAAAACTATTGGGAGGGGGTGCTAGAAGATCAGTCGCGTTTTCCCGGTTCCGTTATCGATCCGGCCAATAGGTTTGGCTTTAAGCAGGCGGGCGGCCGTGGCCGAATCTTTCGATGCCACGATGGCCACCATCCCGATGCCCATGTTGAACACTTGATACATTTCCGCGCGATCGACTTTGCCCTGTTGCCCAAGGAACTCGAAGATCGCGGGCACGCGCCAGCTCCTGGTTTCGATCAACGCGTCGCAGTTTGGCGGCACGACGCGCGGCAGATTATCGACCACACCACCACCGGTGATATGCGCGAGGCCGCGGATCATCCCCGGCGGCAACTTCGCCAGGATCGGCTGGTAGTTGCGATGAACCCGAAGCAGCTCTGCACCTAACGAGTGCTTGAGGCCGTGCAACCGGGACCCGGTCTTCAACCGCAGCTGTTCGAAAAGAATCTTGCGCGCGAGCGAGTAGCCGTTCGTATGCAATCCATTCGAAGGAAGGCCCAGAAGAATGTCGCCCGGTTTTATTTTGCGCCCATCAATGAGTTTCGGCCGATCCACCACGCCGACAATGCATCCCGCCAGGTCGTATTCGCCTTTCCGGTACATGCCCGGCATCTGCGCGGTCTCGCCGCCGATGAGAGCGCAAGCAGCGGCACGACATGCCCTGGCGAAACCGGAAAGTAACTGGTCGAATACGCGCGGCTCCAGCTTCTTCGCCCCGATGTAGTCGAGAAAGAAAAGGGGCCGTGCTCCCAGGACCGCGATGTCATTGACACAATGATTCACCAGATCGGCCCCGACCGTATCGTGACGATCCATCTTGAACGCGACCTTCAGTTTCGTCCCGACGCCATCAACGCTCGCGACGAGGACCGGCTCGCGCATCCCGGAAAAGTTCGGCGCGAAAAGCCCCCCGAACCCGCCGACCTTTCCCAGGACTTCCGGACCGTGAGTAGTCCTGACGCGCGATTGGATGCTGCGCTTGACCAGGTTCCCCAAGTCGACATCTACGCCGGCGCGCGCGTAAGCCTTCTTCTTTTTGTTATCCGCAGATTTCACAGATTGGCGCAGATTATTTCAGAACAGGAATCTGTGTAAGTCTGCGCAATCTGCGGATCACTTCAGATTCGCGAACAAATCGGGGTGCGCACCTTCGGCGGCCAGCGCCTTCGAGCGACCTTCGCGCCTCTCCATAATGTATTTGTCCAACTCCGGATCGACGGGCAGGGGATAATTCCCGGTGAAACAAGCGAGGCAAAACTTGTTGGTCGGCTTACCCGTGGCGCGCACCATTCCCTCGACGTCGAGGTATCCGAGGCTGTCGACCCCGAGATACTTGCAGATTTCATTCATCGGCATCTGGTTCGCGATCAACTTTTCCGGGTCGGGAAAATCGATCCCGTAATGACAGGCGAACCGGTGCGGCGGACAGCTTACCCGCATATGGACTTCGCTGGCCCCGGCTTCGCGCAGGTTCACCACCCGGGCGCGCGCCGTCGTGCCGCGAACGATTGAATCATCGACGACGACGACCCGTTTCCCTTCCACCGCTTCCTTGATCAGGTTCAGTTTCACCCGCACGTCGAAATCACGAATGAGCTGGCTCGGCTGAAGGAACGTCCGCCCGATATAGTGATTGCGGACGAACGCGTGTTCGTAAGGGAGCTTCAATTCCTGGGCGAACCCGAGCGCCGCATAGTTCCCCGAGTCAGGCACCGGCACCACAATATCGGCGTTGACCGGGAATCGCCGGGCCAACTCGCGTCCCATCTCGGTCCGAACGCGGGCCACATTTACTCCACCCATGATGCTGTCCGGCCGCGCGAAGTAAACGTACTCGAACATGCAGAAGGCTTCGTCTTCCTGGGGGAACGGCCATTCGGAGCGGATGCCATCCTCGCTGATGATGACGACCTCGCCCGGTTTTACTTCGCGGATGTACTCGGCGTGGACGAGATCGAAGGCGCACGTTTCGGAAGCGAGAATGTAAGCGCCGTCCAGCTTGCCGAGAACGAGCGGCCGGAAGCCGAACGGATCGCGGACACCGATGATTTCGCGTTCGCTCATGATGATAAGGCTGAATGCGCCCTCGAGCCGGCGAAGAACGCTCAGAGGGCGGCCGCCGTTCTTCGACGGTTGGGCGAGCAGATGCGGAATGATCTCGCTATCGGCGGTGGTTTGGAAAATGGAGCCCTGGCGTTCCAGCTCATCGCGAAGAACCGACGCGTTGATCAGGTTGCCGTTGTGAGCGACGGCGATCTGGCCGCGGAAACAATCGACCACGAAGGGTTGCGCGTTTTTCAGGGTGCTGGAACCGGTCGTCGAATAACGGGCGTGCCCGACGGCTCGCGTTCCTTTCAAACGTTCCAGTTCTTCCGCCCCGAAAACCTGCGAGACCAGACCCATGTCGCGGTGCAATTGAAAGGTCGAGCCGGGCCCGGCGCTGGTCACGATCCCGGCGCTTTCCTGGCCGCGATGCTGAAGCGCAAACAGCCCGTAATAAGTCAGGACCGCCGCGTTCGGATGTCCGAAAACGGCGAAGATCCCGCATTCGTGCTGCGGAAAGGCAAGCGCCGGATGCTCGGAATTTATGTCCGCTTGTTGGGGCATCGTATCGACAGCATCCGCCAATCAATACGCGAATCAATCGCCAGGATAATCACAAACTGCGGACCGGCTCGGCCTCGCTTTCGACCGCACGGCGGATGGCATTGAACCAGTCGTCATGGATGGTCTCGATCGGCCACGAGAATTCGGCGCCGGACATTTTAATGGAAAGCGTTTTTTGTCCGACCACTCCGATGCGCTGATGCGGAATGCTCCTCGACTTCAGCATCCAGAGGACGTTCTCCGCGTTATCTGACAGACAGGAAATCACGATCCGCGATTGCGATTCGTTAAAGAGGGTTATCGCGGGCGCGCCAGAAACTTCACCCAGCTCGATCTCGGCGCCGAATAATCCGTCGGGATTGAAACACGCTTCCGCCAGGGTGACGGCGAGGCCGCCTTCGGAACAATCGTGGGCGCTCCGCAGCAATCCGGCGCGGATCAATTCGCGAACGGCGTTTTGCACCGCGAGCTCGCGCTCAAGATCGAGTCGGGGAGGCCGGCCCGCCTTTTGTCCGTGACAAACCTTCAGAAGGCGACTGGCTCCGATCTCATCGCCGATGTCCCCTACCAGGATGATCGTGTCACCGTGCGCTTTGAAAAACTGCGTCGTGACGTGCGCTTCCTGCTCGATCAAACCGACCATCGCCACGGTCGGCGTCGGGTCGACGACCCCGGCCGGGCTCTCATTATATAGAGAGACGTTGCCGCCCACGACGGGCGTTCCGAAGGCGCGGCAGGTCTCCGCAATGCCTTCGACGGCTTCGCGCAGCTGCCAGAAATTCTCGGGCTTGTAGGGATTGCCGAAATTCAAATTGTCGGTCACGGCGAGCGGCGTCGCGCCGGAGCAGGTGAGATTGCGCGCTGCTTCGGCGACCGCGATACGGCCGCCTTCACGCGGGTCGAGGGCGCAGTAGAGCGAATTACAATCCGCGGTCGCGGCGAGGATCTTATTCGCCTCGCGGACGCGAAAGACCGCGGCGTCGGATCCGGGCCTAACGATTGTGCCCGTCCGGACCATGTGATCGTACTGGCGATAAACCCAGTTCTTCGAAGCGATCGTTGGGTCGCGCAGCAAAAGACGAAGAGATTCAACCACGGAGGGCGCGGAGGGCGCAGACACTAATTTCTGTATTTCCTCCTCTGCGCTCTCCGCGCTCTCGGCGGTAGCTTTCCGGGCATCGCGCGAATACAGCGGTGCCTCATCCGCCAGCGGCTTCGCGGGAATCTCCGCCGCGAGCGACCCATTATTCCGCACCCGCATCATCCCGTCGTCCGTAACCCGGCCGATTTCCGCGCATGGCACGTCCCATTTCTCGAAGATTTCCTTCACGACATTTTCGCGCCCGTGTTTCGCGATGATCAGCATCCGTTCCTGCGATTCGCTGAGAAGAATTTCGTACGGCGTCATGCCCGGTTCGCGCTTCGGCACTTTCGCCAAATCAATTTCGACGCCGGTCCCGCCGCGGCTCGCCGTTTCGCAGGTTGAGCAAGTCAGGCCGGCCGCGCCCATGTCCTGAATGCCGGCGACGGCATCGGTCGCGAGCAGTTCGAGACACGCTTCGAGCAATAACTTTTCCTTGAACGGATCGCCCACTTGCACAGCCGGCCGATCCTGCTTCGATTCCTCCGTCAGTTCGCGGGAAGCGAAGGCGGCGCCCGCCAAACCATCCCGCCCCGTTTCCGCGCCGACGTAGAAGACTGGATTTCCGACGCCACTCGCCGCGCCCCGCGCAAGTTGCTCATGCCGTAAAACGCCCAGACAAAAAACATTGACCAGCGGGTTGCCCTCAAAGCTTTCGTCGAAATAAATCTCGCCGCCGATCGTGGGGACGCCGATGCAGTTGCCGTAGTGCGCGATCCCCGCGACGACGCCGCTGAACAGCCTTCGGTTCGTCTTTACGTTAGGCGAGTCGCCCGTGATCGGGCCGAACCGGAGCGAGTTCAGGCAAAACTCCGGGCGCGCCCCCATCGTAAAAATATCGCGGATGATTCCGCCCACGCCGGTGGCGGCGCCCTGGAACGGCTCGATGGCGCTGGGGTGATTGTGGCTCTCGATCTTGAATGCGATCGCCCAGCCGTCACCGATATCGACCACGCCGGCGTTTTCTTCGCCCGCTTTCACGAGGATGTTCGGCCCGCTCGTCGGGAATTTCTTCAGCTCGCGCCGCGAATTCTTGTAGGAACAATGCTCGCTCCACATCACCGAGAAGATCCCGAGCTCCGTGAAGTTCGGGTCACGGCCGAGGATTTTTTTTATGCGCTCGAACTCATCCGGCTCGAGGCCGTGCTGTCGCACCAGGTCGGGAGTGACAACGGGATCGAGTGCAACGGCCATGCGTCGCGCACGTTAGCGAATGTGGGGAAGCACTCAACCCACGAAACATTTTCCGCGCATCGGCGAGATACGAAAAAGGTTGAATAGGCGCCGACCGGCCGTGGTCTAACTCTTTACCGGCACCGCTGCAGGGAAGGCCGTCCGGTTCGCGGTTTGGATACGAATCTAAACCATATCGAAACATCAACTGAAGGGAAATATTATGAAGAAGAGCATCCTCATTCTTGCTTGTGCAGCCATCGCGCCTTTTGCGTTTGCGCAGACAAGCACAACTACAACGGAGTCGACCACCTCGAAGACCAATCCCGTGGCGAGCACGACTGAAACCACCACGACCACCACGTCGACGGATGGGACTGTGACGACTTTCGAGCCGGGCAAGACCATCGTCGTGCGCAAGGTCGGCGTGACCGATCCGATCAGCTATGTGCTGGGCAAGACGGTCCGCTACGTGAACAAGGCCGGCGCTGAAATCCAGGCCGCGACCATTCGGCCGGGCGCTCGCGTGCACGTCTATTATGACGGTACCGGCGAGACCCGCGTCGTGAATCGCGTTGTCGTCGACGAGTAATCGTTAGCGAACAATAATCGAGAAGCCGCAGGTTCCGTGTGAACCTGCGGCTTTTCATTTCCCCCCGGAATGATCAGGATGCGGCATGGACATCAGCACGATCGCGAACGTGGCGACGGCGATCACGGTGCTGACCGGTGTGATCTTCGGCTGGTTCGAGGTGCGCCATTTCCGGCGCGAACGCGAAGAGCGGGCCGCGTTCGAGTTGCTCCACACGATGTTGACTAGCGAATGGCTTCGGTCGGCCGTGGCGGTCGATACGTTGCCGGATAACATCGCCCCGGAGATTCTCGAGGCCGACCCAAAGATGCTCGACGCCGCGCACTCGATTGGCCTGATTTTGGAAGCAGTCGGCTACGCGGTCTACGCCCGGATCGTTCCACTGACGATGGTGGACGACATGATGGGCGGGATCGTGCGCGTCACCTGGCGAAAGATGGAAGGCTACGTCATGCATGACCGCGCCCGGAGCGGATCACAAAAAGGCTGGGAATGGTTCCAATGGCTTTATGTCCAGCTGGAACGGCACAGCCGTAGTAAAACCAGCCTGCGCCGCGGCGCGTTCGACGTCTTCCGGGACTGGAGGCCGTAGAGTTGCGCTGGAGGCGCAAATCGGAGACGGTTGGCCGTGGCTTTTGACCTGAAAGAGATGATCGCGGCGCGGCTGGGCGAGAATTACCAGCTCCACGAACGCCACCTGAACCGCACCCTCGTTGCCGCGCAGCGGGTGATTGGTTTCGACAAGGTCTATGCGCGCGCGGAAGGGGCCTATCTCTATGACATGGATAACGCCGCGTATCTGGATTTCCTCAGCGGCTACAGCGTCTTCAATATCGGCCGCAATCATCCGGCGATTAAGAAAGCGATCCGCGACGTGCTCGATCTGGATTTGCCGAACATGGTCCAGATGGATTGCTCGCTCTTGAGCGGACTGCTCGCGGAAGCGATCACGAAAAGGACTCCGCCCCACCTGGACGCGGTTTTCTTTTGCAACTCCGGCACGGAAGCGATGGAAGGCGCCTTGAAATTTGCCCGCGCCGCCACCCAGCGAAAGCGGGTCATCTCACTGGAAGGCGCGTTTCACGGGCTGAGTCTCGGTTCTCTTTCCCTGATGGGCTGCGAGAGTTTTACGGAAGGTTTTGGCCCGCTCATGGAAGGGTTCGATACCCGGGTGGCGCTCGACGACATCAACGCCCTCGAACGTGAGCTGGCCAAAGGCGACGTGGCCGCGTTCGTCATCGAGCCGGTCCAAGGCAAAGGATGCAAATCGCCCCAGACCGATTTCTTTCAACGCGCCCAGGCGCTCTGCCGCAAGCACGGCACGCTCCTGCTCTGCGATGAAATCCAAACGGGCCTGGGACGGACCGGAAAAATGTTCGGGTTCGAACATTGGAACCTCGAGCCGGACATTATCACGATCGCGAAGAGTTTAAGCGGCGGTTATGTGCCGTGCGGCGCGATCGTGGCGCGGCGCGAAATTTACCAGAAGACTTTCAGCCGCATGGACCGGTGCGTGGTTCATTCCACCACGTTCGGGAGAAACAATCTCGCGATGGCGTGCGGGCTCGCGTCCCTGGAGGTGCTCGACGACGAGAAGCTCATCGAAAACTCGGAGCGGATGGGAGCGCTCTTGATCGAACGGATCGACACCCTGCGCGCGAAGCATTCCTTCATCAAGGAAGTCCGCGGCAAAGGACTGATCATCGGCATCGAGTTCCACGAGCCGACCGAGTTCAAGCTCAAGATGGCGTGGAAGCTCCTCCACAGAGTCGACAAGGTCCTTTTCGCGCAAATGGTCGTGACCCAGATGCTGAGCAAGCATCGCATCCTTACCCAGGTGGCCGGCCACGCCATGGACGTCGTGAAAATTCTTCCGCCGCTGATCATCGGCGAAAAGGAGGTCAATCTTTTCGTCGCCGCGCTCGACGATGTCCTGACCGACTGCCGGAAATTCCCCGGCCCCATGTGGGAGATCGGCCAGAATTTCGTCCGTCACGCGCTCGGTTCGAAACGGTCCGCGGCGGCTCGCAATCCGATTTCAGCCTAAGAGCGATGGCGGGGGGAGCAGGCGGGTCGGCATTCTGTTCCGAAAGTGATTCAAACTGTTCCCTATCTGTTTGCTTCGCATTCTTCGACAACCCAGGGTAACTCCACCGCGATGACCTCATCATGGGTGCGTCCCTCCCGCGTTTTGCCAACCTGTCTCCTCGGAGTCGCCCTTTTCTTCGGCGGAGCCGTGTCCGGCTTTCCCTTTGCCCTGAACGGCTACCGATGGCCAGACGGGGCCCAAATCTCCATGCACCTGCAGCTGACGCGCGTTACGGGTGCGCTGCAGGACGGAAGCGCTTCGTGGAATGCGTCGGCGGCTGATGCCCTCAATATTTGGAACCAATACCTCGACACGGTTCAGTTCGTCGTGGCGGAGCCATCCAGCTCTTCCGGCACGGACGGCGCCAATGAGGCCTTGTTTTCCAAGACGGTTTACGGCGACAGCTGGCCTGCAACCGCTCTCGCCGTCACGCTCCGAATGTCGAGCGACGGCAGCGTGTTCACTGAGACTGACGTTCTTTTCAACGATAATCTGAAGTGGAGTTCCTATCGCGGTCCGATCCAGCGTACAGCTACGACCGCTACCTATGATTTCCATCGCGTGGCACTGCATGAGTTTGGCCATGTCCTCGGACTCGACCATCCTGACCAGCACGGACAAGCCGTCGCCGCCCAGATGAACTCGGTCGTCAGCGACCTCGATCAACTTACCGATGATGACACCTCCGGTGCGATTTCGCTTTACGGTGTGCGGTTAACCAGTGCCGCCAGCGCCGAGGCTGTTGCTGGAGAATCCTTCACGTTTCAACTGACCACCAACCTGCCGAGCGTGACCTTTTCTTCTTCGGATATGCCGGCCGGACTGACGCTGGATTCTTCCAGCGGACTCATCAGCGGAATTCCAGAGGCCGGCGGCACATTCGCCGTTCACATCACGCTGTCGCGCAACGGGAGGAATGTCGTCGCCACGATGACGCTCAATATTAAAAGGATGCCTCGGCCCATCAATGGTCCAACCGGTTTCAGCATCGTTGGTGAAGAACAAGCATCGCCCGTAGGTGCGAACAGTTATTTTTATACACCGGCCGACGGAGTATTTTCAGTTTCGGGCTCTGCTGATAATCCACTCGCGCCCGCGCTCGGAACCTCGGTGACCTTCAATTTCAGCGGGTCGGGCGAAACGTGGCAGCTGCGCTTTACTGCGCCGCGCGGAGTGCCGCTCACGATTGGTCGTTACGAGGGTTTGAATGGGAGCGGCCCGTTTGCCTACGGACCCAACTTGCAGCTCATCCGAGGCAGCGCGAGCGCGGGCGGACCGGGTGGCTACTTCGAAGTGAAGTCGATTGCTTACGGGAACAACAATCAAGTCCTGGCGTTCGACGCGACTTTCGAAATGTTTGTCGCCTTCGGGTCGCCGTTGGTTCGCGGCGAAGCGCGGTTTTCCTTCGATGCTTCCAACCCTCCTCCCACGCCTGTCATCACCAGTCCGCTCAGCTTGGATCTCACCAAAGGCGGCGCCGTAAATTACAAAATGACGGCCAGCAACAACCCAACCCGGTTCAAGGTCTATCAGTTGCCCGCAGGCCTGAGCTTCGATGCCGCCACGGCTACGATAACCGGGGTCCCGATTTCGACCGGATATTTTGATATCGTGCTCGGAGCCGAGAACTCTTCGGGGACCGGCACAGCTCGCCTTAAGCTGATTGTATCCGCTCCCCCGCCGCGGCATACCTTGCAAAACATTGCGACGCGGTTGTTCGTCGGGGCGGACGGGGACGTTGCGATCGCGGGAGTCATCGTCACTGGCGCCAACCCCAAACCGATCATCGTCCGGGCCGTTGGCCCGTCACTCAGTTCGTTTGGAGTTGGTGGCGTTCTGCCTAATCCCCAGCTCGATCTAAAGGATCCCGTCGGCAACGTTACAGGCTCCAACGACGACTGGCTGTCGGAATGGGAAACCGCTCACCAGACCGGCCTGCCGCCTTCCGAAAGGCGCGAAGCCGCGATTGTGCGAAGCGTTTCGTCGGGAAATTACACCGCGATAATGAAGGGCGTCGGGGCCAGCGGCGTTACCGGCGTCGGTTTAGTCGAACTTTACGATCTCGATCCAACTTCCGGCTCCCGGCTGGCGAATATCTCGACCCGGGGTCGAGTGAAAACGGGCGAGAACGTGATGATCGGCGGTTTCATCGTGGGCGGAACCGAACCGACGCGAATCATCGTCCGGGGGATGGGTCCTTCGCTCAGTTCCTTCGGATTAACGGGAACGCTTTCCGACCCGGTTCTGGAACTGCACGACGCGAATGGCGGCGTCATTCGCAATGACGATTGGCGCGATAGCGACGGACCGGCCATCATCGCGACCGGGCTGGCGCCGGCCAATAACAAGGAAGCGGCAATCGTCCAGACTCTCATCCCCGGTAACTACACCGCGATTCTTTCTGGGAGCGCGAACGGAACAGGCGTGGGATTGATCGAAGTTTACAATCTCGAGCACGACTAAGCCGAGCTGGTCTCGCGGCGAGATTCAGTTTCGTATTGTCCCGCTTTCGCTCACGGCCTAGGCTATGGGCGACCGGGCCATTCTGGTTCGGGCACTTGAGGAACTTACGCTCATGACTACTGCCACCGCCGAACAGGAAAAAACCGGAACCAAGCTTAGCCAGCTGGAGCAACTCAGAAAGTTGACCGTCGTCGTTGCCGACACCGGTGATTTCCAGAGCATCAAGGAATTCAAGCCGCGGGATGCGACCACGAATCCGAGCCTGATCTACGCGGCCACGCAGAAGGAACAATATTTTCACCTGCTCGATGAGGTCCTGGCGGAGCGCAAGAACTCAGGACTCTCCGGCGCGGCGCAGGTCGAGGATGTAATCGATCATCTGCTGGTTAAATTCGGCTGCGAGATTCTCGAGATCGTGCCAGGGCGCGTTTCCACCGAAACTGATGCTCGCCTCTCCTTCGATACCGAAGGCTCGATCAACAAAGGGCGCCAGCTGATCAAGCTTTACGAGGAGAAGGGGATTGATCGCAAACGGGTGCTGATCAAGATCGCCTCAACCTACGAAGGTATCAAAGCGGGCGAGATCCTGGAGAAGGAAGGCATCAATTGCAATCTCACCCTGATGTTCTCACTGCCCCAGGCGGTGCTTTGCGCCGAGGCGGGCATTGAGCTGATCTCCCCGTTCGTCGGCCGGATTTACGATTGGTACAAGGCGGCAAACAAAAAGGAATACACCGGCGCGGACGATCCGGGCGTGCAGTCGGTCCAGGAGATTTACACCTACTATAAAAAGTTCGATTACCGGACCGAAGTGATGGGTGCCAGTTTCCGAAACGTCAGCCAGATTCTGGAACTTGCGGGTTGCGATCTCCTCACTATCAGTCCCGATCTGCTGGAAAAGCTGAGCGAATCCGAAGGGCCAGTGGAGCGCAAACTCGATCCGGAGCAGGCGAAGAACGCAAATGTCGAGCGGCTGAAAATGGATGAAAAGAAGTTCCGGTATCTGTTTAACGACAATGCCATGGCGACGGAGAAAACGTCGGAGGGAATCCGCAAATTCGCGGCCGACATCGTGAAGCTGGAGAAATTCGTCGCGAGCAAAGTCGGGTAGATCTTGTTCAACGTCGTCCTGGTCGAGCCGGAGATTCCGCCGAACACCGGCAACATCGGGCGGCTCTGTCTCGCCACCGGTTCGACCCTTCATCTGGTCAAGCCGCTCGGGTTCTCGATCGACGATCGCGAGTTGAAACGGGCCGGGCTCGACTACTGGAAAGAGGTGGAGCTGAAGCTCTGGGATTCGTTCGAGCAATTGTGGCAGGAGACGAAAGCCGGCGGCCGGTTCTTCTTTCTGACGACCAAGTCCGACCGCGCCTATTACGACGTGAGTTTCCGGGCCGGCGATTTTTTGGTTTTCGGACGGGAGACGAAAGGTTTGCCTGAAAGCCTGCTCGCGGCGCATCGCGAAGATCTCCTCACCATCCCAATGCGCGGGACCCGCAGTTTGAATCTCGCAACCGCGGTTGGGATTGTTTTGTTCGAGGCGGTGCGCCAGGTCGAACGGCCAGCGTGAGGAGGGCAATGCCGCGCGCTATCGCTGTTTTCGTCTACCACGCCCTCGGCCGCGTGCAGGCGGTGGCGGCGTGGCTCGCTAATTTCGGCCGGGCGGCGCCGCGAGATCACCGCGATTACGACCTGTCGAAATTGCTCCGCGCTCATCGCCTCGCGTGCCGGCTCAGCGACGGCGAAGAACTACTCGACGTCGGTTGTGGCGATGCCCGTCTCCTCCGCGATCTCGGCCTGTTTCGATCGCTGCGGCGCCGCGCCGGCGTCGATGTCGAGTTGCCGAGTGCGCCGGAGAAAGACATCGAAGTCGCCGCTTACGATGGCGAGTCTCTGCCATTCGCGGATCAGAGTTTCGATTCCGTGGTGTTCGGATATTTCCTCCATTATTTGACGCGCGAACACGCGCTGCGGTTGTTGAACGAAGGCTGCCGGGTGGCGCGGCGAAATCTCTTCGTGCTGGAGGACAGTCAGCCGGCGTGGGGTTTTTGGTACCGAATGCGAAACCGGCTCGAGCGACTGCGGAGTGATATCCTGTATGGCGCCGTGAGCCGGGAACTTTATCGCGGGTCCGGGAACGAGGAGATGTATCTGACCTACGAGGGTTGGCGGAGGTTGCTGATGGAGGTGCCGGGGGTGGCGTCGGTCGAAGTCGAGCCGCTCGACCGCGTCTCCGGACTGATCCATCACACTCTGTTTCACGCGCGCTTGGAATCGCGCACCGTCGCCCGCACGGTTGTTACGAACCCGGATGAATAAATGCAGATCGGGGCTGTCTAACTTCTCTGAGGACAATTATGAAAACACTTTTACTTTCCATCGCTGCTTTGGCAGTCGCCGCCGCGCCCGTTTTTGGCGAGGACCAGGACAATCCGAAACAGCCCAAGCACCGCCAAAACGCGCCCCAAGCGCCACAGCGGCAGGTCAACACCGTGCCGAAGAGTTACACGCCGCGCGTGCAACAGCAGCTCCAAGCCAAAACGCACGCGGTGGTGCCAAACCAGCCGAAGGTCAACGCCCGGACTTATACCCCGCGGACCACCCCGCCGAACGTTCAGAATCGGACGCGCACCTTTACGCCGCCGAATCAGGACACCTCGGTCAACGCCAACACCAAGCTCAATAACCAGAATTGGTCGCGGAACCGTAACCGCACCAACACGAACGTCGTGACCAACCAGACGCCGAACACGACCGTCCAATCGAACACCACCGTCCGGAACCGCGATTGGCAAAACCGAACCAATACGAACCGGAACTGGCAAAATAACAACAGCGCCGGCACGTTCACCTACGATCAGGCGCGTCGCCGTCATCATCGGGAACGTCATGACCGGGGCTGGTGGAGAAGCCGCTACAACCGCATCGTCCTCTTCGGCGGCGGCTATTATTATTGGGACAACAATTATTGGTATCCGGCCTACGGATACGATCCCTATTACAGCACGTATGCCTACGACGAGCCGATCTATGGCTACAACAATCTCGCCCCCGGCCAGGTGATCGCCAACGTCCAATCCGCGCTCCAGGAGCAGGGTTACTATAATGATTCGGTCGATGGTCTCATCGGCCCGAACACACGCGCCGCGCTCTCGAACTTTCAGCGCGACCGCGGTCTGCCCATCACGGCCGCGATCGACGGCCCGACCCTGCAGGCGCTCGGCCTCGATTAAAACGCCAGCCATTCGCTAGCAGCCGCCCGACGGGATTCCGTCGGGCGGCTTTTTTTTCTCTGGATTGCGCGACGCGGCTATTCGGCGAATGCTTCCGCCGCATGCCGGACCCGCAACTCGTCGCCCGCGATCTTTATCGTTCCTTCCGGATCGGCTCTCGCCGCATCGAGGTGCTCCGCGGCATCTCGCTCGAAGTCGCCTACGGTGAAGCGGTCTTTCTGTGCGGCGCCTCGGGCGCGGGTAAGACGACGTTGCTCTACACTCTGGCCGGTTTGGAACGGCCGGAATCCGGCACAGTCGACTTTGAAGGGCGCCGGCTTTACCTGGGCAGCTCGTCTTCGCAGGCGGAAATGCGGAACCGAAAAATGGGATTCGTTTTCCAGGGCTATTTTCTGCTCCCTGAATTGACGGCGCTGGAGAACGTGATGCTGCCCGGATTAATTAACGGGAAGAAAAATCGCGCAGCGGGTGAAGCGTCGCTGGCGGACGTAGGGCTGGGGGACCGTCTCCATCACTTGCCGGCGGAACTTTCCGGCGGCGAGCAACAGCGGGTCGCGATCGCGCGGGCGTTGACCAACGATCCCGACATCATTTTCGCGGACGAACCGACCGGGAATCTCGATTCGAAAACGGGCGACACGATTATCGAATTGCTGCTCGGGCTGGCGCGGACGCGAACGAAAACGCTTCTCGTGGTGACGCACGACGTCCGCCTGGCGCGCCTCGGCGACCGGCAATTGCAGATCGTGGATGGCGTGCTCGCGTAGCAATTGTATATTCGCCGGGTGAGGGCGAAAGGGTGGTTGGGATTTGCCGTCAGCGTCTGGCTCGCGAGTGGCCTGGCGGCCCAGGAAAACAAGCCGCTCCAGCAGCAATGGTTTGCCCAGAAAAGCACCGAAGGAACGTTCGCGGCTTCGGCGAGCGCGATGGTTGAAAAGCAACTTCGGCCGCGCGGCATCGACGATCCGCGCGTCCTGCGCGCGATGGCCAAAGTGAAACGCGAACAGTTCGTGGCGAAGGAACTGGCCGCGCACGCCTACGAAGACCGGCCGTTGCCGATCGGGTTTGGGCAGACGATTTCGCAGCCGTTCATCGTCGCGTTCATGACCCAGGAGCTTAAACCGAAGGCCACCGACAAAGTGCTGGAGATCGGGACCGGCTCCGGTTATCAGGCCGCGGTCCTGGGGGAATTGGTCGCGCAAGTTTACACAATCGAGATCGTTAGGCCGCTCGCTCAGCGCGCGGCGGTGGTGCTGAACGCGCTTGGTTACCGGAACGTGCTGGTCAAAGGCGGCGACGGATACAAAGGCTGGCCGGAGCATGCGCCCTTCGATGCGATCATCGTGACGGCCGCGCCGGATCATGTTCCGCAGCCGCTGATCGATCAATTGAAGGAAGGCGGCCGGATGGTTATCCCGGTGGGTAAAACATACGCGCAGCGATTGAAGGTCCTCGAGAAACACGGCGGCGTCGTGAAAGAGACCGCGGTGATTCCGGTGAAGTTTGTGCCGCTGACGCGGGACCCGTTGAAGCGTTGAAGCGTTGAAGCGTTGAAGCGTTGAATCGTTCGGCCTCATCACGCCCTCAACGCTTCAACGTTGTAACGCTTCAACCCTGTAACGCTTCAACGCCTTCCAACTTCCCCCTTGAATTGCCTGCCGACACGCCGGAGATTTTTTCGTGCTCACAAAAACATCGACAGCGGTAATCGACGAACCGGAACAAAAGGAGAGGACGGCGAAGGCTCCGGTTAAACCTGCGGTTGATTCGCAGAAGAAAACGACGACGGCCCCCGCGCGCGAACTAACCATTTATCTCGACGGAAAATTTGTGCCCGAATCCGAGGCGAAAGTTTCAGTGTTCGATCATGGGCTCCTCTACGGCGACGGAATTTTCGAAGGCATCCGCTTTTACAACGGCCGGGTATTTCGCCTCGAGGAACATCACAATCGGCTCTGGGATTCGGCCCGCTCGATCTGCCTCGAAATTCCGATGTCGAAGTCGGAGATGACAGAAGCGCTGCTGGAAACCATTCGGCGAAACGATCTCCGCGAAGGTTACATTCGGCAGATCGTAACGCGCGGCGTCGGCAATCTCGGCCTGAACCCGACTCAATGTAAGAAGCCGAGCGTGATCATCATCGCGACGACGATCGCGCTTTACCCAAAGGAAGTTTGCGAGAAAGGACTGACGGTCGTGACCTGCGCGACGCGGCGCACGGGATCGGCGGCGCTCAATCCGGCTGTGAAGTCGTTGAACTATCTCAACAACGTCATGGCACGGATCGAAGCGAATCTCGCCGGCGCGGATGAGGCGCTGATGTTGAACGACGCCGGCAACGTGGCGGAGTGCACGGCCGACAATGTCTTCATCATCAAGCGCGGCCAAATCTTCACGCCCCCGATTTCCGCCGGGGCGCTGCGCGGCATCACGCGCTCGGTCGTGTTCGACATTGCGGCCGAACTCGGGCTCCGGATTACCGAGACCGATATCACGCGCCATGATGTCTTCATCGCGGACGAGTGTTTTCTCACCGGCACGGCGGCGGAAGTGATCCCGGTGGTGAAAGCGGACGGTCGCACGATCGGGAACGGCAAGCCGGGGTCCATCACGATGCGAGTGATCGAGCGGTTCCGCGAGATGACCCGCGAAACGGGCACGCCGATCTTTGAGTAAAAGTTTCGAAAAAACGATCGGCGCAAAAGGTGCTGAACGGTTGATCGTTGAATGTTTGGAGCGTTTCGAGGTCTAATCCTACAGAGATGTTGTGCGACGTTTGCAAATGTAATGACGCCACGGTTTTCCTGACGCAGATCCTCGAAGGGAAAATGCAGAAGGTGAATCTCTGCGACGCCTGCTCGAAAGAAAAAGGCGTCCAGGATCCGACCGGCTTCGCCCTGGCCGATTTGCTCCTGGGCATCGGGGCGGCGGAAGAGATCGAGAAAGGCGCGCCGACCCAGAAATGTCCGATGTGCGGTTTCACCCAGGCGGATTTCAAAAAGACCGGCCGGCTCGGCTGCAGCGTCTGTTATGTGACTTTCGCGGAAGGGCTGGGGAGTCTGTTGAAAGCGATGCACAAGGGAACCGAGCACGTCGGGAAATTGCCGCAGCGCGCTCACCGCGAAGTCGAGCTGGGCGATCGGATGCGCGCGCTCAATGAAGATTTGCAGAAGGCCGTGGCGGAAGAGAATTACGAAAGCGCGGCGGCGTTGCGCGACCAGATCAAGCAGCTCGAACACGAGAAAGCGCTTTAACCATGAAATTTGCGAACCTGATGTCGACCGGTGGCGAATGGCTGCGCGGCGAAGGGCCGCACCACCAGATAGTGATCAGCAGCCGGGTGCGCCTGGCGCGTAACCTGAAGCAGCGCGCGTTTCCCGGATGGGCGAAGAAGGCGGAACGGACTTCGGTCCTCGAGCTGATCAAACCGCGCGTGGAAGAGCTGCCCGAAATGCAGGATTCGTTTTCGGAATTGTTGCAGGACCTGTCCGCGCTGGAAAAACAGGTGCTGGTGGAACGCCATCTCATCAGCCGCGAACATGCGGCCAAAAGCGTGGGCAGCGCCGTGATCATGAATCGCCGCCAGACGTTGAGCATCATGATCAACGAGGAGGACCACCTGCGGATGCAATCGATCCGGTCGGGTCTCCAACTCAAAAGCGCGTTCAAGCTGGTCGATAAAGTGGACAGCACGCTCGAGGGCAAACTCGATTTCGCCTACGATTCGAAGCTCGGTTACCTGACTGCGTGCCCGACCAATGTCGGGACCGGCATGCGCGCCTCGGCGATGCTCCATCTGCCCGGCCTCGTTTTGAGTGAGATGATCAACCAGGTCATCCAGGCCGTGAACAAAATTGGTCTCGCCGTTCGCGGTCTTTACGGCGAAGGCACCGAAGCGATGGGCAACCTCTTCCAGATTTCGAACCAGACGACGCTTGGCGAAAAAGAGGACGAGATCGTGACCCGCCTCAGCAAGGTGATTGAGACGATCATCGAAAAAGAACACGACGCCCGCCAGATGTTGATCCAGAAAAAATCGAACACGCTCTGGGACCAGATCGGCCGCGCTTATGGCGTCCTGACGTTCGCCCACGCGATGACCTCCAAGGAGGCGCTCAATCTTTTGTCGATCATGAAGCTCGGGATCGACTTGGGCGCGTTCCCGGAAGATCGGCGGCTCCCGATCGACGAGCTGTTCATCGAGACCCAGCCGGCGCACCTGCAAAAGAGCTCCCAGCAGAAGCTGAACGCCGAGGAGCGCGATCATTTGCGGGCCCAGATTATCCGGGAGCGTTTGCGAGTCTTCCCGAAACCTGATATTACTAAACTGGCGAAGGAATCGGAAAACGGATCGGCTCCCGAGCCACCAACCAATGAATAATTTTACGCCGCGAGCCCAGCAAGTCCTGGCTCTCGCTCGAAAAGAAGCCGACCGCTTCAATCACAATTACGTCGGGACCGAGCATCTGTTGCTGGGCCTGATCAAGCTGGGGCAGGGCGTGGCCGTCAACGTCCTCCAGAAGATGGGGCTCGATCTCGAAACGGTGCGGATGGAAGTCGAGAAGCAGGTTGGGTCCGGGCCGGAAACCAAGATGGTGGGCAACATTCCGTACACGCCCCGGGTGAAGAAGGTCCTCGCGCTCGCGGGCAAGGAAGCGAAAGCGCTGAACCATTCCTATGTCGGCACCGAGCACATTTTGCTGGGACTGTTGCGCGAAGGCGAAGGCGTGGCGGCGCGCGTCCTCAAGAGTCTCGAGGTCGATATCGAGCGGACCCGGAACGAAATTCTGAAGGAACTGGACCCGAACTTTACGCCGCCGGAATCGGAACAGGAAGGTGGCGAGCCCACCTCCGGCGGGAAGAAGGATGTCAAAACGCCGGCGTTGCGCGCCTTCGGGCGTGACCTGACTGAGCTCGCGAAAAAAGGCGAGCTCGATCCGGTGATCGGGCGACGGAACGAAATCGAGCGGGTGATCCAGGTGCTTTGCCGCCGGACGAAAAACAATCCGGTGTTGCTCGGCGAAGCGGGAGTGGGAAAGACGGCGATTGCGGAAGGGCTCGCCCAGGAAATTTCGAACGGGAACGTGCCGGAACTATTGCGCGACAAAAAAGTGGTGACGCTCGATCTGGCGTTGATGGTCGCGGGCACAAAATACCGCGGTCAATTTGAGGAACGGATCAAGGCGGTCATGGACGAGATTCGCCGCTCGAAGAACGTCATCCTGTTCATCGACGAACTGCATACCATCGTCGGCGCCGGTTCCGCGGAAGGCGCGATGGACGCGTCGAACATTATCAAGCCGGCGTTGAGCCGCGGGGAATTGCAATGCGTCGGTGCGACCACCCTTAACGAGTATCGCAAATACATCGAGAAGGACGCGGCCCTGGAGCGGCGCTTCCAGACCGTGAAAGTCGATGCGCCCACGATTGACGAGACGATTCTCATTTTGAAGGGGCTGCGGCCGAAGTACGAACAGCATCACAAGGCGAAGCTGACCGACGAAGCGCTCGAGACCGCGGTGAAACTGTCCGAGCGTTACATCACCGGCCGTTTTCTTCCGGACAAAGCGATCGACGTCATGGACGAAGCCGGCGCCCGCGCCCGGATCAACGCCATGACGCGTCCGCCGGACGTAAAAGAGATCGAGCGCGAGATCGAGGAGATCCGCGTGGAAAAGGAAGCGGCCATCAAGGCCCAGGATTTCGAGAAAGCGGCTTCGCTCCGGGACAAGGAAAAACAGACGAAGGAAAAGCTCGACGGAATTCTGGCGAAGTGGCGCGAGGAACGGGAAGAGAAGGAAGTGCTCGTGACGGCCGACGACATGATGCACATCATCTCGAAGGTGACGGGTGTTCCGCTCCAGCGGATGGAGCAGAAAGAAACCCAGAAGCTCCTCGCCATGGAAGGCGACCTGAAGCAGCGCGTGATTGGCCAGGACGAGGCGGTCACCGCGATCAGCAAAGCATTGCGCCGGTCGCGCGCGGATTTGAAGGACCCGAAACGGCCCATCGGTTCGTTCGTGTTTCTCGGCCCGACGGGCGTGGGCAAGACCTTCCTCGCCCGCACCCTGGCCGAATTCATGTTCGGCGACTCCGACGCGCTCATCCAGATCGACATGTCGGAGTACATGGAAAAGTTTACCGCGTCGCGATTGATTGGTTCGCCTCCGGGTTATGTCGGTTACGAAGAGGGCGGCCAGCTTTCGGAGGCCGTCCGGCGCCGGCCGTATTCCGTGGTGCTTTTCGACGAGATCGAGAAGGCGCATCCGGATGTGATGCACCTGCTCCTCCAGATCCTGGAAGACGGCAAGGTGACGGATTCGTTAGGCCGAAAGATCGATTTCCGGAACACGATCATCATCATGACCTCGAACGTCGGGGCCGACTTGATCCGCCGCCAGACGACCATGGGCTTCGGTGCGCCGAAGGACACCCATGATTACGAGACGATGCGGGAAAAAATCCTGGAGGAGACCAAGCGCGTCTTCAAGCCGGAGTTCCTGAACCGTCTCGATGAAATCATCGTCTTCCACACCCTGACGAAGCCCGACCTGCTCAAGATCGTGGACCTCGAAGTGAACAAGGTGAAACGCCGGCTGAAGCTCAAGGAGATCGAGATCGTTCTCGACGATCCGGCGCACGAGTTCGTCATCAACAAGGGGTACGATCCGACCTACGGCGCACGGCCGATGCGAAGAGCGGTCGAACGTTACCTGGAAGATCCGCTCGCCGAAGAGCTGCTCAAGGGAACCGTCAAAGCCGGCGATGTCGTTGAAGTCACGGTTGACGGCGAGAAGCTGGCGTTCCACGCCGCAGAGCCCCAGGGCAGTCCCGCTACCAGCGCGAGTTAATCAGGCCCGCGGATGCGCCTCGGAGTACGCCTTTTTCAGGCGCTCGACGGTGACGTGCGTGTAGATCTGGGTCGTCGACAGGCTGGCGTGGCCGAGCAACGCCTGGACGCTGCGCAAGTCCGCGCCGCTATCGAGCAGGTGAGTGGCGAAGCTATGCCGAAGCTTGTGCGGGCTGACCGCGATCGGGATAGACGTGTGCCGCAGGTAGCGCCTCAAAATTAGCCAGATCGACCGCGGCGAAATTCGGCGCCGCGATTTGTTGATGAAAAGCGGACCGCTCTGGACGTTGGCGCCCGCGCGATAACGCGAAACGGCTTCGAGCGCCGGCAGGCCGACGGGACAAACACGTTCCTTGCGTCCCTTGCCGAGAATGCGAACGGATTCGGTGTAGATATCGAGGTCGGCCACGTTGAGTGACGCGAGCTCCGCGAGCCGCAGCCCGCTGCTGTAAAACAATTCCAGGATGGCTGCGTCGCGTAACGGCATCCAGCGCGGGGCCGCTTTCTCCTTCCGCACCCGCAACGGCGCGGTCAGAAGTTCGTCGATTTGTTTTTGGGTGAGGACGAGCGGCAATTTCTTTTCCGCTTTCGGCAATTGGAGCTGGCGCACCGGATCGAGCGCCAGTTTTTTTCGTTCGACGAGAAAGCGGTAGAAGGTGCGAAAGGCCGAGAATTGAAGCCGGATGTAGGACCGGGCCTGGCCGTTCTTCATCAGCTCAAACAGATAATCGCGGAAATCGTCCGCCGTGCATTTGGGCCACGGCCGGACATTTTTCCGGGCGCGGAACGCCGCCAGCGCCTGCCGATAAACCGCCAGCGTTCTCCTGGAAACGTTGCGCTCGACTTCGAGGAAGCGAAGGAACTCCTCGACGAGCTTGTCGCGGGAGCTGGGCGTGGCCACGAACTTACTCGGGCTTCTCGATCTGAGTCGCGCGAATCCCGGCCCGCGCTCGATCGCTGTACTGGCTCTTGAAAATCGGTGGCGGACTCGTCGAGACCAGCTCGTATCGTTTCAGGACGAACTCCGGATAAAATCCGTTGCTGGCCGGCTCATAAACAGTCTGGCCGCTGAAGTTCCCGTAGAGTTTGTATTCGTAGTTGTTGTCGCTCCCGAAGCTCAACTTCTCGCGGTCCGGGGCGAGCTTTTCTTTTTCGTTGAAAACGACGAGCTGCGCCGTGTTCCAAGGCTGGCCCGGCTTGCGGACGTACCCCCAGAATTTGTAAACCGAGCCTTTGAAATAGCGACGGCCGATAAAATAATCTCCGGGCGGTTCCGCCGCGATTTTTTGCGCGGTATCGACCCGCGCCTGCTGAATTCCCGATGGCATCGTCTCGCAGCCGGTGAAAAGAAAAAGGCCCAGAATAACTTCGACGCCGGAAATGAATCGGAAAACGCGTTTGCTCATGGACATCTCCCTTTATCGCAGAGAACGAGGTGGCGCAATTCTCTCTTCTGTAGCCGCCGCCCTGCGGGCGGCGCGAGCGGACGACAATGCCGCTCTTACGCTTCGCACAGCGAAGCGGCTACAAGTGCTGAGACAGCGGACCGCTCCCACGCTCGGCTTCGCTCCCATTAATTGTCATGTTGAGCGCAGCGAAACATCTCTGACTATTTCGGCGCGCCGGGGACCGGAAATATTCAGAGATCCTTCGCTTCCGCTCAGGATGACAGCCTTGGGTCGTGTCGTCGCGTGGCGGCAACGCTGCGATTCAGATTTTGCATCGCCGGTCGCTTCCCCCTACGCTGGCGGCGTGCTGGAACTGGAAGTTTACGCGGCCGGCGTGCGCGACCTGAACAAGATCCTCGAACTGGACATCGAGCTCGAGGCGGTTCCCGGGCTTCATTACAAGGTCGATCGCAACCACGACATCGTTTACATGGAATTCGAGGCGCCCGCGGTCACGTTCCGCGAGATTCGCTCGATCTTCCGCAAGCTCGGGCTCGACCCGAAATTCGTCGGGGCAATCCCGGCAGAGTTGCGCCCGAGGACCAAGACGCAACTGCTTGAAGCGTAGCTTCACCCCTTCCTACGCATGTTCACCAGGATGTTAAGCGCGCTGGGCGGTCCCGCGGTTTCCTTCGCGGTTTACGTCGGCGACGTGGTGATGCTCGCGGTCGAAACCATCGGCGCGGCCTTCGCCCACAAAATCCGGTGGCGCCTCTTCCTTCAACAGATCGTCGAGATCGGACTGCGCTCCCAGGTCGTGGTCATGATCACCGGCGCATTCACCGGCGCCGTCTTCGCGGCCCAGACTTATTTTCAATTCAACAAACTGGGAATGGGCTCGGCCGTCGGCGCCGTCGTGTCCGTTTCGGTCTGCCGCGAGCTCGGGCCGGTCCTGACCGCGTTGATGGTGACTGGCCGAGTCGGCGCTTCGATGTCGGCCGAAATCGGTACCATGAAAGTGACGGAGCAAATCGACGCGCTCCGCGCCCTGGCCGTTCATCCAATCGATTACCTGGTCGTTCCGCGCACGCTCGCGATGATGGTCTCGATGCCGCTCCTCGTCGCTGAATGCGTCGCCATCGGGATCGCGGCCGGCTATTTCGTTGCGATCTTTCTCCTCGAAGTCAACGGCACCTACTACATGGCGAACATGGTTCGCTGGACCCTTCTCCGCGACATCATCATGGCCCTGAGCAAGGCTTTTATCTTCGCGCTCCTGATCGTTTTCATCAGTTGTCACAAAGGCCTCACGACCGAGGAAGGCGCGGTCGGGGTCGGGAAAGCGACGACGGAAGCGGTCGTGAATGCTTCGCTCGCCGTCCTGATTTTCAATTTCTTCCTGACGATGGGCCTCAACATCATTTTCCCGGCCGGCTACCAGTAGGGAAAGTTGAGAGTTGTTAGTTGAAAGTTGAGAGATGTCTTTCGAAATGACCGATGCGGCTTCAGTTGAACCGGCTCTCAACTCTCAACTTCAAACTCTCAACTCCTCTCCCATGATCGAGGTCCGCGGCCTCACCAAAAGCATCGGACCGCAGGAGATTTTGCGCGGCGTGGATTTAACCGTCGCGAAAGGGGAGACGCTCGTCATCATCGGCCGGAGCGGCGGGGGGAAGAGCGTGCTCCTGAAACATCTCATCGGCCTGATGACGCCCGACGCCGGGGAGATCCGGATCGACGGCGAAAACATCATCGGGCTGACGGAGCGGCAACTGGCCTCGATCCGGCGCAAGGTCGGGATCCTTTTCCAGGGCGGCGCGCTCTTCGACTCAATGACGGTCGAGGAAAATATTGCGTTTCCGTTGCACGAAGCGGGCGAGCGCGACTCCAGGAAGATCGCCGAGAAAGTGCGCGAGGTCCTGGAGGTCATCGAGCTCGAGGGGGAAGAGAAAAAAATGCCGGTGAACCTGAGCGGCGGAATGAAGAAGCGGGTGGGACTGGCGCGCTCCATCATTCGCCGGCCTTCCTGCGTGCTCTATGACGAACCGACAGCGGGCCTCGATCCGGTCGTGTCCGACAGCATTAACCGATTGATTCGCCGCCTCCAAAAACGCTATGGGGTGACGAGCATCGTGGTGACGCACGACATGAAGAGCGCGTTCCACATCGCCGACCACATCGCGTACCTGCACGAAGGCCGGATTTATTTTTATGGAACAACGGCGGAGCTGGAAATTTCTAACGACCCCTTGATCCAGGATTTCATGCTGGGGCGGTCCGAGCGCGAGCCAGCGCCGAATGTGGCTGACGCCATGGGAACACGTGATACAGTCGGGACCTAACCGCTCCCCGAATATGGCGACCCGTCACAGCGACAAAACTTTGGAGTTGAAGGTGGGCGCGTTCGTCCTTGTCGGCCTCGCCGTGCTGGCGGCCTTGCTCGTCCAGTTCGGGCGCGTGGGCGAAGGGTTCCAGGACTATTACCATTTGCTGGTTAAATTTCCGGACGCGAGCGGTCTCCTGAAAGGCTCCGATGTCCTGTTGGCCGGCGCGAAAATCGGCCACGTTTCCGGCGGCCCCCGCCTCGCGGAATCGGGGCAGGGCGTGGATGTGCCGCTGCGAATTTTCGGCTTCGTGAAAATCCCGGCCGGGAGCCGGTTCACGGTGGGCTCTTCCGGATTGCTCGGCGACCGGTTCGTGGCGGTGACGGCGCCGCAACGGATGACGCAGGATTCGGTTCCGAAAAACAGCGTCATCGAAGGCACACGCGAGACGGGAATCGACGACCTGACGAAAGCAGGCGGCGCGCTCGTGGAAGATCTGCGAACGGCGGTCCAGAACACCAACACGGCGATCTCGCGCTTGAACAACGAGGCGCTGTCCGACACGAATCTTAATAACCTCAAGGCTGCGATCGAGAACCTGAACACCGTCACGACCTCGCTCGCGGTCTCGACCCAAAAGGTGGACGGCGTTTTGGAGAAGGCGAACGAGACCATGGACTCGGCAAAGAAAGCCGCCGACGATTTGCCGGCGGCGATCCTGGATGCGCGGAAGACCATCCAGGCCGCGACCGAAGTCATCCAGAAAGCATCGACTGGCAAAGGCGCGCTGGCGACGCTGTTGACCGACAAGGAATTCGCGAACGATCTGCGCGCGCTCATCAGCAATCTCCGCGCGCATGGCGTTCTCTTCTATCGCGACAGCGCCGCCAAAGAAGAAGCGCAACGCCAGCAAACTCAACCCCGCCGGAATACTCGCCCCTGATGACGCCGTTGCTCACCGTCAATTTGCTCCGGGTCCTGTTTGTGACGTTCTGCGGCGCGATCGGCGCGATCGTCACCGGCGAAACCCAGAGCAACGCCATTCCCGGCATTTTGATCGGTGTCGTCTTCGGGCTGATCATCGTTCTCGCGGACCGCCTTCTCAAAGGCTTTTCCCTCCGCGCGTTTTCGTCGGCCACGTTCGGTCTGCTTCTCGGCCTGCTCTTTGCCACTCTTCTGATGGCGTCCGACATTTTGCGATACCAGAGCGACACCGTGCAGTGGGCGGCGCGCCTCGTGGTCTACTCGACCTTTGGTTACCTCGGCATGATGCTGGCGATGCGAAGCAACCGCGACGAGTTTTCGCTGATCATTCCGTATGTCCGGTTCGCGCGCGAGACAACCCAGCACGAGCCGCTCGTCGTCGATACCAACATCATCATCGATGGCCGGATCGCCGATCTGGTCGCGACCGGATTCCTGAGCCGCGCCCTCATCGTGCCGCGGTTTGTCCTGGGAGAACTGCAGAGCCTGGCCGATTCGCGCGACCAGATCAAACGGGAGCGCGGCCGGCGCGGTCTCGACATTCTCAATCAGCTCCAAAAATCGCGCGAGTTCGAGCTCACCATCCACGACACGACCGGCGACGCCGATCTTTCCATCGACGCCCGCCTGGTGCGGACGGCGAAACTTTTGCAGGCCCGGCTCCTGACCAACGACCAGGCGCTGTGCCAGGTGGCGCGTTTACAACAGGTGCCCGCGCTTAATCTCTCCGATCTTGCCCGGGCCTTGCGTCCGAGCGCGGCCGCGGGCGACGAGCTGGAACTCAACCTGGTGAAAGAAGGGCGCGAGTCGCACCAGGCGGTCGGATATTTACCCGATGGCACGATGATCGTGGTGAACCACGCCCGCCCGTTTCTCGGCAAAGTCGTGACGGTCACCGTGTCGAGCGCGTTGCAGACGGGCGCCGGACGTTTGATTTTCGCCGAGGTAAAGCAGAGCAGTTTTCCGGCAGTCGCGGATGCGAAGAGCGCGAGTTAGGCGCTCGGCCGCGTCGTTGATTCGTTTCTCATGAAGGCCGCGCGCAAGTTATTGAAATACCTTCTGCCGTTCGGCCTCGTCGAAATATGGCAGAACCGCCGCCGGCTCCGCGAACATGGCCGGAACGTTGGTCCTTCCGACCTCTGGCGGAGCGAGTGGCTGGTTCATCTGGCGGAAGCGAGCGGCCTCGGTTTGCTGCCGGTGGGCGAATGGCAACGGCTCCGCTGTGTCGTCGATGTAGGCTCCAATGTCGGGCAATGGGCCAACGCTTTGCTGACGCTCGTCGCGCCCGATAAGCTGATCATGATCGAGCCCGGGCCGGCGATGTTCGCGCAACTCCGCGAAAAATTCGGCGGCCGCGCCGGCGTCGAGCTCCACAATGTCGCCATCGGCGAAACGAATGGCATGACGACATTGCGCGTCACGCGCGATTCCACGGGCGCCTCCGTCCTTCCGCCGCGCGACGACATGAAGCAATTGATCGGAAGCAATTGGACGGTCGAGACCGAGGTCGAATGCCCGCTGCGCACGCTCGACAGCCTGCTCGCCGGCGTTCCCGAAGTTTCCCTGCTCAAGATCGACGTCCAGGGTTACGAAAAACAAACGTTCGCCGGCGCCACGGCTACGCTGGCGAAAACAAGATACCTTCTCGTGGAACTAAATTACATGCCGCAATACGAAGGCGGCTCCTGGTTTGGCGAAATCCACGAGCTCCTCACCCGCACGCACGGTTTGGTCCTGGTCGACGCTACCAGGCCGTTGCGTTTGAACGGCCGGGCCTCGATGTCCGATGGCCTTTACGTGAATGAGAAACTCGTCCCCGATTTCGCGCCTCGCGATTTCGTGTGACCTACAAGCCGACCGCGGCCCGCACCCGTTTCATCACTTTGCCAGCTTCCTCGTTGGCGCGGGCGGCCCCGCGCTTGAGCACGGTATCGATATAGCCGGGGTCCTTGAGAATCTCGGCCCGGCGTTGGCGCATCGGCTCAAAGTATTCCCACAGCTTCCCGAAGAGCTGCTTCTTGAAATCGCCGTAACCGGTCCCGCCCTTCCGGAAGGCGTCGCGCATGGTCTCCGTTTCCTCCCTGGTCGCGAAGAGCGAGTAGAGCTGCACGATGGTCGAGTTGTCCGGATCTTTCGGCGCCTCGACCGGGGTCGAGTCGGTCACCATGCTCATGATCCGTTTCCGCGTTTCCTTTTCCTCGCCGAAAATGTCGATCGTGTTGCCGTAGCTCTTGCTCATCTTCTGCCCATCGACGCCGGGCACGGTCTCGGTCGCGGCTTGAATCTGCGGCTCGGGCAACTTGAAAATCTGCCCGTCCGGCTCGGACCCGAACGTCTCGTTGAACTTCGACGCGATGTCGCGCGTCATCTCGAGATGCTGCTTCTGATCTTTGCCGACCGGAACCAGATCGCTGTCGTAGATTAGGATGTCGGCCGCCATGAGGACGGGATAATTGAACAATCCCGCCGACGCCGGCAAGCCGCGCGCCACCTTGTCTTTGTAGGAGTGGGCCCGTTCGAGAAGGCCTTTCGGCGTCACCGTCGACAGGATCCAGGTCAACTCCGCCACCTGCGGGACGTCGCTTTGGCGGAAGAGCGTGCCGCGCTCGACGTCGAGGCCACAGGCCAGAAAATCGAGTGCGACCTGCCGGCTGTTCGCCCGGAGCGTTGCCGCGTCGGTGATCGTCGTCAGCGCGTGATAATCGGCGATGAAATAGAACGTCTCGTTGGCCTCCGATCCCTGGAGCGCAATCGCCGGCCGCATCATCCCGAAATAATTTCCGATGTGAAGAATGCCGGTGGGTTGAATACCTGAAAGGATGCGCATGAGTGAAAAGTTCCCGATCCGCCAGAGGTTCAGCGACAGCACCCGGAATGACAAATGGAAATGGTTCGCCAAGCCCGCGCTCGCCGCGCAGATTCCCCGCGTGAAAAAGAAAGTCGCGACCGTGTTCCTGATGTTGCTGGCGAGTCTTCCCTCCCTGTCGGCCCAGGGACCTGCGCCGTCGCCTCTGCTTTCGCCCGCGCCAGTTCTGCAACCCGCCGCGCCCTTGCCCGAACTGGCCCTCGCCCACGAGCTCACGAAGCCAGACCTGGAAGCGTTTCTCGACGCGCTCATTCCGGCGCAGCTCCAGAGCCGCGACATTGCCGGCGCGGTGATCTCGGTGGTGAAGGACGGCCAGCTTCTCCTCGCGAAAGGTTATGGCTACGCCGATTTCGCCGCGAAAAAACCGGTCGTCGCGGACCAGACGTTGTTTCGGCCTGGTTCGATCTCGAAGATTTTTACCGCCACCGCCGTGATGCAGTTGGTGGAGCTGGGGAAACTCGATCTCGACCGCGACGTGAACGATTACCTCGACTTCGCCATTCCCAAAACCTACGCCGAACCGGTTACTCTGCGCCGCATCCTGACGCATACCGCCGGCTTCGAGGAAACGGTGAAGAACCTTTTCGTGCCGAGCGCGCGTCAGATGCGGCCCCTGCGCGACTACCTGATCGCGGCAATGCCGGCGCGAATTTTTCCGCCGGGCAGCGTGCCCTCGTATTCGAATTACGGCCTGACCATCGCGGGCTACATCGTCGAGCGCGTTTCAGGAGAGCCGTTCGATAAATATGTCGCGGCCCACATTCTCACGCCGTTGCGGATGGAGCACTCGAGCTTTGCCCAGCCGTTGCCGGAGAACCTGGAAGCGAATATGTCGCAAGGTTATCTGGCGGCGGCGCAGGGTTCACGGGCGTTCGAATTCGTGACCACTTCGCCGGCCGGCGCGCTTTCGGCCACCGCGACCGACATGTCGCGGCTAATGCTGGCGTTCCTCGGTGAAGGAACGCTGGAGGGCGCGACGATCCTGAAACCGGAAACTGTGCGCGCCATGGAAACGCGCCAATTCGAGCTCCATCCCGCTCTGCACGCCATCGGATTGATACTGATGGATTACTCGATGAACGGCCAGCGCATCGTCGGTCACGGCGGCGACACGATCTACTTCCATAGTGACATGATGTTGATGCCTGACGCCCATGTTGGTCTCTTTATTTCTTACAATAGCGCCGGCTCACGGCCGGGCGGCGGACGGACCGAAGTCATCCGCGCATTGCTGAATCGCTATTTTCCCGAGCCGGTTACCGCCACCGCAGCCATCGATCTCAAAACAGCGCAGGCGGATGGCCGCGCCGTAAGTGGCCTTTACACGGGGAGCCGCCGCGGCGAGTCCACGCTGTTGAAAGTGGCGGCTGTTCTCGGCCAGACTTCCGTGAGCAGCGATCGAAACGGGGTGCTCACGATCGAAGGTGTGCAAAGTCCGCGCGGCGGATTGAAGCAATGGCGCGAGATCGGGCCGCTCGTCTATCGCGAGGTCGATGGCACTGATGTCATCGCGTTTCGCCGAAACGCGAACGGCGTTGTGACCGATCTGTTGCCCGCTGCGCCGATCCATCTGGCCCAACGCGTCACGGGGCTCGCCAGCAAGAAACTTCTCCTGCCGGTTTTGGGCGTCAGTCTTGGTTTGGTCGTTCTCACGCTCTTATTTTGGCCGGTGGCGGTGCTGGTCCGCCGGCGTTACGGCCGGCCGCTGTTTACCACCACATTGGATCGCGTTTTGTACGTGCTCACCCGTCTGGTCTGCCTTCTCCAGGTCGTGTTTCTTCTCCTGATTGTTTTTCCGCTGACCATGGCGGATAAAAATATTGGGTTCATCGGTGATGGAATCGATCCGTGGCTGAGCACAGCGCACGTCCTCGGATGGATAGTTTCGGCCGGGCTTTTGGCCGTCGCGTTTTTCGTGGTGAGATCCTGGCGCGCGGAGGGCCTAGGCTGGTGGGCCCGCGTTCATTCAATCCTTCTGCTCATTGCCAGTACGATTTTTATTTCGTTCGCCTGGTGGGGCCATTTGCTGACGCCCTCTCTGAAGTTTTAAGGGTTCGGCGGAGCCGCTGGTCGTTGAGCAACCTTACCGCTAAATGGCTCGATTATTGCAGCACCGGATGTATGTTGTGGGACCCGGATCGTCTTCAAAAAACCCTCCCAAAACACAGCGGTCTCTGAAGATTCCCGGCGTTCTTACGGCACCCCCCGCAACGACGAAACCTCAACAAAATCATTATGAAAATCTCTAGTTGGAAATATGTAATCGCTCTATCGGCGGCCCTTCTCATTCATGCCGGCATCGCGCGCGGCGCCACCTGTTCCGTGCCTTCCGTCGATTATCCGACGATCCAGGCAGCGGTTGACGACGCCACCTGCAGCATCGTCCAGGTCGCACCCGGCGTTTACGCCGAAAACGTTTTCATCTCCCGCGCCGTGACGCTCAATGGCGCCCAGGCCGGGCAGCCCACCGCGAGCCGCACTTCCGGTGGACCGAACGAATCGACGGTCATCGGCGCGGCCCCGACCGGCGACCAGGCCTCGTTCGTCATCAACGCTTCCAGCGTCACGATTGACGGCTTCACGGTCAGGAACGCTGTCGCAACCGGAGCGGCCATCGGCGTTCAGATCAGACCGAGCAATGACGCCGCGGTCCTGAACAACTTTATCGACGGCATCACGAGCGCGGACGCGGGCCCCGGCGGCACGGCCATTGGCGTTCACATGCGCAACGGGCTGCTCAACGTCAACGTCAGCAGCAACGACATTCGCAACGTCGTCAGCAACGGCACCGCCACCGCGATTCAGTTTGGCGACAACGACGCCACTGCCGGCATCGATACTTCGATCATGCAGAACAACACGATCTCGAGCATCACCAGCACGCTCGCCGGCGCTTCCGCCGTTCTTTGTCTGAAGGTGTCTCCGAGTCCAACCGCCTTTTTCTTTCAGACCAACCACGTCAGCAACCTGACCGGCGCGGCGTATGTGCATGCGGTCGACATCGAAACGGAAGTCCAGATCCCGCTAGTCCTTTCAAATGACTTCACCGGCCTGACGAGCGCCAGCGGCGACGTCGCCGCGATCTTTTTCAATAACGATCCGAGAATGTTCAACGCTGATTGCAGCGGAAACTTCTTCTACCTGCCGCCGCCTGCTTACGGCATCAAGCTTCAAGGTCCATCCGATCCGACCATTCCGCCGCCGATGAACGCCGGCTGCTGCTGGTGGAACAGCCCGGACGGCCCTGGCCCGGTCGGTCCCGGGCATGGCTGCCTCGTCAGTCCCAATGTCGGCTACAGCCCATGGCGCGTGGCGCCGAGCGCCGACGTGTCGACGTGCGTCGGTAACAATCTGCCGCTGACCGAAGGAGATTGTAAGACCGGCGGCTGGATTACTCACGTCCGCCCCGATGGCAGCAGCTTCAAGAGCCAGGGCGATTGCGTCCAGTTCATCAACAACCGCAAATAAATCGCGCTCGTCGCGCAACCGAAGAGGCGGCTGGTTTTCAGCCGCCTTTTCTTTTTGTCGGGACGATAACCAACCGTTTGTTTGTCCGCGCGGCGCGGCGAAGATTGCATCGCTCTGAAACTCTCGCTCGCGGAACAGTGGAATCTTTGGCGTTACGGTCCGGCGGGCCGGCGGTTGGCGTTCCTGCGCGCGGTTCGACGGGCGCTTGAAGGAGACGCGGCGTCCGGCAAGGCGCGTTACTTCGACGTCGGCGAATTCAAATCGTTCGAGCAATTCGAGATCAAATATCGCCAGCTCGCCGAGGAGTTAGGTCACCCGGGCAAGGTCCCGGCGCCGGGTGAAATGGATTTTCTCCACGCCATGGTCGCCCTCGATGATGTTCGTTATCCGGGCGGCATCGGCTCGCGCGATTATTTTTTTCTCACCGCGCTCATCGGCATTCTCGCGCCCCGTCGTGTCATCGAAATCGGGACGCTCACCGGCTTCTCGACCGCGGTCATTGCCGCGGCGATTTATCGGCAGCACGGCCTGCAATCCGGCATCGCCGTCGACACCATCGACAGCCACGTCCAATGCAGCATTGACGAAACTCGGCCCATCGGTTTCGAGATTCCCGAGCTGATTCCCGATCTCGTTTCGACAGTGCGCCTTCACACCGGCCGGGAATCCGATGTCGTTAGCGAGATCGCCGCGCCCGGCGGATTCGGGCTCGCCTTCATCGATGCCGATCATCGTCATCCCTGGCCGTTGCTCGATGTGCTTAGGCTCGCGCCCTACTTGCAGCCGGGCGGCTGGATCCTGTTGCACGACATCCAGCTTGGCAGCTACGGAAAGGCGGAGCGCGCTGCCGGAAAGGAACTCGACGGCGGCACGCCTTACGGCGCCGAATGGCTGTTCGAGCGCTGGCCGTTTCGCAAAATCCGTTCGTTCCATATCGGCGCGATCGAGTTGCCCCCGCGCCGCGAGACCCTCATTCCCTTTGCGCTCGACCTCATGCAGGAACCATTCGAGCTAACCGGCCAGTCCGCCGAACGCGCCCGGGCCGCGCTCTATCGTAGCTTCGCGGATTTGGTCTGACCCTACCGCTTTTGCATCGTGCCCTTGTCTTTGCGCAGGGTCTTTTGCTTCATCGAAACGATTCGCGGGACGCCGCCACCTTCCACCGTGATTTGCAGGTCCACCGCCACGGCGCCGTTGATCCATTCGCCGCGCCCAGGATTCTCGACGTAATAATCGTGCTCGAAACTGGCGGTGTAACTATGGTTCGCCGCTTTTTCGCTGAGCCGCACGTCGCCGCGAATGGTGGCGCGGCGCGAAGGCCAGCGCGCGTTATACGATTCAATGTCCTGCCGGATCGCGTCAGCTGACTTACGGCCTTCATCGAAAAGATCCACGGTCGGTCCGTAGAACGACATGGCGAGGTCGACGTCGTTCGTCTCGTTGCTGGCGATGAAATTGTGGACGAACTCGTCGATCCACGGCTGCCATGCTCGCCCGTTGCGCCCGGCGGGCGCCTTCTTTGATTCAGTCGGGCTCGGCGAGGGTTTCGATTCCGGAGTGGGCGACGCTTCGTTTGGGGTGGGGGATGGCGATGGCGAAGGCGAAGGCGATGGCGACGGCAGGGAAACCGTTGGAGACGGCTGCACTGATTGCTGGGGAACCGGCGTCGGCTGGGGGACCACGATGGCCGGTTTTTTTTCCGCGCGAAAGGCCCAGAGCGCGAGCAGCGCCGCCGCCACGAGAACAACGGCGCCGATCACAAACGGCTTCCATTTTGTCGCACCCTTTTCTCCTCCGGCCGTCACGCGTTGGTTCATGGTCACTTCGACCGGCGCCGGCGAAGCCGAAGCAGGCGCGGGCTCAGGTGATTGTTCGAGCAGTTCCTTGATCGCCTGCACGAGCGGCGGGATATGCTTCGAAAGCGGATGGGTCAGCGCGTCGAGCCAGTGCGGCGTGCTCAGGTAGTACCGGAGATCGTCGCTGAGCGGAATGTCTTCCAGCCGCAACCGGACGATCGGCACCCGGCAATCCACGGCCAGTTGCACTTCGCGAAGGACTTGCTCCGAGCTGTTCGAAAGCCTCGAGAAAAGGAGCAGCATCACCTTGGTCTGCTGAATGGCGCGCGTGATTTCGCCCGGAAACGATTTCCCCGGCCGCACATCGCGCGGTGCGACCCAGCACTGGATCCCGTCCTGCTCCAGCGCGGCGCAGATCGCCTCGGAAACGTTTTTGTCCTGCGCCGAATGAGAAATGAAAACTTCGCGTGCCATGGACGGTCCGGCTCGGTTTTACTTATTCCCTTGCGAAGCGGCAACGGAATTGCGAGGGAACGCGCGCCCGGCCGCGATTTATCTGTGACTTCGTTTCGCGACTCGTAGTAGATGAGGTATGCAACTGCGATTAATCAGCGCTCTCGGGCTGGTGGCGCTGCTCGCGTTCGCGTGGCTGTTGTCGAACAATCGCAAACTGTTTCCGTGGCGCACGGTCATCTGGGGAATGGTCCTCCAGTTCGTGTTCGCGGTTTTTATCCTGAAAACGCCCATCGGTCTCCGGCTCTTCCAGGGCGCGCAGGTCGTGATGGACCAGCTCAACGCCTACGCTTATGAGGGCGCGAAGATGGTCTTCGGTCCGCTGGCCGACGGCGAGATGCTGCGGAAGACTTTCGGGCCCACCGGCGGATATGTGTTCGCCATCTCGGTCACGGCCACGATCATTCTGATCTCCGCGCTCTCGTCGCTCCTCTATTACTGGGGCGTCCTCCAGAAGGTCGTCGCGGGCATGGCCTGGGTGATGATGAAAACCATGCGAACGAGCGGAAGCGAAAGCCTGGCCGGCGCGAGCAACATTTTCCTCGGCCAGACGGAGGCCGCGCTCGTCATCAAACCCTACCTCCCGAAGATGACGCAGAGCGAGATGATGGCGTTGATGGTGACGGGCTTCTCGACCATCGCGACCGGAGTGATGGCGGTTTACGCGGGGATGGAAGGACTGAGCGCCGGCCACATCCTGACGGCCTCGGTCCTGGGCGCGCCTGCGGGTTTGCTGATCTCCAAGATCATGTTTCCCGAGACCGACCCGAGCGAAACCGGGGAGCGTTGCCATTTCGACACCAAACGCACCGCGAGCAACGGCATCGACGCCCTCTGCACCGGCGCGAGCGAAGGCGTGATGCTTTCGATCAACGTCATGGCCATGCTGATCGCCTTCGTCGCAGTCGTGGCGCTCCTGAATGGATTGATCGTCTGGCCGCAACACGCTCTGGGTATCGCCACGCCGGTCACCATTCAGCAAACGCTCGGCTGGGTAAACGCGCCTTTCGCCTGGCTCATGGGCGTGCCCTGGAATGATTGTCCGTTCATCGGCCAGATCCTCGGCGAACGCATCGTCCTCAACGAATTTGTCGGCTACCTCGATCTCTCCAATTTCGTGAAGACACACCCCGGAACGGTCGATCCGCGTTCGGTTACGCTGGCGAGTTATGCGCTCTGCGGCTTCGCGAATTTTTCCAGCATCGCCATCCAGATCGGCGGCATCGGCGCGCTCGCCCCAGAGCGGCGCCACGACCTCGCGCGGCTGGGTTTGCGCGCGATGGTCGCAGGCGTTCTGGCCTGTTACGTGATGACCACGGTCATCGGAATCATTCTCTAGCGAGGCAATTCGGCAGGTTGTCCGGCGATGCCCGACACTGCTCAGCCGCGCTCGTTCAAATATTTTTCCTCAAACTCGATTTTTTTCTCGCGGCCGGTACCCGAGCCCTCTAAAAGGGCTTCTTCCGTCATGAAAAAACTCACCTTAACCTCAGTCCTTTTATTAATCCTCGTCGCTTTGCTCGCGCTCCCGGCGCGATTGGCGGCGCAAGGCGTCACATCATCCGCTCTTGCCGGTCGCGTGACCGACGCCAGCGGCAGCGGCGTCACTGGCGCAGCGATTACTGCGGTCGATACATCGACCGGCACCCGTTACACTTCCGTCTCGCAAGGGAATGGCCGGTGGGACATCCCCAACGTTAAGACCGGCGGGCCGTTCACTGTCACCGCCACGGCTAACGGCCAGAGCAAATCAAGATCAGGGATCTACACCACCCTTAGCCAAACGGCAGAAGTGAATCTGCAATTGGGTCCGGCCGCAGCGCAAGCACCGGCCACTACCACCACTGAAGCGGGTGCCACCTCTACCGAGCGCGTGATCGTCGAGGGCACGAGCGTCCAGGATCTCTACAGCTCCGACCGGACCGGCACGAGCACCTATGTCGACCGCAAGGAAATCAATAACCTTCCTACGATTACCCGCAGTCTTAACGATTACATCCGGCTCACGCCCCAGATCAGCACACTCGGCCGTCAGGGCGCGTCCGCCGCGGGACAAAACAACCGTTCCAACAATATCCAAGTGGACGGCGCGACGATCAGCGACGCGTTTGGCCTCGCGACAGCGGGCGGCGGGACGGGCGCGCCGACCGAAAGCGCGGAGCCGATCAGTCTGGACGCGATCGATCAGTTCCGCGTCAACATCGCGCCTTTCGACGTGCGCGAGAGCAACTTCGCCGGCGCCTCCATCAATGGTATCACCCGTAGCGGCGACAATACCTTTCACGGATCGATTTATGCCGTGGGCCGCAACGAGGACCTGGTTGGCGAAGGTTCGCGGATCCGAACGCCGGTCGCCGCTTTTCACGATTATACCTACGGCATCCGGCTGGCTGGTCCGGTTTTTAAAGACGTTCTCTTTTTCTTTGTCAGCTACGAAGAGAAACGCGCCCTTATCCCCATTATCGGCGATACCTCGAACTTCCCTCTCGCGAGCGTGCAGCGCATCATTGACGACACAAAAAAGTACGGATTTGACCCCGGCGGTACCGGGCAGGAGCAGACCATCATCGAAGACAACAAGTTCCTGCTCAAACTCGATTGGAACGTGCTTCCGGGCCACCACGCTACGCTGACCTATAACCACGTCGACGGCACTAACGCGTTCGGCCTCGGCCGGAGCGCGTCGTTTTTTGATCTTAAGAGCCGCCAATACACGAAACCAATTGAGTTCGACTCGATGACGTTCCAAGTCTTCGACACCTGGAACACGAACTTCTCCACGGAAACGCGTTTCGTTTACAACAATACTTTCGCCGAGCGCGTGCCGAACGGAATATTTCCCTCAGTGGCCGTGGTTGAAACGTTCGGCACCGTTAGTTTGGGGTCGGAGCCATTCAGCCAGGAAAACTCGCTAAACCAGGAGCAGATCGAAGCGACCTTCAATGCCAAGTATGTGCTCGGCGATCACGAGTTCCTCCTCGGCACGCAAAACGAATTTCTCGCTTTCGAAAACAAGTTTCTCCGCGATTTCTTCGGAACCTACACTTTCCGGGCGAGCAACGCCATCCCTGCACAAGGTATTCCTGCTTTCACCGCTACCCAAAACTACGAGCGCGGCGCGCCGACCAATTATGCGGTGAGTTTCCCGACTACCCCGGGCGTCATCCCGATCACGGAAGTTCGGCTATTCGACTTCAGCGTTTACCTTCAGGATAAATGGCAGATCCGAAAGAACTTGGTGCTGACCGCCGGCATTCGCATCGACACTCACGTGTACCCGGACGATCCATTCTTCAATCCAAAGTTCGCGGCCGATTTCCCCGGCCGCGACACCTCGCAGATCGATGGTGATGTAATTTATTCGCCTCGGATTGGATTCAATTGGGATGTCTTCGACAACAAAAACACCCAGGTGCGCGGCGGAACGGGAATTTTTGGCACCCGCACGCTCGGGGTTTTGTATACCAATCAGTACGGCGGCACCGGGGTTGACTTTCAGCGCCTCTCCCAAACCTTCGGCGGTACCGGCCAAACCCCGCTCACTCCGGGCTTCTTTAGCCCCAGCACCACCAATCCGCCCCACCCACTCCCGCCACCAGGCGGAGTGATTAACCCCCTGGCTCCGGAAATCGATATCACCGATAAAGATTTCGAGACCCCTTATAGCTGGCGAAACAGCCTCGCGGTCGATCAGAAGCTGCCCTTTGGCCTGATCGCGACTGCCGAAGCCCTCTACACGAAGAGCCTTAAAGCCGTGACCGAAAAGAATCTCAACCTCGCTCCGGTCGTCAGGACCCGTCCGGAAGATGGCCGCCCGGTCTTCGGTGGATTTAACCAGGACAAGAACTTCGATCGCGTTATCCTCCTCGCGAACACGAACAGCGGTTACTCCTGGAGCCTGACCGGCCAGCTCGAGCGGCCCGACCCGGGCGACGGTTGGTACGCCAAGCTCGCTTACGTTTATGGGCGAGCCTACGATGTAAACAGCACCACCTCGAGCCAGGCGGCATCGAACTTCGGCTTTAACCCGGTTGCCGGAAATCCCAACGTTGATGTTCTCAGCACCTCAGACTTCGAATTGCGTCATCGGTTCCTCGCCGTCCTGACCTATACCCACGCGTTCTGGAAAGGATGGGACACCACCATCGGCGCCGTCTACGAAGGAGCCTCGGGTCATCCTTATAGCGTCCTCTACAATGGCGACGCCAACGGCGACGGCCAGTTCGGCAACGACTTGATCTATGTTCCGACTGGTCTCAACGATCCGATCGGGGCCCAGTTCAGAGCACCCGGCAACAACCCAACTCCCGCCCAGAACCTTGCCAACTTTAAAGCTTTCAATGATTACATTGATCACAACGATTTCCTGAGCAAGTACCGCGGGCAGATCGCCCCGCGCAACGGCGGACGCGATCCCTGGATCAATCGTCTCGATCTCCACTTCTCACAGCGGATCCCGGTGAAATGGGTCTGGGCGGAATTGACCGCGGACATTCTGAATTTCACCAACCTGCTGGATGACAATTGGGGCCAGATCAAACGCTACAGCAGCTTTGGTACGCCTCAGCCGGTAACTCTCAGCTCGGCCGGTCCTACCGGCACTTATACCTACACCGGGGTCGGAAAGAAGCCCACGGTCCAATCCACCGAAGATCTCGATTCGCGCTGGAAAGTCCAGCTTGGTATCCGCCTCTCCTTCTAAGGCCGAACACCAACTCTCGAACTTCACGGGCGGGACGAAAGTCCCGCCCGTTTGTTTGTGGCGCGCTTCCGCGCAACGCCTTGCAGCCGTCCTTGTCCGCCTGCTTGGAGCCTGGGATTTGGGACTTGGAGCTTCCGCGCTTCGCGGCTTATTTCGGTGGCGTCGCTGCTACTAACGCGACCGAATAAGTTTCCCCGTTCGCCCGCTTAAGTTTCAGATGAAGGGTCTGGCCGACTTCCTTTTGCATAAGCGGTCTCAGCTTCAACGCCCGGGTTCCCGGCACATCCGTGCCTTCGATTTGCAGAACTTCATCGCCCACCGCGATTCCCTTTTCCGCCGCGGGCGACTTGGGCTGGACCACGTCGACCGTCGCCGAGGCCAAAATAGGATTCAGGAAAAAACCCTCACCCTTGATCGCCACCCCAAAACCGAACCAACCTTTCTCGCCGGCACAAGCTAGCTGGGTCCAGGCTCCGACGAGCAAAACACAAAGAAGCAGTCTCTTCATCGTGCGAATCAGACCGCTCACAGCTCTCTTCGTTCGATAATTCTCCCGCTATCCAAGCTGGATCCGTGCGTTTCTGGTTCGATCCATATGCGCTGAGGACAGCGCACGCTACAATCGCGCCCCTGGACTTGGGGACTTGGAGCTTCTTTGGAACTTGGGCTTGGGATTTGGAACTTCCGCGCCCTACGCGTGTCCGCTACAACAAATACCGCCGAAGCCGCGCGGCATACTCCTCCCGTGTTTGCTCATCCGCTACAGCTGGGGATTCAGGATACACCTGCAAAACGCCGTCACCTTTGAGCCGCGGATGCACATGGATGTGCAGATGCGGGACCTCTTGGAACGCCGCTTCACCGATCGAATGCCATAGACTGATTCCCTCGTTCGGAAAAGCTTCGCCAATGGCGCTGGTTACGCGGACCACCGTCGCCATCAGCGCCGCACCCGTTTGACCGTCCAGTTCGCGCACGTCCTTAAAATGACGGCGCGGTATGACCAGGGTATGACCAGCATGAAACTGCCGCACGTCGACGAACGCCATCGTCAGCGCGTCCTCATACACCACACCTGCGGGCACAGTGCCGGCAACGATCTGGCAAAAGACACAATCTGGGATTGAGAAAATACTCATTCGTCTGCCGAGGAAAGCGCCATCGGCTGGAGCGCGGCAATCTGCTCGATCAACTGCATGATGTCATCTCGCTGCACTATGCTTCCGACCTCCGACCTCCGACCTCAGCCTTCCTACCTCCCAGTCCGCCGCCGCGGAAAGACCCGCCCGGTTCCACGAGTCAGTATATTGCTCCCGGCAGAACTCGCGATAGCGGAGATCATGCCGCTACTTTATGCGGAATCCGCCTTTACATGAGGATGCCGGTCGTTCATTCTCCGCCTTTTTGCCATATACCTTACCTAGCCAAAACTTGTTATAACCATGCAATCTTCGATTCCGCCGACCGGTTCCGCGATGCCGCCATTACCACAAAAGAAACGCCGCTGGCCATGGCTTCTTGCCGGCTGCGGTTGTCTTACTCTTATCGGGCTGGGCTGTGGCGCATTGGTCCTGGCTTACCTTGGGGGATACCTCGGAACCCAGTCTCCTCAACATGGGTTCGGCAAAAACGAGTGGAAGCGAGATGGGCAGGAGTCTTATGCCCAATTCCTCGAATCGAAAAAACAAATCTATTTCGAAGTAGCAGGAGAAAAATACCATGGAGTCGTCCACGCCGGCGGTTACTATCGCATCGAAGGTAACACCCTTATCTACAGGCTGACTTGGGGCTGGGTGGACGTTGGCCGGGGTGGCGGTGCCGACGACAAGGGCGAAATTTCCAGCCAGGCCCGGGAAGAGCTGGGGTTCAATCGGGAAGAGAAGCGCAGGGTCGCCTGGATCGATCCCGATACCTTTCGGCTCGGCGGCAGCTGGTTTTCCTCGAATGGTGACGTTTGGAGGCGGCAAAGTAAGGCTGATGGAGGCATGCATTACTCCGCCGGCCACGATGTTCCCGAACACTGGGTTGATGGCCGCGGCTGGGTCCCCGATTCAACGCGATCGCCGGCCACGGTTCCTCGGACGTCGTCTTCCCCCCAGGCACAGACCAACGCAGCGATTTCTGCGAACTACCTTTGGAAAGCGTACCAAGATGAAGGCGCTGCCGACAAGCTTTACAAGGGCAAAGTGCTAACCGTCAGCGGCCGAATCTATTTTGCCGGAGTGCCAATGTATCAAAAGACCGTAATGGTTTCCTTAAAGGATGACCAAGGCAGCGACCGCGTTGTCTGTACCTTTCCGACTGCAGCTAAAGGTGCCGTGACGGCTCTCAAGGAAGACCAGCAGGTAACTATTCGCGGCCGTTGTGATGGCGCGATCTCCCATACTGCTGTCCAGTTGAAGGATTGCGAGCTCGTACCAGATCAGGCACCCCGGTCGAACACGACCACAACGAAACCAGGGCCGAGCATAGCGCCCCAGGAAGAGGAGTTAATCCGATTCAAACCCTACATAGCCATGGCGGCGAAGGTATGGCTGCAAATTTTAGATACTGGCGACTACAGCGCCAGCTATGATACAGCAGGCCCCACGTTTCGCCGGGGCACTACAGTGGAACAATGGCATAAGGCGTTGTCGCAAATGAGGAAACTGTTCGGCACGGTTAAGTCGCGCGACCCAAATGCGATCATTACCCGCAGCGACTCTACGAGCAACGGCACCACCACGAGCACCTACCGCGTGGAGATTCACACTACCTTTACCAAACGAAACGGAACCGAAACCATAACGGTCATTCCGGAATCGGGCGATTTCAAAGTATCCGATTACACCATCGACGCTGCCCGGTAACGTTTCTCCGTCGCGGGAATCTCGTGCCGACGATGAGCGCGCCGCGGCGAATCCGTCGTTGGTGAAATGGAAGCCAGACGTCCAGGATTGACTGGGGCGGCCGCTCTTTGTTTTTCTTCCAGCCATGCCGTTAAGAAATGTCAGCCTTATGTTGGTGGCCGGTTGCTTTGCGTTGGCGGGCGCGGCGCGAGCGGAGACCGTTTCGTTTCCGAAGGAAAATCCAGCGTTCACGATCGATGTGCCCAAGGATGCACAAGTGAAATACGAGTCGGATCGGTTGAGCATCCGGCTTGCAAACCACTTCGGGAACATCATTTTCAGCGCGCTGCCAGACAAGGTCCACGACGACGCGTCGGCGCGAGCCGAGCTCGCCGGCACGCTCTCGACCTACACGATGAACTACTCGGGCCTCGAAAAGCCCGTCGCTCCCGAAGTGCCGAAGGAACGCCGGGCGATCGGTCCCAAGGCACATGGATTTTTGGTTGAGGGCGCCGCCGGGAACTATGTCTGGATCGAGAAGACGCAGGAGCAGGTTCAACCGACCCACTACCTCGTGGCCGTGTTCACGTTCGACGATGCAAAATACTTTTCGATTCACTCCGAGGACGATGTCAAAATGGAAGCCCTGCTTAAGGGCGAAAACCAGGCCGCGGATTTCTGGGGCCAAAGGAGCCGAATCATAGAGTCGATCAAGCCGGCGGTGAAGTAGCAGGCCGGATCCAGAACGCTTCGCACAGCGAAGCGGCGACAGAAGGGGCATCCGCATCCAGGAGACGCGGCGACTGAGCGCCGCGGCTACGGCGCGAAATCGCTCGCGCGGGGGCGCTGATCGATTTAAGAACAACGGATAATGGCGCAGAAGATTTCGGTGGTCACGGGCGGGGCGGGATTCTTGGGATCGCATCTGACGGACCGGCTCCTGGGGGAGGGGCACCGGGTCATCGCGATCGATAACCTCATCACGGGGAACCCGGCGAACATCGCGCACCTGGCCGGGAACGAAAATTTCCGGTTCATCAAGCACAACGTCTCGAGCTACATCCTGGTCGAGGAAGAGATCGATTACGTTTTCCATTTCGCGTCGCCGGCCAGCCCGATCGATTACCTGGAACTGCCGATCCCGACGTTGAAAGTGGGGGCGCTCGGGACCCATAACACCCTCGGGCTGGCGAAGGCGAAAAAGGCGACCTACCTTCTCGCCTCGACCTCGGAATGCTACGGCGATCCGCTCGTCCATCCGCAGACGGAAGATTACTGGGGGAACGTGAACCCGATCGGACCGCGCGGGGTTTACGATGAAGCGAAGCGGTTCGCGGAAGCGATGACGATGGCGTACCACCGGTATCACGGCATCGACACGAAGATCGTGCGGATCTTCAACACCTACGGCCCGCGGATGCGGTTGCGCGACGGACGGGTGGTGCCGGCGTTCATCGGCCAGGCCCTGGGCGAAACCCCGCTCACGATTTTTGGGGATGGCTCCCAGACGCGCTCGTTCTGTTACGTATCGGATTTGATCGACGGGATTTTCCGGCTGGCGATGAGCGATTTCCACGAGCCGGTGAACATCGGCAACCCGCGGGAGATGACGATCGGGCAATTCGCGGAGGAAATTATCCGGATTACCGGAACGAAATCGGAGATCGAATACAAACCGTTGCCGGTGGACGATCCGAAAGTGCGGCAGCCCGACATCACTCGCGCGAGGAAAGTGCTGGGCTGGGAACCGCGGGTCGAATTCGAGGAAGGAATCACGAAGACGATCGAGTATTTCAAAGGGTGCTTGAAACGGGGCGAAATGGGAGACCGAATCACCGCGCGTTGAACGCGCGGAAATCCCAAATCCCAAACTCCAAGCTCCAAGTAAACTTCAAATCCCAAACCTAAAAAAGGGAGAAACGATTAGCGCGGGGATTTGAGAATCGGTGCTTGGAATTTACTTGGGATTTGGTGCTTGCCCGCCTGCAACGCTATGCGAAGCATTGCGGGCAGGGGATTTCCGGTGACGAGAAGCGATGGCTGAACAAGACGTAGAGCAGCAGGAGCGAATCGAGACGAAGGAAGTTGAAGAGACGGCCGTTTGTCCGGTGTGCGGCGCGGCGGTGGTGCAGGAAAAGTGCAAGCTGATTTGCCGGAGCGAGGTTTGCCGGGGCAGGGTGATAATGAATTGCTCGGAGTTTTAGGAGGAACGCGCCGCCCATCATGAGCCCGACCGATCCGGTAGTGGAAAAGATGCGAGACGCGGCGCGCGCGGTGATGAAGAACGCCTACTGCGCGTACAGCGGGTTTCCGGTGGGCGCGGCCGTCGTCACGGACAGCGGCAAAATTTTCGTTGGGTCCAACGTCGAGAATGCGTCGTATGGGCTGACGATGTGTGCCGAGCGGAACGCGATCTTCCAGGCGGTCGCGCAGGGTCATCGCGATCTCAAAGCGGTGGTGGTGGTGACACCGACGGAAACGCCGACGCCGCCATGCGGAGCTTGCCGGCAGGTGATCAACGAATTCAATCCGGACGCGGAGATTTTTTGCTTCGGAGAAAAGGACGTCGTGCAGCAATTCACGTTGTCGGAGCTCTTGCCGCACGCGTTCGGTCCGCGGAACCTCGGTCGAAAATGAAACGCGCGTACGCGCTGATCATTTGCGCGGTCACGATCGGGGCGAACGCGACGTTCGCCCAAACGCGCGGCGCGGATTTTCAGCTGACGAAAATCACGAAGAACCTCGTGAGCACGCCGCAGTTCACCTACACGGGTGGGCAACAATATCCGACGAACCAGCGCGATCGCTGGCTGGAGATCGAGGCGGAGTTTATCGCCGCGCCCGATTTCACCGACGAGCTGACCGTTAAATATTTCGTCCTGCTCAACGGCAAACTCCTCACTGGTGAAGTGACCCATACGAACGTCGCCGCCGGCCGCGAAAACCGGTCGGTCATGTACGCTTCGCCACGGGCGCTGACCCGTTTCCTGGGCAACGCCGCGGTAACGCCGAACGCCGTTCAGAATGTCGCGGTCCAGATCGTGCAGAAGGGCGCGATCAAGCACGAGCTGAATTTCAACCGGACGCCGGGCCAATGGTATGCCGGATTGCCGGCGCTCAGCGGCTTCCTTTTGAATAAGAGCGAGACGCCGTTCGCGCCGCTCTACTGGGACCGGTACGAGCAAATTAAACCGCGCTGACCGCGCTGGATTGTAGCGTCCGCTGTCATCAGGGGAGTCGCTGCGTTTCGCTGATGGACCGCGGGTATGCGCTGAGGACAGCGCACGCTACAACCACTGCCCAGCTTTTGGGATTTACTTGGCATTTGGGATTTGGGATTTGGAGCTTTGGCGCATGGCTGCTTCGACCCGCATTCTTAGTCTCAATCTCGGGTCGCATACGATCGGGCTCGGGGAATTCCATGCCCAGCCAAACGGCGGCCTGGTCCTCAACGGTTACCTCCTCCGAGAGATCCTCGCTGACCCGGCGAATGAAAGTGCGCGTAACACCCAAATCGCAGCGGCCTTGCGCGAGATGCTCGCCGAACTGGGAATCAAGGGCGGTCCGGTCAATTACGCGACGGCCGCGCAGTCGGTCTTCGCGCGGTTCGTGAAGTTGCCGGCGGTCGAAGAAGAAAAGATCGAGCGAATCATCGCCTTCGAGGCCCAGCAAAATGTTCCGTTCCCGATCGACGAAGTCGTCTGGGATTATCAGCTCGTTGGCGGTGGAACCGACGAGCAGATCCAGGTGGTGCTCGTCGCGATCAAGGCAGATCTGCTGGAAGCCGTGAATGCCACGGTCGAAAGCACGGGACTGCGCACCTCCGTCGTCTGCGTGGCGACGATGGCGCTCTATAACGCGTTTCGCTACAACTACAGCGATCTCGCCGGCTGTTCGCTCCTGGTCGATATCGGGGCGCGCACGACCAATCTCCTTTTCATCGAGCCCGGCAAAATTTTTTCCCGAAGCGTGGCGATCGGCGGCGCGTCGGTTTCCTCGGCGATCGCGAAGGAGTTTAACGAGCCTATCGTCGCGGCCGAGTACCGGAAGAAGCAGGGTGGATTTGTCAGTCTTGGCGGAGCCTATGCCGAGGCGGCCGATCCGGAAGTCGCGCGGGTTTCGAAAATCGTGCGCGGAACGATGACGCGTCTCCACGCCGAGATGATGCGATCGATCAGTCATTATCGCGCGCAACAACAGGGAAACGCGCCGGACCGTTTGTATCTCTGCGGGGGAAGCACGAGCACGCCCTACATGCGGGAGTTCTTCCAGGAAAAACTTCAGGTGCCGGTCGAGTTCTTCAATCCGCTCCGGAACGTCGCGGTATCGGAATCGGTCGACGCGGCGGAAGTAGCGCGCGCCGCTCATCTCCTCGGCGAACTGACCGGCCTCGCGCTCCGCCGCGCGACGACCTGCCCGATGGAGTTGAATCTCCGCCCGCAAAGCGTGGTCCGCCGGCAGGAGATGGAACGGCGACGGCCATTCTTCGTGCTGGCTGCCGCCTGTTTCGTTTTCGGATTGCTCGCCTGGGGCGCCTGGTTTTGGCGTGCCGCCCAGATCGAAGACCGCGCGACGGCGAAGCTGCAGGAAAAAGTAGATGGCATGCGGCGGATCGAGACCCAGATGAACCAGGTGCGGAAGGAAACAACCGCGCTAGATAAGCAGTCTGGGCCGCTGGTCACGGCCATCAACGAGCGAAGTTTTTGGCCGCTGGTTCTGGAAGACCTGAACGCGCGTCTGCCAAAGGAAGACATCTGGATAACGGAATTGATTCCGATGTCGGACGGGAAACCGCTTGGCCTGCCGGAGGCGCGCTCGGCTGTTGCAGCCACCACGCCGACCCCGCGACCGGGCGCGATGCCGGCCGTGCCTGCGATCGATGGCTTGCTCGTGCGCGGCTTGTATTTGTTCAACCCGAAGCAGCAGGAAGTGGTCGTCGATTACTTCCGTAACCTCGTCGCGTCTCCCTGGTTCGCGATCGATCCGAGTAACCAGGCAAAAGTGATCAAGCCGACGACGCCGAACAACACGGAGTGGGCGTTTCCCTACGAGCTTCGGCTCGATTTGAAGAAAGCGGTGCCGCTGCCATGAAGCACTTACCCGGCAGATCCACGGCGTCGCAGAGCTCCGCCCTCCAGGGCGCTCCGATGATTTCTCGATGGAGGGCGGAGCTGCGCGACGCCGGGCCGCTATGAATTGGTTTCGCGAGAATCGGTTTCTCGGCGGGTTCGTGGCGATCTTTGCCGTCTGTGTTCTGGCCGCGCTTTGGTTTCTTTTCAGTGCGAAAAGCGATTGGGACGAAGCGGCGGCGC
>JBEEHG010000007.1:0-6862 GCA_041167265.1 Verrucomicrobiota bacterium | reverse complement strand
CGGTCTCCGGATGGCGCTCGGGGCGCGGACCGGGAACGTGCGCGGTTTGATCGTGCGCCAGGGAATGACGCTGGCGGTCATCGGTTCGGTGATCGGACTGGCGATCGCGTTCGTCGCGACGCGATTTTTGAAGAGCGTGCTCTACGGCGTGGATGCGACGGACCCAACGACGTTTGTTGGGGTAACGGTGTTGCTCGCGGCCGTGGCTATGCTCGCATGCTGGATTCCCGCGCTGCGCGCAAGCCGGGTGGATCCGATGGTCGCGTTAAGGGCGGAGTGATTTGGAACGCGCAAAACGCGTGTCATCCCGAGGCTGGCGAAGCGCGCCGAGGGACCTCGCAAGCGCTCAAGCGCTACCGCGAAATACGAGAACGGCTACGTCAGAATGCGCGCTGTTCATCGCTTGCGTAATACAAGTTGCGACTGTGAGGTCCCTCGCCGTCTTCGCGGCTCGGGATGACACGCCTACCTTGGATTCGGTGATTTCGCTTCCGCCGGCCTGGTCACCAATTCCCCGTGCCAATCCGGATGCGCGACGCCGGCGCGATAAGCTTCCAGCGCTTCGACCGAAGAATTCACCCGCAAATTGCTGTAGGTCTGGTCGGGATTTTGCCAGCGCTCATGCCAGTAAACCGCCGCCTTGATGCGCGGGTAACGGGTCCGAAACAAATCGAGGGCCTGCGTGATCCACTGCGGCTTGAGCATGCCGTGGACGTCGGCCGAGAACGGGAAATCGCCGGTCGCCCACTCGGCAATCATGATCGGCTTCTGCGGATCGAGCCCGCATAACTCCTTGTAGGGCCAGTCCACCAGCGAGGGAATGTCCGGGTTCGGCTCGTCCTTGAATTGCTGGCCGTAAACGCTCATGCCGAGCCAGTCGACGTAATCGGAGCCCGGGTAGTAAGCCGGCGCGAAATTCCAGGTGTCGATCGGGTAGGAATAATTGTTGGTGTGAAACATCCATTTCACATTGGCCGCCCCGCGCGCACGAACGCGGTCGACCACGTAGCGATAGGCTTTTTTGAAATGCTCGGGCCCTTCCCATTCATCGGGCGTATCGCCCACCCATTCATCGGCGCCGTAATACCAGCCTGACCACGGGAACCAGTCGCCATTCATTTCCACACCGAACACCACGATCATGGGCTGCCCGAATTCGCGGGCCGCATCGCCCCACTTGTCGATGTAGGCGTCCCATTTGCCGGCAATGATTTCGTTCAAGCCAAACTTGTCCGGCCCGCGGTTCTGGGTGTAAGGCTGGTCCCATGGCGACCAGAAGACCAGCGGGAGGGAGCCGTGCCGCCAGATCACATTCAGGTTTCGGGTCGGAAAACTTTGCTCACCCCAGTAGCTGGACGAAGCAATGATCGCCTGGTGTTTGCCCACCATGTTTTCGAATTCCTCGATCGTCTCGATGGTCACTTCGTCTTCGGCATCGCCGAAATCCATGAAGGCGCCGGTGTAGGCTCCTCGCTCGGGAAGAAGAACGGTGACCGGACTGTTGGGATCGCGGGGTTTCGGCGCCTCGTTTTTTCTACAGGCAGCGAGAGCGAGGAGAATTCCGAAGCACGAAGCACGAAATACGAAACAAGACCGAAGTCGCAAATGACCAAAGGACAGGCGCGCTCGATTTTCCGTCATTCGTGCTTTGTCATTGTTTCGAGATTCGAAATTCGGATTTCGAAATTGAACTCACGCCCGCGCAGGCACTGAGGCCGTCCGTTCAAGTTTCCCCCATCCGACCAACGCTCCCTTCACCGCGCGCAGGATCGCTTTCCAGATCACGTAGCTGAGCATCGGCCGATAAATCAAGCGCATCGGCAGGATTCGCCAGGCGGTGAAAATCGATTCGCGTTCGATAATGCAGGCGAGCGTCGCCAGGAGCACATCCATGCTCAGGAACGCGATCACGAATGGCAGGACCGCGCTCCAGGCGCCGAACGGGAGCGACGCGAGCAGAAACAAATCCACCATCGGGGTGATGGCGACGAGGATGATCTGGAAAAACCAAACGCTCGGCAGACTGAACCAGCCGAGCGCGCCGTACTTCCAATTGAACACCATGTCGCGATGTTTCCAGAGACACTGGAGGGTCCCGTAAGCCCAGCGAAAACGCTGGCGGGCCAGAGTTCGAACCGATTCCGGCGCTTCGGTCCAGGCGATCGCTTCCGGAACATAAACCATCCGCTGGCCGCGCTTGTGCAGTGCCAGGGTGAGATCGGTGTCTTCCGCGAGCGTCTCGAGACTCAGGCCGCCGGCGTCGTCGATGGCCGATTTCCGGATCGCGCTGATCGCGCCCGGAACAACCGTCATGCAATTCCAGCGGGTGTACGCGCGCCGATCGAGATTGAACCCGCAGGTGTATTCGAGCGCCTGGCAACGGGCGATGAATGTCCGCAGGTTCCCCACTTTCGCGTGGCCGGAAACGCCGGCGATGGTTTCGTCGGAGAACGGTTCCACCAGGCGACGAAGGGTGTTGCGCTGGCAATGAGTATCCGCGTCGAGAAAAACGGCGATGCCGGTGCGCATCGATGCCAGGCCGCGTTGCAAGGCGCGCGCTTTGCCGCGATTCGGCTGGCGCAGGAGGCGGACGCGCGGATCGGAATTGGCGAACGCCTCGACTTCCGCCGCGGTCCGGTCCGCCGAACCATCATCGACTACGATGACTTCCAATTCGCCGGTGTAATCGGTCTCGAGCAAACTTCGCAACGTTCCCGCGATTACCTTTTCTTCGTTGAACGCCGCCACGATTACGCTGATCGGCTTCGCGAAATCCCGCGGCCATGTCCGGCGGAAACGCGCGGCCAGCCAGATGACGATCAGCGTTCGCAGAACGACGAGGGCCGTTGCCACGATCATGAACGCCCAGAGAAATTCTTCGGCTGCGTGAAAGATGCGAAACCCGGCGCCGGAAACGAAATGGGTGAGGGTCCGCGATTTGGCCTCCGTCGACGGCATTAGCGAATCGCGCGTGGTCCCGAGCAAGGCGCTGATTGAGACGACCGAATCTCCCCGGGTCTTGAGGTAATCCAAAATCTTCGGGAGCGCTTCGACGGTCTGTTCACGATCGCCGCCGGCATCGTGCAGCAGGATGATGCTGCCATCGCGGCGCTGTTGTTTTACGCGTTGCAGGATAATGTCCGCGCCGGGCCGCGCCCAATCCTGGGGATCGATATTTTCAAGCACGACAAGATAACCGAGGTCCTGCGCAAGCTGGAGCGGCGTCAGCTCCGTGATCCGGGACGGGCTCGTATCGGCGGCGTAAGGCGGCCGAAACAGCGTCGTCGACCGGCCGGTAATCGTTTCCAGCAACAACTGCGTCGCGTTCAATTCCACTCGCACATGCTCGGGCCAGCAGAGCGCGAGGTTCGGATGGTAATAGGTGTGGTTCCCGATCTCGTGCCCTTCGGCCACGATCCGCCGGACCAGCGCCGGATATTCCTCCGCGTTCGCGCCCACGAGGAAGAACGCGGCTTTCACGTCGTACGCTTTCAGGATATCGAGAACCCGCGGGGTCCATTTGGGATCGGGCCCGTCGTCGAATGTCAGTGCGACCTGGTGGGGGCCGCCCGCGCCCTGATGATAAAGCGTCGGGAACTGCGGGAACTTCGAATAGGTCGCCGTCAGATAACCGTCGGCATCCACCGCGAGCGCGCGGTAACCATCCGCCGTTGATTGATCGATCGAAACGATTTCGCCTTCGCCTACGTCCGCGATCGTGTCGGTCCCTTTCAACACTTCGAGCGGCGCGCGGGTGGCAGGGTCCATCTTGAAATCGTTCGGAACGGCGAGCGCATCCCAGATGGCGACGTCCTCAGTTCCGAGCCGGTAAATCGCGAACCCGCCCGCTTTGGCCTGGCGCACGTGCTTCAATTGGTTGAGGAACGTGATCACGTCGAGGAACCAGACCGAGTGGTCCTTGTCGGCGTCCTCGTAATAAAAATACGGATTATAATTCGGCGCCTCGACGGTCGTCTTCGCCACCTGCGCGTAGCTGGCGCGGCTCATGGCCTCGGGAAAACTGATCAGCTCCCCTTTTGTCCCGCCGTTGGTCCAATCGTATCCGTAGCTGCCGAGCGCGATGATCCATTGGTTCGTTTCCGCGCCGTCCAGGAGCACGCTCAGCCAGCCTTCGAACCAGCGGCGGGAACCCAGCGGCCCCGCCGGATCGACGTCCGACGTTTCATCGAACAACATCGCCACGAAGCGATCGACGTTGTCCGACAATTCATCGAAGTCGATGTAATCGAGGTCCTGCCCGGGCTGAACGCAGAGCCAGAGCTGCTTGTCGTCGTAATGCAACGCGTCGGTGAACCGATCCAGGAACGCGGTGATGTCTTTCTTGTAAGCGGGATCGAGTTGCTGCCAGTCCACCACCACGCCCGCGGCCTTGGCGTCGTTCAAAGTCGCCAGCACTTTCTGGATGAAACGGTCCTGCCGCGCCGTCGAACTGTGCGCGAGATTTTCCACCGCCTCCGGCTGCCAGGTGTCGCCGACGAGGTTGGTAAGCAGAGGCATGAGCGCAAATCCCCTGGCCGCGGCGAGCTTCGGCAACCGGTTGTCCGGATCGATCTGGAGCTCGCCCGTGCCGCTCGTCATGGCCATCCATTCCGGACAGACATGGGTGATCTGGCCCGCGTGCTGTTCCAGCGACGTGTAGCTGTAGGGATCGCCGTTCGTATAAAAGGCGAGCCGCACTTCGTTTGCCGGCAGTTTCTTCCGCGGATGCGCCGGCGGGCTGGGTGCTACCGGCGGCTTCGGTTTTTTCCCGGCCAGCCGCGTCGCCGCGAATTTTTCCCAGAGGGCGAGGTTCGCCGCCGCGACCTGACCCGCCGGGTTCACCCTCTGAAGCGCTTTGAGTTGTCCTTTCAACTGGCGCAGCGAAAATGGGAGATTGAGCTGCGGCGCCACGAAAAGCGTCTCCACGAAAAGGACCGTGCCCAGAAAAATCGCGATACCGGCGATCAACAAAACGAGGCGCAACCGGGGCCAGCGTTTGCCGCCCGGATCGGAAAAAACAAACGGCGCGATCTTCGGCTCCTCTTCCATTTGCGGAGGCTTATTCTACATCATCCCGGCCAATTCTCGCGCGCGTTCCTGCAGGAGCTCGCGGGCGCGCGCAATCGATTGTTCGGGACTGATCGGCGATCGCGCCAGAACCAGGACTTCGTCGAAGAGCGCGCGGACCCCGGGCCCTCCGCCCGCTCCGCCGACGATTGCGAACACACGCTTGCCCGCTTTTCTGGCCAGCCGCGCTACTCCAGCCGGCGCCTTTCCTTCCAGGCTTTGGTCGTCGAGCCGGCCTTCACCGGTGACCACGATGTCAGCCTTCGCGATTGCCGCCTCGAGCCCGATGAATTCCGCAACCAGATCGAAGCCTGACCTGATCGTGGCGCCGCAGAAAGTCAGCAGGCCGAAACCCAATCCTCCGGCCGCTCCCGCGCCGGGCGTGTCGCGAAAGTCGGAACCGAGATCGTTCGCCGCGACATCGGCGAGGCGTTGCAAAGCCGCTTCGAGAATCTCCAGGTGTGCCGCTGTCCCGCCTTTCTGCGGACCAAAAGTTCGGGTCGCGCCGCGCGGACCAAGGAGCGGATTCCGGACATCGACGGCAGCGACGATCGTTAGCGGCCTTGGCTGCGCGGGCTTTTTGATCCGGGCCAGGTTCAGCAGCTCGGCCGGCGTTTCAATTTCGTGCTCGTTCGCCAAAAACCCAAAGCCGAGCGCCTGCGCCATCCCGAAACCGCCATCGTTGCTGGCACTGCCGCCCAGGCCAATCAGGATCTCTTTCGCGCCACGTTCCGATGCATCCTTTAACATCTCGCCCACGCCGAAAGTGTCCGCCCGCAACAGGTCGCGGTCTTCCGGCGCCACCCGCCACAATCCCGCCGTCGCGCTCATCTCCATCACCGCGGTGGCCCGATCGGCCAGCCAGAAATACTCGGCCTCGATCTCACGCCCAAGCGCATCGCGCGTCGCGCAAACTCTCTTCTCGCCGCCGCAGGCCTGAGAAATCACCGCCGCGGTCCCCTCGCCTCCGTCAGCGATCGGGATCGTTTCAACGACGGCACCCGGCAAGATCTCCCGTAGTCCTACCGCGATGATTCCGGCCACCTGTTCGGAAGTCAGGGACCCTTTGAACTTGTCCGGCGCTATGAGGATTCGCACTTTAAGAATTTCTCACACAACGGACACAAAGTGACTTCTATAAGCCAACTCATAAACAACGATGTCATTCTGATCCCGCAAAGCGGGAGAAGAATCTCTGATCATTTCCGGTTCCCAGCGCTCCGGAGCGGAGAAATAGTCAGAGATCCTTCGCGTTCGCTCAGGATGACAAGCTTTCTTGAATGGATGCCATGGCTGAGCCCGACTCTCGTTCCCAAACTCTGTTTGGGAATGCCAAATGTCCCCGCAACTCTGTTGCCCTCAGCTGCGAAACAGAGTTTCGAAGCCAAGTGCGTTCCCAAACAGAGTTTTGGAACGAGGATCGAAGGATCACGAGGATCAAGGACGATGAACCACAATCTATAAGCCTGCCGTTGTCATTCTGAGCGTAGCGAAGAATCTCTGATCATTTCCGGTTCCCAGCGCCATGGAGCGGAGAAATAGTCAGAGATCCTTCTCCCGCGTTGCGGGATCAGGATGACAAGGCTTTCGAATGTCATGCGCCGTCACTCTTTCTTCGCCGCGTACTCGAGCGCCTTTTTGATATCAAATCGCTTCACTTTCTCGACGAGCGTCGGATCGTTCGCGGCGTCGAGGACACGGCGATTCTGGAGAAGATCGAGCAGCCGCCCCTGGCGAATCAGGTCCGCAATCTCCGGATCGTTGCGTAACGCGACGATCTTCGGGTGTTCGCTCA
>JBEEHG010000006.1:0-136767 GCA_041167265.1 Verrucomicrobiota bacterium | reverse complement strand
TGAGATGAAGTCACTTAGATTCTGCCTCGCTGTACTCGCGCAGCTCACCGTTATGGCAACCGCTGCCGCGGCGGCCGAAGCGCCCACTTCGTCCTACCAGCAATTGGCGGCGTTGTTCACCGATTGGCGCGAGTTCAACCACCCCGCGATCGTCCATGGCCGACCCGATTATAGCGGCCCCGCCATGACGAAAAAGGCCAAGGGGCTCGCCGCTTTTCGCGCGCGCCTCAAAGCCATCAACCCTCGCGACTGGTCGATCGAACAGAAGAACGACTATCGCGTGCTCGAGGCCGAAATGAACGGTCTCGATTTCTTCCTTCGCATCCTCAAGCCCTGGCAACGCGACCCGAACTTCTACGCCACCGTTTTCCCGGAAATGAGCGACGTTCCCGCGCACGAAGGGCCGTCGGCCGAGCCGAACATCGACCTCTTCGCCTGCAAATTTCCATTGTCGTCCGACGACGACGCCAGGCTCACCGAATTGATCGGCGCGATCCCGGCGCTCCTCGCCGACGCCAAGGTCAACCTCGCCGGCAGCACCACCCACGACCTCTGGGCTTACGGCGATCGCGCCTTTGCGGATCAGGCCGATTTTCTTGCCCAATGGCAGAAGGGCGAACTGCAAGTGCGCGACCTCGGCGGTACTCGAAAAATCTCGCTCGACGGCGCGAGCCCCGCGCTCAAGGCCGCGGTCGAGAAAGCCCGCGTCGCCAGCGCCGACTTCGCCGCTTGGGTGAAAGCCGAGGCTCCCAAGCGTCAGGGTCCCTCAGGTGTCGGCAAAGCCAATTACGATTGGTGGCTCAAAAACGTCATGCTCTCACCACTTACCTACGATCAGCAGATCGCCCTGCTCGAGCGCGAGCTCGACCGGGCGCTCGCGTCACTGCGGCTCGAAGAAGCGCGCAACCGCGAAAAACCGCCGATCACTCCCATTGACGACCCTGCCGCCTATGCCGCGATGAGCCGGGCCCACGCCGAAAAACTCTACCGCCTTTGGGTCGACACCGGCACCATCACCGACAAACCCTACGCGCACGACGCGCTCCTGGCCCAGGCACCGACCTACGTTCCGTTAGCCGACCGCAATTTCTTCAGCCACGTCACGGCGCTCGACCCGCTCCCGCTCTCCAGCCACGAATTTCACTGGATCGAGCTCGCCAGGCTGGCTAACGAGACGCGGCCGACCCCGATAAGAACCCAGCGCCCGTTGTTCAACATGTATGCCGACCGTTCCGAAGGTTTCGCCACCGCGATGGAAGAGATCGCGATGCAGGAGGGAATCTACGACGACGAGCCTCACGGCCGCGAATTGGTCTGGGTGATGCTGGCCAACCGCGCCGCGCGCGGGCTCGCCTCGCTCCGTGTCCAGAACAACGAGATGACGTTAGACGAAGCCGGCAAATTCCACGCCGGCTGGACCCCGCGCGGCTGGTCCGACGCGAAGAGCAAATTGGTCGGATTCGAACAGCTCCTGTATCTGCGCCAGCCCGGCTACGGCCCCAGCTACGTCATCGGCAAAGCGCAGCTCGACAAAATGATCGCGCGCGCCAGCCACCAGTCCGAAACGTCAGGCAAACCTTTCAATCTCCAGCAAACCTTCGCTGCCATCTGGGCCTCAGGCATCGTTCCACCATCGATCATCGACAGCGAGTTCCTCGAGCGCCTGCGGTGAACGCGAGGGCGGCTCCAAGAGGAGTGTCAATAGTAAGCTCTGCCCCCTTCCGAACCCTGACCCTTTCCGTCGACGGGAAAAAACGCTCGAGGCACCGCCTTTTACGCGGTTACGCGGCTTTGTCTTCTTCTCCGCCATCTGCCCAAGAGACGGCGGGGGCGTCTCGAGTGTAACCCGTCGGAACACGCAGCCGTGCCGAGATTCTAACCCCTATTGACTCGCAACCCGAGAAAAGCATTGCCCAAGGACCGATGTTTTTGTATGGAACACGCAAAGCCAAACTCTCACTCCCCCGCACATGCGTCCATTTCCCCGACGAACGATTTCGAAAACGGTAGGAGTCTGGGACTGCCCTCTGCTGCCTTTTATCCAGTTTTGACGGAGGGGTAACCTGGATAATGAACCTGGAAACCGAGTTTCTGGCCGGACCGAAGGACGATTTTGAACCGTTACGTGATCTTTATCGAGCCATCAAAGGGATCCTGCAGAAGGACTATTATCAATGGGTCCAGGCCAATTGCTCATTTTTTACGGACCACGGCCAGAATCACATCGCAGCCGTTGTCGACACCTGCTCGCTCATGGCCAACAACTCCACGAAGTCATCGCCTTTTACACTGACCGCCTCTTCTTCCCCTCTAACTATGGTGGAGGCGTTCCTGCTCCTTTCCGCAATACTTTGGCACGATACCGCAATGGTCTTCGGCCGAACAAATCATGCTGACAATGTCGGGAAGATAATTTTGAAATTTAGAGAGTTTTTCCCCCATGAGGACTTCGCACGCACTGTAAAAGCGATTGCGGCTGCGCATGGGGGACGTAAGGGGCTTACTAAGGCAAAGAAACAGGATTATTTGGCTTTTGGAAATTCTTCCTATGAAGTTCACCCTCTCCGCCTAGCCGCCTTCCTCAGGCTAGCGGATGAGATATCCGAGAATCGAACCCGGATCAGTGGCAATTTGCTTGACGCTGTGCCAGATCAAAATCGGATTTTCTGGGAATATGCAAACGCCATTGCTTGGTCGAGGCCCGATAATGAAGCACTGCGACTTGTCGTATCCTATAACGTGGACAAGAAAGTGGTTGTGAAAAGGTTTCAGTGTGTCGAATTTCCGGACAGGTGTGATAAGGACGGGAAACTCAGTTTAATAGAGTATATCATTTGCCGGTTGGAAAAGATTAACAACGAGCGAATATACTGTGCGCAACACTTGCCTGCCTTTGCCCGGTACACGGAGTTACAAGCTCGAATTAGTATTGTCGATGATTTAGACCGTTTACCCGAATTCGACGAACTATCCTTTACTTTTCGCGACGGAGGGCTTTATCGCCCAGGCGAATATCCGAATACCAGTATTTTTGACTCATTCTTCAGCAACAATGAAAAATGGAAACCGGAAAATCTTAGTAAGCATTTGAATTAATGGAGACACGTGGCGGAACTGGTTAGACGCGACGAAATACTCGTGAGAGATTGTTGGGTTGACACAAGACTTGTCTCGGCCAGCCAAGTCGACCAACGCAAATTATGTGTCGTGCAGGTTCGAGCCCTGCCGTGTCTTTATCTCGGCGTGAGCCGCAAATGCCAGTGGTATGTCAGTAATGCTCTTTATCTCTACCCGGATGAACCATTATGGGTCGACCTTTGAGCGAATATCCATTAAGGCGTTCGATTGCCTTTTGAACGCTGCGACCATCAGTGAACCATACGAATGCGAAACCTCTGCTCAGCTGGGTGAAATTATCAATCGGAAAATCTACACGATCTATCTCTCCGCACTCGGAAAATAGCGTCTCCAGCGTTTCTGGCTCGATCGAGTAAGGCAGGTTAGTTACAAATGCGCAGCGCGTCCTTGGACCCCTCGGCTGATGCACACTAGCCGAGGCCGAACTAGTGGGTCTTGCGCTTGGCTCGGGAATTCCCGGTAGCTGCACTTTGAATCGTGGAACTTCAGACTTTGCAAGATTACGCGCTTTCGCAAATCTAGTGGCTTCTGGATTCGTCCTAATCTCGACTAAAAGGTGCGCCTTACGTAATCCGGTAACCTCATTATCGTAGATATTGCGGTTATCCGTGTTAATCGCGCGATAAATATCTACCGGGGAAATCTCCCTTCCGCTCATCCCCAGAAGCATAATTCGCTTTTGAAGACCGGTGAGATCAAATTGCTGAAACATTAAAAGCCATTGTTCTTGATCCCCCGTGAACACGGACCGATGGGGGAGCGTGACGCTAAACGACGTGGCATTTGAAGAAAGTTTGGGCTTTTCCAACTCGTTTGCTTCCATTAGTTGAAAAATTCGCTTCATGCCTTCGCCGAGTTCGCGCATGAATTTGCTTTCCCGAAGCACCCGCGAGATAAGCGCGTTCCTAGACTCGTGAGCGCCCTCGAGTTTTTCGAGGTCACCGACTGTCAACGTGGACAATAACGCGCCTGGGCTTCGTATCTCCATCCGATTATCGAAAACAAAGACATCGATCCCGTTCGAAATGATGTAATCCCTGTGCGCGATCGCGTTCACTAGAGCTTCCCGGCAAGCCCCTTCGGGATATAGGAACTTCTGTTCGAACCGGGCATCCGAACCAAATTCCGTTTTGTAGGTCAGGAATGGTCGGAGGTTCTCCCAGGATTTCAGCAGAAGGTCGAATATGTGTCCCTGTATTCTTTCGTCGGCAGTGACGTTATAATGCTCGCCAGACTTAAGTTCGGACCCCGCCACTCTCAAAATGCGAATCTCACACCTTGGATGCCAATGGTGTATGAGTTTTCCGAATAAAAGCAATGCCGCGCGCCGCAACCGGATACCTCCTTCTCCATACTCAGCGACGCCGATTTGCTGAAGATACTTTTCAGGACTAAGACCCTTCAGATGGTCAGGGATCAGTCCTTCGACCACTCCCAAATCTAAGTCGGTAACCGTTGCTCCATCAACGAACTGTCGATCGAATTCACGGGACGTTGTTTCCTGCCTGTCGAAAAGGATTTTATGTGGAGTTTCCGGAACAGTGGCTCTGTCTTTTCGCCGGACACAACGCCCGTCCGACAACTGATAGACCTGCGTCGTCCCTTTTGATGTCGAAAAAAACAGAACAGTCTTTTCGTCTAACGTGAGTCTCGTTGCCGCGATCATAGGCAACATTGTCTCTTCATGGACATGGGTAGTAGGAGCGGCCAGGAGTTGGTCAATTATCTGTTTCTGATGCGGCACCCCTGTTATTTCCCCAGAATCCTCCACGCCGATCAGCAGTTCCCCACCGTCAGCGTTCGCGAATGCCACAAGCGCCTCGGCGATATCGGCGGAAATTGCTTTGGGAGATCTTTGCAACTTAGCTGGTCTCGCCCCTTCCCAAGCCGATTTGAATTCACGAAAATGGCTCTCGCCGAGCTTAATACTATTTCGAACGCGTTCAGTGATGATCAGAGCTTCAGACATCTGAAAAGCGGTTAGCGTTGTACACAGTATCGGGCCCACATCCGTTATGCAATATTCTTGATCAGAAGCATCTCCGCCGAGGTTGAGGATCGTGATGCGGCGGAAAAGGGCGGCGGGAAAGGGGTCAGTCTGTGAATCTCGTCACTGCGCTCGAGACCAAAATTCATCCGAAGGAGACAATATCCGAAATCGAGAATGCGCTCGGATTTGTTTCGAGGAATTGGGGCGGACATACTGGAGGTCAGAAGTCGGATATCAGAGGTCGGAGGGAAAACCAAGGGGAAAAGAGAACCAACCGCCTGCGAGTAAAGCCGCGTGAGGCGAAGCCTTTTACGCAGCGCGGTCAGATTGCTAATCCGGCGTCGCCTTCGAGAACCGATGTTCTTAGCTGCGGGCGCTCGCCGCTTTTCCACAGGGCAGCGGTGTGTAAGACTCGGTACCTGAGTGGCCCGCCGTCCGGTTTTTCGCTCCGGGTAATGGGGCGCGGGATGCAGACGAACTCGGTGCGCATCTCTTCTGCGGACAATCGGACCTTCGCGTATCCGTGTCCGCCCAGATCGACGAACTCTAGGTGCGGGGCCAGGTCCGGGTTGGAGAGCGACCGGGCCGCTTTCAGGTCGAAAGCTCTTTGCATATTCCAGGCACGAACGGACGCCGTGCTTTACCAGCATGTTGAAGGTCCAGTCCGGGTTCCCCCCCGCCGGCATGCCCAAATCTACATGATTGTCAATCGCAGGTGGACTCGACCGCTTTAAGCGGTCAAGTGGCATCTAGCGGTTTCGGCAGTGGATTACGCGCTAGAGAGGGACCGGTCGGATTTCGCGACCGCAGTGCGATCATTGACCCTCGCTTCGACGCGCTCGTGCTTTGCGTTGGCCTCTCGCCTTCGGCTGGGGCTTCGCTCGCGAAGACGCACGGACGACCAGCTTTCGCAGGGTGGCGGAAAGCGGGTGTTTAGAGTCGGCGCGATAAAAGCGGTGATAGCCGTTGCTCCGGCTGACGATGAGACGAGCCGCTTCCAGTTTGGCCAATTCATCCTGAATCGTCTGGAGCGAAAGATCGCTCAGCCGAGCGAGTTGGCGAACGTACAATTCGGTTCGGGGATTGGTGAAGAGCGGCGAAGGATTTCCGCACGCACCTTGGGGAACAAGCCGTGCAAGAGCGTCTGCCGCATTGCCCACCATTCATTCGACCGCTTTAAGCGGTCAAGGCTTAAAGGCCACATCGGCGGACAATCGGACCTTTGCATATCCGTGTCCTCCAAGATCGACGAACTCGAGGTGCGGAGCCAGGTGCCGGTTGGAGAGCGACCGGGCGGCTTTCAGGTCGAAGTTTTTTGCATACTCTAGGCACGAACGGACACCGTGCCTCACCAGCATATTAAAGGTCCAGTCCGGCTTCTCCCCCGCCGCTTTGCAGCGAGAAACAGCAGCGGGAGCGGCGCGTCCTTCGGGGCAGGCGAGCGCGGCGCAGATGGAATCAGTCATGACCAGTAGTCATACTTTGCAAAGTGTGGCATACCGGCAGCGCTGCCTACGCGGTCAAATCGCCAGGCCAGGATCGCCTTCGAGAACGGATGTTTTTAGCTGCGGGCGCTCGCCGCTCTTCCACAGGGCAGCCGTGTGTAAGGTTCGATACCTGATTGGCCCACCATCCGGTTTTTCGCTCCGGGTAATGGGGCGCGGGATGCAGACAAACTCGGTGCGCATCGCACCGGCCGACAATCGGACCTTCGGGTATCCGTGTCCGCCAAGATCGACGAACTCGAAGTGCGGAGCGAGATCCGGATTGGAGAGCGACCGGGCGGGCTTCAGGTCGAAGTTTTTTGCATATTCCAGGCACGAACGGACCCCGGGCTTGAGCCGCATGTTGAATCTCCACTCCGGCTTCGCGCCCGCCGCCTTGTCAGCGAGAAAGAGCGATCGGAGCGGAGCGTCGTTCTTAAGGTTGTGCTCATAGGCCTCCATGGTGCCGGGGCTCGTGAGGGAGAAGAAAGGGCGGCAGTCTGTGATTCTCGCTCAATTTAGCGCGACGCGATTCCATAAACAAAGGACGAGAATCATCGACTGCCCTCTCGGTCTTTTTTCTCTTTTTCTCGTTCGTTCTTCCATTTGAACTGCTCTCTTATTTTCTCTGTCTGCGCGTCGGTGGGTCCCAGGCGGTCGATATAGTACTCGGGCGAGACCTTGTCTTGATGGATGGACTCCCCCGGTTTCAGATGAAGGCGCTTCGTCCAGCGTGGATCGCTGTGATCTTCACCGTACTCATCGAAGTTATATTGGCTCACGTGCCAGCCACGCAGAAACTTGACCTTGACCACCGGAACGCCGTTCTCTTCGCGCAACACTCTGCCGTAGATGCGGACCAGAAGCAGTGGCGCTAGTTCTTCGGAAAGGTTGCTCACCTCGGCAACGAAATCCCCGCGGCCTCGGATCGATATGGTCTGGAGCTTCTCATCTCCGCTTCCCTTGAAATATTTGTTTTCAATTAACAGTTTGCCGCCTCTTTTTCCGATCCCGTCCGGAGTGACCTCGCGCACGATACCAAACCAAGTGACCCTGCGCCCGACGTGCCCCGCCAACTCAAAGGTGGAAGCAGGAAGCTCCCCGGGTTTGGTTTGCACGGAGACCCGCTCGTTCTCGGGAAAGTCGTCAAAATAGTCTTGCTCCCACTCGCGCGGCTTGTACTTCCCCGACGGATTCATCGGCTCGAATCTTTCGCGTTCGAATTCCAATTCAGTCTGCCGGCCATGATACTCTTGAATTTCACGCGATTCTTCCGACGTGGGGCCGAGACGTTCCTCGTAGTATTTTCGCGACACTCCAATGTGATAGATTCTTTCATCTTCTGGAAGCTTGATTCGGCTACGCCATTCCGGATTGCTGTGGTCGACGCCATAATCCATGAAGTTGAATTGGAAGAAGTGCCATACGCGGACGTAATCGGCCTCAATCACCGGCCGACCTTCGTTTTCTCCGCGGACGACGCCGTAAACGCGAACCAGGACGAGTGGGATGATATCGTCCGGCAGGGCTGAAAGCTTCGCCTCGAAATCGCCTCCGCCATTGATCTCGACTGTCTGAGTATGGCAGTCCGTGAGTCCGGTGAAGTAGGTGTTTTGAATCAGAAGCCGGCCACGATGCGGCCATCCCATCTTGAAAATGTGACGAACGATACCAAACCAACTTACGAACTGTCCGCGATGGCCTGCGAGCGCGAAGTGTTCCGCCGCATCGCCGAACTCGCCGGGCATAGTTTCGATGGTGCTCTGGCGTTCTTCACTAAGTCTAAGGAAGAAGGGTTTCTCGACTTCGGTCGGGCCATATACGCAGGTTCCAACCCCGTCTTCCAGCGGCGCCTCGTCCATTGAAAACTCCACAAGCGTTTGGGCGCAAAGAGAGGTGGAGACGAAAAGCATCGTGATCGCCAGGGGTATTGACGCAAAATGCTTCAGGCCCACGGACGCGATTTTCTCAATCGAGTTCACGGAAAGGAAGTCGAAAAACGATACAAAGGAAACGCCGTCCATTCTGATTGCCTTAGCAAAACGCCGTTGGTAGAACTGCGTCATGCCCACAACCACCGTGACCGCTGGGTAAAGTAAGAAGGAAGAATTAAGAAGGAGGAATCGCGTCAGGGTCAACAAGGGCGTATGGAGGATCGGCGCTCTCAAAAGCCTTCCGAGTCTTTAATGTCCCTGCCACACTTTGCGGATGTCGCGTTCATCCGCCTCTCGATTCCGCTTCGCTCCGGCGATCGCAGTCAGCGCAATGATGGGCACCGCACTCAGCGCCATCGCCGGCGGGTTGCCGCACGAGCGACTTATCTACACAACGCTCCGGCCCGCTAATAAGGAGCTGTATCTTTTTGAGCCCGGAGCTACTGCACCGAAGCCAATCACGAATGACCCGGCGCTCGATTATGATGCGACGTTTTCTCCGGATGGGCGATGGGTCGTCTTTTGCTCGGAGCGCGCGGGGAATCCCGACCTTTACGCGCAGGACCTGACCAGGAGTCACCCGCCGCAGCCACTGACGCGCGGGTCGTTTATGTCCGCGTCGCCCGCTTTCACCCCCGACGGCAAGACGCTGCTGTTTGTCAGTGATCGCGAAGGGAATGCCGATATTTTTTCGATGCCGTTTGATCCGGCGCATATCGCGGCAGCCGAGGACGCGCGAAATCTTACGCACTCGTCGGGCGGTGATTATCGACCATCCGTTTCGCCCGATGGCAAGACCATCGTGTTCAGCTCCGATCGTGACAGCTTTAAGATCCTTCTGGAGGACGCGACGAACTCGCGAGGGTTTGAGTCGGAAATCTATGCGATGGATATCGACTGCTCGCATGTGCGCCGCCTGACGAACACGCATCGGACTGAGAACAAACCGTTTCAGTTCAACGACAACGGCTCACCGGTCTGGTCCGCGGATGGCCGCACCATCTACTTTTACGCAAATCGCGACGACACCAAACACCGCATCTGGGCAATGGATGCAGACGGCTCGAATCAGCGGGCCGTCTCACCCGCCGAACTCGAGGCCGTTTCGCCCGCCACGATGCGGGAGGGACGAATCGCCTTCACCGCCACCAAACCGGATCCGAACTCGCCCGTGCCAGTCGGCACGATCATGTCGATGAAACCGGATGGTTCAGATGTGCGGGCGGAAAGTGGCGAGGCGAAGGACTGCAGCGGCGCGACATTCGATCGGGCGACTGGTCGCATGATTTGCAGTGCGGCGGGTTCATTGCAGAAAATGGTGGGGCTGTCGAATGGCAGACCGTTCCTGGCGCGCGGCACGAAGAGCGAAGTCCGGTTGCCGGATCGCGTTCTGGAAGTGCAGGGATTGCATCGGCAATTTTGCTCCGTCAGTCCCAACGGTCGCGAATTTCTTACGCCGCAATTATTCACCGCCGTCGAATCGAAGGAGAAGCACAGCGGGAACCTCATGCATTTGGTTGCGAACGCGCCCGACGGCACGTCGCCGCGTCAAGTTTTCCGGCCGGTTCCAGCAGCCGATATTTGGGCGACAAGTTGGTCGCGCCATGCCGATGTGATCGCGTTCACGGCCGGCCCCCAGTTCGCGCCGGACAATGCGGTTGTCGATATCTGGGCCGTTCACGCAGATGGGAGCGGCGCAAAAAATCTGACGGAAGGCAAAGCAGGGAACAATGCGTTTCCGGATGTGACTGCCGACGGCAAACAGATCGTCTTCCGCAGCACTCGTGATGGGAATAAGGAAATTTACCTGATGAATTCGGACGGCACGAATGTGCGGCGCATCACGAATGATCCGGCGAACGACACGATGCCGTCGATTTCGCCGAACGGTGACCTGATCGCATTCACATCAACCCGCGCGGGTGGTCTCTTCCAGATTTTCCTGCAACCGCTGAAAGACGGGAAGCCGGACGGTTCGCCGCGGCCATTCGCGCATGGCACCGCGCTGAACATGCACACGCGCTTTTCCGGCGACGGCAAATGGATCGCGTTCACATCGGCGCGTGGATGGCTGAATGATGAGCCCGCGCTTTCCGCTTCCAACCCGCAGCCCTATGGCGAGGTCTTCGTCGCGCCCGTCGATGGCAGCTCCGAGCCCGTGCAAGTAACGCACAACAAATGGGAAGACAGTTTGCCGTGCTGGGGAGTTGTGCCGCGGTAGATGGATTGCAGCGAGGGTAGCTGGCGTGAGCGCCGGCGCGCGAATAACCAAGTCGGAACTATGTCAGGGGACACACTGGCGCGGCCGGGTTGATGTTGCCCGCGCAAAAACTCTCGTGGTAGTCTCATTCTCATGCCGGCGTCTACCGTCACCGAGTATCTCGCGGCGCTCCCGGCGGATCACCGGGAGGCGTTGAACGAAGTTCGCAGGGGAATCAACCGGGCGTTGCCGCAGGGGTACGAGGAAGGGATGCAGTTTGGGATGATTAGCTGGTTCGTTCCGCTGTCCACCTACCCGGCGGGCTATGGCGGCAACAAGAAGGTGGCGCTGCCGCTCATCAGTTTGGCGTCGAAGAAGGGGTACATGGCGTTACACATGATTTGTTTTTACGGGCAGCCGGAGTTGCGGGAGTGGTTCGTCGCGCAATATGCGAAGAGCGGCAAGAAACTGGACATGGGACAGGGATGTCTTCGGTTCAAGTCATTAGACGGCCTGGCGCTGGATGTGGTGGAGAAGACTTTGGCGAAGTTACCAGTGGAGAAATACGTCGCGGGGTACCAGGCGGTGCGGGAGGGGATGGGGAAAGCCACCAAGAAGGCGGCGAAGCGAGGATAGAAGATTGCGGATAGAGAATTGTAGGGCGACCGCTCCGGTTGCCATGGTCGATTCGGTAGCGTCGCCGCAACGACGATCTGGATAGGATGTTTGTTATCCGCAGATTTCACAGATTTCCACAGATTAGAATATGGGAAAAAATCTGTGTGAATCTGCGTAATCTGTGGACATCAAGTTCACACCCAGAGTGTCCGATCGAACGTCCGGTATTGGATGGCTTCGCTGACGTGTTCGGGAGTGATCGCGTTCGATTCGGCCGAGATCGTCGTCGGACGGATCAATATCTTTACTACTTAGTCGAAGCGAGCTGTTAAATTTCTCAGCTACACCGAGAGCGTCCGGTCGAGAGTGCGATCCTGGATTGATCTGGAGGGGTGCGATTGGATCAAGGCAGTCTATAAACTTCTACTAGCGCAACGCCGGTCGCGTTGTTCTTCCCGCGAACGACGGCGGTGTAGGCTCCAGGCGCCAGCCTCGTAAAAATCGCCGATTCCCTGGCGTCGGTAGGTGCGAGACCGACGAATTTCAGCGCATCGATTTTCGGCGCATCGCCGGTCCAGTCATCATTGCTCCCAATCAGGCCGCCGTCGCTATCGTGAAGCTCGAGGACTGGGTCTGATAGCGGATTGGTCACGCCGGCCGACTTAAGGGAGGGTCCGATTGCCCGGACCACGATCCGCGGACTCTCGTTGCCGTCGCCGAGAATAAAACCACCAATGATAACATCATCATCGGTGCCGACCAAACCGCGCGCGCTGATGTTCCCAAGCGTCGGAAAGACACCATGATTAGGATCCGTGAAGCCATAAACCTCAACAACTCCAATGCCTGTAGTGTCCGCCCTGCCTCTTACGATTGCAGTATAAGGAGCAAAGTCAGACGTGAACCGGAAAGGAGTATTCGCGACGCCGAAGGGAGCGATCGCGGATTCCGCCTCGTTTGTGGGCGGGACGCCACTCTGTTGGATGAAGTCCGCCTGGGTCTGGTCGTCCCTCCAGTTGTCGTTGAACATCTTCGTCCCGAACTGGTCCTGAAATTCCAGGGTGGGATCCGCAAGCGCATGGGGCACACCAACCGAGCTAAGGGACGGCCCGATCCCACGCACCACGATCTGACCATATTTCACCAGCAGACCGCCGATAAGCGCATTGTCTCCGGTCCCAACCGCGGCGCGGGCCGAGAGGTTTTGTAAGTTGGCCATATGACGAAAGAACTCGGAAGTGTTTCCATTCGGATCGGTGGCCGTGGCGTTAAATACCGGGATCGCATCGGAGACCGCGAAGCTCGCTCTGAAAGCTGCGTTTCCGCTGTCGTCGGTCGTCACGGTCTGAGATCCGAGATAGGTCTGCTTCGCATAGAGGAAGTTCTGCGAATCGTTAAAGAATTGAAGAAGGTATTCGGTGTTCGGCGCGCTTTGCAGCATCCCTTGAATTACGGTAAAGGCCCTCGGCGAGGTACCCTGTGACGTGATCACCGGAAAGCTCTGCCCGTTATTGGAGTAGGCGCTGTAGAAGGTAATCCCGCGACCCGTGTTACTGTAAATGGAATTGGAAAGAATGCGGTTGCCTGTGCCGCCAACACCGACTCCGTCGCCGTTGAACGCAATCACGTTGCCGGCGCCCGGGTCCAATCCGCCCACCGTCGAGTTCGAACTGATAGCTATACTCACTCCCGACCCTCCATTCCCCAGTGGCGCGACTCTGTCTGCAGCGGTGCCAATCGTGTTGCTCTGGACTAATGCCCGGTCGGCATGACCTAACAAATGATAGGCCACCTCATAACCCAGGTGAATGCCGGCCGCGTTGCCGGAGATGAGATTACCTGCACCCGCGGAGGTTCCTCCAACCACGACATCGCTGGCTGCGACAAGGATTCCATCGCCGTTGCCGACGGCTCGCATCCCGGTCGCATCCGTTCCAATGTAGTTGCCTACGATAACGGCCGATGGGTACTGGATTTCGATTCCCGAGTTATTTCCTGAGATCACATTTCTCGCCGCTGGGTCATTGCCTCCGATTATTGATTGCCCAGCTTCGACCCGAACACCGGTATAATTTGCTGTCGGGGTAAGACCGTCTGGCTTGAGACCAATAAAATTACCTTGAATCACATTTCCGGTTCCCGCGCCTCGGAGTTGAATTCCGAAGCCGCCTAGCACGCGAAAAAAGAAAGGGTCCGACGAGGGATCGTATTGGAATCCAGTGAGGGAAAGACCGCGAACAAGGCAGTTCGAGCCCGATATCACAAGGCCTCTACCGTTGCGCTTCACTAATCCGCCATCGAGTTGGATCAAGATGACGGCGTTGTTTCCGACGCTCAAAGTATTCGGTTTCGCGCCAGGCTGGGTGTAGCCATCTACAATTACGGAGTCGGTAATCTCGGGGAGCGAGCTTTGGGATAAGTCGATGAGATGGACCCCTGAACCGGGAATATTAAAGACAATCGTGTCCTGACCGGTGTGCCCGTTGGAATCCAGGATTGCCTGCGCGAGTGAACCGGGGCCGCTCGGGTTCGTGCTCGTCACTATATAGTTGTCAGCTCGGGTCGCGCTCACTGCACCGAGGAGAAAAAGGGCAAGGGCAGCGGTTAGGATTCTCCGATAATTCGGATTCATGGGGAAGGACCCTCTTTTTACGTATTTTAGAGGCCACTGCAAGCAGAAACCAAATCAAACCCAGAGCGTCCTGTCGAAAGTGCGGTATTGGATGGCTTCGCTGACGTGATCGGGAGCGATGGAATCGGATTGGGCGAGGTCGGCGACGGTGCGGGAGACTTTCAGGATGCGGTCGTAGGCGCGGGCGCTCAGGTTTAGTTCGGTCATGGCGACGCGGATCAGTTCCTGGGAGTCGTCGCTCAGTTTGCAATGCTGTTTGATCTGGCGCGGGCCCATCCGGGCGTTGCAGTTTACCCGGGCGTCGGAACGGAAACGGGCGCGCTGTTTCTCGCGGGCGCGCTGGACGCGGTCGCGAATGGCGGCGGACGGTTCTTCGGTCCGGGTGCTGGAGATGTCGCGGTATTCGACGGCGGGGACTTCGATGTGGAGATCGATGCGATCGAGAAGCGGGCCGGAAATGCGCTGGCGATAACGGTGGACCTGGGTCGGGCCGCAACGGCATTCGCGTTTCAGATCGCCGAAGTAGCCGCACGGGCATGGGTTCATGGCGGCGACCAGCATGAACTCGGAGGGAAACGTCACGCTGCCGGCGGCGCGAGAGACGGTGACTTTTCCGTCTTCGAGCGGCTGCCGCATGACTTCGAGAGTGGAGCGTTTGAACTCGGGCAGTTCATCGAGAAACAAGACACCGTGATGAGCGAGGCTTACTTCGCCGGGCGCGGGAATGGCGGAGCCGCCGAGCAGGCCGACGTCAGAGATGGTGTGATGCGGGGATCGGAATGGCCGGGTTGAGACGAACGCCTGTTCGCCATTCAACATCCCGGCGATGCTATGGATTTTCGTGCTCTCGATCGCTTCCTCGAGCGACATCGGCGGCATGATCGTGGCGATCCGTTTCGATAACATCGATTTGCCGGAACCCGGCGGGCCGATCATGAGAAGGTTGTGGCCGCCGGCCACGGCAACTTCGATGGCTCGCTTGACGTGGCCCTGTCCTTTCACGTCGCTGAAATCGACCTCGTAGTTCTTATGGGTCGCGAAGAACGAAGTGAGATCGCCGTAGGTCGGCGAGATCAGCGATTCGCGCCTAACGAATTGATAGGTCTCACGCAAATTGTGAACGCCGTAGACCGTGATGCCTTCAACCATTGCGGCTTCATGCGCGTTGGCGGCGGGAACAAAGATCGCCTCCTTCTTCCGGCGCCTGGCCTCAATCGCCACCGGGAGCACGCCCTTGACCGAGCGCACGCCGCCATCGAGCGCGAGTTCGCCGACGAAACTGTATTTGTCGAACGCCGCGCCATCCAAATCTTCAGCGACCGCGATCATGCCGAGCGCAATCGGCAGATCGAAGCTCGGTCCCTCTTTCTTAATGTCCGCCGGCGCGAGATTGATCGTGGTCCGTCCTCGCGGCCAATGGTAGCCGCTGTTGCTGATCGCCGTCGTCACGCGATCGCGGCTTTCTTTCACCGCCGCATCTGGCAACCCGACAATGATAATGTGCGGATCGCCCCGCGCGCCGTTGACTTCGATCTCGACCTCGTAGGCATCGACGCCAAAAACGGCGGCGGAATAAATTTTCGCGAGCATGGGAGGAACTCGCAAACCGTGGCAAAGAACCAGGCGCGAGAAAAGATCAATCGCGCGAGAGCAGGACGGCGGCCGGTAAAGTCCGCTGACGACAGCGGACGCTACAAGACGCTAATATTTTGTCTTTGGTGACGGTGATGCAGTCGGCGTGGCGGATGAGGCGGGGATCGCGTTGAGAATGACGTGGCTGATATTGATGTCCTTGCCGGGATACGGTTTTTTCGGCGAAGTCGAACCGCCGGTGTTGTGGCAGAGGAAGCAACTGAAGCCCTGGCCCTGGAAATACGTTTCGAGCGTGGCGTTGGCGAGATTAACCGAGCCGACTCCTTCCGGAACCATGTTCCCGTCGTCCGGCTTGAGCGTGTTCGCCTGCAGCCAAAGCGTTCCGATCAATTTGTAGTTGGCCCAGACCGTCTCCTTCGGCTGCGGCGGTTTGAAGGTTCCCATGTTGGCCATCTCGCCTTGCGCGCCGCTATTGATGGCCGTGATGTCCGCGGTCCGATTGGCCGCGGCATTCCCGGTGGCGAACTGGCGGAAAACGTTGGTAACCGGCGCGACCGTTTGTTTGGCCGGGTCGACTGAGGGTGCCGGCGATGGCGAGTTGCAGGCGTTCGCGGGCGTGTTCGCCTTATAGAACGTGAATCCCTGCGCGCTGACCGGATCCGAGGAATTAGGCTGCATGTTCGGCGGCAAGTCTGGCGCGTTCTGCACCTGCTCGAACGTTCCCCATAAAAACTCAGGATGGTTGTCGGTCACGCCGACGACATGCAACCCCACCAGCGCGACCGTGACCGGCCGCGTTTTTCCGCTCGGATCGATGGCGATTCCGCCGCCTTTCTTGTTGATCAGCAGCGGCACCGTCGATTTTTCCATGTAAAACCCGGTGGGCGTCGTCCCGGCGGGCACGACTTTCCACGATGCTTTGAAAACTGCGGCCCCGACGGGGAAAGTCAGCGTCTTAGCAGCCTTGGAATAACCAGCACCGCCATTTTGCTGCACGAACTGGAAATAAGCGTCGTTCATGTGCGTGGAGTACCACACGATCTGGCCATCCTGGTCGACCAGAACGCCGCCGCCGGCCTGCTGAGGATCGTCGCCGTCGCGGTTCGCGCTTGCTCCTTTCGGCTTGAGATCGCGCGGCTTGAGGCTGAGCGGCTTGGGCCCTTTTGCCGCGGCAACCTTCTTCCCTAATTCATCGACATTGTGCAGGGAGGTGAAGCGGGCCCGGCCATCAGTGCCGATCGCGGTGGCCCAGACGAATGCTTCCCACGACCACTGGTGGAAAGCGCAATCTTGGGCGTTGACGTTCGCCGTATCGTTCGTCGGAAACGGCGGCGCCGGGTAGGCCGTGTATTTCACGAGGCCTTCGGCCCAACCGAAGCCGGGACAGGGCGGCGTTGGCGTGGGGCTGGGAGCGGGCGATTGGGCGTCGACACTTTGCGCCGCCAGGAGAATCGCGGCGGACGCGAGGAAAAGGAGGGATCTGTGTTTCATGAGGGTGGGGTGTGGGGTTGGAGGTGGCGATAACTCCGTCGCTCCCTCAGTTATCAGCTCCGATTCTTCCCGGGAACGCCGGCGTTGGAAAGAATAATCGCGCGGATTAATGCGAATTCGGACAACCCCACGGACGGCGCAGAAAATCCTTCAAAATATTGTTAACAAGCCGGTCCGGCCCGGGGTTTGAGTATTATTGAACAAGACCCGTCCAAAGGCTGTCAGTAATGCGATATTTAATATTTAACGTTGTTAACTACTTGCGGGAATGTTAAAACGAAACATCGACGCGCCTCTCCCAAGTGTAACAACGGGGAAACTGGGAAAAACAAAGGCGGGTCCCCCCCACCCTTTCAATGAAAAGTTTTATGGCTGCTGAAGATAGCGATACTGGAATAAAGATTTACCTGCGTGAGATCGGGCAAATCCCGCTCCTCACTCCCGACCAGGAGATCGAGCTGGCCGCCAAGATCAAGAAAGGCGATCGCGAAGCGCGCGCCCTGATGATCCGCTCGAATCTCCGGCTCGTGGTGAAGATCGCGCACGATTACGCGAACCTGGGGTTGCCTCTCCTCGACCTGATTTCCGAAGGCAACATCGGCCTGATGAAGGCGGTGGAGCGGTTCGATCCGGCGAAAGGCGGCAAGCTCAGCACTTACGCCGCCTGGTGGATCAAGCAGTCGATCAAGCGCGCCCTGGCTAACCAGAGCAAGACCATCCGCCTGCCCGTCCATCTCGTGGACAAGATTTCGAAAATGCGCCGGGTTTCGCTGCAGATGAGCGAGGAACTCGGCCGCGAGCCGACCGATGACGAGCTCGGCGAAGAGATCGGCATTGCCAGCGGAAAAGTTTCGCAGTTGAAGACGGTCTCGATCCGGCCGGCGTCCCTCGACGCTCCGATCAGCGATGACGATTCAACGGAATTCGGCGAGATCGTCGGCGACGAAGAAGCCCAGACGCCGTTCGAATTGCTGCGGGACAAGAACCTGCGCAACGAGGTCGGTGGCCTGCTCGACGTGCTCGACGATCGCGAGCGGAAGATCATTTTCTCGCGGTTCGGGCTGGATGGCGGCAAGCCGAAGACGCTCGAGGAAGTCGGCAAGAAATTTGGCGTCACCCGCGAACGAATTCGGCAGCTGCAGAACATCGCGCTCTCGAAGCTGCGCCGCGCGCTGAGCAAGAAAGAGCGTCCGGTCGACGTGGAATTGCCGGTAGAGGCCTAACCGCCGGCGATCGTAATTTGAAGCGCGCGGAAGGAAACTTCCGCGCGTTTTTGCGTTTTGAGGGTTGGCGCGGTAACGCGCAGGGATCCCCTCCTATGTCATCCTGAGCGGAGCGAAGGATCTCTGACTATTGCCGCGCGGCTGATGCCCGGAAATGTTCAGAGATCCTTCGCTCCGCTCAGGATGACAATAAGGGGGCGCGCAAGCGCGGCGCGGACGCACGGGGAAATTACTCCGCCGTTCGCAGCTGGATCGAATCGACCTTATCCCGGCCGCCGAGCATGTCGCTAAGAACGATCAGATTGTCCCCGCGGTGAGTCAGCTTGTGGTCGCGCAGATATTTGATGGCAGCCTCGATGGTAACGTGCGGATCGTCCGCGAAATCGAGCATGATGGGATGGACTCCCCATGAAATGACGATCTGCCGGAAGATTTGCGCGCTCGGGGTGAAAGCAAAGATGGGCGCGTTCTCCGGACGCAAATTCGACACATAACGCGCCATCGTCCCGTGGTGGGTGAACACGACCAGGTTCGCGCGCGAAAGCGAATTAGCCAGCACGACCGCGGACGCGCATGTCTTCTGGCGCGCGTCCTCCAGGATGGCGTCCTTCCCGTAACCGGCGCCCCCGCTCCGCTCGATCCGTCGCGCCACGCGATCGAAGACCTGGACGCATTCGACCGGGTAGCGGCCCATCGAGGTTTCCCCGCTCAACATGATGGCATCGGTCTGTTCGAAAACGGCGTTGGCTACGTCGGTAATCTCCGCCCGGGTCGGGACCGGATTCTCGATCATCGACTCCAGCATGTGGGTCGCCACGATCACCGGCTTCCCGATGCGGAGACATTGCTTCACAATTTTCCGCTGAATAATCGGCAGCTCTTCCATCGGGCATTCAATCCCGAGATCGCCCCGCGCGACCATCACGACGTCGGCTGCTTCGATCATCTGCCCGATGTGGCGCACCGCCGATTGGTCCTCGATTTTGGCGACGACTCTCGCTGTTCCGCCTGATTTCTTCAGCACCCGGCGCAGCTCCTGCAGATCGCTTTTTTTCCGGGCAAAACTCAGCGCCACGAAATCGACCTTCAACTCCACGCCGAGCGCCACGTCGTCGAGATCCTTCTGGGTCAACGGCGGCAGGTTCACCCGAACGCCCGGCAGATTGATGTGGCGGCGAGATCCGAGCACGCCCGGCGTCAGCACTTTGCAGCGGATCCGGTTCCGCTTTTTTTCCAGGACGAGCAATCGCATGACGCCGTTGTCCACGAGGACCACGTCGTTGACCGAGATGTCGTTGATCAACCCTTCGTAATTTACGTCGACGGAATATTTCTCCTCGCTCTTCGCGCCGCGCACCGTGAACTCGAGGATGTCGCCCGGCTTCAGGTTCAGGTTCGACTTTAGCTCGCCGGTGCGAATAGCCGGTCCCTGGGTGTCGAGCAGAATAGCGACGGGCCGGGGAATCTCGGCGGCGATCTTGCGAATTCGCGGGACGATGTCGCGGACCCATTCGTGTTTCGCGTGGCTCATGTTCAGCCGGAAGATGTCCGCGCCGGCGACGAGCAACGCGCGCAACGTCTCCGTTTTTTCCGTAGCCGGACCGAGCGTGCAGATGATCTTGGTCTTGCGCATCCGATTCACGATTGGAGTTTGTCCCGAGAAAGCAAGACGCTTCTCGACTACGCGGTTGCCAAAGAGGAACGCTCGGCGTTGACTCCGGGACCATGCACCAAAGCTCGTTCGACAAGATGACCGCGTTCCGGCGCGATTACCTGGAGGGGCGGCGAGACGAGCCGCTGGTCATCCTCGATCTCGGCAGCCAGGACATCAACGGCTGTTACCGGCCCCTCTTTGCGATACCGCCGTGGAAGTATGTCGGCATCGATCTCGCCAGCGGGGCGAACGTCGATGTCGTTCTGAGCGATCCGTACGACTGGCGTGAAATCGCGCCTGGAAGCGCGGACGTCATCGTGGCGGGCCAGACCTTCGAGCATACCGAATATTTCTGGGAAACCGCGCGGCAGATCGCACGAACGCTCAAGCCCAACGGGCTTTGTTGCATCATCGTACCCTCGAGCGGACCGGAACACCGGTTCCCGGTGGATTGCTGGCGGATGTATCCCGACGGGCTCCGCGCAGTCGCTCGCTATGCCGGCCTCGAAGTGGTCGTTGCCGAAACGCAGTGGGAAGACCTGCCGCAATACGATAACGAGAGCAACAAGTGGCACGACTCGACCCTCATCGCGCGGAAGCCGGAATCAAAGAGCGGCGGTTCGCAACCGCCGTCGTAGTAGGCCGGCGGTTGCAAACCGCCGTTCCTTGGCAAAGCGAATCCCCGATCCGCGGCGGGAACGCGATCTCGAACCCGGGCGGGTTGAGCGACAGGTTCGGATTGTAAAACGGATCGCGCAGCAATTGCGCGCCCCAGGTCGCGTGCATGTAATCCACCGCGCGCTCGAATTCGACCTGCTCTTCCAGCGTGCGCTGATGTCCGCGGGAGGCAGACTCGTGATGAATTAAATTCGCATACGGCGTCCAGACGGTGCGGTAGCCGCGCTGAGTGAGGCGGAGGCAAAAATCGATGTCGTTAAACGTGACGCCGAGGTTGCGTTCATCGAATCCGCCCAGCTCTTCAAAAACCCGTTTGCGCACCGCCATGCAGGCCCCGGTGACTGCGGAGCAATTCTGTTGGAGCACTGCGCGGTTGAAATAGCCCGGGTGCCCGCGCGGGATGTGCGGGAACGCGTGCCCGGCCACGCCGCCCAGGCCAAGAATAACGCCACCGTGCTGGAGCGTCCCGTCCGGATACCAAAGCCGCGCGCCGACTGCGCCGACCTCGGCGCGCGCCGCATGGCTCAACATTTCCGTTAACCATCCGGGCTCCTCCACTTCGGTGTCGTTATTCAGGAACAACAGAATTTCTCCGTGCGCCTCCCGCGCGGCGCGATTGTTCAACCGGCTGTAGTTGAACGGGCCGCGGTCGTCGATAATCCGGACGGCCTCGTCTCCTTTGATCTTGTCGAGAAAGCGAAGCGTGTCCGGTTCCACCGAACCGTTATCGACGACGATGATCTCGAACGGCTGATAATCGGTCCGGGTCCGGATGCTCTCGACGCATCGTTTCAGCAACGCCAGCCGGTCCCGGGTCGGGATAACGATCGAGACCAGCGGCGCCGGATTCGCAACCGCGTGAATGAAACGGTGCGACTCGTTATTTTCCGGACAGGCGACGACTCTGCCCGGCATCTCCGTGCGCGCGCCGTGTTCCGCGAGGGCACGCCGGGCCGCTTCCCTCGCATACGGCTTCGCGTCGGGAATCGCGGCCAGGCTGCCGCCGATCATCCGCCAGTGATACAGAATGCGCGGGATGTGGCGGACCTGCTCCGGCCGCAGCCGCTCCACGCATCGCAGGGCGAGATCGTAATCCTGGGAACCCTCGAATCCTTCGCGGAAGCCGTCGATCTCGCGCAATAGATCCGCGCGATAACAGCCGAGATGGTTGATGTAATTCTGCGCGAGAAAAAGTTCCGGGTTCCAATCGGGCTTGAAGAACGGATTCGAGCGAACACCCTCCTCGTCGATCTTGTCTTCGTCGGAATAAATGAGGCCGGCATCAGGGTGCCGTTCAATTTCCAGCGCGACACGTGCGAGCGCCTCTTCGGCAAAGGCATCGTCGTGGTCGAGGAGCGCGCACCATTCGCCCGTCGCCAGCTCGAGCGCCGAGTTCGAGCACGCGGAGATGTGCCCGTTGCGGGCGCGAAACCTCAGCTTTATCCGCGCGTCCGTGGCGGCAATGTTTTCCAGGAACGGCCGCACCTTCGGGTCGGTGGAAGCGTCGTCGGCGATGCAGAGTTCCCAGCGCTCGTAGATCTGTTGCCGCACGGAATCGATGGCGGCTTCGAGAAAACCGAGATCCGGATTGTAGACCGGCAGAATGACGGAGATCGCGGGAAGCCTTGGCAGAAGGCGCAGTTCGCGACGCAGCCCCGCGCGAGTCGCGGACGTGGAAGTATCGAACTCCGCAATCCACTTTGCGTAGTCGTCGCGACGGGTGGCGGGCCGGCGTTCCAGGGACCTCAACAATTCGGCGAATCGTGAACCGAAACCGTCGAGCGTAAAATGGCGTTCGAAGGTGCGCGCGCCCGCGGCCTTCAAGCGTTTCACCATCTCGCGATCTCTTGCGCAATTCGCGAGCGCTTCCGCCAGCGCCTCGGAATTTTCCGGATCGACAATCAATCCATTCATTCGGTCCCGAACCCATTCGCGCACTCCGCCCATAGCGGTGCTGATCACCGCTTTGCCAAGGCCCATCGCTTCCAGGATCGCGATCGGCATTGTCTCATCGCGCGAGGGAAGAACGAGCACATCCGCCTCGTTCAGGAGCCGAAGCGCGCCGGCGTGATCGAGGGCATCGATCAGTTGCACCTCGGGAAATCGGGCGACGGCGGTTTGCAGTTGGGCGTAAAACGGTTCGTCCAGAACGCGGCCCGCCATTTTGAAAATGCAGCGCTCCCGCGTAGCGTCGTCCATTTTGCCGATCGCCTCGGCCAGAACATCCTGGCCTTTACGCGGCTCGAACGAGCCGAGAGTCAGGAAGCGCATCTTGTCGCCGCGCTCCGATAAGGTGACCGCTGGCCGGGGAATGCCGTAGGGCACCACTTCAATCGGCGCCTCAGTCAAACCCTGGTAAATCCGGGCCGTTTGCTGCGTCGGCGTGACGAGCAGGTCGGCGACAGTGAGAGCGGACGCCATTTCCGGAATCGCGCGCAGCAACCGAATGGCGACCAGCGTCTCGTGCAAATACCAGAGCGACGGCTTCTGTTCGAGATGCGCCGCGCGGACGGCGGGCCAGCTCGCGATCGTGTTGGCGACCACAATGTCGAAGTCGCGGCACTGCGCGCGCAGCCACGCGTGCGTCAGATCGGTCAGAAGGGTTGGCTCGGCCACCGCCGGGACCCCGCGCGCCGCCAGCATGTCGGAGATCGGCCCGTGATCGGGGGTCGCGACGCGAATGTTCCAGCCGTGTTCATGCAGCCAGCCGGCGAGATGAACAAGTTGAATCGGCGCGCCGCTCAGGGTGGTCTCGTGCGACACGAACAGGACCGGCGGTCTCCTGGTTGCGCCGTTGGTTTGCGTCGTCACGATTGGACGGCCGCGGAGATGGCGCCCCGAATCAGCTCGGAAAACTCGGCGCCGAAACGCTCGATCGTGAAACTTTGTTCGTAGGTTTCGCGAGCTTTGCGGCCCAGTTCCGGAACCAGCGCGGGGTTCTCGATCAGGCGGCGGATGGCGGTTGCCAGCTCATCGATTCCTTCCGGCCTAACGAGCAGGGCGTTTTCTCCGTCGACGAATGCTTCGGTGGCGCCGCCGACATTCGAGGCGACGATCGCTTTGCCGAGGCTCATCGCTTCCAGGATTGTGACCGTGGGCATGGCCTCATCGCGCGAGGGCGAGACAATGACATCGGCTGCGCGCAGCTTCGCCAGCGCGTCGGCATGGCCCAGGGCGCCGATCACCGTGAGGTTTTCGACCTGCTTCGCGATCGGTTCGATGGCCGGCCAGAAGTCCGGATCCAGGATCCGGCCCGCGATCTCGAACTGCGCCGCCCGCTGGATTTCCTTCGGCAATTTCGCGAGCGCTTTGACAAAAATATCCTGGCCTTTGCGCGGCTCGATGCTGGCCAGGAGAAGGAAACGTAACGGGCCGGGGCGCGCCTGCTCCGACACCGGCCCGCCCGGATCGGGGATCGCATTCGGCAAACACTTTACCGGGCTGTCAGTGTATGGGCGGTAAACGCTCGCCGTGCTTTCCGACGGGGCGAGGAGCAGATCGGCCATCGGCATGGCGGCGCGCAGCTTCGATTCCTCGCGCAGATAATGTTCGCCGACCGACCCCGGCTCATGCAGCCACCAGACCACTGGGACATCTTCGCGTTTCAAGGCGCGCACGACCGCACCGGTCCGAATCGTGTTCGCCACGACGCAATCGAAATCTCGGGCGAACGCGCTGAACGATTCGTGCTCCGTCTCCACCAACGGATCGACGATCAACGGAATGCCTTCCGCTTCAAATTTCGCCCGGAGCGGTCCGTCCTCCGGCGCCATGGCGGTTACGAACAAGCCGTTCCGTTTGCACCAGGCCGCCGCGTAAAAAAGCATCATCGGCGCGCCGGAAAGCGACAGGTCGTGCGACACAAAAAGTAGATCGGCGGCTGACGCGATCCGCGCGGCCGGATCGTTCCGGCCCCACATCCGGATCGGCGTGGGCGAATCGACATGGAGCCAGTCGCGCATGTTCGCGGTGAAGTAGGGATCGTGGGTCGTGTAACCGGCCCACCGTTTCAGCAGAAAAATCGAAGCCTTGTCGCGCAGCTTTTGTTTGCGCTGCGTTTCCTCGATCCCGATCGAAGCGTGCCCGGCGTGGCGCAACGTCGCGTAAGGCGTGTAAACGCAACGCAGTCCCGCCTCGCGCACCTTGAAGCAAAGGTCCATGTCCGAGTGCGCGATCGGGGTGTTCGTTGCGTCGAAGCCGCCGACGCGGAAAAAATCGTCGGGCCGGATCGCCAGGCACGCGGCGGAAAGCGCGGCCACGTCGCGCTGCGTCTGGGCGAGGTTGAAATGCTCGGTCGAATCGGAGGCCCGTTGATGAAACGCCGTGCCCGCCAGGCCGCGAACGCCCATCACCAGGCCGGCGTGCTGGATCTTTCCATTTTCGTAAAGCAGCTTGGGCGCGACCGCGCCGATCTCCAGGTTCTCCAGCGGCTCGATGAGATTTTGGATCCAATCGGCCTGCCCGGTTTCAACGTCGTCGTTGAAAAAGATCAACCGCTCACCGGTGGCGGCTTCCGCGCCTACGTTGCATTTGTCCGAAAAATTGAACGGCTTGTCGTAGGGCACGAGACGAATCGCTGTTCTTTCCGGTTCAATGAACTTCAACGATTCCGCGAGCTTGCTGTTGGTCACCAGCACGATTTCGAGGTCCGGATATTTCGTCTGACGCGGCAGCTCCTGGAGACAAGCCTGGGCGCGCGTCGGCGAATCCGTTGGGATGATGATGGAAACGCGCGGCCAGCGTTCGATCTTGAGCCGGGCGCGGTTTGCCGTCGCATACTCCAGAACATCAGCCGGCAAATTTCGACGCCGCATCGCGTCCGCCAACGCCGCCAGGTTCGTCCGCCGCGCATCCGGTTTTCCGCCGGTCGATCCCGAGCCGGGATGTTCGCGCCAATGATAAAGGACCTGGGGAATGTGATGGATCGCGCGGGCCCGCTCGGTCGCCCGCAGGGCAAAGTCGTAGTCCTGCGAGAGATCGAATTCCTTCCGGAATCCGCCGAGCTCCAGAGCCAGCGAACGCCGATATGCGCTCAGGTGCCCGATATACATCGACCCGCAAAGAAGCTCCGGGTCCCAGTCCGGTTTGAAGAACGGCGCGTGACGCTTCCCCTGCTCGCTCAACCGGTCTTCGTCGCTGTAGAAAATGTCGGCGTCCGGAGATTCCATGGCCGCGCGCGCCAATTCGTAGAGCGCGAACGGCGCCAGCACATCGTCATGATCGAGGCATGCGATAAAATCGCCGGTCGCGAGCCGCAAAGCGCGGTTCGTGTTTTCAGCAATGCCAAAGTTTTCGCTCAACCTTTCAATGCGAATCCGGTCATCGCGCTTTTCCCATTGCCGCAGAGTCTCGATCGTTTCAGTGCGATCCGACGCGGCATCGACCACGAACAGCTGCCAGTTGTCATATGTCTGCGCCAAGACCGACGCGAACATTTCTTCAAGAAACGTCGCGGACGTATTGTGGACTGGAGTCAACAGGCTGACCTTGACCCGGGCGGCTAAATTCTTCGAAAACCGGCGCTGTTTTTCCAAGGCAGCGGCATTCGGCTCGTGCTCGGCGATCCAGGCTTCGTAACGATTTGCCGGCACGGCGGGCGCGGCGGCCGGAACAACTTCCGGCGCAGGTGACGCTATCTCCTCTTTCTTCCCGAGCCCGAGATTCCGCGGCAAACGGCGCAGCTCTCGGGCGATTTTTTCCGCAAACGGTCGTCGCACTTTCGGGCCCGTTTGAATCTGAAAACAGCGTCCCTTTTTTTTGCACGCACTCTTCGCCGCTTTGAGAATTGCTTTGTGCTCCTTGAGCTGCGTCTTCAGGTTTTCCGATTTCGCCGCGAGCAGGTCGAACTGGGTGATCCAGTGTTTCAACTGCTCGTGCTGGCCATCCATGATGAGCTGCGCCTTCGCACGGTCCCGCCGGAGATTTTCGAAATGGCCGCGCTGTTCTTCCTGGGCGGCGAGAAGGAGCTCGATCCGCTGTTCGAGCGAAGCGATGGCGCGCGCCTGGTGGTCCATGATTTCCTGGACCTTCCGGCGATCGGTCAAAAGGGAATCGAGCCAGACCTGGCGGATCTCAAAGGCCGCGGCCGCATTTTCCGCGACGGCCGCGCGCGCTCCCGCGTCGATCCGCGCGGCTGCGAGGCCATACAGGATCGCGAGGTCGTCGTTGTTTTTGATAAAGAACGATCCCGGCCCGTTTTCGCGCACGAGCGCGAGCCCAACTCCGAGGCCGGCGGCGAAAGTTGTCCGGGGCCGTTGGCCAACCCAATCGTTCCACGCAGCACCCGGGCTGTCGCCCCGATCTAATCGCAATCCATGAACCAAAACCGCGGCGTCGCCGGAAAGCTTCGCCTGCCACGCCGACAAATCGCTTTGGATCTCGGCTCCGGAATCGGAGTCGTCGAGCCATAACAGATCGACCGTGCCGTCCGCGATTGCGGCCAGCGCTTCCGCCGGCCCGGAAAAAAAACGGGCGCGTTCGCCGTAGAATTCCTCGGCGGCGCCGCGCCCCTCCTGCCAGTTCGTGTCGGCCGTTTCCTCTTCACGATCGCGGCGGACGGCGACGCATTCGCAATCGATCCCGACTTCGCTGGCCGCCTGGCACAAAGTAAAGAACGCCTGCCCTTCGCCGAACCCGGCCACAACCGCGCGCATCGGCTTCGTTTCAGCGACCAGATCGTAAAGGAGCGGCAGATGAAAACGCGCCGCGCCACCCGAGTAAAACTTCGGCTGGAATCCGCGGAGGCTCGGCAGTTTTTCGAACATCGACAGGCAGAGATCGCGACTGGGCTTTGGAAAGGCCAATCAACGCTCAATAGAGGACTAAACCGGCCCGCCTGTCTAACGCTTCGCGAAAATCCTTGCTGCCCCCGGGCCCCCATTGAGAATCGGCGCCATGGCGTTTGGCGCGGGATTACTCTTCCTTCTCTGGGTAGTCGCGTCTCTTCTTCTCAATGGCATCGCCCTTGTCCATTACTTCACCAAAATGCGCGGACTCAGTCTGGTCGCGTACGGCGGTGCCGCGGGGGTCGCGCTTCACGGGATCGTCGGCTGGGGAATCGCGGCCATGCCGGCGGGGCGCGGCGCGTTCGTGGTTATTCTCATCGGGTTGACGGCGGCCAGCGCCGGCCATCTCTGGTGGCGCCGCGTTCTTTCGGAGTTGCGCGTCGATTTGCCTCGGCCAATCAAGATCGCTCTCGGCGTCTGGGGGCTTCTTCTCCTTCTAAGCGTCGGTTTGCTCCACGTCCAGGTTCGATTCCCCGAGACCCTTTCCGACGGCATCTACATTTTCAAAAATCCGGCTACCAACGTGAAGGTCCAGTATCTGACGTCGCTGCCTGCGGATAACTACATTCCATTCGCGGTCTCCGAATTTTTCCTGCGAGGAATCTCATTCCAAAAAGAGAGGCCGCTTCTTCCCGGCAATGAAGTAAGCAACCGCACCATTCTCATGTCGCTGGTTGCGTTGCCGTTTCGAGTCGTGGCAGGCGCCCCTTACGACCATCCCGACCTGGGCAGGTTTCATTACCTCGGCGCCGAATGGCCGGATGTCGCGAAACTCGATACGAACGGCGCCTTCGACCAGTTCGCCGTCGTCGGTCTTGTCCTTAACTCGCTTTTGTTTCTCGGCGCGATCCTGTTTTGCGCTAACGCCGCGACTATCTCCGCCGTTCCGGCTGCGGCGCTGCTCTACCTTACAAGTCCGTACTTCATCGGCCAGACGATCTACACCTGGCCGAAAGCGCTGGCCGGCTTTTTCATTCTTCTCGGCTGGACCTCTCTCCGCGCCGGCCATCGCCCGGTCGCCGTGGGACTTCTCCTCGGACTTGCTTTTCACTCTCATCCCTACGCGGTGGTTTTCGCCGGTTGGATTGCCCTGTTCTATCTCTGGCAGACCGGGCCTGACGCATCCCGCTTCCGCTCGATGCTCCAGTACCTTCTCGCCTTCAGCGCGCTCGTGATTCCCTGGTTTGTGTGGACTCGTTACTTTCTTCACATTCCTTCCGATTTGGTCGCGCAAAATTTCGCCGGGCCAGGCACCGAACCCGCCTGGGCCTCGCCGATCGGTTTCATTTGGATCCGGCTTCACAATCTCTTTTACACGATGTGCTCGACCATCTTCCTCGTCTACCCGTTCGACCTCGCGGCGGTTCTCAACGGCTGGCTCGTCTCGCTCCCCGGCGTACTCGGCCTCGTCCTGATATTACCCGCGCTCGCCCAATCACTCGAGCTCGCCCGGCCGTGGTTCTGGTGCGCCCTGGCTGGCCCGGCTCTGTCAATCCTCGCGGTCTATAGCTGTCCCGCGCTGGTCGTGCTCCATGGATACCAGCCGATCATGGCGGCCCTTCTTTTCTTCGGCGTCTTCTGGATCGGGCAACGTTGCCGGCGCCCGGTTTACCTCGGCTTGGTATGCGCGCAGGTTCTTCTCAACCTGGCCATCCTGTTCGCCCGCGGCCGCATCACCGGCGTTCACTTTTAGAGGGAGAATACCAGGTGCCTGTCGATTTACCCTCGCGCCACTTCGAGCCGCGGATTTACGGAGTCGGCGCGTGGACGCCGCACCTTCATTTCGCCTACGACCTGGTGGCAATTCTCAAACCGCGTCTGCTCGTCGAGCTCGGTGTGGATCGCGGCGAAAGCTATTTCGCGTTCTGCCAATCGGCGCTCGAGAACGATACCGGCACGCGTTGCGTCGGCATCGATACCTGGTCTGGCGACGAACACGCCGGCGGTTACGATGAAACGACTTTCGCCCAGGTTTCGGACCATAACCGGGAAAACTATGCGCGATTTTCCACTCTGGTCCGCTCAACCTTCGACAACGCCCTTGCCCAATTTCAACCCGGGAGCATCGATCTATTTCATCTCGACGGGTTCCATACCGAAGCCGCCGTGCGACACGACCTCGATTCCTGGCTGCCAAAAATACGGCCAGGCGGAATTGTTTTGCTCCACGATATCGGCGTGTTGAAGAAAGGGTTCGGCGTCTGGAAAGTCTGGGCGGCACTCCAGGACGAGGGGCGCTCGTGGACCTTTCAGGACGGCCCTGGTCTCGGGGTCTGGGAAAAACCGCCGGCGGCGCCGCTGCCGGAGTTTCTCGATGAGCTGCTGGCTCCGCCTAACGACTCAAACGCGCGCCTGGCAAAATATTACACCGCCCAGGGAAACGCGATCCAGGCGAAGATCGCCCAACAGTGGCGCGACGGCTCCATCCGCCAGACGCCTTTCGCGCAGCAGACCGTCATCCAGATTTTCTACTCCAGCGATGGAACCCATTCAGAAGAGAATTCCGTTTACGCCCGCATAGGCCACGAAGGCTGGAAAGACCTGCGCGTCGCTTTGCCTCCGGGCGCCGGTGCCGCCCCGCTCCGAATCGATTTCGTCAGCGCGCTAACGACGATCGAGATCGCTTCGATCCGGCTGGTCACAGAAGATCACGAATACTTTTCCGCGACAACGAGGGCGGACTTCGACGCGGTAGCGGTTCGAAAAGATGCCGAACGGTTGCCGGACGAAAGCCTCTTGCGATTGCAGATCACCGGTATCGATCCGCAATTGTATCTGCCGCCCATGCAGCCGCCACAGTCCGAAGCACCGGTTCGAGTGGAGCTTCGGCTGCGCGTTCTCTAGCGCGAGGGCCCCAGACCCAAGGAGCGGCGGTTTGAAACCGCCGTCGGCGATTGCAAATCGCCGTTCCTTGGACCAGTCAGCTCCGCTTACTTCATCTTGGCCTGCGCGGCCTTGACCGTGTCGAGATGCTTCTTGATCACGGCGGATGTCTTCGAAGCAAAACCCTTCACATCGGCGTCGGTGCCGTTCTTGGCCTCAGCCTGGAACGCCGACAGGTCCTTTTCGTGGTCCTTGACCATCATGTCGATGTAGTCCTTGTCGAAGTTCGCGTCGCCCATCGAGTGCGATTTCGGTTTCTCTTTCGAAAGATCGACGCCTTTCTTCTTGGCGATCGCCATCAGCTCGTTATTCGCCTTCGTGTGGTCGGCCACCATCATGCCGCCGATCTTTTTCACTTCAGCGCTCTTGCCTTTTTGCTGGGCCATCTTGCCCATCTCCACTTCCATCATACCGCCCTGCGCAGCTTCTTTCATGAAGGATTTGTCCTTCGCGCTGGGCGCGGCGTTAGCCGGACTCTTGGCCGGACTCGATGAAGGTTGGTCGGACTTTTTCTCCTCTTTCTTATCCGCGGCCTGCGCCGCAACGCCGAGGCAAAGCCCGATCAGCGCTACCACTGCGGCGCGCGAGATTACGATGAATGATTTTTTCATAATTGGTCTGGTTTGGTTGAATGCCGGGTGGCCCGGCAACTAAAGTTCGCAGCACCGCCGTTTTCTGGACGTGAGAATCCTGACCGGACGCTCAGCCGCGGCTATTTGCGTTCGTAGGAGCTTTCCACCCGCGCCGCGACATCGCGATATCCGTAATCGGCCTCGTAGATTTGTTTCATCATCGCGACCGATTTCTCGGCCTCACCCATCTCCTCGTAAACCAGGCCGAGGTTATAGAGGATCTCCTTCTTCATCGCGTCCATCGAGGTGATCTCTCTTGCCGCTTCTTCCAATTGTTTCGCGGCCAGGTCGAGCATCCCCAGCTCGCGATAACAACGGCCAAGCAGGTTCATCGATTTCAGCCGCGCATTCGGATTTTGCCGGGCCCGTTGCAATTCAGGCAGCGCTTCTTTTGGCTTTCCGGCCTCGATCAATTGCGCCCCGAGCTCAAACCGAAGCTGAAGATCGGTGGGATTGCGCTCGGAACGCTTGCGCGCTTCCTCGAGCGACAGGTCGGCCCGCTGCCGCTTCGCCTGGATCAGCGCTCCCGACCGCGCCCCATAATCGGGAGCGTCCGAGCCGTGCTCCGCCAAAAACTTTTCGTGGGCCGCGATCTCGGCGTCGGCCTGTTTGCGCCGCAGATCGGCGGCTTTGCGAACGAGGTTCGCATCGGCGCCATTGGTCAGGTCCGTTGCGTACTGGTACCAGGCGATCGCATTCTCGATCTCCTCTTTTTGCTCGTAGAGCGCGCCGAGACGCCGCGCGTGATCGACGTTCTGCGGCTCCGCCTCATGCCGCGCATAAGTTTCCTCGATCTGCTGCCCGAGCGATTCGCCGGTGAGCGCCATCCGGTTTTGTTGTTCCAGCGAGACCGCGACTCCCTTGTCCTTGATCAGGTCGCGATAACTTTCCGCCTGCGTCCAGCCGCCCGTTTTCATCGAGGCGCGAGCGGCGGCGTCTTTGCCCAGCCGCGCCGCTTCCGCATCGGTCGGGTCGATTTCGCTGAGCTTGTTGTAAATCTCGACCGCGTGCTCGCTCTCTCCCAGGTCGTGGTAAAGCCGGGCCAGTTCGTGCAGCACTTTTACGTCGCCCGGCTTTTCTTCCAGGACCGTGCGCAAGGCGAAGACGCCGATCTCCGGCCAGCCCGCGGCCACCGCCGCTTCTTTGAGAGCCAGGTTTGCCTGCCGGTTGTAGGGCTCGTCCTCCAGCACCTTCTCGATCGATTCGACCGCGCGCTTCGGATCTTTCTTCAGCTCACGCTGCGCCTTCATGATCGAGAGCGCCGAAGTCGAAACGTTGAAGAACGCTTTCCTGGCCGCCTTCTGTCGGGTGACCTCGGCGCGGCGCAGGAGCTGCCGGCCCGTCAGGAATTCCGGTTCCTGTCTCAGGATTCCCTGGAGAAGCGAAATCGCGTAGCCGAAATTCCGGAGCTCGATCGCCGCCACCGCCTTCAGCCAATGACTCCGGAGCTGATCGCTCAATTCCTTCTCGCTCTTGATCGCCATCGCTCAGAACAAATCCATCTGCGGCTTTTGGGAAACCGGCATCGACTTTTTTGTTCGCCGGCCTTTCGTCGGCTTTTGGACTTCCACGGCGCCGTTCGGTTTCTCCAGGTGCGAGAGGATGTCCCGGGCGCGGTCGAGAATCTCCTTCGGGATGCCGGCGAGACGCGCGACGTGGATGCCATAGCTTTTGTCGGCGCCGCCCGGAATGATTTTGCGGAGGAAAATGATCTGCTCGTTCCATTCCCGCACAGCCACGTTGAAGTTCGCCACCCCTTTTCGTTCCGCGGCCAGCTTCGTCAACTCGTGGTAATGCGTCGCAAAAAGCGTCCGCGCCTTGATCTTGTCATGGAGGAATTCTGCGACGCTCCAGGCAATTGAAAGGCCGTCGAAGGTGGACGTGCCGCGGCCGATTTCGTCGAGGATGACCAGACTGCGCTCGCTCGCGTTGTTCACGATGTTGGCGGTCTCGTTCATCTCGACCATGAAGGTCGACTGGCCGCGGGCGAGATCGTCGTTCGCGCCGACCCGGGTAAAAACGCGGTCCACCAGGCCGACCTCGGCGCTTGAGGCCGGTACGAAGCTGCCGATTTGCGCCATCAGGACGATCAACGCCACCTGGCGGATGTAGGTCGATTTCCCGGCCATGTTCGGCCCGGTGATAATGGCCAGCCGTGTCCGTTCGCCGTCGAGCTCGGTGTCGTTAGGCACAAACTTTTCCTCGGCCAGATTTTGATCGAGGACCGGATGGCGCCCGTCGCGGATCACCAGCCGAAGCGAATCGTTCAGCGCCGGCCGCGAGTAACCGTAAAGCCGCGCCGTTTCCGCCAGGGCGCAAATCACGTCCAGGGTTGCGATCCCAGAGGCGGTCTCCTGGATGGGCTCGAGTTCGGCGAGGGTCTCATCGCGCAGGGTTTGGAAAAGCTGATACTCGAGCTGCCGGGCCTTTTCGTCCGCGCCGAGGATCTTCGCTTCCATCTCCTTGAGCTCCGGCGTGACGAAGCGCTCGCCGCCCACCGTGGTCTGTTTGCGGACGTAGCGTTCCGGAACGTTCGCCAGGTTCGATTTGGTTACCTCGATGAAATAACCAAAGACGGAATTGAACCGCACCTTGAGCGACTTGATCCCGGTCTCGGCAATTTCGCGTTCCTGCAATTGCGCGATCCAGTTCTTCCCTTCGCGCGAGCCCTGCCGCAACTCGTCCAGGTCGGAATTGAAACCGTCCCGGAAAATTCCGCCTTCCTTCAAAACCATCGGCGGATCGTCGACCACGGCCGCGGTCAACTTCTCGGTCAACCCCGGCATTTCCTGAAGCGAATCGAAAACGCGGCGGCAGAGCGTTCCCGGCTGCGGCTCCTTCCCAAATTCCGTCCGATCGATCAGTTTGCGCAGCTCGGCCTTCAATTGCGGGATTTGCTGCAGCGAAATCTTCAGGGCCACCAGGTCGCGACCGTTACCCGACGCCTGGCTCAACCGCCCCGCGGCGCGTTCCAGATCGCGAATCGATTTCAGGCAAACGCGCAGACCGGCGAGCAGATCGGCTTCGTGCAACAGATCCGCGATCAACTGCTGGCGGCATTCCAGTTCCTGCAGATCGCGCAACGGCTGCAAAATCCAGCTCCGCAGTTTGCGTCCGCCCATCGGCGTGACCGTCCGGTCGAGCGCGGCCAGCAAACTCATGTTCCGGGCGCTGCGGGATTCGACCAGCTCGAGATTCACCTGGGTGGCGGCGTCGAGCATTACGTATTCGTCCCGCGCGTCGCAGCGCAGCCCGGCCAGGTGGTCCACCTTCCGCCGCAATTGCTGCTTCAGATAATGAATGATCGCGCCCGCCGCGCCGATCGCCGCCGGCATCCCGCTGCAACCAAAACCATCCAGCGATTTCACCCGGAAATGTTCGCACAAAGTGAACCGGGCATGATCGGTCAGAAATGCGAAGTCGTCGTAGGCGAGCGCGCCCATGATCTCGCCGAACTCGTTCATTTGCCGCTCGCTCACCAGAACTTCGGCGGGCGCAATCCGCGCGAGATCGTCGAGGAGCCCGCTGCTCTGGTTCGATTCCGTCAGCCGGAACTCGCCCGTGCTTAACTCGGCGTAGGCAAAGCCGAACTTGCCTTCGTGAAAATAAACCGCGCCGAGATAGTTCGGACGGTTCGCTTTTAACAAATCCAGCTCGCTCACCGTCCCGGCCGTAATGATCTGGGTGATTTCGCGCGTCACAATTTTTCCAGGCTGCGGCTCGCTCGTTTGATCGCAGACCGCCACGCGTCGTCCGGCCTGAATGAGCTTGGCGATGTAGCCCTGAGCGGCGTGATAGGGCATGCCGCACATCGGGACACTGTTCCGATGAGTCAGCGCGAGGTTGAGCAGGCCGGATGCTTCCTTTGCGTCGTCGAAAAACAGCTCGTAAAAATCGCCGAGCCGAAAGAGGAGCAGCGTATCCGGCGGCACGGACGCGCGCAGCCGCTGGTATTGCTGCATCATCGGAGTGAGCGCGTCCGCCATGGTTTTCAGCTTGGAATCAAGGGGTCGGTTTTGCGAGTTTGTAATTCGACAGCGGCGAGCCGGCGCGGTCGCTTACCTTTTCAACCAGAATACAAAATGAGCGGCGGCCTCTATCAAGCATTCATCTACCTGCTCGCCGCCGTCGTGGCGGTGCCGCTCGCGAAACGGCTCGGGCTCGGTTCGGTCATCGGATATCTGCTCGCGGGCGCGGTCATCGGGCCGTATGCCTTGGGCTTTGTCGATGGCGGCGGCGACGTCATGCATTTCGCCGAGTTCGGCGTGGTCATGATGCTTTTCGTCATCGGCCTCGAGCTGCGGCCGGCGCTGCTCTGGCAAATGCGACGGCCGATTCTTGGTTTGGGCGGTCTCCAGGTTCTGGCAACAACCCTGGTGCTCGGCCTCGTCGCGCTTTGGTTCGGCCTCGCCTGGAAATCGTCGCTCGCCGTCGGCCTGATCCTCACCATGTCCTCGACCGCGATTGTCCTCCAATCGCTTGCCGAACGCGGCCTCATGAAAACGCCTGCGGGCGAAGGTTCGTTCGCCGTCCTCCTTTTCCAGGACATCGCGGTCATCCCGATCCTGGCCTTGATTCCATTGCTCGCTTCGGGTCCGGACGCCGGACGAGCGAAGCATCCGGGAATAATTGGCAACCTTCCCGGCGGGCAACAGGCGCTGGTGGTCGTCGCGGCGGTCGTCGCGATCGTTTTCGCCGGCCGGTTTCTCCTCCGCCCATTCTTTCGCTACATCGCGAGTACGCGTTTGCGCGAAATGTTCACCGCCACCGCGCTCTTCATCGTGGTCGGCATCGCTTTCCTGATGCAAAAGCTCGGGCTTTCGCCGGCGCTGGGGACCTTCGTCGCCGGCGTGGTCCTGGCCGAAAGCGAATACCGCGTCCAGCTCGAGGCCGATATCGAACCGTTCAAAGGCCTGCTTCTCGGCCTCTTCTTCATCTCCGTCGGCGCGAGCATCGATTTTTCCCTGATCGCGCAACGGCCCGGCGCGATCGCCTTGATCGTGATCGGCCTCCTCACGTTAAAGTTTCTCGTCCTCCTCGCCCTCGGCCGCGTTTTCAAATTGAGAGCCGGCGAAGGAATGCTCTTCGCGTTCGCCCTCGCGCAGGGCGGCGAGTTCGCGTTCGTTCTGTTTTCATTCGCAAGCCAGAACGCGGTTCTGCCGGCCGACGTCGCAAATATTCTCGTCGCTTCTGTCGCGCTGAGCATGGCAGCCGCGCCGCTCCTCCTCATCATCGAGGAAAAGTTGGTCCGGCCCCGATTCCAAACCTGCGAGCCGGAGCGCGCCGCCGATGAAATCGACGAGCACGACAATCCAGTCATCCTCGCGGGGTTCGGTCGTTTCGGCCACATCATCGGGCGTCTTCTTCGCGCCAACGGTTTCGGCACCACCGTTCTCGATCACGACGCCGATCAGGTGGAAACGCTGGCCAAATACGGGATGAAATCGTTTTACGGCGATGCTTCGCGGCTCGACCTGCTCCAGGCAGCGGGCGCGGCGCACGCGAAATTATTCGTCCTGGCCATCGACGACGAAGCGAAAGCGCTCGAAATCATCAAGACGATCCAGCACGAATTCCCCCGGCTAAAGATTCTCGCCCGCGCGACCAGTCGCCAGCACGCTTACGAAATCCTGCGCCTCGGCGTGGACGGCGTTTATCGCGAGACCCTCGGAAGCGCGCTCGACCTGAGCATCGACGCGTTGCGCGAGCTCGGCATGGACGAACGGCGCGCGCGTCGCGCCGCGGAAATTTTTCGCAAGCATGACGAAGCTTCCGTGCGCGACATGGCGAAAATACCGGACGACGACGAAGCTTACGTTTCCATCGCACGCAAACACATCGAGAATCTGGAACGCGCCCTCGCTTCCGACCTGGAAATGCGCGATGTCCCGGACGCGTCCAGTTAAACGACAACAATCCCTTCGGCAGCGGTCCGCTCGGCGAACAAGGCACTTAAGCGCCGGGTCATCGACCCGATCTCGCCGCGGCCGAGGGCGCGCCCGTCGAGCTTAACAACTCCGGCGAGCTCGCCCATCGTGCCGGTGCAAAACATTTCGTCGGCGTGGTAGAGATCGTCGAGGGTCAGGTCGCATTCCGCGCAAGCGATGGCGTTCGCCTGACAGATTTCCAGAATGGTCGCGCGCGTAATGCCTTCGGGACACGCGACGACGCGCGGTGTCGCCAGTTCGCCATTCCGCACGATGAAAATGTGGGTCGCATTGGTCTCCGCGACGAAACCGCGGGTGTCGAGCATGAGCGCGTCATCCGCGCCGGCGTTGTTCGCCTCGATTTTTGCCAGGATCGAGTTCAACAAATTCGCATGGTGAATCCGGGGATCGAGAATCTCCGGCGGCGGCCGGCGCATTTTGCTCGTAATCAAGGCGAGCCCGGTCTTCGCGTAAACCGGCGCCTTATGTTCCGCGAGCACGATCAACGTCGGGCCGGACCGATTCAGGCGCGGATCCATCCCGGATGTAATCTTCACGCCGCGCGTCAGGGTGAGCCGGATGTGAACGGCGTCCCGCATTTTGTTCGCGGCCAGCGTTCGCCGGATTTCATCGATGATTTTTTCATCCGCCGGAATTTCCGCGAACGCGAGTGCTTCGGCCGAGCGGCGCAACCGCGCGAGATGTTCCCGCAGCTTAAAGATGCGCCCGTCGTAAAGCCGCAATCCTTCCCAGACCGCGTCGCCGCCCTGAACCGCGGAATCGAACGGGCTGACGCCGGCCCCGTCGCGATGAACCAGCCGGCCGTTGATGTTCACCAGCAGGTCGCGGTTCTGTTCGTCAAAGCGCTGCAACATGGGTCCTATATGTCCTATACGACCTATCCCAGGCGATGCGCATACAGGCGCTCGTAAGATTCCCGCGCCCGCTCGCAAACACCCCGCAGCCGCTCCGGCACCACCGGCCTCTCGCTGTGAACTGGTTGGCGAAAACCGGTCGAGTTCGCCACTTCACCATACCAATGCTTCGCCCAGATGCCGTCCGTTTCCCGCAGACCAGCCGGCCACGAAAGCATCGCTTCGCTGAACGCAACGCCGACCGCCTCGCATAAGAGACGGAGAGTGCGCCCGGGATTCTCCAGGACGTCGCGCGCGTCGATCACCGGAGGAATGATCCCGGTGCGTTGGCGGACCGAGTCGAAGATCTCGGCCTGCTGGACAAACCCGACGTCTTCCACCGTCGGATCGTTGTTCTTCCTGATGTAGGAAACGATGACCTCCGCCGGGTCGCGAATGAGAAAGCAATTCGTCACCGCACTGAGCCAGGAGCGATCGATCTCCGGCAACAGATGATGCGTCATCTGCTTCTGGTAAAAAATTCGCTTTCCGCCCGGGACATCGCCCACGAGGCAGGCGATCACCTTGCGCGAATCAGTCTCCCCGGTCGCGATCACTTCGTCGGCGCCCGGATGAGGCAGGCGGGTGGCGCGGAGATAGAAGGCGTAGAATGGCTCGTCGCAAACGAACGTATCCGGCCGGTTGCCCCACGAGCGCATCATCGCGGTCGAGATGTTGCGCGGCCCCGACCACATGGCGATCCGCACTGGGTCGCTCTCAGACATGGAAAGGTTGTAACCGCCAATTTCCGCGGAAACCAAATGAATTCCTCTCACGGAACCACTTACGCTCGGCTTTCCGAATCACTAACAATGACGGGCGGCACGCGTCCGGCTGCTTTTGTTCGAGTCCCGAATTGCCCGAACAAGATCATGAAAACAATCCTGCACGCATTTCTATTTTTATTGTTGTTCGCTCCGGTCAGTCGCGCCGCGGAACAATCCATTCTGGCGCGCGTAACCGTTTACTGGGCCAGCGGTGGTGGCGGATCGGATCGCTGGACCCGCCGCCACATCGGTGCGTCCGGCGCGCGCTTGCGTGCAGGTCATTGCGCGGTCGATCCGCGTCGCATTCCTTATGGGAGCAAAGTCACGCTGCCGGATGGAACGTTGCTGGCCGTCGATACAGGGTCGGCAGTGCGCAGCCGGAAAGCAGCGCGGCTTTCCGGCCGCAATGCGAACGAGCGAAATGCCATCGTGGTCGATCGGTTTTTCGAAACGAAACAACAGGCGTTGAGCTGGGCCCGCCGGAATCCGTATTTCATGTTCGTGCGCGTTTCGCCGCCCAGTTTGCGCAGCGGCGCGTCCTTCACCCAGCCACAGAAAACCACCCTGACGGTGCTGCCCGCAGCTCCGGCGTCCGAGCCGCGCCGGACATTGGAACAGCGCGCGAAGCGGCGGGCCGGCTGGAAGATGTAGCAAGCGACGGATTTTTGTTTCGGTCCGTCCCGCGAATGTGGAAGATTCGCGGCTTCTATGAAACGACTGACGTTGGCTGCCGTCCTCCTCTTCCCGCTTGCCGCATTCGCCGCTGATCCGCCTTCGAGACCGCCGCTCACTCCGGCTGAAAATCTCGTGATAGACGGCATTCCGCCGATTCCGGGCGAGCTGCCGGAACAAGTCGGGCGCTACACGGAATCACGCGCGGCGACGCTGCAGGACTGGCACCCGACCCGTGCTGAAATCCTGATCACTACTCGGTTCGGTGACACGAATCAGCTTCATCAGATCACGCAACCCGGCGGCGCCCGGACGCAGCTCACGTTTTTCCCGGACCGGGTCGATGGCGGTTCTTTCGAGCCAACCAAGGGTGAGTATTTGGTTTTCACGAAGGGGGCCGGCGGGAACGAATTCAACCAGAACTACCGCTACGATCTGGCGACCGGCGAGATCACGCTGCTGACCGACGGCAAATCGCGAAACAGCGGCCCGGCCTGGAGCAACAAGGGCGATCGAATCGCTTACACCTCGACCCGGCGTAATGGCGCCGACACGGACATCTACATTCAGTCGCCGTTGGACCCGAAAAGCGACCACCTCGTCGCGGAATTGAAAGGCGGCGGCTGGGACGTGGCGGATTGGTCGCCCGACGACAAGCAGGTGCTCGTTTTAGAAGGGATTTCCATCAACGAAAGTTACCTCTGGATTTTCGACGCGCAGACGGGCGCGAAAAAGGAAATCACGCCGCGGCCGGCTGAAGGCGCCGAAAAAGTCGCCTATTTTAACGCGCTCTTTTCCAAGGACGGAAAAGGAATTTTCGTCACGACCGATCGCGAATCGGAGTTCCGGCGGCTGGCCTATATCGATCTCGCCAGCGGGAAGCACAGCTATCTGGTTCCGGACGCGCGCTTCGACGTGGACAACTGGGACCTGAGCCACGACGGCAAACAGATCGCGTACACCTTGAACGAGAACGGCGTCAGCACGCTCCACCTCATCGACGTTACGGTGAACAAAGACGCGGCCACGGCGGGGGCGAAGAAAGAGCCGAAGTTCGATCCGCCGCTGCCGGCGGTGGATATTTTCGCGCTCAAATTTCACCACGATCCGAAGCAAGGCCTCCTCGCTTTCAACGTCGCCGGGGCGCGATCGCCATCCGACGTTTACACCTGGGCGCTGGCGAAAAACACCGTGACCCGCTGGACCGCGAGCGAGACCGGCGGCATCCCGGCGAAGCAATTCGTCGAGCCGGAGTTGGTGAAATGGAAAAGCTTCGACGGAAAAGAGATCACCGGCTTTCTCTACAAACCGGACGCCGCCAAGTTTCCGGGGAAGCGGCCCGTCATTGTTAACATTCACGGCGGACCGGAAGCGCAATACCGCCCGGGTTTCCTGGGCCGGAACAATTATTTCATTAACGAGCTCGGATGCGCGGTCGTGTTCCCGAATGTTCGCGGGTCGGAAGGTTACGGGAAGACTTTCCTCAAGCTCGATAATGGATTTAAGCGCGAAGATTCCTACAAGGACATATCGGCGTTACTCGACTGGCTGCCGTCGCGGCCGGAGTTGGATCCGGCTAAAGTCATGGTGACGGGCGGGTCCTACGGCGGATTCATGACTCTGCAGGTTGCCTGGAATTACGCGGACCGGATTCGCTGCGCGCTTGACGTCGTGGGCATCTCAAACCTGGTCACGTTCCTCAAGAACACGGAGAGTTATCGGCGAGATCTCCGCCGCGTCGAATACGGTGACGAACGCGATCCGAAGATGGCGGAGTTCCTCGAGCGGATCGCTGCCCTCAACAACGCCCAGAAAATCACGAAGCCGCTCTTTGTCGTCCAGGGCGCAAACGATCCGAGAGTGCCGAAGACCGAAGCGGAACAGATGGTGGCCACGTTGAAAAAACAAAACACGCCGGTCTGGTTCCTGATGGCGAAGGACGAGGGCCATGGGTTTGCGAAAAAGAAAAACGCCGACTTCCAGTTCTTCAGCACGGTGCAATTCATGCGGGAATTTTTGCTGAAGTAATCCGCCGCCGCATCTGACTCGGGGGTCGCTTACGAATCATCGTAAGTGAGGCTGTTCATTCCCCTCCTGACAGGGTTTCTCATTTGCGCGGAAAGCGCCCTCGCGCAGGAGGCGTTGCTCCCCAACCCGAAACTAACGCCAGGTCGAGTGGCCAACCACGACAAGGATCGCGCCGGCGTGACCTTGGCCATGGAACAAAAAGTTTTCGCGCGCTACCGCCTGCCGTGGGCGAGTCGCCCCGCGTTCAAGATCGATCATCTCATTCCGGTCGAGCTCGGCGGCGCCGACACGATCGATAATCTCTGGCCGCAAAGCCTGCGCGCCAGACCGTACGGCGCCGAGAGAAAAGAACTGCTCGCCGAAGTGTTTCGCCTGAAAATTGCGCGCGGGCAGATGACGCTCGCTCAGGCGCAGGAGCAGATCGGAAAGGATTGGATCGACGCGTTCATCGAGCACGTCGGGATGGTTTACCTGAAGTGAGGGAATCGCCCGAAAATCGGGTGTCGAACTACGAGGAAAACTTTCCGTAGACCGCGACGAGGGGATATTTGCAGCGGTTACTCGTCCAGTAGTCGCTCACAAATCCGGTCTTGGTTCGGATAACCACGTGTCCTTCGGAGCCGTGACCGAAGACCAGAACGGAACCGACTGGCGCCGCGTACTGATCGTGGATCGGAAGTTTTTTGAAGCCGTAGCTGCTGACCAGTTCATCGCCGGCCTGCGTAGCGTAGTTCGTTTTGGGATAAGAATCGATCACGCCCGATTCCACCAAGGCCGTTTTGACGTATTGCCAGCAGCGCGCCTGCGACCGGGCATTAGCGCGTTCCTGGGCGATCGTGGCGGCTTTTCGCAAGCGAGGGTCGAGGCGGTCATCGACCGAGGCCTCGGGATGAACGACCGGAAGATTATAATAATGACGCATGATCCGGGCAGATCCCACTGAGCCGTCAAAGTTGCTGTAATAGAAGCGGCTCCGCGACTTTGCCAGACCTTCAGATCGCGCATCGATCGTGGTAATTAGGAGCCCGCAGAGAGAAATAAAACCGAGAAAGAAAAACCGTTGCACCCGGGTTGTGTATGCAAGGCTCGTACCAGTGTGACAAGCGTTTTCTGCACGGTCTCTGAATGTTTTTTTTGATTACGGTTTTTCGAGAAGGATTATCTAAAATTGTGAGAAAATCCGGCAAAAACTGGAGCCGTTTTTAGTTCCGCCGGATCGTTGCTCCAGATTCGGTTCGGCCGTATCTCTAACCCGAATCATGGCGCAATTTCCGGAAGAGCAAACCAAGGCTGGTTCTTTCAAACGACAGGAAGATGCGTTCCGCCATTGGGTCAAACGTGACGGCTCGACGGCCTACCGACCAGAGCGCGGCCGCTATCATCTTTACGTCTCGCTCGCCTGTCCGTGGGCACATCGGACAATTATTTTTCGCCGGCTCAAGGGTCTTGAAGACGCGATTGGAATGACGGTCGTCGATCCTGTGCGGGACGAACGCGGCTGGTCGTTTCGCGACGGGCCAGGGCATTCGGCGGACCCGATCAACGGCTTCGAGTTTCTCAGCGAAGCGTATCATGCGACCGATCCAAATTACCGCGGCCGCGTCACGGTTCCGGTGCTCTGGGACACGAAAACGAAGCGGATCGTGAGCAACTCCGATGACGATCTGCTGCGGATGTTCAACAGCGAGTTCGCTGAATTCGCGAGCAACGATTACGACTTCGCCCCGCCGGATCTGCTTGACCAAATCGACGCCCTGAACCAAAAAATTTATGAGCGGGTGAATAACGGTGTCTACCTGGCGGGATTCGCCAGCCGGCAGAAGCCGTACGAGCGGGCGGCGCGCAGATTGTTCGAGACGCTCGATGAGCTGGAGGCGCGGCTGGGACAGGGCCGGTACTTGTTCGGCGAACGGATGACCGAGACCGACTGGCGGCTGTTCGTGACTCTGATCCGCTTCGATGCCGTTTATCACGGCCACTTTAAATGCAACCTCCGACGGATTGTCGATTATCCGAATCTCTGGCCGTATCTACGCGATCTCTACCAGCACGACAGTGTGGCCGGCACCGTGAATTTGGATCACATCAAGCGCCACTACTACTTCACGCACCGCGACATTAACCCGACGCGGATCGTGCCTATGGGGCCGGCGCTAAACCTGGAGGCGCCGCCCGGGCGCGGGAAAGCGAACTAGCGCTTGGCGTAAACGCCGATCAACGGGCGCTTCGATGGGGTGTTCGAGCGGAAATCGCTCACGAACCCGTTCTTCGTCCGGATTTCGACGTGGCCGGCAGCGCCGCGCGCGTTGTATACCAGGATCGAACCGATCGGAGCCTTGAATGGATCTTTGATCGAAAGTTTCTTGAAGCCGTAATCACGGACCAGCTCGTCGGCGGCCTGCTTCGCGAGAGCGGTTTTCGGCCGGGAATCAACGGCGCCGGAAGCGACGAGGGCTTCCTTTACGTAATGCCAGCAACGCGACTTGGAATGGGCGTGCGCGCGTTCCTGGGCGATCGTGGCGGCCCGCATCAGCGTCGGATTCATGTTCGGATCGACCTTGGCCGCGGGGTAAATTATCTTCTTCTTCTGATACTCGTCGACGATCGGGGCCGACACTGTCTTGCCATTATGGTCTTTAAAGACGAATTGCGGCTGGAAATTGAGGTTCTCTGGCTTCGCCGCGGAGGCTGAGAGCACGAGGGAAAAAGCAGAGAAAACAGTGAGCAGGAGAGTTATTTTTCGCACGGAAGCGCCCCCTATGCACTGGATCGGTCCGCGTCGCAAACGATTTCTTACGATTTCTTTCATAAAAGGGCAGGCTTTGGAGAAGCGCCCTCATACCCAGCAGGTTGTGGTCCGGCCTGCGTTGAAAACTATTCGTAGCTGGCGAACTATCTGGATGCGATTTCGCTGGGCGGGGGCGGGTCTGGTGGCAGCAGCATTGAGTAGCTGCGCCGGAACGGGCGATCGGCATGTTCCGCGGTCAGGCCCGGCCAGGACCGTTTATGTGGTTCACCACGGTGCATTGCATACCGGCCTTACAATTAAACGTTCGGACATCCCCCGCGGCCATTGGCCGGCCAGCTCCGACTACGTTGACGCTAAATATATAGAGGTGGGCTGGGGCGACGATGACGGCTACCGGAGACCTCTCACCTCGGGCATCGCGATGAAGGCGCTGGTGGGAGACAGGCGGACGGTCCTGCTAGCCGATGGTTTCGCAGGGAGGATTGGACAAAAATACGGCAACCCGAAATTCACGGTGCTGGCCGTCGATTTGCCCGAAGCCGGGCTGGCGCGGCTCTGCGACCACATTCAAAACACCTACGCGCTCGACGCGACGGGCAATCCCATCCGCCTCGGCGCCGGTTGGTATCGCGCTCGCGGCACCTACTCCGCCTTCAACACCTGCAACACATGGATCGCCGCTGGCCTGCAAAAGGCCGGGTGTCCGATTTCGCCGGCGCTCTGCCTGATGCCTGGCCAGCTGCTCGGCCGGGTGCGGCCGTTTGCGCGAGTAATTTCGGCGCCGCGCTGAAAAGCGAAGACAAAATATCGGAGCGGCGACGTTTCTCCTATTGACAGTCTATAGGAAGCTGGCGACGATGGGCTTCCTACAGATCATCTATATGAGCAATCGCGAAGACGAATTCACGGCCGATCTCCTCCAGGGAACTCTGGATCTCCTGGTCCTCAAAGCACTCTCCGCCCAGCCGCTTCACGGCCTCGGCGTTTCCACCCGCATCAACCAGATCACGAGGGGCACCTTCGACGTAAAGCCCGGCTCCCTGTTCCCCGCGCTCCACCGGATGGAGGAAGCGGGCTGGCTCAAAGCCGAGTGGGGCGAATCCGAAAACAATCGCCGCGCGAAATTTTACAGCCTGACCAAAGCGGGCCGCCGCCAGCTCGAAACCGAAACCCAGGATTGGCAGCGCATCTCGCTCGCCATCGGCAGCGCCCTCCGCGCCACCTGAACCAAATGACGCTGTTTTCCAAGGGCGGAAGCCTGCTGCGCAACACGACGCGCAGACACCAGGTCGACCGCGAGCTGACGGAGGAAATCAGCGCCTATGTGGAGCTATTAACGGAGAAAAAAATGAAGGAAGGAATGAACGAAAAGGAAGCGCGCCACGCGGCCCTGGTGGAAATCGGCGGAGTCGAACAAGTGAAGGAGGAAGTCCGCGCGGGCCGGGTTGGTTTCGCGATCGAGACCTTTGTCCAGGACGTCCGATACGGCTTGCGGTCGCTGTTAAAGAAGCCGGGCTTCACCCTCACGGCTGTGATTGCCCTCGCCCTCGGGATTGGCGCGAACACCGCGATCTTCAGCGTGATCAACGGCGTCCTGCTCCGCTCGCTGGCGTACCGCGACGCCGACAAGATCGTCATGGTCTGGGAACACAGTTTCCAGCGGGGCCGCACCCAGAATTCCGTTTCGCCGGCAAACTTCCTCGATTGGCAAAGGCGGAGCGCCTCTTTCCAGCAGATCGCAGCGAGCTGGGACACCCGGGTGAATCTGACCAGCGGCGGCGAACCGGCCGAACTGCTCGTGCAACGCGTCTCCGCCGATTTCTTCCCGGTCCTCGGCGTGTCACCGCAGGCCGGGCGTTGGTTTGTGGCTGAAGACGACAAGCCGGGCGCAAACCCGGCCGTGATTCTCAGCCACGATCTCTGGCAGAGCCGATTCGGAGGCAATCCGGCGATCGTCGGCCAACCGGTGACGATGAGCGGCCGTTCTCTGATCGTGGTCGGTGTAATGCCTGCGGGCTTTTATTTCCTGAATACCCAGATCCAGGCCTGGATTCCCCTCGCCCTCGATCCGGCGAACGATTGGCGAAAGCAGGGCCGTTATCTGCGCTCGGTCGCCCGCCTGAAATCCGGCGTGACCATCCAGCAAGCCCAGGCGGAACTGGACGGGATTGCGAAGCAGCTGGAGAGCGAATATTCCGATTACAATAAGGGGTGGGGCGTCAATCTCGTCCCGATCCACGAGCAAATCGTCGGCGATATCCGGCCCGTCCTGCTCGTTCTTCTCGCAGCGGTCGCGTTCGTCCTGCTCATCGCCTGCGCGAATGTCGCGAACCTTCTTCTCTCGCGGGCCGCGGCGCGGCAAAAAGAGCTCGCCTTGCGGGCGGCGCTGGGCGCGGGCCGCATGCGGCTCATCAGGCAAATGCTAACGGAGAGTGTATTGCTCGCACTCATGGGCGGCGTCCTCGGCGTTTGCCTCGCCTATTGGGGTCTCCAGCTCCTTGTCGCGCTCGCCCCCGATAACATTCCGCGCCTGCGGGAGATCACGATCGATCCGCGCGTGCTCGGTTTCACGTTCGCCGTTTCACTTTTGACCGGACTCATTTTCGGTCTTGTCCCGGCGCTGCAAGCATCGCGGCCCGATCTGAACGACGCGCTGAAAGAAGGCGCACGCGGATCGAGCGGTGGAAACCGCGTCGTCCGAAACTTGTTCGTCGTCACCGAAATGGCGCTCGCGCTCATTCTCCTTGTCGGCGCGGGCTTGATGCTCCGCAGCTTCTCCGAATTGCACCAGGTGAAGACCGGATTCGACACGGAGAATGTCCTGACGCTGCGAGTCCAGCTTCCGATCGCGAAATATCGCGAGCCGCAGCAGCGCGCTGAATTCTTCAAGCGCGCGCAGGAACGGCTGGCCGCGGTCCCCGGGGTTAAATCCGTCGGCGCGATCAGTTATTTGCCGCTGACTGGCCTCGCTTCCTCGACGGTTTTCAACCTCGCTAGCCAACCCGAGCTTCCTCCGAACGAATCACCGGCTACCGAAGTGCGCATTATTACGCCGGGCTATTTCAGCGCGATGGGGATTCCGCTCGTGAAAGGACGAACGTTCGATGACCGCGACGCCGCCGACTCCCGCGTGCTGATCATCAACGAAACCATGGCGCGGAAATTCTTCCCCGGCCAGGATCCGATCGGCCAGCGCCTCATTGTTAACTGGGAACCGAAGGTCGCGGACGAGATCGTGGGCGTGGTCGGCGACGTCAAGGAAACGGCCCTGGCGGAGGAAGCCAACCCCGCGATCTACTGGCCGCATCCGCGCGAGCCCTACCAGTTCATGAATTTTGTCCTGCGCGCGGCCATCGACCCCGCGCATCTCAGCGCCGCCGCCACGAAGGAAATCCACGCCCTCGATCCCGACCAGCCGGTCTCCGATATTCGTTCCCTGGATCAGGTCGTCGCGAAATCGATCGCACGTCCGCGCTTCAACGCGCTGCTCCTCGCGATCTTCGCCGGCGTCGCGCTCGTCCTGGCCTCCGTGGGCATTTATGGCGTGATGAATTACTCCGCGACGCAGCGCACCCAGGAGATCGGCATTCGGATGGCGCTGGGCGCGAAGCCCACCGATATCCTGCGGCTTGTCGTCGGCCACGGGATGAAGCTGACCCTGGCCGGCATCGTGATTGGCGTCATCGCTTCGCTCGCGCTCACGCGGGTAATGGCGAATCTGCTTTTCGGCGTTACCGCGACCGACGTGCCGACATTCGTCGCCGTCTCGGCGGTCCTAACCACCGTCGCGCTCGTGGCGAACTACATCCCCGCGCGCCGAGCGACCCGCCTCAATCCAGTCATCGCACTCCGCTACGAATAACATCATGTCGCTTCCCTCCCGCCTCGCCAGTCTGTTCCGTAACCTCACGCGACGCCGCCACGTCGAACAGGACCTCGCCGATGAAGTCAGCTCCTACGTCGACCTGGCGACGCACCGAAAAATGAAAGAGGGCCTGAGCGAAACGGAAGCTCGCCGCGCCGCGCTCGTGGAACTCGGAGGATCCGAGCAGGTGAAAGAACTCGTCCGCCATGCGCGCGCCGGGCATTTCATCGAAACCAGGTTGCAGGATGTGCGTTACGCCTTTCGCACGCTGCGCAAAGCGCCGATGTTCTCTCTCACGGTGGTGGCCGTGCTCGCACTCGGGATCGGCAGCACCGCGCTCATGTTCACGATCGTGAACTCCGTGTTGTTGAAAGGCCCGCCTTTCCCCGAAGCCGACCGGCTCGTGATGCTCTGGCAGGATTTGCCGCAGGAAAAACTCGTCTCGTTTTCCACACGGGAATTCACCGTTTGGAAGGAACAGACGCAACTCTTCGAGAACATGGCGGTGATGACCGGCAGCGGTTTTACCGTCACCGGCCGGGGTGAGCCCGAGCTGGCCATCGGTCAACAGGTCACGCCGTCGTTTTTCCCCACACTGGGGCTCAAGCTGGCTCTCGGCCGCACGTTTCTCGAGGCGGAAGGAAAAGCCGGCCACGAACAGGTCGTTATTCTTAGTCACGCCTTTTGGCGGGAGAAATTTCAGATGAACCCCGACATCCTCGGCCAGTCCGTGATCATGAACGGGAAGCCCTACACCGTTATCGGCGTCATGCCGGAAAATTTCGATTTCCCCTCGCCCCTGGTAAAGGTCTGGGTCCCGGCCGCACTGGACGCGGCGATTTTTCAGGAAAATCTCGACGCGCATTTTCTGCGCGTGATCGGCAAGTTGAAACCGGGGGTCACGCCCGAGCGTCTCAAAGCCGAGATCGACATCCTGGGCCAGCGCGTGAACCCAGCCGGTGACGACACCGTCCGCCGGTTTTACTCGATGAGTCTGGAGGAAAGAATGTTCGGCGATCTGCGCCAGCCATTGCTCGTCCTTTTCAGTGCGGTTTCATTCCTCCTGCTCATTGCCTGCGCCAACGTCGCCAACCTGATGCTGGCGCGGGCGAGTTCACGGCAATCGGAAATGGCGATCCGCAGCGCGCTGGGCGCCAGCCGGCCGCGCTTGATCGCGCAGTTGCTCACGGAAGCAGCGCTGCTCGCCGGAATCGGCGGCGCGTTAGGGATCGCCATCGCCGTGTGGGGACTCGAGACCCTGAAGCATTTCGCCGCCAACAGCGTGCAAGAACTCTTGCACGCACAAATCGACGGCTGGGTACTCGCGTTCATCCTCTTTGTTTCTGCGCTTTCAGGAACCCTATTTGGCCTCGGTCCCGCCTTCGCCGCGTCGCGCACGGATTTGCAGGACGCACTCAAGGGCACTACCCGCTCAAGCAGCAGCGCCGGTGCGGAACGGACCCGCCGGGCACTCGTCTTCGCGGAAGTAGCGCTCGCCTGTGTGTTGCTCGTCGGTTGCGCGTTGATGATGCGCAGCTTCGTCGCGCTCGCCCACGCCGATCCCGGATTCCACGCCCAAAATCTTATCATCACCGACGCCGTCCTCATGAAGGACCGTTATCCCGATGCCGCCCGGATGATCCGGTTCTATCGCGAATCGCTGGCGGCGGTGCGCGCGCTGCCGGGAGTGGAATCCGTCGGCGTCGTCACGCATCTCCCCTTCGGCAACAACAGTTGGGGCAACAGCTATGAAGTTGAAGGCCAGCCCGCCGGGGTCGGTGTCCAATACAACGCCCAGATTCGTCCCGTGAGCCCCGGCTATTTCGCCACCCTGCAGATTCCGTTGAAACAAGGCCGCGATTTTAACGAGCGCGATAATGAGACCGCGCCCGGCGTCACCATCGTCAACGAAATTTTCGCCCAACGTTTTTGGCCTAACGAGAGCCCGGTCGGGAAACGAATCCGTTACGGCAAAGACTGGCTCTCCATTGTCGCCGTCTGCGGCAGCATCAAACACAGCGGGCTCGATGTCGCGCCCGACGCCGAGATTTACGTTCCCTATCCGCAAACTTCCGCCGGCGCGCTCACCTTCGTCGGTCGCCAATTGAATTTCGCCGTCCGCTCCAGCGCGCCCGCCGGCGTGGCCTCATCCGTGCGTGCCGCCATTCACTCCCTTGATCCGGCGCTCGTCGTAAGGGTCAACACCATGGAATCGCTCATCAACGATTCCATCGCCCAGCCGCGTTTCCGCACCTGGCTCATCGGCATCTTCTCCATCTTCGCGTTGACCCTCGCCTGCCTCGGCATTTATGGCGTCATCGCGTATCTCGTGACGCAGCGTTACAAAGAGATCGGCATCCGCATGGCCCTCGGCGCAACGCGCGCGAACATCCTGCAACTCATTCTCGCCCGCACCTTCAAGCTCACCGCGCTCGGAATCCTCGCCGGCCTCGTAGCCGCCTTCTTCCTCTCCCGTTTCCTCAGCTCCATCCTCTTTGGCGTCACTACCCACGATGCCATCACCTTCGTCGCCGTCCCCCTCTGCCTCATCGTCATCGCCCTCCTCGCCGGTTATCTCCCCGCCCGCCGCGCCACCCGCGTCGATCCGGTCACTTCATTGCGCTACGAGTAGGCGACTCAAGGAGCGGCGATTTGCAATCGCCGACGATTCAGAGGGCGATTTCAAATCGCCCCTCCTTGAGGTTTTCCGACAGGTGCGAGCGCCTGACTCGGCGTGACGCGCTACCATCACTTCGGTGTAACGGCGCTACTCTTGCTGCCACCCAGGCTGCTGCGGACGGTCACGTTCTGCGGGTTCGCGGACCAGGTGAACTGGCCGCTGTATTTGCCGCCGCCGTTGTTCGACAGGGTGCCAATGAGCTGATCGGTTGAGGTCACGAACACCTGCAATGTGGCGGTTGAGCGCGAGCTGCTCGCCTCGATCCGGAGAGTACTCTTTGCGACCTCGTATTCGGCGCGGGTGATTGAAACTGTGTCCGCGGCTGGTGCTGGGGTTGGTGTCGGCGTGGCCGCTGGTGATGGGACTGGGGCGGGCGCCGGTGTCGGCGCTGGCGTTGGTGCGCCGGCGGGGTTGATCGTGAGCGTGGCCGCGCGTGAGGTGTTATTCGCCGTCGCGCTGATCTGCACCGGAGTCACCGACTTTACCTGCCTGGTGGTGACATTGAACTGCACCGACTTCGTGCCGGCGGAAACGATCACGCTCGTCGGGACGGCGGCGTTCGAGTTGTTGGTCCGGAGCTGGACGCTCGTCGCGGTTTGCGCGGTACTGCTCAGAGTCACTGTGCCCACAGATGAGCTGCCGCCCGTGACCGAACTCGGCGAGAAGGTAAGGCTGGCGACCGCAGGCGTAGCCGCCGGTGTTGTCGAGCCAGTTGTGTTCAGGAAAATATCGGTCGCGCCATTGCCGCGAACTTCCAGAGCGAGATCGGGTTTGCTGTCGCCGTTGAAATCAGCCGCGATCACCCATCCGCCGCCTTGATTGGTGAGCGTGCTCGGAACGGCGTAGCGCACGATCGGCTGGAAGGTGCCGTCGCCGTTTCCGTGGAGGACCTGGATCAGGCCGCGCAACCCATCTGCCATGCCGCGGGCGATATCGAGGAAACCGTCGCCGTTGAAATCAGCGATGGCGTCGCTTTGCGGAGCGGAGACCGCTTCGTCCAGATAACGGGTAAAGACGCGGAAGGTGCCGTCGCCATTGCCGAGGACGACTACGTTGCCGTCTCCATTTCCAAGCGGCACAACGATGTCCTCGATGCCGTCGCGGTTGAAGTCTGCGACGTCAACGTCGTTGCACGACGCCAGGTCCCCGCCTGGGACCAGGAGCATGACTGGCTTGAGCGCGAAACTCCCGTCGCCGACGCCCATCAGAATGGAGAGCTCGGTGTTTCCTCCACCCACCGCGAGATCCTTGATCCCGTCGCGGTTGAAGTCGCCGAGGGCGATCGCAGTCGGATGCGTGCCGGCCTCGATGTCGCGGCCGGGCTGGAACGTGCCGTCGCCATTGCCGAGCAGGACGGTAACGACGGTCGCCGGAACGCAGGACGCGTTGAAGCAATTCATTCCATGCATGATCACGACGTCGAGTTTGCCGTCGTTATTGAAGTCGCTCACCAGGACCTGCGGTGCATCGAATCCGGAAGCGTTCGGATAATAGGTCGGCGTGCCGAAGCTGCCGGTGCCCGTGCCGAGAAGGATCGCGAGACTGAGCTGCGGATCCTGGAGGGAAACGGCAAGGTCCATCTTGCCGTCGCCGTTGAAATCACCGGCCGCCACATCCTGCGTCCAGGTGCCCACCGGAAAATCGGTCTTCGGGCCGAACGTCCCGTCGCCATTGTTCAACATGATTGACGCTCCTGTTCCTCCGCCGCCGGCAAGGTCGGGCCTGCCGTCGCCGTTGAAATCCGCGGCGATCTGCGTGTTGCCGAGAATCGGGTAGGTCTGGATTGAAAAGGTGGCCGATTGGCTGAGTGCCGGGCTTACGAAGCCGAGCGCCAGCACCGCGGAGAGGAGAATGGTGTGTTTCATACGGGCGGCACTTCACCCCCAATTCACGGAACCGCCAAGTCGCCAAAGGTAACTCGGCTGATACCTCCGACTTGCTCTCCGCGATACCACGAGGCGGCGAATGCCGATCCGAAATGCGCGATGGCGCACTGGGGGAGCGCGCTGCGCGCTGGCTCCACCGCCCGCGTCGATCCGTCAGCTCGTTGCGCTACGAGTAACGCGGGTCTTGTCTCGTGGCCCGTGCGGTTGCTAAACTCGCCACATGAATACCGTACGCTTGAGCTTTCTCGTCGCGCTGGCAACGTGCGTCGCCGCGCTCACTCTCCATGCCGAGCCCGAGCCGCTTCGTAACGATCTCGGCAACTACACCCGCAAAGTCACCACGAAAAATGCGAAAGCGCAGAGCTATTTCAATCAGGGCCTCGCTTTCATCCACGGTTTCAATCACGCCTCCGCGATCCGTTCTTTCCAGGAAGCAGCGAATGCGGACCCGGATTGCGCGATGGCGCATTGGGGCGTCGCGCTCGCCGCTGGTCCGCACATTAATTATCCGCTAGTGCCGCCGCCGATGGCCGAGCTCGCCTGGAAAGAACTCGCCCTCGCCCAACAGCACGCCGACAAGGCGTCGCCGGTCGAACGGGATTTGATTGCAGCGCTCAGCAAACGTTACGCGAATCCGCAGCCGGAAGATCGCACGGCGCTCGACCGCGCCTACGCCGACGCGATGCGCGAGGTCTGGAAAAAATATCCGAAGGACCCGGACGTGGGCGCGTTCTTCGCGGAGTCGATGATGGACTTAAGTCCGTGGAACCAGTGGACGCTCCAAGGCCAGCCGAATCCAGGCACGGAGGAAATCGTGGCGACTCTTGAGGCGGTGATGAAAATGAATCCGACCCATCCGTTCGCGAATCACCTCTACATCCATGCGGTGGAGGCTTCGCAGCATCCCGAAAAAGCGGTGCAGGCGGCCGATCGCCTGCGCACTCTACAGCCCGGCCTCGCGCACAACGTGCACATGCCTTCGCACATCGATATCCGGACGGGCAACTGGCAGAAGGCGATCGACACCAATGCGAAGGCGATCGCCGACGACCACAAATATTTTGCCTCGTTAGGCAACAAATCCGCCGGCCTCATTCCATTCTACGCCGCGCACGATCATCACATGCTCGCGTATGCCGCGCTCATGACCGGGCAAAGCAAGCTCGCGATGGAGAAAATCCGGGAGGCGCTCCGCGAAACGCCGCCGGAGTTCGTGAAGGCTGCCGCGGTGAAGGCCGAAGCGTTCCTCGCCTTGCCGATGGAAGCGATGGTGCGTTTAGGTCAATGGGACAATGTCCTGGCCGAGCCGGATAATTACCCAGAATTCGCACCGTTCTCGCGTGCCTTCCATCACGCGGCCCGCGCGATCGCGTTAGCAGCCAGGAGACAGCCGGAAGAAGCGCGGAAAGAACAGGCGAAATTCAACGAGCTCACATCCGCCATTCCGAAGGAAACGGAAGTCGGCAACAATTCATCAAGCGATATCATCGCCCTCATTCAAAAAATGCTCGAAGCCGAGATTCAGATTGCCGAAGGCAAGAACGACGAGGGCATCGCTGGACTACAGGCAGCCCTGAAGATGGAAGACGCGCTCAAGTACGACGAGCCGCCCGCCTGGATGATCCCGATCCGCCACTCGTTAGGCGCGAACCTCATGAAGGCCGGCCGTTTCGCCGAAGCCGAAGAAGTCTACCGGGAAGATTTGCGAAGACTGCCGGAAAATGGCTGGTCGCTTTACGGTCTCGCGGAAACCTTGAAGGCAGCCAAGAAGCCGGAAGCCGCCGCGGTGGAAGCGCGTTTCAAAAAGGCGTGGGCGAAAGCCGACATCCAGATCAACAGCTCGTGCCTTTGCCAGGCGATGAGGTAGAATCCACCGCGGGCTCGTGCGGGGTCATTGCTCACTTTTTGTTCCGACTGCTTTCGAGCCCGGACGAGCGATCGTTGCGCGGCGTAAAAGGCTCGACATTTCCTAGCCGTCAAGGCATCACCTATCGTCAAGCATTTCCCCCGAGGGCGAAGTGCCCATGTCATGAGCATTTCAATGTATGGCACCGCCCCAAAACTGGGGTCGACGGAAATCGAGGATTGGACGCGTTCACTGGCGCCCCTGGGCCCGGGCCGGCTAAAGGTCATCATCGATGTCTCGAACAAATGCAATCTGCGGTGCCAGATGTGCCACTTCAGTTTCGATGACGTGTTTCATCAGCCTGCCCAGCATATGCGTCCCGAGACGTTCCAACGGATCGCGGCCTCTGTTTTTCCGTATGCCCACACGGTTGTGCTCTCAGCCGGGAACGAGCCTTTGATGTCTCCCTGGTTCACGGAAATCCTCCGCTTGGCGGCGCCCTTCAAAATCCCGTCCCTGTATTTCCTGACGAATGGCCAGTTGCTCACCGAAAAAGTCGCGGAGGCAGTAATAGCGGCCGGAGTGACACAGGTGCAAATATCGGCAGATGGAGCGAGGAAGGAAACCTACGAACGCATCCGGCGCGGCGCGCGGTTTGAAACGTTGCTTCGCAACATTCGATATCTGGCCCGGCGAAAACAGGAGTTAGAACGATCTTCACCCACCCTGCAGTTCAATGTGGTGCTGATGCAAAGCAATCTGGAAGAACTCGAACTGTACGTGGACCTGGCAGAAGAGCTGGGAGTGGAATGGATCGCGGCGCGTCATCTCCTCCAAATCACGGGGCTGAATATGGAGGCTGAATCGCTTTCTCATGATCGCGCGCGTGCGAACGAATATTTCAAACGCTTTCTGCGGCGCGCAGAACAATCCAGAACGGTCAAGGTAATCTGTTTTCCCGATCTTTTCGACGGCGAACGCCTGGAGCCGACGGAGCCCGCGCCGTTACCACCTGAAGCGCCGTCTTCGCTTCCTCACATCGCTTCCGTAAGGAATGAGATCCGCCGATCGCGGATGGCGAAAATCGTACGAGAGATCCGGCGGATCCCGCGAAATCTCTCGCGGTATTTCGGTCGGTCGAACGGCAGCGAGGCAAAAACTAAGGCGCCCAAACGCGATCCACTTCTCCCGCGCGGCGCAATCGATTTTCCCACGGAGACCGAGCTCCGCGTAAATAACGCAGCCGAGTTACAAGGCTGGGCGTCGGATCAACAGCAACTCCGCCGCGTGCTGATTGAGCGCCAACCGTTTTCAAGCGATCACCCTACTTCGATTAATAAACGTGGCTGGGTCTACGTCGGTGAAGCTACCATCCTGTCGGGCGAGCGACCCAATCCACCCGGTACTTTCAAGCGTTTCCCGCATCGTGTCCGGCTCGGTTGGGAGTTTCAACTACGCCGGGAAATGGTTTCCGACAGAGATTCGTTCGACACCACTATTTATGTTGTGGCCGAAAACGTGCATGGCCGCGGCGCCGTCATCGGTCAGCGCTCTGTGACGTTCGCCTGCGATGGCTCGGCAACTCCATACCTTTTCTGCGGCCGGCCGTTCGATAGCGTTGTGATCGATTCGCGGGCTGACGTGAGACCATACCCGGATTGCCGTGTCCCTGCACCTTATGGTTCGCTCGCATCACCTGACGCTTCGTTTTCCGAGATCTGGCAGGGACGCCCTTTCACGGAACTTCGGCGACGCATTATTCAGCGGGATCCGCCTGAGATGTGTTTGACCTGCGCCCATTTCATCAACCGGAACGTCGATGATCCCTCTTACTTCGTTCCGAGATAAGGTTGTCTGCGCGGAGTCAGGGTTAGGGCCAAGCAATAACCTTCTCTAAGGCTCAACGACCTTTCGCACGTCGCCCCCAGGGCGACGGCTACAGAAGAGTGGCCTGTTTCGCCTCGGGCGCGGTGACACCACCGAATTTCTTCACGAGTTCGTCGAGCTTCGCGACGTAGTAGTCGATGTTCTCGTCGCGGTTCTCGGGGTCGAAATCGCTCGAGAGTTTCGCGGCTTCGTAGGCGGCGACTTTCTTCGGCGTTGCCTTGATGTAGTAGCTGACTTGTTCGCCCGGTTTGTAGGCGCGGCCGCTGGCCAGAGCGAGTTCGTAAGCGGCGGCGCGGTTGCGGCCGCCGGCGCCGATCTTGGCGCGGTATTTGTCGAGCGAATCCTGCAGGGTGTCGGTCTTCATCAGCATGTCGATGTGCCAGTCGCGCTCGCGGATTTTTTTCTCGAAGTCGTCCCGCAATTGCGGGATCGCTTCCGGTTTTCCTTCCATCAGGAGCTTGATCATTTCCTCCAGGAAAACGCGCTGGAACTTTTCCAGGCCGCGCGACTTCAAAGCGCCGCCTTTGATGATGACTTCGCCGTCGCGAGTGAGAAGCGCGTAGTTCTTCGCCTTGTAGCTGAACATCGCGTCGAACTGCTCGTCGAATTCCACCTCGATGCCCGGCGGCAATTCTTTGGCGAGCGCGTCACGCAAGTCGTCGGGTTTCGCGTTGGGGGGCGGAACGAAATAGATGCCGTCGGTATCGACCTCGATGACCTGAGCGGCCCGGGCGTTCAGCCAGTCGATCATCTTTTGCAACAGTTCGCGGCCGATCTGGGTGACGCGCGCCGCCGCGTCGAAATCGGCGAAATGTCCCTGGGCGAAACCGAGATAGCCGTAAAAGCTGTTGATGAGAATCTTGAACGTGTTTTGGAGGGCGTGGAAGTACTGCTGCTGCTGGGCGCGGGCTTTGGCGGCGCGCATACTGGCCTTCGCTTCCAGACGAAAAGTGCGCAGATCGGTGAGCAAATGCCGAAAGATCTGGAGCTGGTCGGTCGCGGGCCAGCAATCGAACTGCAACATGATGGAGGGATAGAGCGACGCGATATCGCAATGCCAGACGTTGCGGGCGACCCCGGTGAAGAAGATCGCCGTATAACCGCCTTCGAATCCGCGCACCATCGGCATCTCGGGAATGGAATGGCGCTGCCGATAATACTCGCGAAGGAAGAGCGCGTTAATCCGGGTGGCGTTACCGCGAACGATCACGTCCTGGTAGTTGTAGGGAAAAATCTGCGCCTGGATGAAGTAGCTGGGGCTGAGTAAATCGGCGATCGCGCGGGTTTCGCGCACGGCGCAAAGCGCACGCTGCCGGAACCGTTCGCTGTCGGCCTGATGTTCGCGTTCGAGCTCCTTGCCGGTGAGCGACGAGATATCGGCCGAATCACACAGACCGAAATGCTGGGCGACGTCGATCCGATCGAAGCCCGACAAACTGCGCATGCCGACGTCGTAGAATTGCGCGAGCAGAAACGTGTCGACGAAGTGCCGGCCATCGACGGCGAACTTCGGGTAATCGATTGTTTTCTCCGCGATCTGAAGACGCGAGGGCCGCGAGCGAAGGAAGCCACCGCTCCGTCCCCAATCGAGTTTCACCTTCGCTTTCCGGGCGCGCGCTACGAGCAGCGGCAAATCGGAGCGAAAGAGATCATGGCCTTCGATGACATCAGGATCGCGTTCTTTGATCAGCGCGGTCAGGCGCTTGAGCGCGGCGCGCTCGGATTCTTCAGCGTTTGCCCCGTCGATGACGATCAGCTCTTCCCACCCGGTGTTGTCCGAGAGCGCGATGCTCATCAGGCGTTCGTCGAGGGCCAGAACTTCCAGCTGAAGCCGCCGCAGTTCGGTCAAAGCCAGTCCTTTGAAAAGCGTGCGGCCCGTGTGAGTGAGATAATGCTGCACCGGATCGCTCAACGCGAAAAAGCTGCGGCCGGCATTCTTCAGACCGTTCCGGAGCGCGATCAATTCCTTCCAGCTATTGACGCTGATCCGCCAGCCGTAGCGCAGATCGCCGGCCAATTTTTCGGCGTCGATATTCAAATCGGTCACGTCGGAATCGCACCAGACGAAGGGATGAAACGGCTCGATGTCGCTCGCGGTGGAACCGTCCTCTTCGCGCCGGTAAACCTTAACCGTTCCCGTTTCGCCCAGCTCGATCGCGACAATGCGCGGCGTTGGGTCTGAGCCGAAAAGCAGTTCGTTTTCCTCAAAAGCCACTCAGGAACTACGGTCAGAGCGGGCGCGAATCAAGGCGGCGCGCCGCTGGCGATCACCGCATGCCGCTATCGCCGGTCCATTGGACTTTGGTGACTTCGCCCGGTTTAACGTCGGTCTCGAACCGCCAGTGCCCGATCTTCGCGCCGGGATCTTCCCTCAGCACCGTGTAGTGGCCCGGCGGCAACGAAACATGAAACCGGCCTTCCGCATCCGTGGTGAACGCGGCCACTTTCACGTCCGCGCGTTTCACCGCGAACTCGAGATTCCCGGCCGGCGCCGAACTGGGACCATCCTTCCGAGTCGGACCGGGACGACTCGGGGAAACCATGATCAGCCCCTCGATGCCGCTTGAGACCGGGGCTGGCGTCTGCGCGCTCATGCTTGAAACGGCAAGCGCAGTGAGGATCGCGATGCAGCAAAAATATTGTGGATTCATTGTGATTGAGGATCTGCCTTGTCGAATTCGATCGCCCGCCACGCGGCGCCGGTTCGTTTGTAGATAATCTTCACGCGATAAAGCTGGTCGCCTTGCGGCGGATGCCCGTTGAGATACTCAAGCCGTTGTTCCTGCGAAATCCATGCGGTTAATCCGCCGGTCATCGTTCCCGCGGGGGCGGGATTGAAGGCGGCGCGCAGAGTTACCGCGATCTCGCAACTGCTCGCGGAGCACGAAACTCGATCCATCCGCAACTCGCGGAACGCCAAAACCTCCGATCCTTCGCGGGAGCATCCGGGACAATCGCCGCCCGCAGGCTGAGGTAAAATTTTGGTTGCCCGAACGAAGGCCAGGCAGTCCTGCGCGATCTCGTCTTCGGGCGGCTGTCGCTCGTCCTCCGTTTCCTCGACGTGCGTCTCCGCTTTGGCCGGTTCCGCTTTCCTCGAACAGGACGCCATGACCAGGGCCGCTCCCAAGATAAGGGCGCTCCAACGAACGTTCATGGAATAACGGTAGCAAGAAAATGCCGGCGCGGAACTGAACCGCGCCGGCATCAAATCTCGCTCATGACGGGCGCTCCCCGTCACCGGCTTCTACCTGTGAATCACCGTTGCGTTTGCAGTTCGGGTGAGCGCCGGGCTTCCACCTGTGGCGCTGACCGTGAATGGGAACGTTGCGTGGGCCGCCGTCCGCGCCACTGTCAGGGTAAGAGTGGTAGACGATCCCGTCGCCGGATTGGGTGAGAAGTTCGACGTGATTCCCGCCGGTAACCCGCTTACCGACATAGTCAGCGGCGAGCTGAAACCACCGGTCCGCGAAATGGCCACCGTATAAGTGGCGGTGCCACCGTTTTTCGCGACGGTCACCGATGCGGGGGTGATCGAAAGGCCGAAGTCTGGAGCCGGCGTCGCAGTTGGCGTCGGACTCGGCGCTACCGTTGGCGTCGGCGTTGGGCTCGGGGGCACTGTCGGAGTCGGACTTGGCGCTACGGTCGCGGTCGCTGTCGGACTCGGCGCTACGGTTGCGGTCGCTGTCGGGCTTGGCGCTGCCGTTGCTGTCGCGGTAGGGCTCGGCGCGGGTGTCGGCGTCGGATTACCGGAACAAGCGCCCGGTCCCGCGGTGGAGTCGACGAAGCCCGAGACCGTGCCGCTAAACTGCGATGACGTGGTGGTCCCGGTCGTATTGACGACCACGACGAAGTTGTGCTGGGCCGGAACCGTGAACGAGTAGTTCGCGCTTCCCACCGTTGTCCCGAGCCCGGTGATTCCGGTGTCCCCAAGGTAATTCAAACTCAGGTTCGCCGGATCGTAGGTCTGATCGTAGGCCGCGCTCTCGATATCGCCCGCGCCCCCAAGGGCGGCGTTGATCGTGACGGTAAAGCAACGCGGCGAGCCGCTGCTGTTCGTGAACGTAAAGGTCTTGTAGTACTTCGTTCCCGCGAAACCGCCGCCGGGGCTCGCCTTGCCGCCGCAGGTGCTCGGGAAACCGTCGCGCCCGAGACGATCGGCCTGGGTGAGGTCGCTCGTGGCGAGCGAGCTTGCCGGGATCGTCTGATTGGCGCCGCCGCCACAGGTCGGAACGGTGATCGCCACCGTCTTTGTCCCGCCCGCGGAGGTGAGCTGGAGAGAAAGGGCGATGTCAGTTCCGCAAACGAACGTGTTCGATGTGGAGATCCGGAAGGGCGTCGAGTTCAAGCCGCTGCCGTCAATGAGCATGTCGGGATAGGTCGCGTTCGGATCGAGGACAGTCACGCCGGGAGTCGTCGTGGAAAGCGTGGCCGAGATGCCAGTTTCCCTGGCGCAACCGTTGTTCTTCACGCCGACGTTCAGCTTGACGCATTCGGGCCGATTGACGACGCCGTTAGCGTTGCCTAACGAGTCGTCGATGGTGAACCCGTTCGCCTCGAGCTTCGAAGTGCCGGTCATCGAGAAGTTCTGCGTGATTGTGCCGCCACCCTGGGGCGCGACGCTGGCGGAAGCCGGGGTAGCGCTGGCGCAATTGCGATCAGCATCCGCGGCGGTGGCGGTGTAACTGCCGGCGGGAACGACAATGGTGTAGACGCCGCTCGCGTTGCTCGCGCTGGCATAACCATTGGTCAGAGTCACGGTAACTCCGGAAATCGGAGCGCCGGTCTCGGATGACGTGATCGTGCCGGTGACGGTGCCATAAGCGCTGGCGGCCGAAGCGCACGCGGGGAATTTGTAGGTCGCGACCCGCGTGGACCAGTTATAGGCGCCGTTCGTTTTCAGGTACTCGTTTGTATAATAGAACGTGCACTGGTCGATGGGATCGAGGGTCATCGAGGTGTAATCGCCCCAGCGATTGCCCGCGCCCGCCGTCTGCGAGCCAATACCCGCCTGCACGGTGGCCTCCGCGCCCATTGTCCCGGCGGCGTCGGTAGCGAGCCGGCCCGTCATATAGATGCCTGGCGGAACTGACGTGCTCGATTTGCTGTAGCCGAGCGCAATGTTGCGACCGTTGTCCATCGCGATTGACGACATGAAGCGGTAGGCGGTATCGGGATCAAAGGTGCCTGACTGGAAAACGGTGGGCGTGGTGGTCGAGCTGCCCGCGTTTCGGAATTCCCACCACTTCACGGCGCCGTGTGCAGGCGTGCTCGCGCTGCCGGGAACCGTGGCGCTGGCCACGATTGATTCCTGCGGCGCGGCCTGGGTCCCGTTGTTTCGGTAGGCGAGTCGATACATGAAATGGCTGCCGAGATTATCCAGGTAATCCGCGCCCACGGCCGGCGCCGGCTGCGGCACGCAATCGCGGTTTTGCTGCGCCGTGGTGTTGTTGACGCAAGGCGGATTGCTAATGCCGGTCGTCGAGATAACAGCCGAGGTGAGCGCGATCGTCGGCGTCGTGCCCCAGGTCACTTTAACCCGGGTCGAGTCCGTGCGGTTTGTGAACTGTGCGTTCGGTCCAAGGACAAACGCGGCTTCGCCCGCGGGCGGCGGCGTTAAGCTATCGAGATCGGCCGGGAGGAAGCCGTACTGAATGCCGGAACCGTCGTGGGCGAGGTCGGCCTGGAGTTGTCGCGCCGGCAGACCAGCGATCATCTTGTCGCGCTCGAAAACGTAAATCCGCCCGGCGAGGTAGGTCGTGCCCGCGGCGTTGAACACGTGCCCGCTCATGTAATATCCATCCGGCCAGACGGCGGTGTGCGGGTAGTCGACGAAGTTGGTTCCGTCCGTGAGGAAGTCGTAGAGATAATAGGCGCCCGTTGCATCGGAAGTCACCGACACAGCAACGCATTGATGTGAGTAGCTGCCAGCCGGACCACCGACCGCGAACTGGGAAAGAATCCAGCGGCCAGCGAGAATGTCGTAAGAGACGACAGGATCGCCGTCGTTATGCGAGGCGCACACGCCGCCAAGCGATTGGAAGAGGGTGTTCCCGGCGGCGGGACCGTATTGGAGAGCGCCCGTCGTCTTGTCGAAGACCGCGAAGCTCGTGTTGTTCCACTGCACGAACTGGGTCGCGCCGACCCGGCCGTTCACGTCCGGCGGGTTGCTCGACGGGACGAATCCTGCGGTCCCGTTGCCGACGCCGTCAAAGCCGGAGCCGACCGGCGAAGGCGCGGACAGTTGCTGTCCTTGCGCTGTCTGGAGAGGGCCATCGATGCCGCCGTTCTGGCTCGGGGGCGTGGGCCGAATGGGTTCCGGGTGGTCGTGCGCGGCGGCTTTCGAGGGATGAACGGGCGGAGTGTGGCGCAACTCGCCACTGCGAACCGGCTCCACCGGACGGAAGTCATTGCGCGGGCCGTCATACGCAGTCGCGGCCTGGTTCTGAGAGGCGCTCTGCGCAACGTCCCCCGATTCGCGGCTCATCGGCGCCGACCCGCCGCCGTGGCGGATTACGCTGGCAGTTTGCGATGGGGAATGCGTCGGGAGCGCAGACGCAAAAGCGAAAACGCCGAGCACTGCGGCGATGGCACAGAGACACATCGCAATCAGGACACGGATTTTGATAAAGGCAGCGCGATCGAGGTTTCTTGTTTTCATAGGGCGGTTCTACAGGAAGACCGGAAGGAATCCGGGGGTGAGACGTGGGGTTTGAGTTGCTCGGAAATGGGCACGAAGGGGCGAGCTAAGCTGTTCGCGAAGACCGCGTCAAAACTTATTATGCAACATTACGAAAATATAATGGCCAAGGTTGCGTCCTGGACCGGCCGGCCAGAAAGAGTGACGGCGATTACGCGCGAGCTCGCCCAGTCGAGTCGTTCGCCAGTCGACGTTCCTGCGCATAAGGAAAAATCTCGGGCATCTCCCCCTCGAGGAAATTCTGCTGCATCCGCTTCCAGAATTCCGGTTCGAACAAATCGCCGTGGCGCGCCATGAGCGCCTGCCGCGCGCCATCAGGGAAGCCGAGGAAGTTCGGAAACTCCTCGGGGAAGATGTCGTTAGGCCGGACCGAAAACCACGGCTCGGCCGACAATTCTTCGTCATAGCTTGTGGGCTGCGGCAGCTTCCTGAAATTGCAATCCGTCACGAAGCAAAGCTCGTCATAATCGTAAAACACGACGCGATCGTGGCGGGTTAAGCCGAAATTTTTCGTAAGGAGATCTCCGGGGAAAATATTCGACGCGGCCAGGTCCTTGATGGCCTGCCCGTAATCACAGGCGGCCGCGACACTGTCACCGGCCCCATCCGCAAAGAAGACATTGAGCGGCCGGACCCGGCGCTCGACGTAAGCATGCGCAATCACGACGTCGTCGCCCTCGACGCGGACGGTTTCGGCCGCCTCGCGGCGCAAGTCGTCGAGCAGCGCTTGCTGGAAACGCCGGCGCGGAATGCGGAGATGCTCGAACTCATGCGCCTCGACCAGACGCCCTGCCCGATCATGCTCGAAAACGATGCGATACCGTCCCATCACGTCATGGCGATCGCTTTCCTTCGGCGCATCGAAATGGTCGCGGATCAGTTTGAAGACGACGTCGTAGCTCGGCAGCGTGAAAACGAGCATCACCATTCCGCGGGTCCCGGTCGCGGCGATAAAACAATCGTCTGAGCTCTGAAGATGCCGGACGAAGTCGCGGTAGAACTCCGTTTTGGCATGCCGATTATAACCGAGCGCGTTGTAAAGATCGGCCAGCCGCTTCCGCGGCATCAATTCCCGAAGTGAGCGCACGAGCTCGAACGGGCACGGCGCGTCGACTCGAAAATAGGCGCGAGTGTAGGAAAACAGGACGGCGAGATCCGATTCGCCGACAAGGACCGCGTCGAGGGTAACGCCGTTTCCCGTGGGATGCCGGAGAGCGAACGCGATCGGCGAACTTTGCTCGCCGCAGACCGCGCGGCCGACGACATAAGCGCCGCGACCGCGATAAAAAACCGCCGGGACCACTTCTATTTCGGCGTTACCTGAATGCGGGAACGCCGCCAGGAGGCGCTTCGTTGCCGCGTCGATCGACGGTTGGAGATCGTGCCAGTGATGCCCGGCAAAACCGGCTGTGCTTTCGTCGGTGAGAATCGCGAAAAGCAGGGCGCGCAAATTTTTGCCGCGATAAGTGCGCCAGCCGTCCGCGTTTGCCCGGGCCGGCGGTGCGTCGAAATCCGTATCGACAAACTCAATCGACTGGTCCACGCCTTCCGTCGTGAAAACGCGCCGGGTGAGAGAATTGAAGAAGCTCTCCGCGATTTCCCATCGCAGCGACTGGCCGATGTGCGCGGAATAAACGGCCTTCATCGCCATCCAAAGGGCGCGCTCGCGAAGACGCGCTCCCATCAATTCCTCAACCCGACCGGTCAGGCGATGCACGACTTCGGAATAGAGTTTCAATCGCTCGGCCGCGTCGTCGTAACTGCCGCGCCAATCGCGCGCCAGGAAACGCTCCCGGGCGCGGCGGGTGATTTCGTCGAAACGCGTTTCGTATTCGATAAAAGCGGCGCGCGCTGCCTCGGCGCAAAGCGCCGCCAGCCGGCTGTCGGTCGGTGCTGCTATTGCCGTATCGCTCATCGCATCACGCGGAACAGCGCCGATCGGTCCGGTGATGACAGCGGACGCTACAACGCTTCACCGTTATCGGAACTGCTCTTCCTCGGTCGAACCGGCGAGCGCGGCCGTCGCGCATTCGCCCCCCATGATCACCTGCGCGACTTCGTCGAAGTAGCCGGTGCCGACTTCGTGCTGGTGTTTCGTCGCGGTGTAGCCCTCGGTTTCCGCGGCGAACTCCGCCTCCTGTAACTCGGAGTAGGCCGCCATACCGCGGTCCCGGTAGCCTCGGGCCAGTTTAAACATGCTGTAATTCAAGGCATGAAACCCGGCCAGGGTGACGAACTGAAACTTGTAACCGAGCTTGCCGAGTTCCTTCTGAAATTTCGCGATCGTGGCGCGGTCGAGCTTCGCCTTCCAGTTGAACGAGGGCGAGCAATTGTAGGCCAGCAGTTTGCCCGGAAATTTTGCGTGAACGCTGCGCGCGAATCTCTTCGCCTCATCCAGGTCCGGTTTTGAAGTTTCGAACCAGAGCAGATCGGCGAATGGCGCATAACTAAGAGCACGCGCGATAGCCTGGTCGATCCCGGCCCGGACCCGGAAGAAGCCTTCGGCCGTTCGATCGCCGGTGAGGAAGCCACGGTCGCGCTCGTCGATGTCGCTGGTCAGGAGCGATGCGCCGCCGGCATCCGTCCTCGCGATAATGACCGTCGGAACGTTGCAGACATCCGCCGCCAGTCGCGCCGCAACAAGATTATTGATGGCGTATTGGGTCGGCACCAAAACCTTGCCGCCCATGTGTCCGCATTTCTTTTCGCTGGCGAGCTGATCTTCCAGATGAATGCCGGCCGCGCCTGCCTCGATCATCGCCTTGATCAACTCAAAGACGTTAAGCACGCCTCCGAATCCGGCTTCCGCGTCGGCCACGATCGGCGCGAACCAATCGATGTCGGTCTTGTCTTCCGCATGCGCGATCTGGTCCGCGCGCTGCAATGCCTGGTTGATTCGCTTCACTACGGCCGGAACACTGTTTGCCGGATAGAGGCTCTGGTCGGGATACATTTGGCCGGCAAGATTGGCGTCGGCCGCGACCTGCCACCCGCTGAGATAGATCGCCTTCAATCCGGCCCGCACTTGCTGCACCGCCTGATTGCCGGTGAGCGCGCCGAGCGCCGGAACAAATGGTTCGCTGCTCAGAAGCGTCCAGAGTTTCTCGGCGCCCCGCCGCGCCAGGGTGTGTTCCGGAACCAGACTTCCCTGGAGGCGGCGCACGTCGCTCCTGGAATACGGACGGCGAATCCCGCGCCACCGTTCCTCGTCAGGCGCGTTCCGCAGCCGAAGGCGCTTCGCTTTTACCGGCGCCCCATGTTTTTCTCGTTTCATTTTCATGGGTGGTCTACTCGAGCTCATCGTAACCGGGCAACGTCAGGAATTCGGCGAATGCGAGGTCATCGGTTGTGATTTTGTCGAACAACTCGGCGGCCCGCTTGAACTTCGAACCGGCGAATCTCTCCTCGCCAATCTGCGTCCTCACTTTCGCGAGCTCTTCCTCGAGCATGGAGCGAAAAAGTTCCCTGGTAACTTTGCGTCCGTCGCCGAGCACGCCGCGCGGATGGCGGATCCATTGCCAGACCTGAGCGCGGGAAATCTCGGCCGTCGCCGCGTCTTCCATCAGGTTAAACAACGGCACCGCGCCATGCCCGCGCAACCAGGCTTCGAGATATTGCACGCCGACGCTCACGTTCGTGCGCAATCCGTTCTCGGTGATTGGCTCGCTCGGGCCGAAGTCCAGAAGATCGCGCGCGGTTACCCGAACGTCGTCACGTTTGCGCTCGATCTGGTTCGGTTGCGGCATGGCCGCGTTAAACGCATCGAGCGCCAGCTGGACCATGCCAGGATGCGCGACCCACGTCCCGTCGTGGCCGTCGCGCGCTTCGCGTTCCTTGTCCGCGCGGACTTTCGCGAACGCTTCCTCATTCGCCGCCGGGTTGTCCTTTACCGGAATCTGCGCCGCCATTCCGCCCATCGCGAAGGTGTTGCGGCGATGGCACGTCTTGATGCAGAGGAGCGAATACGAGCGCATGAAGTGTGTCGTCATTGTGATCAGCGCACGGTCGGCCAGGAGAAAATCCGGTTTGTTCCGGAACTTTTTGATGCAGGAAAAAATGTAATCCCACCGGCCGCAATTGAGTCCGGCGGAGTGATCGCGCAGCTCGTAGAGGATCTCGTCCATCTCGAACGCCGCCGGGATGGTTTCGATAAGGACGGTTGCGCGAATCGTCCCCTGCGGAAGGCCGAGTTCCTCCTGCGCGATCTTGAAAGCGTCGTTCCAGATCCGCGCCTCGAGGTGGCTCTCCATTTTCGGCAGATAAAAATATGGACCGGTGCCACGACTGATCAGCTCGCTGGCGTTGTGGAAGAAGTAGAGACCGAAATCGAACAACCCGCCGGCGACCGGCGCACCATCGACGAGCAGATGTTTCTCGACGAGATGCCAACCGCGTGGACGCACCAGGAGGACAGCGGTCTTTTCGTTTAGCTGGTATTCTTTCCCGGCCGGATTCGTGAATGAGATCGTTCGGCGAACGGCGTCCCGCAGGTTGAGCTGGCCGTCGACCATGTTGGTCCAGGTAGGCGAATTCGCGTCCTCGAAATCGGCCATGAACATCTTGGCGCCGGAGTTGAGTGCGTTGATCACCATTTTGCGGTCGGTCGGCCCCGTGATCTCAACCCGGCGGTCGCACAGATCGGGCGGAATCGGGGCGCAGGTCCAATTCCCGTCCCGGATCGGCTGAGTGTCAGCGAGGAAATCGAGAGATTCTCCGCGATCGAGCGCGGCCTGGCGTTCTGCGCGGCGCTTCAAACATTGCTCGCGCGCCGGGCGGCAGGTCCGTTCCAGCTTCGCGATGAAAGCCAGCGCTTCGGGCGTGAGGATCTGCTCGAAGCCGCGCTTCATTTCTCCGCGCAGTTGGACGCCGTCAGGCAAGCTGGAAGCAGACATGGACTTGGAACGAGTGGTTAGGCTTCGCTCTACAATCGCACCGGCGCGCGCCTCCGGGCGTGCGCTTCCGGTCCGGGTCTGCTATAGAACCGGCATGAACGCTCGCCTCGTCCTGTCTCTGCTCGCCGCCTCCGCCTTCGCCCTTTCCGCACTGGCCCAGCAAACTCCGCAATCAATCGCGGACGCTGAATTGCCATCGCTCCTCACCATCTACAAAGACCTTCACACTCATCCTGAGCTTTCGACTCACGAAGAACGATCCGCTGCCATCGTCGCCAAGGAACTGAAAGCCGCTGGCTGCGAAGTCACCGAACGCGTCGGCAAATACGATAAGCCGGGCCTGACCTGCTTCGGTGTGATTGGCGTAATGAAAAATGGCGACGGACCGACGATCGCCATCCGCACCGATCTTGATGGCCTTCCGGTTCGCGAAGAAACCGGCGTGCCCTACGCCAGCACCGTCACGACCAAGAACGACGCGGGCCAGGAAGTCGGAGTCATGCATGCGTGCGGCCACGACATTCACATGTCCACGTTCATCGGCACGGCGCGGGCCCTTGGCAAACTGAAGGACAAATGGAAAGGCACGATCATTTTCATTGGGCAACCGGCGGAGGAAACGGTCGGCGGCGCGCGGGCCTTGCTCAAAGACGGTCTTTACACGCGTTGGCCGAAACCGAATTACGTCCTCGGCCTGCATGACGACGCGGAGATCGCGACCGGACAAATCGGAGTAACGGAAGGTTACTGCTACGCCAACGTCGATTCCGTCGACGTCACTGTGAAAGGCGTCGGCGGCCATGGCGCGTATCCGCACAAGACCAAAGACCCGGTCGTGCTCTCCGCCGAAATGATTACCGCCTGGCAAACGATCGCGAGCCGCGAGAATAACCCGATCGATCCAATCGTCGTCACAGTCGGTTCCATCCATGGCGGCACCAAGCACAACATCATTTCGGACGAAGTGAAGATGCAGTTAACTGTCCGCACTTATAAACAGGAGGTGCGGGACCGCGTCCTGGCCGCGATCGAACGAATCGCGAAGGGGATCGCGGCGGTCGGCGGCGTCCCGGCGGATCGCGCACCGGTCGTCCAAGTGGAAAAGGACCAATATACTCCCGCCACCTACAACAATCCCGAGCTGACGAAACGGGTTTCGGCTGCGATGAAAGCAGCGCTCGGTCCCGACAGCGTGGTTCAGAAAGATCCGACGATGGGCGGCGAAGACTTCTCCGAATACAGTCTGCCGGACCACTCGGTCCCGGCGTTCATGTTCAATGTCGGCGCGGTCGATCCGGCGAAAGCCGCCGAAAGCAAAAAGACCGGCACGCCATTGCCCAGCCTGCATTCGAGCAAATTCGCGCCGGTGCCCGAGCCGACGATCAAGACTGGCATGATCGGTATGGTCAGTGCCGTGCTCGATCTGATGAAGAAGTAGCGAACGAATCGTCTTCGTTGTAGCGACGGCGCCAAGCTTCAAGGAACGGCGTTTTGAAATCGCCGACCTACCCAGACGGCGATTACAAATCGCCGCTCCTTGCAGCTGAATGCGGGTCGCGCGCCCTACTTCACGCGCACGTTCTTGCGCAGGAACGTCGGCACGTCGAGGTCCTGGCCTTCCACAATCGTCGGCTCGCTCTTCTCGAAACGGCCGCGCGTCACCGGCTCGAACTGCATCATTTCCTGTTTCGCCTGCGGCTTCTTCTCCGCGACCGGCTTCGGTTCCTTGAACAGGTTCGGCTTTTTTCGCGGCAGAATCACCCGGGGCGGCGGTGGCTCTTCAAATTCCGGCTCCTCCGTCGCGGAAGAGACGGGTTCCGGTTCCATCGATGCGACTTCTTGTTCTTCTTCGATGAGTTCGGGCGCGAAAGTGGCCTCTTCGAAAACAGGCGTCGCCACTTCGGTCGCCAGGGGCGGCGCAGGTTCTTCGATTTGTTCCCAGGTTGACGCCGCAGCCGGCACCACCGGTTCCGCTTCCGCTTCCGGCTCCGGCGGCGCCGATTTCGGAACGACCGCGGCTGGCTTCGCCTTCGCCACTACCGCCTCGGCACCTGGTTTTTCACCGGCCAGCGAACTGATCAACGTTACGCTCAGGCGATTTCCCATTCGCGAATCGACGGCCGTCCCGAAAATGATCTGGGTATCGTCGTGAATATGTTTGCCCAGGTCCTTCATCAGGATCTCGACTTCGGTCAGCGTCATCCCCGGTCCCCCCGAAACCTGGACGAGGACGTGGGACGCGTCCGCCAGCATCCGCCCACGATCCATCAGGGGATTCTTCAGGGCCTGAGTGAGCGCGTCGTGCGCGCGATTATCAGAGTCCGATTCGCCATAGCCGAACACGCAACGGCCGCTCGGGCTCCGCAGCGCCGCCAGTAAATCGTCGAACCCGATCCGGATCAGACCGGGCCGCTGGATCAGGCCGATGATCGAGCGAACGCTCTGGCTGATCGTCACGTCCGCGATCGCGAACGCCTGGTGAATCCCGGCCTTCGGCGCAACCATGTCGCCCATCCGATCGTTCTCGAAACAAATCACCGCATCGCAATTCGCCCGGAGTTTACCGAGCGCTTCATGCGCCTGGCTGAGCCGGCGTTTTCCTTCGAACGCAAAAGGAAGCGTCACGAACCCGAGCACGAGCGAGCCGTTCTCGCGCGCTACCTGGGCCACGGCCGGCGCCGCGCCGGAACCGGTCCCGCCGCCGAGCCCGGTGCAGACGAAAATCATCCGCGCATCCGCCAGCGCATGGCGCAATTCGTCGGCGGACTCATAGGCGGCGTTGTAACCGACCTCCGGATCGCCGCCGGCGCCCAGACCACGCGTGATCGTCCGGCCGAGCTGCACTTTGCTCGCCGCCACTGAGCTGGCCAGCGCCTGCACGTCGGTGTTGATCGCGATCAGGTCCGCTTTATCGAGTCCATCGAGAACGATTCGATCGAGAACGTTGCACCCCGCGCCGCCGACGCCGACCACTTTGATTGGAATGTCTTCGTCCGCTTTTTCCGGCAGGTTGTAATTGCGATTTAATTGAATCATATGCGGTTCACGGGTTGGCTTCGAACTGTTGTCATCCCGAGGCAGGCGAAGCGCGCCGAGGGACCTCCCACAAGTCGAGCATTCACGCGAGATGGCTGGCGCAAGATCGACATGACACGTTCGCGCCTTGCGAAGCAGCGGTGCGTTGCCTTTGGGTACGACTGGGAGGTCCCTCGGCGCGCTTCGCCAGCTTCGGGATGACACGCACAGAACGACGCGATCACGACCTCATCCCGTTGAAAATTTTCCCGATCAACCGCCCGAACCCACGCGCCGGCCTCCGGTCGCTCTGCATCGCCTGGGCGTACTTGATCAGGCCGATGGCCGCGGAAAATTGCGGGTTTTCAAACGCGCTCGTCAGGCCGGACATCGTCTGGGCATGCGCGACGCGCGCCGGTAATTCGAACACCTCTTCGGCGAGATGATCGATTCCATTGAGGTGGCTGCAGCCGCCTGTAATGAAAACGCCTTCGCCGATGTAATTGATGAACGGCTCTTCCTCGAGCTTTCGCTTCAGCAGATCGAACGTCTCCCGCAGCCGAAGGTGAATGATCGTGTTCAGCGTCTCGCGCTCGATCTCCTTGCCAGCGAATCCTGAATCGTCCTTCAACAGGATCGTTTCCCCCGGCAGGCAATTCCCGAGCGTGACGCTGCCTTCTTCGATCTTCAGCTTCTCAGCGCGGGTCATCGGGATTCGCAATCCCATCGAGATGTCGTTCGTGATGTGATCGCCGCCGACGGCGAGGACGCCGCTCTGTTTCACCGCTCCATCGACATAGAGAATGTAGTCGCTGGTCCCGCCACCAATATCGATCACGAGCGCGCCGAGATTTTTCTGGTGCTGCGTCAGCACGACCTGGGCGGAAGCCAGCGCCGTGAAGACCACGTCCTCCACTTCGAGCGGCAACTCCTTCACGCAACGGATCGTGTTTTGGATCCGCGTCCGCACTCCGTGGATGATATGGAAGTCCGCCTCCAGTCTTTGGCCCAGCATTCCCACCGGGTTCAGGACGCCTTCCTGTCCGTCAACGTGATAATGCTGAATGATCGAATGGAGGAACGCGTTCTGGGCCGGGATGCTGACTTCCCGCGCGTTGATCTTCACGTCTTCGATGTCCTGCTCGTCGATCTCGTCGCGATCTTCCGGCAGCGTCACCAACCCGCGATTGTTGAAACTCTGGATGTGCGACCCGGTCACGCCCACGTAAACGCTCCGGATCATCACGTCGCTTTTTGTCTCGGCGTCGACCACCGCTTCGTGGACGCATTTCATCGCGGTCTCGAAATCCACGATCTCGCCTTTGCGCACGCCGCGCGAGGGCGCCTGCCCGACGCCCAGAATCTTGATCGTCCCGTCCGGCCGGCCTTCGCCGACTACGACGCAGATTTTCGACGTCCCAATTTCGAGACCTACCATGAGATCGCTGCTTGCCATGCTTGCTCCTAATCTTTTCTAAATTTTTGCAATGGAAACGCCTTGCGCGTCTTCGGGGTCGCGCTCGGACGCGCTTTCGAAGTCGCCGGCGGCGGCTCGTTCTTCGCCAGCGGATGAACTGGAATTGCTTTCATGACCCGCGGCTCAGCATCGGGGTCGAGGGTGTCGTTGATGACGTCCACGGCGTTGCGGCCGAAGGTCACCGGGATGTTGCGTTGCACCAGCAGATTTACCGTCGCCAGCTCGCGCTTCGAGTCGTCCGCATACACCAGGAACTGTTCCAGGCGCTGGAGCTGGCTCTCGAGATTGTCGAACCCAAACGTGACCCGCGTGTGGTTCTTGTCCGACACCACCAGGCAGTAGCCTTTCGACACGTCGATCTCGCGGATCTGGAAACGGGTCTGCATGAAGCTCGCCGTGCTCAGCCGCAAAAGTTCGAGCGCTGCTTTTGCTTCGAATGAACCGACGATTTTTCCCGGCTCGAGCGACTCGCTCGTGCATCCCGTGATCAACGGCAGGCCGAGATATTCAGGCAACAATTTCTTTTCTTTCATCAGAACCCCGCGCGCGTCCACCAGAAAAGCAACGTCCGACGCAAACGGATCCGAGATTTGTTTGTCGGACGTGATCCACGCGATCGGTTTCCGTTCCACGATCCGGACGTCGATTTCGCCCGGCAGCTTTCTGATTACCTGGACTTCGTCGACCTGGGGCAACTGCTGCAACCGATCCCGCACCTGCCCGAGGTTGACGCCGAAAATGTTCCGGCCCTCGTGGAGCTCCGCGGCTTTCAGCACCTGGTCCCGCTGCAACGTGCCGTCCGTCTGGATCTCGATCTGGCTCAGTTGGTAATCCGGGTTTTCGAAAAAGAATCGCTTCGCGCCATAACGGACGCCGAGAACCACTCCGCCCACGAGCACGAGCACGAGCACGATTTTGGAGAGGAGAACGAGGACGCGGCGGTTGCGATGTCGCGTCGCTTTATGGGAGCGGACCCGAACGTCGAGAAGATGTTGCTGCCGGCGCTGTCTCGTGTTTGAAACGCGCTCGTTCCGGGAACGCAGCTTTTGGTTTTTCACTTTCATTTGGCGGCGCGACGTTTCGCGGAAAGTTCGATGATCCGGCTGCAAAGCTCGGGATAACTAATCCCGGCCACTCCGGCGGCCTCGGGGAGCAGGCTGGCTGCCGTCATGCCGGGGATCGTGTTCACTTCCAGCACCGTCCCCGCGCCATCGTCCGGTAACATGATGTCGACGCGGGAATAAACGCTGAGGCCGAGCGCCCGATTAGCGCGCAACGCCAGGTCCTGGATCGCGCGGGTTTGCTCCTCCGGCAGTTTCGCCGGGCAGACATGCTCGGCGGCGCCTCCGGCCGTCGGATTCAAGAACGGATATTTGTTCGTGAAATCGTAGAAGCCGCCCTTGGGAATAATCTCGATGATAGGCAGCGCCTGCTCGCCCAGAATGCCGACTGTGAGCTCGCGACCGGCACAGAATTTTTCGACGAGCAACTCGCGATCGTAGGTCGCGGCGTCCGCGATGGCGGCTTCAACGTCGCGCTCGTTGCGGATAATGTGGATGCCGACGGTCGACCCCTGACGCGGCGCTTTGATCACGAATGGAATCGGCATCGTCGGGCGCTGGGCGGCCGTGATGATCTGCCAGTAGGGCGTCGGGACTCCGTGCCGCTGGAAGGCTTCTTTCGACCTGATCTTGTTGAAGGCGAGTTCGCTTTCGCTTGCCCCCTCGCCGGTGTAGGGCACGCCTCGCTCTTCAAGAATCTGCTGGACCTGGCCGTCTTCGCCGAAGGTCCCGTGGAGCGCGATGAACGCGAGTTCGGTCTCCGCCGGCAATGTGAAATCCGCGCCTTTCACGTCGACTTCGGTGACGGTTGCGCCTAACGAACGAAGCGCCTTCGCCACGCCTTTCCCGGTCGCCATGGAAACGTCTCGTTCCGATCCCGGTCCGCCCATCAGCACCGCGATTTTTTTTGGAAGCGCGGTCATCACCGTGACGCCTCCTCCCCGCAACTGCCTGTCATCTTGAGCGAAGCGCAGCGCAGCCGAAAGATCTCTGATCCTTCTGCGCTTCTCGACGAAGAAATGGTCAGAGATTCTTCGCTGCGCTCAGAATGACAGCAGGAAAAAGCCATCATCCGTCCTCCCCCACGATCTGCACTTCCGTTTCCAGCTCGATCCCGCGCTTCGATCGCGCGGTCTCCTGGATTTTCGCGATCAATTCCAGGACCTCCGCCGCGGTCGCGCCGCCGTCGTTGACGATGAAATTGCCGTGGACTTCCGACACCCGCGCTTTTCCAACGCCGGTATTCTTCAATCCCAGTTCGTCGACCAGTTTTCCCGCCGGAATGGTCGCCGGATTCTTGAAAATGCAGCCGGCGCTTTTCGCCGCGGGCTGGGTCGTCCGCCGTTTCTCCTGCGATTCATCGAGCCGCCTTTCAATTTCCTTAGCCGCTGTCGGCGTTCCTCTGAAAACCGCGGCCACGGCATAATTGCGGGCCAGCGATGGAACATGCCGGTAATGCACCTCCAACTCGGCGGTCGTTTTCTCGTGAGGATTTCCCTCCTCGTCGAGGTACCGCACCCGGACCACGTTCTCAAAAGTCTGCGCGCCCATCGCGCCGGCGTTCATCCGCAACGCGCCACCCACCGCTCCGGGAATTCCCTCCATCCATTCGAGCCCACCCAGGCCGGCGGCTTTTCCGGCGTAGGCGATTTGTTTCAGCTTCGCGCCCACGCCCGCGCTGATTTCGTTGCCGGACACTTCGATCCTATCGAAATCTCCGCCGCACGGATGCACAACCACGCCGCGAATTCCGCCATCGCGAACCAGCAGGTTCGATCCGCGCCCAATCACAAACAGCGGCAGGCTTTCCCTGCGGCAAAACCGGATCAGTTCCGCGAAGGCGTCCTCCGTCCGCGGCTCCAGCCAAAACTGCGCCGGGCCGCCGACCCGCAACGTTGTGTGCTTTGCGAGCGGTTCGTAGAGCCGGACGTCGCCTTCCTGCCCAACGATCGCCTTGAGTCGTTCCGCAATCACCAGATCGGCCGCGAGCAACGACAACTGCTCGTGGATATTTCCCGCGCCCAGGCTCAGCACCAGGTCGCCCGACGAAATCATGTTCCCCAAATCCCAATGGAGACGATCGAGCCGCGGCTGATAACTCACGCCGCGATGCCCGTGCGCGGCGATTTCGTCCACGATCGTTTGGCCGGTAACGCCCGGGAGCGGTTTCTCGCTGGCCGCATAGATGTCGGTAATCACGATCCGGTCGGCATCGTCGAACGCGGTCGCAAATTGTTTCCGTAACGCCTGGGTGCGTGAGTAACGATGAGGCTGAAACATCGTCAGCACCCGCTGGCGGCCGGCGGATTTTGCGGTCTTCAACGTCGCGCAAATCTCGGTCGGGTGATGCGCGTAATCGTCCACGAGAAGGAACCGGTCGCTTTGGTATTTGATCTCAAACCGGCGGCGGGCATGCTGGAAACGGCCTAACGAAGCCGCGATCTTGTCGAACGGAATCCCGATCTCGCTGGCCAGGGCGATCACCCCGAGCGCGTTGCTCACGTTGTGCCGGCCGGGGACGTTGAGCACCGCCTCGCCGAGTTTTTCGTTCCGGCGATAAACGCAGAAGACCGAAGCGAAATCGCGCAGGTCGATGTCCGTTCCGCGATAGTTCGCCGTTTCCGAAAACCCGAAGGAAACCGCGCCCGAAAAGCGACTGCAAATCCGGGCGGCGTGCGAATCGTCCGCGCAATAAAAAACGGAGCCGGTCGTTTGCTCGAGCAGCTGCGAGAAGACCTTCTCGATGGCGGCGAGGTCCGCGTAGAAATCGAGGTGCTCCTCCTCGACGTTAAGGACAAGGGTGTGCTCCGGTCGAAACAGCCGGATCGTGCCATCGCTTTCGTCGCCTTCCGCCACGAAATATTCGCCGCGCTGATCCCAATGCGCGTTCGAGCCGAGCAGCGGAATTTCCGCGCCGACATAATGCGACGGATGCAGGCCGCCCTCTCGCAAAACATGGGCGGTCATGGCGGATGTCGTCGTCTTGCCATGCATTCCGACCACAAAGATGCCGCGCTTACCGGACATGATGGCGGCCAGCGCTTCGGCCCGACGGACCAGGGGCTGACCGGAGGCGGCAGCCGCGGCACGGATCGGGTTCGACTCCGCTATCGCGGACGAATAAATCACCAGCTCCGCGTCCCTCGCATCTTCGGCCCGGTGCTCGGCCCGGAAACGCAATCCGAGCCGCTGCAGCCGGTCGACTTCCCACGATTTCGCTTTGTCCGATCCGCTGACGTCGTGCCCCAATTCCAGGAGCAAGGCGGCGATGCCGCTCATCCCGCTCCCGGCGACGCCGATCAGGTGAATCCGGTGGCGCTCCTGCGTCAGCATCTGCCGCAAATTCAGTTCAGAGGCGAGCGTCATGGTTCGATTCCGTATATCTTTCCATCGTTTCGACCACGAGCGCGGCCGCGTTTTTCGGCGCGAGCCGCGCGGAAGCTTCGGCCAGATGCCGCAGCTGATTTGGATGCTCGATCAGCTCCCGAATTTTCTGCGCGAGCGATTCCGCCGTGAGGTCGGCCTCCTTTAGCAGCAGCGCCGCACCCGCGCGAACGAAAATCTCGGCGTTCTTCGTCTGATGATCTTCCGCCGCGTACGGAAACGGAATCAGGATCGCGGGCAACGAAAATGCCGCCAGCTCCGCCAGGCTCGCCGCGCCCGAACGCGCGATCGCCAGGTCCGCGGCGCTATACACTTCTTCCATGGCGTGGTGAAACGCGGCCACGTGCGCCGGGATTTTTTCGCGCTGATAATTGTCGGCCACGAGGCGCTCGTCCCGCGCGCCGGAAAGATGGATCACCTGGATCGGCAAGCTCTGGAGAAACGGCAACGCCTTGATGACGGACTGGTTGATCCCGCTCGCGCCCTGGCTCCCGCCCATCACCAGGAGCGTGATCAGGTCCTCGCGCAGCCCGAGTTTCTGGCGCGCGGCTTTGCGGTCCATTGGCTGCAGCTCTTTGCGAATCGGCGTCCCGGTGATTTCGGTGCGGGCTTTCGGGAAGAACGGCGCGCATTCCGCGAAGCCAAGCAGAACCGCGCGAACCATTCGCCCTGTAATGCGATTGGCTTTGCCGGGAATCGCGTTCGATTCGTGGATGAACGTGGGAATGCCGCGCATCTTTCCCGCCATGATCGGCGCGGTAGAAGTGAAGCCGCCCATCCCCAGAACAGCGTGCGGCTTGAACCTCCGATAAACCTCCCGGCAAACTTTCAGGCTCTCCGCGAACCGACCGAAGAAATTGAAAATCCTCGGCGAGAACGGAGACGGCAACCCGACCGTCGGCAATTTCTGGAACCGAAATTCCGAGCGGCCCGACATGGCCAGCGCGTCGATTTCCTTCTCGGAAACAAAGAGCATGACCTCATGGCCCCGGGAACGCAGAACTTCCGCGACGGCCAGGCCTGGGAACAAATGCCCGCCGGTGCCGCCGCATGCGATAACCGTGTTCATAGGATTGTTGAATGTCCCCCCGGGCAATCCCCAATCGAAAATCGAAAATCGAAAATCGAAAATTCCATCACATCCGCGGTGTCGTCCGCGCTCTTATCACCGTGCTCTTGTTTTTCGCCGGCTCGAGCACGCCCTGGCGGTAAATGTTAAGGAGCAGCCCCACGCAGAAAAGACACGCCGCCAGGTTCGACCCGCCATAACTGATGAACGGCAGCGGCAAGCCTTTGTTCGGCAAGAGCGACGTCGTTACCCCGATGTTCACGGCGGCCTGCAATCCGAGGAGCGACACGATCCCGGAACCGAGGAGCAATCCCTGGCGGTCCTTCGCGTGCAACGCAATCATCAGGCCGCAAACGATGATGACCACGAACAGAAACACGACCAGCAGACTAATCCGTAATCCAAGCTCTTCCCCGATCATGGGGAAAATGAAATCGGTGTGCGCATAAGGCAGGTAAAGCATCTTTTGCCGGCCGTTCCCGAGTCCGAGCCCTTCCATTCCGCCGCTGCCCCAGGCAATGAGCGCCTGCATTTGCTGGAGCCCGGCGTCATCCTTGAAGCGCTCCGGATCCATGAACGCGGCCAGCCGCCCCATCCGCTCGGACATGTGGGTCGCGACAAAAAGAATTCCTCCCAGGCCGCCTAACGAGAGGAGCCCGAGCAACGCCGGATGCGTCCCGGCCACGAACATCATCACGAACATCGTCGCCCCAATCAGCGCCGTCGTTCCGAGATCCACCTCCATAACAATGAGAAGCAGGGTGCTCGACACAATCGCGAACGGAATGACGAATCCCTGGACCCAATGGCTGCTTTCCTTTTCCCGGGTCGCAAACCACGCCGCTAAAAAAAAGATCACGGCAACCTTGGCGATCTCGGACGGCTGGAAGGTCCCCACCCCGAGCGAGACCCACCGCCGCGAACCGTTGATCCGCATTCCGAAATGCGGGACGAAACAAAAGGCGAGCGTGACCACGGCAAGGGCGAACCAGATCCACCAGGTGCGCAGCCAGAAATGGTAATCCATGATCGCCGCGACCGCGCAGACCACGAACCCGACCCCGAGCCAGACCGCCTGGCGTTTCACGAAAAAATACATGTCGCCGTGGCTGTCCTTCGCGAACGCGCTCGTGCTGAAAAGCATGACGATGCCGATGACCAGCATCCCCAGGACAGCGAGGAACAGGAAGTAAGCGCTCTTGCGATGCATTCAGATTCTTGCGCGAAGCGCCAAGGAGCGGCGCTTTCCAAACCGCCGGTCGCGCCAGCGACATTCCGGTCGGCGGTTTGTAAACCGCGGCTCCTTGGTAGTCCATTCCATCTATTCAGATTTCTTCGATTTCTTCTTTTCCTTCGGCGCGGCCTTTTCTTTCGGCGCGGGAATTACAAGCTTTTGGCCGATCTTCAATTTGTGGGCGTCTTCGATGTTGTTCACGGAGAGCAATTGATCGGACGTGATCTTGAATTTTTTCGCGATTGAAACGGGCGTGTCCCCTTTCGCTACGACGTACGTCTTCTTGTTTGTCTCGGCCTTGGGCGTGTTTTCGGCGATCGGTTTTACGGGAATGGCTTTGCGCTCTTCTTTCACGGGAACCTTCGCCATTTCATCGCGCGGTTTCGTCGACTCTGAAGTGGCCGCCGTGGTCGCGGTCGATTTTTGGGTCGACGCCGGCGCGGTTGTTTTCGTGTTCGCCACCGGCGGCAGGACCCCTTGCCGGCTCTTGATGGTATTGAACGCGATGATTCCGGCGACGGCCACGACGTGGAGCACGAGCACGATCAGGAGCGCGCGAGAGAGCTTCATGTTTGGTTCCGACATCTCTTCGTAATCCATCTCGTCGGGACCGCCGAGAGAGCGGCGGGCCGCCGTGGCGCGCAATTTTTTCGCTGGGAAAAGGCTGGGTAATCTCATGATTTATTTGGGCAGGGCCTGGACGAGGGCACGGAATTGATCGCCGCGATCGGCGTAGCTCTTGAACATGTCGAAGGAAGAAGTGCCGGGAGAAAAGAGAACCACCTCACCGGGCTCGGCCATGGCGTGGGCGCGCTCGACCGCGTCCGCAAGCGAGTTGGCGATTTCGCACGGCACCGCGTCCTGCCAGTCCCGGCAAATCCGGGTCGCCATTTCGCCGATCAAAATCACGGCGCGCGATTTTTCCGAAACGAGCGGTCGCAGAGTCTCGAAGGTAAACCCCTTGTCTTTGCCGCCGGCGATCAGGATGACTTTGCGGTTTTGGGCGAGAAGCGCCTTCTCCACCGCATCGAGGTTCGTCGCTTTCGAATCGTTCACGTAAGCGACGCCGCCAACTTCCCGCACGAACTCGCAGCGGTGCGGACGCGGCTCGTAGGTTTGCAACGGCGGGACCATCTGTTCGAAGGTCAGTCCGCGCGCCAGTCCGACCGCGAGCGTCGCCATGATGTTCTCGATGTTGTGCAGGCCGCGCAGCTTCGTCTCGGCCATGCGCAAGACCGGCTCGTTCTCATAAACAATGGAGCCCGCTTCCAATCGGAAAGCGGCCTGGTCGGTGTAAGCGCTGAACGTCACGGTCCGCGCCGCGATCTTCGGAAACGATTCGCCGGCGTTGATCACCGCCACGTCGTCGGCTGTCTGGTTGTCGAAAATCCGCAGCTTCGCGGCGCGATATTCCGCCACGGACCGATAACGATCGAGATGGTCCGGCGCGAAATTCAACCAGACGCTGATCGCCGGACGGAACGTCGCGATCGTCTCGAGCTGGAACGAGCTGACCTCGACGGTGAGGACGTCCAGATCGCGGTCCTCGAGCGCGACTTCGCAGAGCGGCTTGCCGATATTGCCGCACGCAATCGTCTGCTGGCCGCACGCGTTCAACATTTGGGCGAGCAATTCGGTCGTCGTCGTTTTCCCGTTGGTCCCGGTAATGGCGATGACCGGCGCGTCGACGGATCGCCAGCCGAGTTCCAGTTCGCCGATCGTTTCGATTTTTCGGGACGAAAAATTTATCGCCAACGGCGAAGTCGGGTCGATGCCGGGACTCGACACGACGAGATCGAACGGCGACGAATCGCTTTCCACCCCGGGACCGCTCCGCACCGTGACTCCACGGCTGCGAAGATTTTCGATGGTCGATTTCAGGAGCCTGCTTTCGGCCGCGCTGTCGAGCACGGTGACCTCCGCACCTTCGCTCCGAAGAAGAAGCGCGGCGGCAGTGCCACTGAGGCCCGCACCCAAGACCGCGACTTTTTTTCCAGAATACTTCATCTCAATTTCAGGGTCGCGAGCCCGAGGAGGGCGAAGATGGCCGAGAGGATCCAGAACCGGACGATGACGGTGTTCTCTTTCCAACCGCGCAATTCAAAATGATGATGGAGCGGCGACATGGCGAAGATGCGTTTGCCCGTGAGACGGAAGCTGAGGACCTGCAGAATGACGGAGGCCGCTTCGAGAACGAACACGCCGCCAACGACGGCCAGGAGCAGTTCCTGTTTACAGCAAATCGCGATGACGCCGATCAGGCCGCCAATCGCCAGCGCGCCGGTGTCCCCCATGATGACGCGCGCGGGGTGACAGTTGAACCAGAGAAATCCCAGGCCGGCGCCGATCAGCGCCGCGCAGATGACCGAGAGCTCCCCGGTGTACGGGTAGAACGGGACCTGGAGATAGTCCGCGATGCGGAAATTTCCGGCGGCGTAGGAAAGGAGCGCGTAAGCAAACGCGACGGTGATGGTGCAACCGATAGCCAGGCCGTCGAGGCCGTCGGTCAGATTCACGGCGTTGGATGAACCGACGATGATGAAGGCGAAGAAAACCACCGTGAACCACCCCATGTTTGGCACGACCGGGATCTTGAAGAACGGCAGGTAAAGCGAGCGCGCCTGGACTTCGATGAGCGGATTGGTCAGGAACGCGACCGCGACGATGCAGGCGAGCGCGAGCTGGCAAATCAGTTTCACTCGCCCGCTGACCCCACCCGAATGCTTCTTCGTGACCTTGAGGTAATCGTCGACGAATCCGAGAACGCCCAGGTAAACCATGCTGAAGAGCGCGAGCCAGACGAACCGGTTATCGGGCCGCGCCCAAAGCACGCCGGAAATGAGGACGGTGCCGATGATCATGACCCCGCCCATCGTCGGCACGCCCTGTTTCGCGCTGTGCAATTCGGCCAGGCGATGGACTTCTTCTTTTGTTCGAATCGGCTGCCCGATTTTCAGGGAGATCAATTTGCGGATGACGAAATTTCCGAAAGCGAGGGAGAGAACGAACGCCGTGACCGCCGCCGCGACCGCGCGGAAAGTGACGTAACTGAAAACGTTGAAGCCTTTGATCTGCTCACTGAGCAGATGGAGGTAATACATCATCGCGCCACCCCCGCGGCCCGTGGCCTCCTGGAAAATTCTTCCAGCACGCGTTCCATCCGGGCGGCGCGACTGCCTTTGATCAGAATCAAATCTCCAGACGTCGCGCTTTTCTCCAGCCGCTCTGCCGCTTCCTTCGGCGAACCGACGGCGACGCTGTTTTGCAATCCCGCCTTTTCCGCCGCGCGCGCAATCGTGGCGCCCATCGGCCCGACTGCGATCAACTCGTCGATCCGCAGGGCAGCGGCCGCTTCCCCGACGTCGCGATGGCCGCGCTCCGATTCCGGCCCGAGCTCGCCCATCTCGCCGAGAACCGCGATCCGCCGGCCCTCTGCATCCAATTCTGCCAGGGTCCTCAGGGCGGCCTTCATCGAATCCGGATTGGCGTTGTAGCTGTCGTCGATGAACTGGATCCCGTCGATGTCCCTGATCTGAAGCCGCGCTTTCGTCAGCGGAGTCGAAGCGAGACCCGCGGCGCATTCTTCCAGCGAAAGCCCGAACACGCGGCCGGCGGCTACCGCGAGCATCGCGTTTTGCACCATGTGGATTCCCGGCACCGGCAGCTGGGCGCGGCAACGATGGGCCCCTTCCAGGATCGTGAATTCGGACCCGGTGGAATCCTGCGTGATATCCGTGGCGCGGACGGAACCGTTCTCGATTCCGGCGAGAATGATTTTCGCCCGGGTCCGCTTCGCAATCGATTCCGAAAAGGCGTCGTCCGCGTTCAGGATCACTGTCCCGTTCGCGGCCGCTGCTTCGGCGAGCGCGCCTTTTTCCGCCGCGATCGCTTCCTTGCTCCCCATGAATTCGATGTGGGCGACCCCGACGTTGGTAATGATGGCCACGTCCGGCGCGGCCAGCCCCGCGAGGGCCGCGATCTCGCCGGGATGATTCATCCCGATTTCCCAGGCGGCGATTTCGTGCTTCCGGTTCGCCGCCAGGATCGTCTGCGGCAGGCCGACGTGGTTGTTGAAATTGCCTTCTGTTTTTGTGACCCGGAATTTTCGCGCCAGGGTCGCCCCGACGAAATCCTTCGTGCTGGTTTTGCCGTTGCTGCCCGTGATCGCGACAACTTTGAGCGGCAGAGACGCGCGATAATTCGCCGCCAGGGTTTGATAGCCGACCAGCGTGTCCGCAACCCGAATCACGGCGAAGTGGGCCGGCGCGTTTCCGCTCCAGGTCTCTTCGACCATCGCGCCAGTTGCCCCCCGTTCCACTGCTTGCTCGATGAACTTGTGTCCGTCGAAATTTTCGCCGCGCAACGGAACGAAAAGGTCGCCCGGCTGGAGCGTTCTCGAATCGGTGCTGACGCGCGAAACGATCCGGCTCGTGTCATCGGCGGAAATCGAGCCGCCGGCGAGCTTTGCGATCTCGGCCAGACTTAACGATTCCATAGGGCGCGAGTCGTGTTCATGTCCCAAAATCGAGGGGCCGATTTTCCAGCGCGCGGCGGGCGACCTGAATGTCGTCGAACGGGACCGTGTGGTCGGCGAATTCCTGGTAGGCCTCGTGGCCTTTGCCGGCGATCAGAATGATGTCGCGCGGCTGGGCCAACTCGATGGCGCGCGCGATGGCCTCGGTTCGATCCGTGATTTTTTCGAAACGACTCGAGCGAAAACCTTTCGCGGCCTCCGCAATGATGGCGTCGGGATCTTCTTTCCGCGGATTATCGGAGGTGATGATGCTGTAGTCGGCGTTCTCATCGGCGACGCGGCCCATGAGGGGGCGTTTCTGTTTGTCGCGATCGCCGCCGCAACCGAAGACCACGATGAGTTTCCGCGGCGAAAGTTCCCGCGCGGTCTTGAGCACGTTGAGCAACGCATCCGGCGTGTGCGCGTAATCGACGAAGACCTGGAACTGCCGCTTCGCCGGGACCGCTTCGAGTCTCCCCGGCACTTGCGGTGACCGGCCGAGACTGAGAATCGCCTCGCGCAGACTGATGCCCATGCTGCTCGCGGCCGCCAGCGCCGCCATCGAGTTGGCGACATTGAATCGCCCGATGAGCGGGACGCGCACCAGATAGCTTTTGCCGCGGGCATCGAGCTGGTAGGAGGTGCCCGCAAATTCCGCGTGGTAATTCGAGGCGCGGAAATCCGCGTGCACTCCGACCCCGTAGGTGACGACGGGAATTTTTTTGTCGAGCCGGTCCACCAATTTCGCGCCGTAAGGATCGTCGAGGTTGATCACCGCGGTCGGCTTGGTCTTCGACTTTTGTCCCGCCAATTCGAGAAAGAGCCGCGCCTTCGCTTCGAAGTAATTCTCCATCGTCCCGTGAAAATCGAGATGGTCCTGGGTGAGGTTGGTGAAAACCGCCACGTCCCATTCCAGGCCCCGAACGCGATCCTGGGCCAGGGCGTGCGATGAGACTTCCATCGCCGCGGCTTTGCAGCCGGCGTTCACCATCTGGCCCAGTAGATCGTAAACGTCGAGCGACTCAGGCGTCGTTCGCACCGCCGGCAAAACGCGGTCCGCGATTTCGTAGCGAACCGTCCCGAGCAAACCACAGCGCAGCCCGGCCTTCTCGCAAATGTGCTTGATCAGAAACGTCGTGGTTGTTTTTCCATTCGTCCCGGTGACCGCCGCCAGCTTGAGCCTGCGGTCCGGGTGCTGGTAAAACGTCGCGCCGAGATCGGCGAGCGCCGCCCGCGTGTTTTCTACCACCAGACAGGTCGCGCGAGGGGATTGAACCTCGTGCTCCGTCACGATGACCGTGGCGCCTTTTTCGACGGCCTGTTCGATGAACTGATGGCCATCGGCTTTTTCCCCGCGCAATGCGACGAACAGACCATTCCTCTGCACACGGCGCGAGTCATACGCGATGCTTTCCACGACGCGATCAATCGGGCCGATGATTTGGCGGGGGGAAATGGCGGCGGCGAGTGTCTTGAACTGCATGCGAATGGATCAAACGGGCGCAGCGCGCTCAACGGTGCGGTGCATTGGTTAAGGCCATCCGCGCGGCAGCCGACGCCTTGCCGATATCTTCGTGCGGCTGCAGATCGAGATAGCGCGCCGCTTTCTCGGCGATCCGCGCAAAGATGGGACCCGCTACCAGACCGCCGTAATTCAGCTCCGGATTGGCCGTCTTCGCGTCGTCCAGGACGACAATCCCGACAAACTCCGGATGGTCGGACGGAAGGTAACCGGAGAAGGAGACAACATATTTTCCGTGCTCGTATCCGCCGTGCGGGTCGACTTTCTGCGCCGTGCCGGTCTTGCCGGAAATCGTGAACCCGGGCACCGCGGCGGCGGCGGCGGTTCCCCGATCGCTCACTACGCCGCGCAACGCGTTCCCAACCTGCGCCGCCGTTTCGGGCGTAATGACCTGGCGCAGGACAGTCGGGGAAAACGTCGTGATCGTTTTGCCGCTCTCCGTCGTAATCGATTTCACGATGCGCGGCGTAATGAGTTTGCCGCCGTTGGCGATCGCCGCCATCGCGACCGTCATCTGCAACGGCGTCACCCCGACTTCGTGGCCCATCGGAATTCGGGTGATGGATATCTTGCTCCAGGATTGGGGCGAGCGAATCACCCCCGGAATTTCGCCGGGCAACTCAATCCCGGTGCGATCGCCGAATCCGAACCGGCGAATGTATTCGTAGAATTTCTGCTCGCCGATGGAGAGCGCCAGCTTGGCCGCGCCAATGTTGCTCGACTTAACGAGGATGTCCTGGACGCTCAACTCACCGTAGGCCTTGTGATCGTGGAGCGGCTTCCCGCCGAAATTCCAAAGGCCGTTTTCGCAAAAAATCGTGGTGTCAGGCCGCACTTTCTTTTCGTTCAGGGCGGCGGCGGCGGAAACGATCTTGAAGGTGGAGCCCGGCTCCATCATGTCGATGATGGCGCGGTTCTTCATCTGTTCCGGCTTCGCCTCCGCGCGCTCGTTCAAGTCGTAATTCGGCCGGTTCGCCATCGCGAGAATCTCGCCGGTCTGTGGCCGCATCAGGATGATCGTCGCCTTTTGCGGCGAGTATTCGCGCACGGCCGCATCGATTTCGTTCTCAACGATGTTCTGTAAATTCAGGTCGATCGTCAGGTGGACCTGGTAACCGTCGCGCGGCGCGCGTTCCTGGCCGCGATAAAGCACGATTTCCTGGCCGGCCCGGTTGTGTTCGATGAAGCGATACCCGTCCTGGCCGTGCAAATATTCCTCCATCGACGATTCCACCCCCTGAATTCCGCGATGCTCGAAGTCGGTGAACCCGATGACGTGGCAAAGCATCGAGCCGTTGGGATAAATCCGGGTGGTGTCGCGCTCGAAATAAATCCCGCGCAGATTTTCGGCGCGCAGTTTTTCGCGGAGAGCGTTCGCGGTCGCGATCGGCACTTCGCGTTTCAACACGATGTAACGCCGGTCCCCTCCGAGTTTCTCTGTCAGCTCGCTGGCCGGGATGTCGAGGGCGCTTCGCAAAATCGAAATGACGGCTTCGCGGTTGTTAATGTGAGTCGCATCCGCGACGACGGTTTCGACCGGGGTGTTGTGGGCCAGGACTTCGTTATTCGCGTCCAGGATCGCCCCGCGCTCGGCAAAGATCGGCTGCTTGTAAACGTGTTTCTCAGCGGCGAGCCCGGCGTACTCGTCGTGCTTGATCATCTGCAGATAAACAAGCCGGAAGGAAAAGAGACTGAAAAGAGCGGTAAAAAAGAGGCAGACCAGCGCGCAACGGATCCGGCTGTTCCACTTCATCTGCCGGGACGTTTGTTCGAGACCGGCTGGACGTTGTCCTCCACCCGCGGCAGCCGCGGCGTGTTCAGACGCACGATGCTTTGCTCGGCGATCGGGATCATTTTGAGATAGCCTTCCTTGAGCCGGCGTTGCAACGCCGAGCGCGAAGTCAGCGCGGCGATCTGGACGCTCGCCACGTCGTTCTGCGAACGAAGGCTCGTCAGCTCGTTTTCCAGCGCCTTCTTGCGATCGCCGAGATGATAGAGCTGCAAGGTCAGATAGACGTAAATCAATCCGGTCACCGCCAGGAAACCTGTCAGCACAATCCAGCGCGCCAGAGAAGCGGCGTTCACTGAGTTGAAGGTCTTGCGGCGCGGCGCGTGCATCAGATTTTTTCGGCGACCCGCAATTTGGCGCTGCGCGAGCGGGGATTGCTGCGCTGTTCGTTTTCGCCTGGTTCCACTGGCTTGTCCGTGACGAGCCGGAGCATGAAATCGGGATTCCGCCGGGGCTCCGGCCATTCGGGGCGGTCGAGCCATTCCCGGCTCCGATCGCGGAAGAAATTTTTAACGATCCTATCCTCGAGCGAATGGAACGTGAGGACGGCGATGCGCGCGCCGGATTCGAGGCGCTTGGTCAGCGCGGCAAGACCCTGCTCGAGCGCCGTGAGCTCCTCGTTGACTTCCATGCGCAAGGCCTGGAAAACCTGCGTTGCCGGATGCCGGCGTCCGTGGCGCCAGACGATTTTCTCGATCGCTTTCGAGAGTTGCATCGTGTCCTGGAACGGCGTCGTCTTCCGCAGCTTTACCAGCTGGCTCGCGATCCGGCGGGCCGCCGGTTCTTCGCCGAGCTCTCGGAAGATCCGCGTCAGGTCTTCTTCCGAATACGAATTTACAATCGTGGCCGCAGTCAGTTCGCGCCGCGGGTCCATCCGCATGTCCAGCGGCCCCTGCCGGATTACACTGAAACCGCGGCTGGCATTTTCCAATTGCCGTGACGAAACGCCGAGATCGAGCAGCGCCCCGCCGAGGCCCACGATTCCGAGTTCGTCGAGGACTCTTCCGGCGTCGCGAAAGTTCGCCTGCACCAGCGTCACGCGTCCGCCGTATTCCGCCAGTTTCTCGCGGGCGAATTCGATCGCATCCGGATCCTGATCGAGCGCCACAACGTCCGCGCCGGTCCGGAGAATCTCGGCGCTGTGTCCGCCGCCGCCGCACGTGCCATCCACCACGACCGACCCCGCCCGCGGCGCGAGCAATTCCACCGACTCGCTCACGAGCACCGGACGATGATAAATGAAATCCTCCATTTCCTGGGCCTCCTCGACCTCGAGCGGACCGGTCGCGAACCAGATCGGCCGCTCGAACAGCAATGCGTTAATCATTTTCTCGAAAGGCGGTTCCTAAAGGCCGAGCACGTTCGCCACATGTTGGTAGGTGGCGGTTTCTTCTTCGTGCGAGCGCTTCCATTTTTGCAGGTTCCAAATTTCAAAGCGCCCGCGGTTGCCCACGAGAGCGACTTCGCCCTTGAGCCCGAGCTGGCGGCACATGTCTTCCGGTAAAACCAGGCGCCCCTGCCGGTCCGACGTCCCGTGTTCCGCCCGCGAATGGAGGTGGCGCAGAAAAATCCGGCGATCGCGTGCCGAAACGGCGCTGTGGTTCTCGGCGTGCGCGCTCATCCGGGAGAATTCCTCCTCCGACATGACGAGAAGGAACTGGTGCTGGGGTTCGGGCAGAATAATGAACTCCTCGCCGCCCTCGCCGCGCCAGCGCGACGGGATGGTGATACGGTTCTTTTCGTCGAGGGCGTGACGAAATTCGCCGGCGAAGAATTTCTGTGGTTGAGCAGTGTGGTCCATGCGCCAGCGGATAGTTGTCCCATTTCAATCCACTTCTCCCCACTTTTAACCACCTCGCGTGCCAGGGGTCAATAAAAATTAATGCTCGTTGCCCCCCTTTTTCCGCCTCGTAAAGTGCTCCATGTTCCGCCGCGTCATTTGCGCTCTTCTCTTCGGGCTCGCGGTTGGTTCTCTCGGGCCGGTTGAGGCGCAACTCGCGACCGCCACGCCCGACATGATCCGCGTCACCGTCTCGATGAACGCCGACGGCACCCGGACGACATACGAGTTCGATGCGTCTCATCACCGCGCCACCGCCACCACCACCACAAAAGAGGGAAAGATGGTCGGGCGCATCCGCTACGTCCTGGATGAGGCGAGCCGTTTGGCGAGCGGCGAAGTCTACGGGCCGGATGAGCAATTCCGCTTCAAGGCTCTATATAAGTACGATGCCGCCGGGAAACTGACCCAGGAGACGCAACTGGGCGCGGATGATGCCCTCCGCAACCGAATCGTTTACGCCTACGACAAGAACGGCACCCAAACCGGCTACACCGTTTACGACGCGTCGGGCAAGGTCATCCGGCAGACGCCACCTGCGTCACAGCGTTCGACCTCGCCGGCCAAACGGAAATAGTCTGCGGGGTTCGCGGCTTGCCACCAGAGCGAAAGGCGTTTAAGACAAAAGCCCATGATCGACTACATCCAGAAGGGCGGCCTGCTCATGTGGCCCATCCTGGTGTGCAGCGTTATTGCCATCGCGGTCTTCGCGGAGCGGTTGCTCTACTTGCATCGCGCCACCATCCACGTGGGCGAATTCCTCCAGGGACTTTCCAACCTCCTTCAGCGCCGTAATTTCGCCGAGGCTCTGCACGAATCCGCGGGAACACCGGGGCCGGTCGCGCGGGTGATTCACGCCGCGATCATCCGGCACGATGCACCTCGCGCCGAGCTCCGCGAAATCGTCCAGGAAGCGGGCCAGCTTGAAGTGCCGAAGCTGGAGCGTTTCCTCGGCGTGCTCGCCGCGCTGGCTTATGTCGCGCCGCTGCTTGGTTTGCTCGGCACGGTCACCGGCATGATCGACGCGTTCGGCACGCTCTCCGCCAATGGCGGGTATGCGACGGTCACGGAATTATCGAACGGCGTTTACAAAAGCTTGCTGACGACCGCGGCCGGCCTCGTCGTCGCCACTCCTACTTTCATCGCCTACAGCTATCTTTCATCGCGCGTGAACACGCTCATGCACGAGATGGAACGCGCCGGAATTGAAGTCGTTCACATGTTGAGCGATCGCGAACCGAAGGGCGACATCATCACCTTCCAGGCGCCCTCGGCCGAACGGGAAGCGCGTTAGTTGTTCGGCCCCCAGGCCGTGGGCATGAAGCTTTCCCGGACGAAAGAATATCACTTCGGCTGGCTGGCCGCGATTCCGCTGCTCGACGTCACCTTTCTGTTGATCTTCTTTCTCTTGCTCAGCTCGAACTTTATTTTGCAGCCCGGCATTTCTGTTTCGGTGCCGCTGTCGCGTTTCACCCTCGGACCGCAGATCAATCCGCAAATCATCAGCATCACCGGAGGCGCGGCCCCGGCGATTTATTTTCGCGATCAAAAAGTTGCGCTGGAACAACTCGGGCCCCTGCTCGACGAAGCGAAAAAAGAATCGCGGCCGATCATCATTAAGGCGGATCGCCTCACTCCCTATTCGCTCGTCGTGGAGGTCGCCAATCTTTCGCTCGAACACGGAATCAGTTCCGTCGCCCTCGCCACCACGCCCCCGAAATGAATGCGGCGAACGATCTGCTGTTCCGGTGGGAAAGACCCGGCCGCGGCAAATGGGCCCTCAGCGGATTTCTTCTCGGGTCGCTTGGCCTGCACGCGTTCGGCTTTTACATTTTTCAAATCGTTTACCCGCCAGCGGTGGCTCTGCTTCCTCCGCCTGGCCGCGTCAGTTTGATTGCGTCCAATTCGGAGGAAGGCCGCCAGCTGCTTCGCTGGATCGAGGCTGAAGACCCGGCCCTCGCCTCGACCACTCTGGCTCCGCCCGACACGAAAACGCTTGCCATGCCGATAATCCAGCACGCGCCTTCCTATCTCGGCCGCCAGCCGGTTTTGAAAAATCTCGCGCCGGCGCCGCCCGCGTTGCGGATCCCGAGCGCGCATCCACCCGCCCCCGTCGAAAAACCGAGCAGCCCGGCGCAATTCCTCACCAGGCCGATCGGAACCGTGATTCGCTTTTCCCGCGAGCTCGATTCGTTGATTCCGCCTCAGACCCCGGAACTCAAATTCACTCCCTCCGGCCGCGAATCACCCGAAGCCGCCCAGTTCCTCATCGCCGTGGACGACCACGGGGAGGTTCGCCATTGCTTCCTCCAAAACTCTTCCGGAGACCCGGCGCTCGACGAACAAGCGCGAAAATACCTCGCCGCTTCCCGCTTCCCCGCCCTCCGCAATTCTCCATCCTCGCCTTCCCCTGCGCTCGTCTGGGGCGGTGCCACGGTCGAATGGGGTAACGACATCACGCCCCCGCCCGCCGCCAGCCCAACTCCGACCGCGCCGTGATCCCAGTCAGTCTCTCCGCCCTGGTCACGATCTATCTGCTGGTTTTTCTTGCGGCGGTTTTTCTCCTCTGGATATTCGGAGAGTGGAATCGCCGCCGTCGCGAGCGTCGCGCTTTGCGCTATCGGCTGCGATGCGTGATTTGCGCGTTCGAATTCGAGGATCGAACGCCCGCTTTACTTCCGCGGTGTCCACGGTGCGGAAGCTTGAACGAACGATTTAAACCGGAACAAATTTAGTTATGGGAATGTGGATCGGCCGTAATCGAAAAGCGCGTGTGACCTACGGATTTGACGAGATCGCTCTCGTCCCCGGGCGGATGACGATCAACCCGAACGAAGTCGATACCACGTTTCGCATCCCGCGCCGGGACGCGGAACCGATCGAGCTGAAGATCCCGATCCTGGCCAGCGCCATGGATGGCGTGGTCGACGTCAAATTCGCGATCGAAATGAGCAAGCTCGGCGGTCTCGCCGTTCTTAACCTCGAGGGCGTGCAGACCCGCTACAAACATCCGCAGGAAGTCCTCCAAAAAGTCGTCCAGACGGACAAAGCCGAGATCACCGCGCTTCTCCAAAAAATTTACCAGGAACCGGTCCAGGAAGATTTGATCGCCGCCCGCGTGAAGCAGATGAAAGATGCCGGCGCGACCGCCGCCGTCAGTTCGATCCCGCAAAGGGCGGAACAGTTCGGCCGGATTGCGCAGGAGGCCGGCGCCGATATTTTCGTCGTCCAAAGCACCGTCTCGACCGTGCGCCACCTTTCGTCCGAATATAAATCGCTCGAGCTGGAAAAATTCTGCCGCGAGATGCGCATCCCGGTGATCGTTGGAAACACGGTCGGATTCGATGTGACTTTTGAGATCATGGAATGCGGGCCGGCGGCGGTCCTGATCGGCGTCGGTCCCGGGGCTGCCTGCACTTCGCGCGGCGTGCTCGGCCTCGGCGTTCCGCAGGTCACGGCCACGGTCGATTGTGCGGCAGCGCGGGACGCTTATTTCAAAAAAACCTCGCGCTACGTTCCGATCATCACCGACGGGGGAATGAGCAAGGGCGGGGACGTCTGCAAAGCGCTGGCCTGCGGCGCGGATGCCGTCATGGTAGGAAGCGCTTTCGCGAAAGCCTACGAAGCGCCGGGCTGCGGTTATCACTGGGGGATGGCGACGCCGCACGCGAACCTGCCGCGCGGCACCCGCATCAAAGTCGGCGCGACCGGTTCGCTGAAGCAGATCCTTTTCGGCCCGGCCGAGGTCGATGACGGCAGCCAGAACCTGGTCGGCGCGATCACCACCTGCATGGGGAACGTCGGCGCGCGCGACATTCCGGAATTCCAACAGACCGAGATCATCATCGCGCCCTCGATCAAGACCGAAGGCAAACTCTTCCAGACCGTCCAAAGCGTCGGCATGGGAACGCGCTAACCTATCGCGATGAACGCCGACCGCAGAGTTGTCATCACCGGCATGGGTGTTATCACGCCCATTGGCAATGAGCTCGAGACGTTCTGGGAAAATTTAAAGAACGGCGTCAGCGGGATTGGAAAAATCACGGCGTTCGACACGAGCGCATACGATTGCCAGATCGCGGGCGAAGTGCGCGATTTCGATCCGAAGGATTATTTCAACAATCCCAAGGATGTCCGGCGCTCGGATCGCTACACCCACCTCGCCATGGCCGCGGCGAAAATGGCGATGCGGGACAGCGGCGTCGACATGGACAAGGTCGACCGGCACCGCTTCGGCGCCATCATCAGCAGCGGGATCGGGGGCCTGAAAACTCTGGAGGACCAGCACTCAGCCCTCCTTAACAAAGGCCCGTCGCGAGTCTCCGCGTTCACGATCCCGATGCTCATCAGTAACATGGCGAGCGGCCTCATCTCGATGGAATACGGCCTGCAGGGCCCGAACTTTTGCATCGTGACCGCGTGCGCCACGTCCAACAACGCGATCGGCGAATCGTGGCGCATCATCAAGTTCGGCGATGCCGACATCTTTCTCGCCGGCGGCGCCGAAGCATCGATCATCCCGATTGGGCTGGCCGGTTTCTCCGCCATGAAAGCCCTCAGCACCCGGAATGACGATCCGAAACGCGCGTCGCGTCCCTTCGATCGCGATCGGGACGGGTTCGTCATGGGCGAAGGCGGCGGCGTTCTCGTCGTGGAAGAGCTGGAGCATGCGAAGGCTCGCGGGGCGAAGATTTATTGCGAGCTGACCGGTTACGGCCTCTCGGCCGACGCGCATCACATGACGGCGCCGCCGCCCGATGGCGAAGGGGCGGTGCGCGCCATGCGAATGGCGCTAGATCACGCCAAGACAACCCCCGAACAGGTCGATTATATCAACGCCCACGCCACTTCAACCGGGCTTGGCGACATTTGCGAGACACGCGCCATCAAGACGGTCTTCGGCGATTACGCGAAAAAAGTTTCGATCAGCGCCACGAAATCGATGACCGGCCATTTGTTAGGCGGAGCCGGCGCCGTGGAGACAGCGGCCTGCGCCCTCGCCCTGCGCGATTCGGTGATCCCGCCCACGATCAATCTCGAGAATCCAGATCCCGAGTGCGACCTCGATTACACACCGCTCGTCGCGAAAGAAAAAAAGATCCGCATCGCCGTTAATAATTCCTTCGGGTTTGGCGGGCACAACGCGACGCTGGTCGCAGCCGAATACGCCGGTTAACTACCGGTCTGCGAAAACGGGCGCGGCGGTGATGTCGGACGCGTCGAAGGAAAATCCGTGCCCGCCAGTTTGCAGCGACTTCAAGAGTGCGCCTACGTTCTGGGCGGCGCTCGCGGAATAAAACCGCACGAGTCCCACCGTCGTTCGCCGCCCGAAGACCGTGATCATGATGGTATCGTCGTCGACCGAATTCATGAAAATGTGGTTTCCGTTCCCCTGGTGATAGAGCGCGTTGAACTCGATCTCACCGATGCGCCGCGCCAATTCCTTGGTGGCCGCGAATGATCCGGCCGCGAGCGCTGCGATGATGGTAACGTCCATCACGGTCATGTCGCCGAACTGCGAGATGACGTTCCCGCCGCGATCGATCACGACCGTCAGTTCCGCCTCGGCCTTCTTCAAAAATTCGCCGAGCACGCCGTCGAGGTTCGCGACGTCCTGGATCGTCAGGCAGGGAATCGCGTTCATACGGCGGCTCCGCGCGCAACCGGCGGTTCGACGGGGATCGCGACCGGCGCGGGCGCCGTTTTCGACATATCGCTTTGCTTGCTGAATTTGTGGAGGAGGATCTGGGAGACCGCGTTGAGCGAGGCGAACACATTCTGGCCAGTGCTCGAGACGACCTCGAAACTCTGGACGCGCTTCTTCCGATTGTTCAGGACGTACTCGAGATAATTGACCGGCGCGATGTTCTCGAGGTCGCGCTTGTTGTACTGAAGCACGTACGGGATCTCATCGATGGAGATGTTTTGCTTCGCCAGATTGTCTTCGAGGTTCTTAAAACTCTCGACGTTTTCCTCCATCTTTTCCCACTGCGAATCGGCGACAAAGATCACGCCATCCACACTGCGCAAAACGAGCTGGCGGGTGGCGTTGTAGATCACCTGTCCCGGGACGGTGTAGAGCTGGAACTTCGTCACGAAGCCTTTGATGACGACCGCGTTCAGCGGCAGGAAATCGAAAAACAAGGTGCGGTCAGCCGCGGTCGCGAGCGAGACGAGGTCGCCGCGGTTCTCGGGATTAATTCGCTTGTGAATATAACCGAGGTTCGTCGTCTTCCCGCACAGCGCCGGGCCGTAGTAAACGATTTTGAACTGAATCTCCCGGCTCGCGTAATTGATGATCGACATGGCGGCGGGACCTAAACGGGATGGGAATACTTTCGCGACAACTCATGCACGATTCGCGACAGCCGGTCGCGCGTCTCGCTCGGCAAATCCACATCGGCGTGCTGGGCCGCGAGGCAAAGATTTTCGTGCATATAAAAAGTGATCGCACCTTTCACACAAGAAAGGGTCATGCCGCGGAGCGGACCAAGTTTTGTGTCCACCAGATGATTCTCCACGCGCTGCAAAAGCGATGGCGCCATGGCGCAAAGGCCGTCGGTCTCCAGCTCCGCGGGTAAACCGCCGGCGAGGGCAAGCCCGTCCCCGAAGAGCACCGCGCAGGCTTTAACGCCCGGGATTTTGTTGACCAGCGCCACCACGCCTTTCGCGTCGAGCTTCTCATCCGTATCGAGCGCGACCTGAAGCGGGGTGCGCAAAGGGCGATCGGACCGTTTCTCATTGCTCGCCGTAGTCGTCTCTTCGGCCGGAGTCGCGGTCGAGTCGACCTGGACCGGTGCCGCAGCGGCCGGCGATTCGGCGAGCGCCGTCGGTTCCGCCTTCGAGACGGGCGTCGCCGGAACGTTGAAACGTTTCGCGTCCTCTTCCGCCTTCGCCGAGAAGGGCGTCGCGAAGTTTTGCCCGGCCTCCTGTTCTTCCTGGTCGTCCCGCATCCGCAATGAAGCCGCGGGCAAATTCTTCAGCACTTCCTGCAACGGCAGCGAAACATCGACTGCGCCCGTTCCCGCCTGGAACAACCCGCGGAAGCTCACCGGCATGCTCACTTCAAAAACTTTGGCCGTCACGCTCACCCGGCCCGAGGCGAGTTGCGGCTCGATTAAGGCGAAAGGAAGCTCGAGTCGAACATCGGGCGGGACGCAGCTCGGATCGCCGGTCAGCTGCATCGGCGGCAGGTTCTTCAGGATCGGGAGGAGGGGCAGCGCAATCTTCACTTCGGCCACCCGGGCCGGTTCGGCCACAACCGCCGCGCTCGTCGTTTCTTCCGGCGTTTCGCTCGCCGCCGCGAGACTTGCTTTAGTCAGCCACGGCTCCGCTTTCGGCTTGGCCTCTTCTTCCAGGCTTGGCGCCGCAGCCGCCATCTTGAACGGAATTCGCACCGGAACCGCCGCTGCCGCTTTTTCCGGAGCCGATGCCGCGCCGGCATGATCGATCGCGGCCGCAGATGGCGCCGGCGCCAGTGGCGAAGGTAAATTTGGAACGGACGGCCCGCTTGAGGCTGGAACACTCTCAGGTGCGGGCGCGTCCGTTCCATTCGGTGAAAACTTGAAAGGGATGCGTTTTGGTGTCGCGCCGTTCGTGGCTGGCGCGGGCGCCATTTTCTTTATTGCATCGGCAGCCGCTTCCGGTTCTGCGGCGGCAAACGCTTCCGCAGTCGCCGGCTGGATTCGGACCGAGGGAAGCGGGCCGACATGCATCTCCAGCGGCTCCATCGTCGTCCCGAATTCCGAGCTGTCTTCGACCGCCACTTTCAGGAATGGCGTCTCGACTTGCGGAACGGCGAGGTGCTGTTCCTGATCGCCGCGGACCTGAAGATTCGCGAACTGATCGAGGACCTTGGCGAAAGGCAGCTTCAGTTGGGAAGCGTCCGACGGATCGACTTTGCGGATAAAAATTTCGGGGACCTGCTGGTAGATTGTTTCGAGCGAAACCGTTGGGCGCCCGGTGGCCATTCCTTTTTCCACTTCCGAAGCCTTCAACAGAATCCGGCGCGAAGTATCGATGCTCTCGGACGGTTTCACGTAACCCGCCGGCATCTCCGCGATCACGTCGCCGAGTTCGAGGGAAATCACGCGCTCGACCTGGGGTGCGATGGCCAGCGCCACCGCGGGCGGCAAACCCTGTCCACTGGTGGACTGAGGCGCGAACGAGATGGTTCGCGGGGCTGTTGCCACGGTCGGCATTTGTCCGCCGAGGGCGGTCGAGCGCGCCGCCATTTCGAACGGGTCCTGCGGCGGCAGCGTCCGGGTTGCATTCGGCATCACCGTCTTGCTGAAACGTTCGCTGCTCGGCTTTTCGATCGGCGGCAACACCGGCTTCGCGGGCGCCTCTTTTACCACCACCTCGCTGCCTTTGTTTCGCTTGAAATAACTTAGAAACGGAATCGTCATCGCCCTTAATGATCCTCCGCCGTGACCCGCCAGATTTCCTCGAGCGTGGTCACTCCCTCGAGCGCCTTGTCGATTCCCACCATCCGCAGCGTCCGCATCCCTTCGCTGATCGCCTGGTTCTTCACCACCGCCGATGACGCCCGTTTGATGATCAGGCGCCGGATTGCCTCGCTCACTGGAAGCGCTTCGATCAGCGCCACCCGTCCGAGATACCCGCGCTTCTTGCATCGGTCGCAGCCGCTGCCGTGATAAAAGACCGCGCCTTCCGGCATTTCCACGCCGAGGCGGGCGAACATTTCCGGTTCCGGCACAAATTCCTCGCGGCAATTGGTGCAGATCCGGCGCACCAGTCGTTGCGCGCAGGCCATGATGACGGAGCTGGAAATCAGGAACGGCTCGATCCCCATGTCATCGAGTCGGGTGATCGCGCCCGCGGCATCGTTCGTGTGCAGCGTGCTCAACACCTGGTGACCGGTCAGCGCCGCCTTCACCGCGATGTCCGCCGTTTCGTTGTCACGAATTTCACCCACCATGACGATGTCCGGATCCTGGCGCAGGATCGAACGCAGGGCCGATGCGAAATCGAGCCCGATGTCGTTGCGCACTGAGACCTGGTTGATGCCCGACAGCTCGTATTCAATCGGGTCCTCGACCGTGACGATGTTGTACTGCGGGCTGTTGAGCTCCTGCAGAACGGAATAAAGCGTCGTCGTTTTTCCAGAGCCCGTCGGGCCCGTCACCAAAATCATTCCGTGCGGCGCGTCGATCGCCTTCTTGAACTTGTCCAGGGTCGACTCGTCCATCCCCATCTGGTCGATGCTGCCGGTCAATGCCGCCTTATCGAGAATACGAATAACGATCTTCTCGCCATAGGCCGTGGGCAGAATCGAGACACGAAGATCCACGTCCTTGCCCAGCACCTTGATCCGGAACCGGCCGTCCTGCGGGATTCGGCGTTCCGCGATGTTCAAGCCCGATAGAATCTTGATGCGCGACGTGATCGCGAGCTGAAGCGCTTTCGGCGGGGACTCCGCCAGGATCAGTTCGCCGTCGATCCGGTAACGCAGCTTCAGCGTTTTCTGGAACGGCTCGATGTGAATGTCGGACGCCTTTTCCTTTACCGCCTGCACCAGGATCAGGTTCACGATCTTGATGACTGGCGCGTCTTCCGAATCCGTCGCCAGCTGGTCGAGGTCGATCTCGTCGCGTTTGGTCGACTGGACTTCCACGTCGCTCGCTGCCGCCGCTTCCTCGGCCGCCTGCTTCAGCACTTCGGCCATCTGCGCGCCGCCATGATGCACACCGGCCAGCGCGTCGCTCACCGCCTTTTCGGTGGCGATCATTGGGACGATGTCGAGCTGCACCCGCCGCTTCACGTCGTCCACCGCGAGCACGTTCGTCGGGTCCGCCATCGCCACGAACAGCTTCCCGTTCAACCGCGCGATCGGCACCAGCTTGTTCGCTTTCGCCAGCTCTTTCGGAACCAGCGACATGATTTCTTCCGGAACCCGGAGTTTCGACAGATTAATGAGCGGCGTATTGAGGCAACGCCCCATGCTCACCGTCATGTCCTGGTCCGTGACGAACTGCTTGTCCGTTAAAATTTTCAGCAACCGGCCGCCCTCTTTTTGTTGCAGCCCCACCGCTTCTTCGAGCTGGCTCGGCAAGAGGAGGCCGTCCTCGATCAGGACATCGGCGATGCGTTCCGCGAAAGATTTGCTTCTCATACGCGGTTAGACCCGGGACTCGAGCCGGTAAACATCCTGGAGCGCCTTCACGATCGCGCCCGGCCGCGCCAGATACCACGTCACCGTGTAATCGAGCGACTGCTGGACGGCGTCGCGCCCCGCCGCGTCGAACGGGTTGCAGCACGCGATCATGATCGTGCGGCTGATCAAATCGAACGGCAAAAAGAGCCGGCCCAGCGTCAGATGATCCGGCAACATCCGTGGGATCTGGCGATCCACGTCGTAATATTCGAGCGGCACATAGGCGAACTTCGTCCGATCGATCAACCCCGACATCGCCGCGTCGAGCTTGTCTGTGTCTTGCCGGCAAATTTTATCCAATAACGACGCCGCCAGCGCCTGGCCAGTCAGGTCCTTGTTCAGATGCTTCACCGTCTCCATCGCCTTGGCGACTTCCTCCTCCGGGAAGAGCTGTTGCATCACCAAAAATTTCGCCAGGTGATCGTCCCCGCGATCGTGCAAGTTCGCCGGGACCCGGTTCATCTGGATATCGACGAGCGATCCGTCGTGGGCGCTGCCGTGGGTCAGCCCGTTCGCGCCATTCATTCCCGGGGTCGCGATCAACCCCGTTTTGGAACCACCCGCCGCGATCTGTTCGCCCGCCTTGTGGAGACGCGATTCGATATCGCCCAGCATCGCCAGGATTTCCGGCGCGTTCGGTTCCTTCACCAGGATCGCCTCGCATTCCTGCATGGCCATCGTGTAGGAACCGCTGTTGAAATATGCTTCCGCCAGGCGGCGGGATGTCTTTAGCGAATCGTCTTTCCGCCCGACCTTCGCGTACGCTTCCTTCAGGATTTCGAGCGATTGATAATCGTCCGGCTGCGTTTGGAGGATGACTTCAAACATCTCGATCGTCTGCACGATCTGAGAATGCTCCTCCTCGGATAAGGTGTGTTCCAGCACAACGCCGGGCTAAAAAGCTAAAACCATGCCCCCGTTTGCCAGCCGCCCGGCAATTCGTCTCAGTTCTGCAAATTTCTCATGCCCGCACTTTTGAGCCGGCTGGTGACGGCCAGCGAAGCCTTATTCCGCATCTCGAATCTCGTATCGCGAATCCCGTCGTCATTTTCGGCTCGTCCCGCCTCCCCCGCTACCGCTAGATTTCCTCGATGCGACATCGGCGGAACGACTGGCCAATTTCGCCCCACAATCGTCACTTGCCACTCGCCGCTCGTCCCGCGCTCCGATCCAACAGCCTCCCGACAAAAGGTGCGCAATCGGCGTTTACAATGCTAAGCCAGCGTGGGCAGTGGGCCTTTACGCTGATCGAACTCCTCGTCGTGATGGGGATTATCGCGGTTTTGATCGTGCTAGTTGCGCCAGCCTTCACGAGCCTCAAAAGCGCCGGTGACGTCACGATTGCCGCCGAAACCGTCTCCGCCACACTCGCTAGTGCGCGGACATATGCGATGGCGTATAACACGTATACGTGGGTGGGGTTCTATGAAGAATCGGCGACTGCGGTAGCGCCAACCTCGACGCCTCCACCGTACTCCGGAAAGGGCCGTTTGCTCCTGGCCAGTATTCGGTCGTTGGATGGAACATCGATTTTCGAGAGCAGCGACCCATCTGCCGTTCTCCCGGCCGATCGTATCGCGCAAATCGGAAACCTCACTAAGATTGAAAATATTCACCTCACAGACATCGGTGCTCCCCCCTCGCCGACACCAAATCCCACGCCATTGTCGAACAGCCTCGATGCCAGATCCGATCTGCCGTACACTTATGCGGCCAGCATCAACGCAGATCATTTCAATCGCATCAGTAGTGACAGCAGTGACGCCACCCAGTTTTGGTTTGTAGCGCAGGGCTACACATTTTACAAAACGGTTCGCTTCAATCCGCGCGGCGAAGCAAACCTGAACGGCACATATTCACTCAAGGTCGCGGCTGAGCTTGGTCTTGTTCCCACGCACCGAGACGCTGCGCCAACGCCACCGGCGGCGGGCGGCCGATACTCGGGCAATGTCGCCGCAATTCAGTTCAGCGGCGTAGGCGGCAACTTCAAAGTTTATCGTCAGTGATCTCCTCTTTGAAACGACCCGACGCCTTTTCGTTGGTTGAAGTCACGCTCGCTCTCGGCGTCGCCGCCATTTCGCTATTGGCGATTTTTGCCTTGTTGCCTGTCGGTGTTAAAACCAATCACATCGCGACCGAACAGACCGCGTCGGTAGATATCTTGTCCGCGGTCGCTGCTGATCTGAGATCTACACCCGTCACTTTCCCGCGCGGCGGAGCATCCACCTCCCCGCGATTTGCCATTCCTATTCCCGCCAATCCCGTCGGTGGCACGACGACCACGACACTTTTCTTTTCTACCGAAGGCCGGCACACGACTGCCTTCGATACGAACTCGCGGTATCGAGTGACAATAACGTTTGCGCCGAATGGCACCGGATCGCGCACCGCGACATTTGTTGAGTTAAAAGCAACGTGGCCGGCGGCTGCGACAGCAAGTAATGCCGAGGGTACGGCGGAAATTTTTGTGGCTCTCGATCGAAATTGAATGATAAAACGAGACACCGCTTTCACTCTTACAGAACTCCTGGTTTCGATCGCGATCCTGACTGCCCTCGTTTTGCTTGTCAGTCGCCTGTTCGTCCACGCAAGTGCGATTACGTCATCCGGGGGAAAACGAATGGAGGCTGACGGACAGATTCGCCCACTCTTCGAGCGCGTTGCGGTCGACTTGGGCCAAATGGTGAGACGGTCCGACGTTGATTTCTTCGGGAAGGGCTCCGGCGCTCCCAATTCTGTTGGCGGCGGTATGACCGGAAACGATCAGCTGGCGTTCTTCAGTGCGGTTCCCGGATATTCCAGCTCCGCTTCCAGTCCGATCTCTCTGGTGGCATACCGCATTGCTTCGAACAAGCTCGAACGGATGGCGAAAGCGCTGCTCTGGAATGGAGCGACAACGACTGACACGCCGATTGTGTTCCTGCCTCTCACGATTGCTGGCAATTGGGCTGCCGCAACCGACACAGGCGCTGACAGCGACTATGAGTCGATCGCGCCTTACATTTTTCGTTTTGAATATTGCTACATTCTTAAAAACGGGGGTCTCTCCGTTATTCCTTGGGACACAAGCAGCCATACAAGCGTCAGCGGCCTCCAGGATGTAGCCGCGATTTCTGTCTGCGTCGCGGGTATCGACCAAAAAAGCAGAGTGTTGGCCAAGGAGAGCGATCTCACTGCGCTTGTCGGCTCGATGAACGATTTTTCCGCTTCAATGAATCCCGGCGACCTACTCAATCAATGGCAAACGGCACTTAATTCCGCAGCAAACATTCCCCGCCCGACGCTCTCTGCCATTCGACTCTATGAGCGAACGTTTGCTCTTACGGCAAAGCCATGAGTTTCTCTTCGTGCTTAAACCCCAAGCGCCACAGAGCCGGTGTTGCCATTGTCATCGTTTTGGCTTTTGTAGTTTTGCTCGCTGTGATGGTTGTAGCCTTTTTGTCTCGCACGAGCGTGGATCGACAAATCGCGCATAGCGACTTCAATTCGGTGCGAAGCGATGAACTAGCGCGTAGCGCTCTTGACATCGTTGTCGGCGACCTCAAGCAAGAAATCGTCAATGGATCTACACCATCCACGGTTAACAATGTAACAATCTATGCGCCGTCATCCGCGAGTAATATCGTGCCGCAAGCTTACGGCACGCCGACGTCCGGGACGCCAATTCCGAATTTGATCCGCCGAAGTATTCGGTCCGATACCCCTGGAGCTCCTGCGGTTGATAGCCGCGCATCCGCTTTGGGTTCGGCTCCTTCTCCATCAGGAACGCCAGCTAAACTGGGCGATGTAACCACAGCCCGGTGGAACAAGCATTATCTAATCCCGAAAGCCGACACCGGTAACGATCTGGCCGACCCAGTGAGTTCCTTTACCGCACCCGACTGGGTTTTCGTTACACAAACCGGTCCAACGGTTATTTCCGGACCGTCCGGCACCGTTACCGGCCGCTATGCTTATGCAATTTATAACGAAGGGGGGTTGCTTGACGTTAACGTTGCAGGATATCCGATTCCAACGCCAGCACCTGCCGTTTCGCCGCCACAGCCTTATGCATTCAAAGGAAGTTTGGCGTATGCTGATTTGAACCCGTCTTCCGGAGTCAACATTTCGGCTCTGCAGATCAACAACATTGTAGGGTGGCGCAATTACGCGACCACTCGACCGAGCGGTGATTTTTCTGCCAACTTCGATTTTACGACGGCCGCTGCCCAGAGATACTTCAATTGGATATCTTCTAATACGACTGGATTTCTAAGTGTACGAACCGATCCGAGCCCATCTCCCTACCCATGGACCGGTCGCACGGATCAATCATTCGTCACAAGGCAACAGCTGCTCAGCTTTCGCCGCGCGACCGGATTCTCCGTCAATGCGTTGCAATATCTCGGGACTTTTTCGCGCGAGTTAAACAGCCCGTCGGTAAGCCCAGTGGCCGCAACGGCGACGAACCCAGACTTCGCTCAGGCACGGGCGACCACTGCCTTTGCGCGATTCGACGGCTCGACAGCTACTTCGGGAGAGCCGTTAGTAAAGACGCGATTTCCATTGAGTAGGCTGGCTTGGATTACCTACAAGGGGCCGAGTTCTGATGTCTATTCGGCTAATCCGAGTGACGCAGTTATCACGAACCTGCTTACAAACAATGTCAGTGTTCAAACGATTCAGGCGGGAACGGCGGGCAATATCCTCAAGTGTTTTGGATTAGCCTACGTTTCCAATGATCTGTGGAAATACTCGCATGGCGCGCCAAACCGTATTTTGACCTTGTCGGAAGTGGCGACTGCCGGTCGAGAGCCAGACTACTTCGAGTTACTCCAAGCCGGAATTCTTGTCGGATCCTTGGGACAAAATACGGGCGGCGGAGTTACGCCCAGTGGATCTACCGTTTTTCCGGATGTGCACATGAGTAGCACGACGCATCATGTCCTCTCGATCGGTGCCGCTATCATAGACCAAGCTGATCCGGATTCTATTCCAACAATTATTCAATATACTCCGGCTGGAGTGCCGTGGACCGCGTCGGGGGTCGAGAGTCTTCCCTATATCACCGAGATGTACGCGCTCGCTGGGACGAGCCCGAATGACTCCACCAAATGGGCAACGTATCTTGTGTTCCAGCTCTGGAACCCTCACCAGAACATTCCTTCTCCGCCAACGGTCCGACTTCGGGTCGACGGCGGACTTGGCTTGTTTAAGGGCGGCAATGGCGAAACATGGACAAACAGCGGAAGCAATTTTTTTTACAATGCCACCGGGCTCTCGATCACCTTAAATGCTGGCGCGCTTTTCGGTCCGTCCCCCGCGCCGTTGTCGAGCGCGAACGCTACGCTCACAAGTCCACCAACGGCAACGGGCCAATTTGTTGCGCTGCCTACTCCCCCCGCCTCGGCATCCGGAAATCCGGGGGCTATCGTAGGATTTCGGCTGCCCGATTATAGTTATCCCAGTCCGGCGCCAACGCCAACTTCCACACCGACGGTGTGCTTACAGATCGGCGCGGCAACAGGACCATCTCTGGCAATCAAAAACACCTTCAATGCAACGCTAGAAGTCGATATCGGCGGCGGAACCTTCGTTGCCTACAATCGATTCATCGGCATTAATGACGCCACCAGCTGGATCACTGACGACGCCGTTCAGCTGCGCACTGCAAATTCGAGAAATGGATCGCCACGTGCATTCACAGCTTCCCAATGGACCCAAATACCACCGCCAGTATTCATGAAGGCGGATCCGCGGTCGACTCGCTTCGGTCCGATCCAGACGAGCGCGTTGACTAGTAACCCGTCGATCAACGAATCGCTTTGGCCGAGTAGCGCGTCGTTACCTAACGGCTACGGCGGAAATATTGCCGACCCAGGTGGAGCCGTAGAACATGCTCCTATGCGTTTTTCCTCGCTCCCCTATCTGCCTGCCACTTTAGCCCTGAACACAACAAGCTCGAACACGCGCACGTCTTACGCGGATAACGATGGGGTGACCCGACCCGCGGACAGCGCGTACCCTGAACCGACCCCGGTAGCAAATTCGACACCGCGCTACTCGACGCCGTATTTTCCGGCTTCTACACCAGTGCCGAGTCCTACGCCGCCAGCGAATGTGACCTTGGAGTTTAATGATTATCAGCCAATCGTTCTTAATCGGCCGTTTAAATCCGTAGCTGAACTCGGGTACGCGTTTCGTGATCTTCCTTGGAAGACCTTGGATTTTTTCACGGACAACAGTGGCGATTCTGCGCTTCTCGACATCTTTTCGATCACTGACGAGCCGCAACTCGTCGCTGGCAGAGTTAGCTTGAACACACGGCAGGTTCCGGTGCTGCAGTCTATCCTAGCAGGCGCCCTCGTTTCAGAGTTGGAATGCACCAACACGGTTTCTAAAACCGGATCAGGCGCAACCGCCGCTCCCGTAATTGCGACAAACCTGGTCAGCGCTACGTCTTCAGCTCCCCTCCGAAACAAAGCTGAACTGATAAGTCGTGCCGGACTTCCAACGACCATTTTGCCAGTGCCAGCTTCCGGTTCTGCGCATGACCAACGCGTCAAGGTAAAGCGGGAGGTGGTACCGCGGGCGTTAGCGTCAGTGACCGAAACGCGGACGTGGAACCTGTTGATTGATGTAATCGCGCAATCGGGTCGGTTTCCGCCAACCGCAACTGCATTGACGGATTTCGTTACTCAAGGCGAGAAGCGTTACTGGCTGCACGTTGCGATCGATCGGTTCACTGGTGAGGTGGTAGACCAACAGCTTGAGGCCGTTTACGAGTAGGCGTATCAGGGCGGTGTTGGTGCTTGGTGATTCTTGTTTGGCGGATCAAGAGCGGAGCGGTGGCTGGGGTCAAAGAGCCACGAACCGGGAGTCGATGCAGGCACAGGAACGGTCGCCGTTTTCGGTTTCGGTGTATCCAGGATGCTTTGTCTTTTTGGATCCCACATCCACGCGCCGGGAGCTGTCGGGCTCGGGCGAGGATTGACGATAGAGGATCGGGAATGCGTGCTGCTCGGTTTGTCGCTAAACCATGCAAGATCGTCGGCGCGTTCTTTCAACGATTTTTCCCAGCCGATCGCGATGATTGCGGCTGCGATGATCAGTTCGAGCAACGTTCGCATGGCGGCTAGGGGTCGTAGTGACGCTTGCCCTGAGCGTCGAGCCAGTAACGCTTGCCGGTGTCGTCGGTGTAGTAGATGTGGCCGGTGAACGATTGGGGCGTTGGCGCGGTGAGGGCGGGCTTTGTCTTTGGCGGCGGAGTGGCCGCTGTGATATGGGACCCGATCACCGGAAGGTCGCGGGTCCAGTCTTTGAATGATTTTTGCCAGGCTAGCGCGATCAGGGCGGCGGCAACAATGACTTCGAGGAGGAGGCGCATGGGGGCGATGGGGAAAGTTATTGGCTATTGGGTTGGCGCTTCCCAGTCAATGCCGGAGTTCATCCCTCTCTGACCTCTCCGATCTCCGATCTCCGACTTCCGACCTCCGACTTCTGACTTCACTTCCGACTTCCGACTTCTGACTTCCGCTTCCGGGCCGCGAGCCTCAGGATCGGCGTCCATGAATCCGATAACCGATAATGCGCAGCTCACGGCGTTGCTTTCTTTGTTCGTGGCGCAGTTGCCGATCCTTATCGTGAGCGTGCTGGGATGCGTGGTGGTCGGGGCGAGAAGAGATGAATTTGGGGGTGCGGCGGCGTGGGCGCTCATGGGGTTCGGGTTGTCGGTCGTTCTTTGCATCGTGATTCCAGTGGCGCAGATGCTGGTTCAAAGGTGGGCCATGGAGGGCGGCGGGAGTATGGCGCAACGAGCATCGGTGTTTACCATGCTGGCCGTGGTCTGGTCGGTCCTGCGCGCGGCTAGTTATGGGTTGCTCCTGATGGCGCTGGTGGCGCGGCGGACAGGGAATGGGACGAGGATGGAGAATTGACGATAGAGGATGGCCGGAATGAAGGCCCTCCTCGTCGTGCGGTCGCTCTTTGCACTCGTGCTTCTGCCGGGCACTGTGGCCGGCTACATTCCGTGGCGGATTCTCCGCGCGTCTCGGCCGTTCGCTCTATCTGATCTGTCGATTGGCGCATTCCCGGCGGTTTGCCTTGGTTTGCTGGGACTTGGCGTGTTGCTTTGGTGCGTCTGGGATTTTCTCGCGGCGGGACGCGGCACCCTGGCGCCATTCGATCCTCCGAAATTTTTGGTCGTGCGCGGGCTCTACCGGTTCACGCGAAACCCGATGTATAACGGCGTCGTCGCCATTCTTCTTGGCGAAGCATGGCTGTTTCGGAGCAGTGCGATGCTTCAGTACGCGCTTATCATGTTCGTGATCTTCCATCTTATGGTGGTGATCTACGAAGAGCCCGCGCTTGAATCGAGATTTAGGGAAAGCTATCGGGCGTATCGTGCAAAGGTCCCGCGCTGGGGCTTTACTGTCCGACGATTCGCCGACGAAAAATCAGAGGACGGAAGTCAGACAGCGGATCGCTGACCTGTCACTCGCCTGCGGAAATGGCTTGACCTTGGAGAGCGATTCTTGTTTTGAGGCTGGCGATGCAAATTCGTTCCTTTGCTTTTCGCTGGCGCGCTTTTGCGAACCTGATCGTTCTGGCCTTGATTCCGCTGTCTCTCGTTTACGCCGCAAGTCCAGAGACCCCGTCAGCCGGCTGGCAAACGTACGACAGTACGGCGGAAGGGCCACGACCGGATCTGAAATCGCATTTTGTCGGTTTCAGCTTCAGGTATCCCGAAACGTTCAAGCTGCGCGAGCGACAGGATGGGATTTACGCGGTGGTAACGAAGTATGGTGGAAACGGCACCGACGAACTTGCCAGCTTTACCGTGTCCTGGTACGAGGCGGACGACCCGAACAGTAACAAAGGGATCGCGGAGGAGCTGGCCGGCCTGGGCAAGCAGTGGGCCGAGAAAATGTCGAATTTCACTTCCAAGACGGTCTCTTATACCACGCGCAAAATCGATGGAGTGATGGCCCAGGGTGCCACGTGGGAGTTCACCACCAACGATTCGCCTCCTGTGTTTGTTGGCGCCGCCAAATCATACTTCGTTCATCAACCTGGAACCACCAAGGGCGTGCGGATCGATCAATACGGAACGTATTTCGATCCGAAACTAAAGAGCGCCAAGAATCTCGGCGAGTACGATGATCTTGGCCGCATCCTCGAGACCTTTAAGTTTCTTGTAACCAAGAATCAAAGCCCTTCCGAACCTGCGGCGACAATAAAGCCCGCAGAAAAACAAGAGCTAACCAAGGAAGAGGTCCAGGCCATGGGCGCCGCTGCGGGGAAATGGCTTATTTTGTTGGACCAAGGAAATTACGCCGAGAATTTGGCGACGGCCGCCGAACCGTTCCGGCACCACCTGACGGTCGAGAAGTGGAAGCAGAACCATAGTTATATGCAGAAGGAATTCGGCGAGGTAACCGATCGGGACAACAATGTTTCCGTCACCACCAGGACCACTGAGTCAGATGATGGCAAGGAGACAATTACTCGGATCCTGAAGATACCGACGACGTTCACAAAGACGAAAGGAGTCGAGCAGCTGACGATGACGAAGGAATCCGGGGTGTGGAAGGTCGCCGATTACAGCATTGAAACAAAAGGCCGATAGCGAATCGGTCGAATCCTTCGCCGTTAGTCTGGCGTAAGGTCGGCGAGCAAACGCCTTCCAAGGGACGGCAATAAGGTCTTATCGTCCGCGGCGCCACGGGTGAGGATGACGATGATGAACTTGCGGGCGCCGGGCAGCTCGATGTAAGCGGCATCGTGGCGGACCTCGCTGGTGTCGCCTTCTTTCGACCAGAGCTTCGCGCCAGGCGGGAGGGATTCGCCAAAGAATTCTTTCACCTGATTCTCGGTGGGACGCAACGGAGCCAGCGGGCGTTCGAGCAACGACATCATGGCATCGGACGCTTGCGGGGAGACGGCGTGGCGACTAACGATCCAGAGAAGGAGGGAGGCGAACGAGTTAGCGCTGGCGCGGTTCCGGTTTGTTCTGTTCTCCCCGAGTAGCTGCATGTCGCGGCCGAATGGGCCGAAGCTCCAGGGCTTCATCATGGCGCTAATGTCGTATCCGAGCGCGGCGAACGACCGGTTCAACTTCCGGCGGCGATCGATGAACTCTTCGAGCGCCTTGCCTTCCAGATCGGAGCCGCTGCACGTGTCGGTAAGAATGTCGACGAGGAAGGCTGCGGCGTCGTTATCAGACACGTAAATCATTTCGCGCAAAGCGCGCTCGATTTCAGGAGTAAGCTTTCCCTGCCGATAGGTCTCGACCATGAAGAAAAGTTTCACGAGCGAGGCCGGGTAGAAGGCGGCGTCGCCATGGTAGTCGGCGCGGACAGGTGCATCAGGCTTCGTGAGATCGACGACGCTGAATGCTAGGTTCTCGGCGGTTAGCCTGGGAAAGTCTTTGAGCGATGCTTCAACGCTCCGCGTGACTTTAGCAGCCAGGTCCGCATCAAAGGGAACGGCTTTGAATTCGCGGAAATCGGCGATGGCGATTGCTGGCACGCAAAGCAATGCAGCCACTGAACGGCGAATTATTCGCACGACAGATTTGAATCAGGAAAGCAGGAAGCGAGGAAGGAGAAACAGCTGTAGCGGCAGCCGTGTCGGCTGCGGCTTAACGGCACGCAGGCGACACGCCTGCCTCTACAGGAGTGCTGCCTACTTTTGCGTCTGGAGCAGCTTGATGGCGTCGCGAAGCTCGGCGGCGCGCTCGTAGAGCTCGTGCGCGATGGCAGTTTCCATTTCGCGCTGCATGATCTCGAGTTTGGAAAGCGGGCGCTTGGAGCTGACTTCTTCGAGCCATTCGTCGAGGAACGCGAGCTCGGAACTTTTCGAGGCCAACTCGGGGAAGCTCGATTGATTGAAGAACTCCTGGATGGCGTCGCGGCCTGCTTCGATTTCGCGCATGGCTTCGGCGAACCTGCCTTCTCCAAGAAGGATCGACGCCTTGGCGCGGGTGTTCATCATCAGGACGTAGGGGCGAAATTGCTGGAAGCTCCAGACCATTTCCTCGCGGTCTGCGTGCGCCGCGACGAACGCGAACAGGTCGAGATTGCGCTGGGTGTCGCGGATGACACCGGCGAAGTCATTGATCTGAAAGAGGCTGAGGTAACGATGGTAATACTGGATGCCCTCCTGCTGGAGATCGTTGCATTGCTCGGCGGACAGCTCGTAGGTCTCGCCGCGCGCTTCGGCACGCTCGGCGCGGCGCTGATGATAAACCAGGAGCGACTCGCAGTTATGTGGCCGCTGACCATCGGGACGACCGGCGACTTCCATCTGGAGGACGCCGAGATCGATCCGGAGCTGCAATTTCTCCCGCCCGTCGAGGCCGATGATCTTGCGGACCTTGATGGCGCCCGGCTCATGCGGCCAATCCCTGAGCAACGAATTAAGATCAAGACTCATGTTTGTGAATAACGTTCGAAACGCCCGGATGGTTTGTCAACGTGAGACAGTGATTAGTGACCAGTGTTCAGTTATCAGAAAAACCCTGACCGGACAATTTAAGACGCCGTGGCAAGCGACGCTATTCAGCGTGCCCGGCATTTTCACCGGATCACTGATCACTGGTCACTGATCACTTTCTTCGTCACACTTCCATATCGTGGAACAGGAGATCGACTCGTTTATCCGGTTTCTGGCGACGGAACGCGGTCTCTCGGACAATTACCAATTGTCGACCCGCCGATCGCTCACGGAATTTGCCGAGTGGTGCGCGGCGGCGAAAAAAATCAGCGCCGTCCGGCAGGTTGAGCAGCCGCTGATCAGCGAGTATCTGGCGGCGCGAAAACGCGGGGGGCTGGCGGCGTCGTCGATCAAGTTAATCGTCGTGGCGCTGAAGATTTTCTTCCGGTTCCTCGCGGGCAAAGGGGCGCTGGTTCGCGATCCGACGGAGACGCTCTCTTTGCCGCGGATCGAAAGGTATCTGCCGGAGACGCTGAACGAATTACAGGTCGAACAGCTGATTGAGAGCGTCGACACCAAACAGCCGCTCGGGTTGCGCGACCGCGCGATAGTCGAACTGCTTTACGCCAGCGGCCTGCGCATCTCGGAGCTGGCCAATGCGCGCCTGGAAAACTTCAACGCGGAGGAACGGATCCTCCGGGTGACCGGCAAAGGAAACAAGATGCGTTTGGTGCCGGTGGGAACAAAAGCGTGCGGGGCGCTGGCCGCTTATCTTTCGACGGAGCGGCCGAAGCTGGTGAAGCCGCGCACCAGCAGCGAAATTTTTTTGTCCAGCCGAGGGACGAAACTGACGACGACCCGCATCTGGCAGATCGTGAAGGAGCGGGCGAAGCATTCCGGCTTGGAGGCGAATATTTATCCCCACCTTTTGCGCCACAGTTTTGCGACCCATTTGCTGAGCAACGGCGCCGATCTGCGGATCATCCAGGAAATGCTCGGGCACGCGGATATTTCGACGACGCAGGTTTACACGCACGTCGATCAGCAGCGGTTAAAGGCGGTTCACAGAAAGTTTCATCCCCGAGCCTGAGCTGTAGTCGCGGCGCTCTGTCGCAGCCTTCTGTATCGAAAAGGGACGCGGCGACTGAGCGCCGCGGCTACAGTTGGGACTTGGGATTTGGGATTTCCGCCGAAGGCGGTGCTACAGTTGCGGACTCGAAATGAGAAAGTTTCAACTGCTCATCCTGGCCGCGGCCGTCGCGGCGGCACTAATCTGGTGGGGATTTTACCGGACGCATCACACGTCGAGCCTCGGCGTGGCGTCGCTCCTCCCGAAGGAGACCCTCGCCCTGGTCCACCTGCCCGATTTTAATCAGTCCCGCGGCGAATGGCATCGAACGGACCTGTATCAGCTTTGGCAGGAACCGGCCGTCCAGGATTTCATGGCAAAGCCGCGAGCTCAGATCCAGGCGCGGGGCCGCGTCGGCCAGACCGTCGACGAGATCTCGACGCTGGAAATGAAGGACGCGTTTTTCGCGCTGATCTCAATCGAAGCGAGCGCCTGGCGCTGGGACGGCGGATTTCGTTGCGCCGGCGACACGGCGAAAGCGGCGAAACTCGTCGAAGAATGGAGAGCCCGAATCCTCGGCGGCGATCCCGACGTGAAACACGAGACGATCGAGTATCAGGGTCGGCAGATCCACAACGACAGCGCAGGACTCATCCAAGTCTGGACGGCGTGGGCCGGGCCATGGTTTTTCTTCGCCAATACTCTCGATAACCTCAAGGCGTTGCTCGACCGCGCCGATGGCCGGGTAAAGGAGGCTTCCACGGCGCTTTCGGGGGACGATGTTTTCCTGGCCGCTTCCAAACACATGCCCGCGAGTTACGCGGCGCTCTTCTTCGGGCGGTTAAACCTACTGGCTTCAAAACTAACAACGGAGCCCGAAAACCGCGAGCCCGAGTCCGCCGATCGTTTCTCAATGGTTCGCCAGATCCAAAGTTTTTGCGCCACCATGGCGTTCGATGGCGGCCGGATGCGCGACACCGTTTTTGTCGGGATGCCGAAAGTGGCGGACCTTGGAAACCTGGCGCGCGCGTCGCTGCCGATCGCGACCAGGGACACATTTCTCTACGCGGCCAGCGTGCTGGAATTGCGCAAGGAGATGGAGCCCGGATGGCAGGCGCGTGGCGTGGGCTGGCTGGGGGGATTGCAGAAAATCACGGGTTCGCTTTCGGCCAAGGGAGTGACGCTCGACGAATGGAAAGCGGGCTTCGGGTCGGAAGTTGGGTTGATCGGAAGCTGGGCGGTGAATTCACAATGGCCTTCGCTCGTGGCCGCTGTGCCGGTAAAGGACCCCGCGAAAGCAAACCAGATCATCACGGCGATCACCGCGTCGAGCGCGGACGACGATGTGAAGTGGACCCATCGCGAAAAGGAGGGCGCGCATTATTATTCCGGCGGCACCGGCGTGGCGTTGTTTTCCTTTTCGCCGACGATCGGGTTGTCGGAACGCATGCTTGTGATCGGGCCTGACAGTGGATCGGTCGAAGCGGCGATAAAGCACAGCGCCACCGGTTCATCGGAGCTGGGCGCGACCAGAAATTTCCAAAACGCGGAGCGCGCCCTGCCGACCGCGCAGCAAGCCTTCGTGTATCTCGATCCGGCGCTGATTTACGCCCGGTTCGACGCATCGCTGCGTCCGCTCCTCGCGATGGGCGCGGCGTTTCTGCCCGCGCTTTCGGACACGATCGACGTCAATAAGTTGCCGTCCGCGGAAGTCATTACGAGACATCTTAGCCCAACGGTGATGTCGCAGAGTTACCGCGGCGATGGATACGTCGCCGAATCCGTCGGTTCGGTCCCGCTTTATCCGACCGCGATTGGCGCGATCGCGACAAGCGCGGCAGCGGGTGCGATGTATCATCAGCAAACGCAAGGCGGCGGTCCGCCGATCGCCCCTAACCTTCAGGTGATGCCACCGTCTACACCTTCCGCGACCCCTGATCCCAGCAACACCCCGTGAGGCCGAAAACCGGACCTAAACCTCTCGGAACTAGCGGTTAAACCGCTCTGCTGGGGGTGGCGGAGAATTCTGCTGCGAAAGCGGCGTGATGTGGTATCATTTCGGCCCTATGGCTATTCTCAAGAAAAACGCATTTTCCCGTCGAGTTCCCGATCTTGTGACCGAAGAACTGGTTGCGGTGCTTTCCCGCCGTGCATCTTTCGAGTTCAAGCAACTCTTTGATATCGTGCACGAAAATCTGCGCGCCCGGAATGCGGCCAGCGGCGGCGAGGAGATGCTGCGCCTCCGTGCTTACGAAAAGCTTCAGAATTTGGTGGCCCGTGGCGCTGTTCGCAAGACCGGCAAGAAATACAAGGGCCTCCCTTCCGCGCTCGCCCAGGCGATCGCGCCGCAGAACGGCCACATCCCGGCCGCGGCTGCCGCCGCCGCGAGCGCTCGTAATGCCGCCATCGCGCGCGCCGCGGCAGCAGCTGACGCAGCCGCCAAGTAACGTTCGCTTTCCGGCTACGATCCAATAAGGATCAGTATGCTTCGCGATTACCTTCCGCTCCTCCTCCACATAGGAGTAGCGATCGGCTTCGCAGTCTCTGCGTTGCTTGTCAGCGTTCTGCTGGGCAAGACCGGGCGCCGGACGCGCGTGAAAGACACCGCCTACGAATGCGGAATGGTGCCGCAGGGGGACGTCCAGCCGCGCTTCAGCGTGAAGTTCTACCTGGTCGCGATGCTCTTCATCCTGTTCGACCTCGAGATCGTGTTCATGTATCCGTGGGCGGTCGTTTACCGGGAGATGATCGGGGAGAGCAAACTGGTGCTTTGGAGCATGCTCAGCTTTATCTCGATCCTGATGGTCGGGTATGTGTACGCGCTGAAAAAGGGCGCGCTCGATTGGAAAAAATAGAGTGGAAAATCGCCCCCGAATACCGCTTGCACGGGAGGCGTTCCCCGCCTAAACCTTAGCCCCCATGGTGCACCACATCACCCTGTTCAAATTGAAGCCGGAGGTGACCCCGGCCCGCCTCGAAGAGATGATGATGAACACCCGGATGCAGCTCCTGAAAATCCAGGAAGTCCTCAGCATCAAGTGCGGGAAACGGATCGATCCCGAGATGCCCTGGCCGTTTTTCATCGCGATCGATTTCGAGTCCATGGACAAATACGCAATCTTTCGGGAAGACCCGATCCACGTAAAGTTCATGGAAGAAGTAATCAAGCCGAACACGGCCGACTCGCTCTCGCTCGATTTCGAGATGGATCCGGGCAAAGACGTGCGCTTCTCGTAGGCGACAGTTGAGAGGTTGAGCAGTTGAGGGGTTGAGAGGACTCTGACTCGACGTTTCGCTCTTTTCCGCTCAACTTCTCAACCACTCAACCTCTCAACCCTTTGCGTCTCGGCTATCTCTATTCGCGTTACCCCGTGCTCTCGCAAACGTTTTGCGACATGGAGATGCTGGAGCTGGAACGGCGGGGGTTCGAGCTCGTCGTTGGCTCGATTCATCCGCCGCTGACGAGCATCCGGCATCCGCACACCCGGCAACTCAAGGCGCCGGTCCATTACGCGCCACCGCCGGCCGTGATGCGGCTCTGGGAAGAGAAAGCACGAAGCGAAGACCGATGGCCGGAGGCGCTCGTCGACGAACACAAACGGAAATACGGCCCGGCTGTGAAGGCGCCGATTCGGGCCCGGAACGCGAGCTATTTTGCGGAGCTGTTCCGCCGCGAAGGGGTGGATCATTTCCACGTCCATTTCGCCAACCGGGCCGCGCACACGGCGTTGTTCCTCAAAGCAATGTCGGGAATTCCCTTCAGCGTTACGGCCCACGGCCAGGATTTTATGGCCGACCTCGGCAACGACGATTTGCTGTGTGAGATTTGCGCGGCCGCGGAATTTGTCGCGGTCGAGACGGAATACAGCCGCGGCCTGATGCAGCCGCGCTGTCCGAGGGCGGCGGGCAAGATTCACCGGGTCTACAACGGAATGGACCTGGCGAATTTTGTTGGCGCCCGCGCCGAAGCCGGGGCCTCTTTCCCGGTCGAGATCCTGAGCGTCGGGCGTCTGGTCGCGTTCAAGGGTTTCGCATACCTGATCGAAGCCTGCGCGCAATTGCGGGAGCGCAGCATCCAATTCCACTGCGAGATCATCGGCGACGGACCGTTGCGCGAACAACTTCAGCGGCAGATCGCGGAGCTGCGCCTTGCCGATCGCATTACGCTGGCCGGCGCGCTGCCGCAGGATTGCGTTTTGGAGAAGTTGCAACGTTGCAACATTTTCGCGCTCGCCTCGACCACGGACGACAACGGCGCCAGCGACATCTTTCCCACGGTGATCCTGGAAGCGATGGCCTCCGCCCGCCCGGTGGTCTCGACCACGCTCGCGGGCATTCCGGAATCGGTGGTAGACAAGGAAACCGGTCTGCTTGTTCCGGCCGGCGAAAGCGGACTCTTCGCGGAGGCGCTCGAAACCCTCTGCCGCGATGCCGGATTACGAGCGCGGTATGGCGCCGCGGGACGGGCGCGAGTCGAGGAACATTTCCAGGTCGAAACAACGGTGCGCCCGCTTCTCGAGCGGTTGCCGCAGGAAAAGCCAGGCACGTCGCGGACCCCCGGACCCGAGGCGCGCATCGCGTATCTCATCGATCGGTGGCCAGACGACGACCTGCCGGCGCTCGAGGCGGAGTTGGATGAAGTCGCAACTCGCACGTCGAACGTCCGGGCGTTTGTTTGCGAGTTCCGCGGGGACCGACGGCTCTCGGCCGCGGAAAAACGGCTCTCTCTTCAGCTGGAGTTTCTGCCAGACGCCATGGCGGTGGAAGCAGAATGGCAGGCAAACCGCGAACTGGTGCTCGCGCTGGAGGACAATCGCGCGAACGAGAGACATCGCGTGCCGGTCGACTTATTTCTCCGCCAGGCCCGTTTCGCCGTTACCTTGCGGCGGATGTTTGCCCAAACCAACATCTGCCACGTCCACGCCACCAGCTCACGCGCGCTGATCGGTGGCGTGCTCCTGAAAAAAATTCTCGGGGTGAGCCTGAGCGCATCGATCGAGGCGAAGCCGGCACTCTCCGCCGACGCCCTGGAGAGCGCGCTCCAACATGCTCTTGGCGGCAGAATCGCCGATCGAAAACTCAGCCAACAGATCGGACCGCCGTTCTTTTTCGACCGGCCCGCCTCGAACGACGCGCTGGTCCGCAGCTTGCGCTGGCTCAAACCGCTAAGCAGGATCGATTTGACGCGCCGCGGCAATTTTTGGCAGGAATGGGTGAATCGGCTGAATCATTGGAGCGCCGGCGCGTGACCTGTTTTTCCCATGAATAAAAAAGCGATCCTTCTTGCCGGTGGCGCGGGCACCCGGCTCTACCCCCTCACCAAGATCGTCTGCAAGCAGCTGCTGCCGGTCTACGACAAGCCGATGATCTGTTATCCGCTGGCGACCCTGATGCTGGGCGGCCTGCGTGACGTGCTCATCATTTCCACGCCCAAAGACCTGCCCATGCTCCAGGATTATCTCGGCGACGGCGCGCGGCTTGGCATTCGCATCGAATACGCCGCCCAACCCAAACCGGAAGGAATCGCGCAGGCGTTTTTGATCGGCGCGGACTTTCTGGCCGGCGCCGGCGCGTCCCTCATCCTGGGCGACAACATCTTTTACGGGAACCTCGATTTCTACCGCGAAGCGCTCACGCTCCAGAGTGGCGCCTGCATTTTCGGTTACCAGGTGCGCGATCCCCGGCGCTACGGAGTGGTCGAGTTCGGACCGGACGGGCGAGCGATCAGCCTCGAGGAAAAACCGAAACAGCCAAAGAGCAATTTCGCCATCCCCGGCCTCTACGTTTACGATGAGCGCGTGGTTGAGATGTGCGGGCAACTCAAACCGTCCGACCGTGGCGAGCTCGAGATCACCGATTTGAATCTGGCTTATCTGGCCCGAAACGAACTCCACGTGAAGCCGCTGGGCCGCGGAATGGCGTGGCTCGACACCGGAACGCAGACCAGCCTGCTCGAAGCCGGAAATTACATCGCCACGATCGAACACCGCCAGGGATTGAAGATCGCCTGCCTGGAAGAAGTCGCGTTTCGGATGAGCTTCATCGATCAGGCGCAGTTGGAGGGGATCATCGATAAGCTTCCGAAAGGCGAGTATGCGCAATATCTGCGGATGGTTTGCGCGGAAGGCCCAGCGGGGCAACATCCGGAGCCAACCTAATCAGAATGTCATCCTGATCCCGCGAGAGCGGGAGAAGGATCTCTGACTATTTCCGGATTTCTCCGCGCGGAAATGATCAGAGATGTTTCTCCCGCGACTGCGGGATCAACATGACAAGCGAGAGGCCGCGGCAAACAACGCTACTTCGGTTGTTCGCGAAGCAGGTGATTCGTGTCGGCCAGTAATTTCGTCACACCATCGGGTGCAAGCGCATCGTAGTAACCGCGGATCGTGCCACGGCGATCGACCAGGACGAAGCGGGTGCTATGGATGGGGCCGGTCTCAGGTTCGCCCTCGGATATTCCCAGCTTGAATCCGTCGCGCGAAATGGAAGCGATCGCCCCGACCGGGCCGGTGAGAAAATCCCAGCGGAACGGTTCCTTTCGCAGTTTGTCCGCATACGTGCGCAGGACTGGCGGCGTGTCCTTTTCGGGATCGACGCTGAACGAAATGAAATGAACGTCACTCTTTTCGAGAGGCCGTTGCAGCTCGCTCATCCGGGTGCTGATGATCGGGCAAGGTCCGGGACAGCTTGTGAAGATAAAATCCGCGATCCAAATTTTGCCGGCCAATTGGTTCGAACCGAACGGCTGCGCGTCCTGATTGACGAGATCGAAGCTTGGCGCCGGTCCGTAGGATGGAAGCGCGCGATTGGAGAGGGCGTGCACCTGGAGTTGCCGCAACCAAAAGAGGACGGCAGCGGTCAGCACCGGAATCAGAATCAGCGTGGCTTTCCAGGCAGTGCCGCGCCTGGGCGGCGGCGTCCGCGTGGCCAGGGACGCGGTTTCGGTCTTCATAGTTTCGTGAGCACGAGGCCTGCGAGAAGCAACGGCAGGTAAGCGATCGACGTCAGGAAAAGCCGGCGGGCGTCGGCCCGTTGTTGTGTCCGGAGGAAACGCATGGCGACAAAGATGAACACTCCGTTGAGGACCAGTTCGATTATGAGATAAACCGCGCTGACCAGCCCGAGGAACTCCGGGATCCCGGAGATCAACAGCAACAGAATGCAAAAGAGAACGCTCTGGCTCGCGCTCCGGGCGCCGGTGTTGTCATCTTTCGAAATCATTTCGAATCCGGCCCGCGCATAATCTTCGCGATACATCCAGGCGATGGCGAAGAAGTGGGGCATTTGCCAGAAGAACAGGATCGCGAACAGGCTCCATGCCCCAATGTCCATTTTGCCGGTTGACGCCGCCCAGCCGACCACCGGTGGCAAAGCGCCGGGAATCGCGCCGATTAGGGTGTTGACGGTGCTGACGCGTTTCAGCGGAGTGTAGGCGAAGATGTAAACGATGATCGTGGCGGCAGCGAGCATCGCGCTCAAAGCGTTGCAGGTGACGCTCAGATAAACGATGCCGCCAACTGAAAGCAGACATCCCAGGATCAGCGCGTCGCGCGGCTGCATCCGACCGGCCGGAATCGGGCGGGCCCGGGTCCGATGCATGAGCGCGTCGAGGCGGCGCTCCCACCATTGGTTGAGCGCAGCCGCGCCGGCCGCGGCGAGCGCGGTTCCAAAAACAGCATGAAAAAGTCCGGGGAAATTAATCGGCCCACGCGCACCAAGATAATAACCGACGGCAGTGGTGAGCAGCACGAGCAGGGTCAGCCGCGCTTTGACGAGCTCCGCGAAGTCCGAGAGAAAGCTGGGAGGAGTGGCCTGGGGAAGAGCCGGATCGATCTCCGCCGGAATGGCCGCGCCTTTCATGATACCGGAATCTCCATCGAAACGGCGGGATGGCGAGGCGATCTCGCGAGGTTCGATTCGCGCGGGAATCGCAGACAGACGGCCGATAACGCGACGCCGAGCGCGAACATTGCCGCGCCAACCGCTACGTGCGTTGTCGCGACGTCGGCCGCTTTGTTACTCCAAATAACCCAGGCGCCGAGTGTGATCTGGCAGGCCAGAAGAAGAAACCAGGCGTCGGTAAACCGGCACAGCAACCGGGCGGCGGCGCCCGCCCGACGGGCCGCGGCCAGCGAGGCAATCACTCCGGCAGCGATAAGCACGGCCAGGAATCGGTGGGACAGTTGCAGCCAAATCTGGAACGCTGTCACGTCCGACAACCCGCGGGCATCGCGCCAGGAGTTAATTTTATCCAGGGTTCCCGGCGCCGTGTCCGGAATGACCGCGCCGTAAGCTAGCGGAAAATCGAGGATCGAAAGATCACGGTGCTGATGGCGCATGGTCGCGCCGAGGCCAAGCTGAAGGTAAATCAAAACTGTCGTGCCGATGATGAGACGAAGAAGCGCTCGCGTGGCACGCGCCGGCGGAGCGAATTCGCGAAGTCGTTCCCAGAGGCGCGACGTGGCCAGGGTAATCACGATCAGCATTCCGAAAAACGCCTGGGCGAGGAGAGCGTGAACAATCCCGATCTCATCTTTTAACATCGTCACCCGCAGACCGCCGAGAACGCCCTGGAGCACTACCGCGCCAAGGGCAGCCAACCCGAGATGCCGGAGCCAGCGACGGCGATCGACTCGCCAGATCCAGACCGCGAGAATAATAGTGAGGAAGCCGACGGTAGAAGCAATGAGCCGGTGGGTATGCTCAAAAAAAATGCCGCCCACCCATTTCGAAACCGGAAACAGAAACATGTTGTAGCCGAAGGTCGTGGGCCAATCGGGAACAGCCAGACCGACGCCCTTGCTCGTGACCATGCCGCCGCTGCAAATGAGAAGAAGGGTCGCGATAGAAGTGAACCAGGCGAAGCGATGCAGCCAGCGGGAGCGGCGATCCGTGACCGCCGAGACTTCAAACGACGGCTCGTTAGGCGACATTGAACAGATCGGCGGTCGGAAACCGCCGCTACAACTCAATGGTGTTCGTGCGCGCTGGGACTCGGGCTCGGTGCCGCTGGCGGCTCGCCCGGCTTCGCGTCCGGCGCTCCGCTGGGATTGGCCGTCTTCGGCCCGCCCGGCGGCGGGATGGTTCCCGGAGTCGGACCTGCGGGTGGTTCTCCGGGCGGCCGCTCGGTCGGCGGTGGAACGGACTGCGGCGTCGCCATCAACTCCGCGCGTTCCTTCAACCACGCTTGATATTCCGCCGGCTCATCGACTACCACCGTCCCCTTCATGCTGTAATGGCCGAGACCGCAAAGCTGGCCGCAAACGACTTCGTAGGTGCCGGTCTTGATCGGCTTGAACCACATCGGGATGAGCTGGCCGGGAATCGCGTCCTGCGCAATCCGCATGTGAGGCAGAGCAAAATTATGGATCACGTCCTTCGACGAAAGTTCGATGATGACCGGGCGATCTTTTAAAACGTGCAGCTCGCCGCTGACCACGATGTCGTCCTTGGCCGCCGGATCGGAGAAATCGACCCCGAGCGCGTTCGAGTTTGAGACCAGCCCGACCTCGCGTTTGCCGAAGACGCCGTCCGGCCCGGGCAAATGGAAATTCCAGTTAAACTGCTGCCCGACTGCGTGAACGATGACCGCGTCCTTGTCGTCCGGAAAGGAATTGACCCGTTTCGCCCAAAGCGGGATGGCGAATCCGATGAGAAGGACCGCTTCGATGAGGACGACGGCGAATTCAAGGTGGGTGGAGATCCCGCTCTTCACGCCTTCATGGTCCGCGACCGGATGCTTGCTGCGGCGAAACCGGAGGAGCACGTAAATGAAAAACGTGGACCAGCCGACGAAGAGCGCGGCCATGAACCAGTGGCTGAACTCGATGATATGATCGATCTGGAAGCCATGCTCGGAGGCGTTCGGCGGCATGCCGATGAGCTCGTTGATCAGGGCGAGGCTATTCATACGGCTGCAAATCCTCGTCGGTAAGTTGCTGATGCGGTTCGAGCGGCGTGTGGGCGTGCTTCCAAAGATGAAAGCTGAACGCCCCGACCCCGCCCATCACGGACATGACGATTCCGAGCAAGACCCAGATCGCGACGGCCATGTGTTCGCTGCTTTTGGAACCGGGCGCGGTAAAGCACTGCGAACAGGCGAATACCTGGCCGATCGGTGTCCCGAGAAAGAGAGCGAGCGCAACAATGATTCGCGCCTTCATGTGATGATACGGAGCCGTTTCATTTTTCGCCAAAACCAAACGCCGTAGACGACCAACCCGGCGGCGACGACGAAGGCACTGACCGCGCCGATGCGAAACGCAGGGGCGCCGTGGATCGAATCGATCCAAAGACACCATGCGCCCGACCCGAGCGCCAGCAGCGTCGAGAAGGTGATGAAGACGATATGGAACCCTTTGAGCGACATCAGCGAACGACCGGGTCGTACCAGGCGAGATAGGTGAGGAAGAAAAGTCCGAGAACGAAAAAGGCGGTGAAAACGAGAATGCGGTAGATGAGCTGTTTCTCGTTCGAGAGATGCATGAAAATCGCGGCGACGAGCGCGGCCTTGAACGTCGCCACCAGCATCGCGACCGCGACGTTGGCCTTCATCGTCCCGAAGTTCACGTAGGAGAGAAAGACCGTGATGGCGGTGAACGTGATCAGGGTCAAGCCGACCAGCAGATATTTGCGGACGTGTTTTGCAACGTTGTGCGCGGCGTGGTCGTCCGGAGCGGCGTGCCCGTCGGCGGCGATCATTTCTTCGGTTTCGTTCATGGTTTAGAGCAGATAAAAAAGCGGGAAGACGAAAATCCAGACGAGATCGACGAAGTGCCAGAACAGGCCGGCGACCTCGACGCGGTTGGCGAGGTGCTCGGGATTTCGTTTGTAAAGCTTCTTGCTGACCGGTAGCCAGAGATAAAGAAACACGATGACGCCGCCGAGAACGTGGGCGCCGTGCAGCCCCGTGATCGTGAAGTAGCTCGCGAAATACGCACTGTGTTTCGGCAGGAACATGTTCGCGTATTCGACGTCTTCCTTTTCAATCGTCGCGATCTTGTCGGTCGGCGGAACGTAAAGAAAATGGGGGCGGTCCATGGCCGGATTCGCCGGGTCGGCGTTGACCGGGTCCATCGCGATCTCGTATTCCTTCACGTTCTCATCATGGAGCGCTTCCTTGTTGTGAAGGTGCCCGCTGATCTCGGAACGCGGCGGCAATCCGCGCTCGGCCAGATGATGGTTGCCGAGGTATTGCTCGTACTTCTCCAGCTTGTCCTTCTTAATGAAGGCGCCGAAGTGGTCGAATTTCTGCGGCCATTCGTAGACGAGCTTCACCGCGAGAAAGATCACGCCGCACAGGATCGTGATCAGCATGTACCACCAATAGGCGCGATACCGGCGCATCTTCAGCGCGGCCCACGCCAGCACCACCGTCACCGAGGAGGCAATCAGGATCGCGGTATTCATCGTGCCGACCGGAACGTTGAGCAGACCGTGCGGCCAGGAGCCCGGATCCGCGTCCAGCCGGAGAAAAACGTAGGCGGAAAAAAGTCCGCCAAACAGCATCACTTCCGAGGCGAGAAACAACCAGATGCCGACCTTGGCGTTCCAAAGTCCCGTGTCGGGCCGCGCTGTGGTCGTGTAAGGAATTTCCATGGCGGCTAGTGAACTCCCGCGGCCGCCGCAGCCTCGTAGGCTTTGCGATCGCTGTCGGTCAGCGGCTCGGTTTGCATGGTGAAATCAGCTTCGCGGCCGGGCAGGCTGTACTCGTAGGGTCCTCGATAAACGCTCGGAGTCGTGGCGAAATTTCCATGCGGCGGCGGCGATGGCGCCGTCCATTCGAGAGTGGTGGCCTGCCACGGATTGTCGTCGACTTTCTGGCCGCGTTTCATGCTCCAGAAGAAATTGATGATAAACGGAATTTGGGCGAGCCCCATCACCCACGCGGCAATTGAAATCGGCGCATTCCATTGGAAGCCGGTCAACCCCCAGACCTTTTCGCCGGAGAGCGCCCAACCCTGGCCGCCGTCGTACCAGCGCCGATGCATGCCGAGCATTCCCTGGAGGAACATCGGCAGGAAAATGATGTTCATGCAGATGAGCGACGGCCAGAAATGCACTTTCCCCCAGAACTCGTTCATCCGGCGGCCGGTCGCTTTCGGGAACCAGAAATAAATTCCGGCGAAAACGGCGAAGATGGTGCCGGGCGCGACGATGTAATGGAAATGGGCGATGACGTAATAGGTGTCGTGCAGATAAAGATCGGCGGAATTGAACGCGAGCGGGATGCCGGTCAGGCCGCCGATGCCGAACATCGGGAGGAACGCGGTCGCGAAAAGCATCGGGACGTTGAACCGAATGGAGCCACCCCAGAGCGAAATGAAAAATGCGCTGAGAATGATGACCGACGGGATGGAGATGATCATCGTGGTGGTCTGGAAAAAGGCGCTGACCACCGATCCCATCCCGGTGAGCCACATGTGGTGGGCCCAGACGACGAAGGAAAGAAATCCGAGAACGAGCGCCGCGAAGACAAGCGACTTGTAACCCCAGAGCGGCTTGCGGGTGTTATTCGCGATGATTTCGGCCACGATTCCCATGCCGGGAAGAATGAGCACGTAAACTTCCGGGTGACCGAGGAACCAAAAGAGGTGTTGCCAGAGGAGCGGACTGCCCCCGCCACTGACGTGCAATGGCGCGCCGTTCACCACCAGCCCGCTCGGCATGAAGAAGCTGGTGCCGGCGACTCGGTCCATCAATTGCATGACGACGGCGGATTCGAGGGGCGGGAACGCGAGCAGAAGCAGGAACGCGGTCACGAACTGCGCCCAGACGAAGAAAGGCAGCCGCATCCAGGTCATGCCCTTGGCGCGCAGTTGAATGATGGTGGCGATGAAATTGACGGCGCCGAGGAGCGACGACGTGATCAAAAGAATGAAGCCGACCAGCCAAAGCGTCTGCCCATTCCAAAATGGATCGTAGGTCGGACCTTTATCGGAAAGCACGGCCAGCGGCGTGTAGGAAGTCCACCCGCCTTTGGCTGCGCCGCCCGGAACGAAAAAGCTGATCAACATTACGATGCCGCCCGCGAAAAAGGCCTGGTAACTGGCCATGTTGATCTTGGGAAAAGTCATGTCCGGCGCCCCGATCTGGAGAGGCACGACGAAATTTCCAAAGGCCGCGAACGCGATCGGAACGATGCCCAGGAAAATCATGATGGTGCCGTGCATCGCGCCTAACGAGTTGTAGAACTCCGGCTTCATCACGCCATTTTCCACGGCGCCAGGGCCGAACATGCGGCCGAGCATGTCTCCCAGGAGCGGGATCGACTGGCCCGGATAGGCCAGTTGCCACCGCATCAGCATCATGAGGCTGAACCCGAAGAAGAGAAAAATCAGACCGGTAATGCCGTACTGAATGCCGATCACCTTGTGGTCGGTCGAGATGATGTACTTTCGCCAGAACGGCAGCTCGTGGTGATGGTCCCCGTGGTCGTCGTGGTGCGCGGGATGTTCGGCGTGCGGTTCGGTAGCGAGGCCAGAGGATGCGTCCATAGCGGAAAGTGGAACCTGAATATCAGGGCAAAATTTTCAAGTGGAAAGCGCCTTTTTCCAGAGAATGACGCTGTCACGTAATCATCGCGCCGCCAACGCGTTTTGGGCGTCTCGTTCTGGGCCAATGGCGCGCCGCCGGGCGGGGCACGCTTCTCGCTAATTCGAGGAGCGGCTTCTCCGGCTTAGTGAACAAAGAACTCATAGATGCTCTGCTTTCAGCGATGATCAGCAGCAGCGAGGGCGTTTCCGATTTGCTCTTCGCTGTCGGCAAACCTCCTCTTATCGAAGAGCACGGCGTTCTGGACGAATTCCCAATCGATACGCCGACCGGCGTGATGGACGCGCCCCAGATCGACCAGATCGCCGACCACATCATCAATGGGGACGAGCGCCTGAAGGACGACCTCTCCCGGCAGGGCTCCTGCGACTGCAGCTACGCCCTCGCCGATGTCGCCCGGATGCGCGTGAATATTTTTAGGCAGAACGGCCGGCCCGCCATCGTCATGCGCAAATTGCAGACGGAAATTCCGACGCTCAAGCAACTGGGGTTGCCGCCGATTTTTCGCGAAATGATCAAGGAAAAGAACGGGATCATTTTCGTAACCGGCGCCACCGGGAGCGGCAAGACGACGACGCTGGCGGCGATGCTGAACGAGCTCAACGAAACCCAGAAGATCCATATCCTCACGCTCGAAGACCCGATTGAGTTTCTCCATCCGCACAAGGAAGCGCTCTTTAACCAGCGACAGCTCGGGAAGGATTTCCGCGATTTCGCGAGCGGCTTGCGCGCGGCCCTGCGGCAGGCGCCCAAGGCGATTCTCGTCGGTGAAATCCGAGACCGCGAGACGATGGAAATCGCGATGACGGCTTCGGAGACCGGGCACGTCGTTTTCACGACGATGCATACCGTCAACGCCGGCCAGACCATCAACCGCGTCCTGGGGATGTTCGCAAAGGACGAGGAACAGCAGCTACGGCAACGGCTCGCGGACACGATTCGTTTTGTCGTCAGCCAGCGGCTCGTGAGCAAAGTGGGCGGCGGCCGCCTGATGGTCTCCGAGATCATGGGGAGCAGCCTGCGCACGCGCGAGACCCTGCTTTACGGCGAGAGCGAAAACCGGACGTTCCAGGAAATCATCGAGGCCGGCGACACCATGGGGTGGCACAGTTTCGATCAATCGCTCTTGAAAGCTTACAAGTCCGACCTGATCACCGACGAAACGGCGCTGATTTTTTCGACCCACAAAAACAAGATGCGGCGCGACATCGAGATGGTGAAGAAGCTCCGGAACATGACCTTCGATGAGCCATCCGGACTTCGGCTCGAGGCCGAAGCAGAGCCGGAAAAAGTTTGGTCCACGGCGTGAACGCAACCTGCTATTTACCTCCCGTGACATGAATGTAATGAACGAACCGTCCCCCTGCCCCGATGTTCCCGAGACGCTCCCGCCGAGCGAGAGCGCGTTCCGCGCGGAATTGAACCAGAAACTGCGCGCCCCGCTGAACGCGATCATTGGCTTCGCCGAACTTCTGGCGATGCGGCCAACGGGTTCCCCGACCAAAGACACGGACGTTCAACACATTCTCAAAGCCGCGCGCGACCTGCTCGGAATCATCACCGAGGAACTCGGCGAAGGCGGTTCCAGCGGCGAACGGACCGGGGCGGCGCCTGCGGTGATTCCGTGCGACGTGCTCTATATTGAAGACGACCCGGTCAATTTCACGCTGGTCGAGCGGATCCTCGAATTTCGTCCGGCCTTGAAACTGATGCACGCGCGGTCGGGCGAAAGCGGCGTCGAACTGGCCGTCGCCCACCGGCCCAAGCTCGTTCTCCTCGACCTCAATTTACCGGACATGCACGGCTCGGAAGTGCTGCGCCAACTCCAGGGCGAATCGGAGACCGCCGGCATCCCCGTGGTCGTTCTCAGTGCCGACGCCACCCCCAGCCAGATCGAGCGCCTCCTCACCGCCGGCGCCCGCAATTATCTGACCAAGCCGTTCGACATCGATCCGTTCCTCGCCGTCGTGGACGAGATGGTGGCGTAACGGTAGGTTCAAGGCGTGTTCGTCACGCCGGATCTGAGCAAGCTTCCCAAGCCAGAGCTTTATCGGGAGCTGGCCGCCCAACTCTCCGCGCTGGTCCAGGACGAAACCGATCCGGTGGCAAACATGGCCAACTGCGCGGCCCTGATTTTTAATTCAGTGCCGAACCTGAATTGGGCAGGTTTTTATTTGCTCAAGGGAGGAGACCTGGTGCTGGGACCGTTCCAAGGCCGGGTCGCCTGCGTTCGGATCGCCTTCGGGCGCGGCGTCGTTGGAACTGCCGCCGAAAAACGCACGACGATTCGCGTCGCGGACGTGAATGAATTTCCCGGCCACATCGCCTGCGACAGCGCCTCGAGATCGGAAATCGTCGTGCCGCTGACGAGCGCGGACTCGCGCCTGATCGGCGTCCTCGACGTCGATAGCCCGGAGCTCGATCGCTTCGACGCGGACGATGAAGAAGGATTTCGCGCGATCGCGAAAATAATAACCGCTAAACTTTAGTCCGCCGCTTCCTCGGCTTCTTCGCCGTGCTCGACGATGTCGCCTTCCTTGAAGAGGACGCCCCGGGCGATCTCTTTCCACTCCGGCTTCGCCCGGAACAGCCATTCCAGGTCCATCGAGAAATGTTTGAATTCCTCCTTCTGCGCGTTCCGCATGATGGCGCGCGCGCTTTTGTCTTTCTCGACCGAGATGCGCTGTTCGTACCAATTGATCGCCTCGGCTTCCTCACCTAACGACACGATCATTCGCGCGAAGGTCCGCGTCTCGGCGGAAAGTTCGCCGGCTGGTTCATGATATTGTTCAAACCCCATTACTTGTTCCTCCGCTTTGGTTTTGTCGGGCTAATTTCGGGCACGGTTTTCTCGGCGTCGAGCTGCTCTTCGCGAAATCGGCGGAGCGAATGGGTGGCCAGACTTTCCTCGAAAAGATCGCGGTTGATCGCCTGGGCTGCGGCGGCGCCCTGCCCGGCGGCGATGATCATCTGGCAATTCGCGGGCGTGACACAGCCGGCGGCATACAGGCCCCGAACCGTCGTGCGCATGCATTGGTCGACCCGGATCTGGCCGTCGGGATCGATCTTTGCCCCCAGTTTCTTCGCGAGCTGGTTGTGGAAAACGTCGCCGCGAGTGGTGAAGATGTAATCGATCTTCACGCTTCGTCCGGTCTCAAATTCGAGGGCGCGGATTTTGCGTTTCCGATGTTCTACGTCGCGAATGCGTTTGCGGGCGACCGGAATTTCGTATTCCTCGAGCCAGCGCGCATGCTGTTTGTCCCAGTGGACGCGTGTGCCATTGGTCGCGACGATCACGCACGCGGAATAATCGAGCATGCCGAGGGCGTACTCGACCGCCTCGTTGTTCGCGCCGATGATGGCGATCCGCTTTCCGCGCACGCGATAGCCGTCGCAGTCTTTGCAGAAAAACATGCTGTGCCCGAGGCATTGTTTCACGCCGGGAATTTCGGGCGGGAGGTGAAAAATCCCCGTCGCGATGAGCAATCGTTTTGTCCGGTACGTTTTTCGGTGTCCACTCAGGACGAACATCGATTCTCGCGCTGAAACCGTTTTGATTTCATCGCGAACGAACCGCGCCTGGTAACGTTGCGCCTGGGTCCGGCCATTTTTCAAAAGCTCTTCCCCACCGACGCCGTTGGGAAAACCGAGATAGTTCTGCACGACCGGTTCCCATTTCGCCATGGAATGGCCGGAATCGATGACGAGCACGTCGCGCTGGGCGCGGCCCAGATAAATCGCGGCGGATAATCCAGCAATGCCACCACCGACGACGATGACTTCGTGGACCCTGGGATCTTGGAGACGAGCGGCGCGCTTCATGGCTCACCCTGAATCGCGCAAGACGGAAGAATCGCGCGCTAACTATTTTGGTGCGGGCGCTGGCGCCTTTGCCTCGGCGGGCTTGGCTCCGGCCGGCTCCGCGCCGGGTAACTCCGCATCGTCCGGCACAGCCTTCAAATCGGGTTCGGTGAACGAATCGGGATGATTGGCCAATTCCTTCCGCAAGGCCGCGATCTGCGCCGCTGCGACCGGGCCGCCTTTATTGCCCCATTCCTGCCGAATGTAAGTGAGGACGTCAGCGATCTTCGCGTCAGTCAAAGTTTTGTCCCACGGCTGCATAACGGCGGTGCCGTACTGTGCGCCCTTCACCGTGAGCGGACCCTGCAAGCCTTTCAGGACGATCATGCCGAGCCGGCGCGTTCCACCATTCACATACTCGGACCCGGCGAGCGGCGGATATTGCCCGGTCACCCCAAGGCCATTCGCCTGGTGACAGGTCGCGCAATTCGCCGAGAATACTTTTTTGCCGCGATCGGCCTGGGAAAGCTCGGCGGTCTGTTCGCCCGGGCCATTCGCTCCGGGTTTCTTCGGACGGGGCGCGCCGCCTAACGGATCGAGGCCGTCGCCGCTGAAATTTCCCGAGAAGCGGCCGAGATACGCGCCGCCGAAAAAGATGGCGAGACCATAGACAGCGATGAGCCAGATCGAGAGCGGCTCGAGGCCGACGCGCGGTTCGCGCTTTTCGCGCTGGATTGCCGCGTGCACCTGATGGACGTCCGATGTCTCGCCGTAATCTATGCCCTGACGCACGTTCCGGTCTGGCGAACTCTGGTTCATTTCTTCTCCTCCTTCGCAGCTGCCGGGGAAGTCGCGGGAGCCGGGGCGGGCGCAGCACCCAGCTTCGCTTCCTGGAGTTCGTGCGATTGATCGAGCGACATCAGATAAGCGACCAAACATTTCGCATCGTAGCTGGGGACAATTTCCCAGCCTTCCTCGGCCGCGTCACTGCCCGTTAACTTCAACGCATCCGCCGAACGTTCGCCGGTGATGCGGCGTTTTTCGTAAAGGAACTTGAAGGCCGGCATGTTCGAAGTCGAACCGGCCAGAACGCTCCGTGGACTGTAAAGATGGAGGTGATGCCAGGCGGCGGAATATTGAGGAGGCGCGCCGCCGGGACCGGTGGTCGTATCGGCAGTGGTCGCGGCTGTCGCGGCAGAATTTTGAGATGGCGGCGGGACGGAGGCCACGGTCGCGCTTGTCGGCGCGGGCGCCGGAGAATTCGCCGGAATGGCGGATGCGCTCGCGCTCGCGTTCGGGGCTGGCGAACTCGCTGCATTCGGCGCTGGCGAAGTCGGAGCGTTCGGCGCTGGCGAAGTCGGAGCATTCGGCGCGGGTGAAGTCGCGGCATTCGGCGCGGGCGACGCGGCGGGAGATGACGCAGGCGCCGGGCTGGTGCTGGAGGGCGGCGGCGCGTTCTGGTCGTCGGACGGCGCGCGCTTGCCGATGTTCGACAGATCGGGACCGACTCTCATTTTACCCAGCAATGCCGGGCGCTCGAAAATGTAATCGCGCGGGGCGCTCCGACGCGTTCCCCATTTCCGGTCGATGTCGGAAGCCGCGTAGTCCGCGCGGACCTGCTGGCTGTGGCAATAGACGCAGCCGTTCGCCACGTAAATTTTCCGGCCGCGATCCGCCATGCCCGATTTCGGCATGGGATAGATATCGGTCTGCTCTTCGTCCGATTGCGGATCGAGATGACCGATCTGGAAATTCGGGATCAGCGTCAGCCCCGTCCACGAAAAGGCGAACGTGCCGAAGATCCCGAGAAAGAGCGCGGTTATCCCTTTCATATGTGGTCTTTCACGGCCTCCTCTTCCTGTGGATTCAAAAACGTGGGCATGCTCGCGGCGCGGCCCAGACCCAGAAGCATCAGGCCAAAATGAAACGCGAAGATCAGATGCGCGACGGTGAGCAAAAGGCCGGAGAGACTGCGCCCGCGCAGATAGGGCAGAATCGAATCGGTCGAATCCGTAAACAGCCGCGTCGGATCGTGCATGCTACTGCCCTGCGCGATGCCGCCGACAAATAACAGCCCCACCATCAACCCGACGCCGTAAGCCGAGGCCCAGAAATGCAGTTTGATCAGCGTGGCGTAACGCCATTCCCGTCCCACCAATCGCGGCACGATGTAATACATCGAGCCGAACATGATCATGGTGAAGAAGGCGTAGAGACCGAGATGCGAATAAGCGATGCTGGCTTCGCTGAACTGGGTGTAGCCGGCGATCGAGCGGAGCGACAGGAAGATGCCCATCAAACTGAAAGCGGTGTAGGCGAACGCACCGAAGACGGTAAACCGCAGGGTCGGGCTGTAACGCAGGAGTCCAAAATAGCCCCGCATCGTCATGTGGTGATTTAGTCCGACCGTTGCCACCGGAATCAAAGTCAGGATCGAGGCCGCGATACTCGCGGTGATCATCCAGGCCGGGAGCGGCCCGTCGACGAGGCGCTGCATTCCGGTCCAGCTGGCGAAAAGCGCATAGGTCCAGAACCCGATCGCGGCCAGATGATAACTGTAAACCGGTCGACCGATCACTTTCGGGATCATGTAATACGCGGTCCCGAGTGCGATCGATCCGAACCAGAGAAACATCAGATTGTTTCCGAACCACCAGGTGACGGCGGCCTGCATGACGCCCTGCACCGGCACGGCGAAAAGCATGATCTGGGTCGCGCCATAGACCCATGGGAACCACAGGAAGGCGCCGAGCAGATACCATTGCGTGATGTAAATATTTTCGCCGCGCCGGAAGCGGAACATGAGCATGGCCCACGACACCACGAGCGAATACGCGACGAAGAGAACGATCGTGGCGTAAGGCGGGAACTCGAGCCATTCGTAGCCGGTGCTGTCGCCGGCTAAAATTCCGCCCACGCCCAGAAGCACGCCCAGATTCCAGAACGCGCCGCCGGCGATGAGAAGGAGCGGATGCCGCAACGTCGTCCGGCATAACCGCGCCATGAGCCAGATCGCGGTCCCAATCCCGGCCATGGAGGCCCAGCCGAACACCATCACGTTCATGTGCGCCGGGCGGAGCCGGCCCCAGGTGAACCAGCTCCAATTCGCCAGGAGATCGGGCGCGTGCAATTTCCACGAAGTGAATCCGGCCAGCGCGGTGCCGAGCAAAAGCCAGAGCAGCGCGGACCCATAGAAGAACAGGACTGGCAGCCGCGTCGACGCGTCGATCAAGGCGCGCTCCACCTGCTCGACGTCGCGCGACGTGACTTCGCTCTCCGTGGTCGTGACCTCGGCAGGATTCGGCGGCGTTAATGGAACCTCAGACGGATTCATGGCGTTTTGCCGCGGACGGGCAGCGGTGTTCCTGGCGCGGCCGGCGCTGCGGTCGGTGAAGCATTCACCGGCGCTTTGGCCGGCGCGGGAGGCACTGAAGCAGCAGGAGTGTTGTTCGGTCCAGGTTGCGTATTCGGTGGGGCCGGTGGCGGGTTGGTAGCGGCGGCGGGTTGATGTTCGGGCTCATGACCACCCGCGCCGGGCGTGGGCTTTGCGCCATCAGCAGCCGGCGGCGCGGCAGCGGTTGCGGCCGGGGACGGGCTCGCCCCGGGCGAAGCGGCCGGCGCCGCACTCGGAGAAGCCGCGGCGATCGGGCCTGCCGCGGCCGGCTTCTTGTTCGGTAATTCCACGAGCATGATCTGCATGGCCTGATCGACCGGGATCCGCGCGGTTCCTTTGGCCTTGTCGATCCAGGCATAGCTCGTCAGCGCCGTCAGGTTCTCCTTCTGCGCGTCTTCCAATTTTTTCGTGCGCGCCTCGGCGCGTTTCTTTTCGAAGTTCGTTCCGCGGGGCGCGGCTTTCAGCACCACCAGCGCGAGCAAAGCAAAAAAGGCGAACAGCAACACGACGCCGAGCCAAGTCGAGAAAATTCCTCGCGGCTGGTGATGCTGGATTGGTTGGGTCGGCGTCACAATTAATTAACCAGATGAAGCGATTCGAGCAGGCGCGGATCGCGATTCGGAAACAGCGAGCTGCGGCGGGCGATCCAGAGAAACGCAAAGGCGAGGGTCGCGCCCATGCCGATCAGCGGCATGAAATCCCAGATGCTGACCAACACGCCAGCGCCGTGCAACGCCGGGAGGATCACGATGTAAATGTCGACTAACTGCATGAACACGATCCAGCCCGAGATCAAACAGAGCTGGAGCGGTTTCTTTTTCGGGCTGCGCACGAGCAGAATCGCGAACGGGATGAAGAAACGCCCGATCACCAGGAACAGGCTGAGCGCATTCCACGACTCCGTGTTCCGGCGGATAAAATACTCGGTCTCTTCCGGCATGTTCGCATACCAGATGAGCATGTATTGGCTGAACCCGATGTAGGCCCAGAAAACGGTGAACGCGAGCATCCACTTTCCCATGATGTGGTAATGCTCCACCGTCACGGTTTCCTTCAAGTAACCGGCTTTGCGCAGTCCGGTAATGACGAGAACCAGAAGGGCCATCGAGCTGCCCGCCGCGCCGGCGAAGATGTAGACGCCCCACATGGTCGAGAACCAGTGGTAGTCGAGGCCCAGGAGCCAATCGTAGGCGCCGAAGGTGAGCGAGAGAGCGAAGAGCGGGAGAGCGACGAAGGCGAGCCGCCGCATGTTGAGGGTGAAAGCCGGGTTGCCGTCGCGGTCCTGGCGGATGGAGAAGCGCCGGAAGAGCATGGTGACGCCGATGAAGAAAACGAAATAGAAAATCGCGCGGTAAAGGAAGAAATGCCAGTTGAGGTAGGCGCGCTTGCTGTCCAGGATCGGATCGACCCCGACCTTCAGGTTCATCCATTCGTAAAGGTGATGGCGGAAGATGACGATCGGGATAAAGAAGATCGCCATGACCGCGAGAAGCATCGCGAGATTTTCAAGCTGGCGCCGGACGACCACCGACCACTCGGCGTCGACGACGTGGTGGACGATGATCCAGAAGAAGCAGCCGGCCAGCATGGTGAAATAAAACGCGAACGCGAACAGCCACGAGAAACTGAATTGCTTCGGCGAAACGAACGCGCCTACGACGCTCAATCCCAGGCCGATCAGCCCGACGATCGCGAGCAGGAACGAGAGCGGCGAAAACCGGTTCTTCTCGATGTATTCGCCTTCCGGAGTCGGCATCACGTCGGCTCGTTCGCTCATTTCTTCGCGGCCTCCGGTTTGGGTGGTTCGGCGGCAGGGGCGGGCGCGGGCGCCGCGGGCTTGTCCAATTCGGCACGGTGATCAGGCGGGACGTCGGCCTCCGTCGCATTCTGGCTCCGTTGCAAAGCCCGCAGATACGCGATGATCGCCCAGCGGTCCGTTACGCTGACGTTGGGGCCGTAAGCCATCATCGTGTTTTTCCCGTTCGTGATGGTGTTGAAGATTTCGCCGTCAGCCATTTTGCGGATCCGTTCGTCCTGCAGGCTAACGACCGTCGTTAGGCCGTACTGCTTCGTGATTCCGTTCCCGGCCGCCGTGTAGCCGTGGCACGCGCTGCAGTTGATATTGAAACGCTGCTTGCCGCGCTCCATTAATTCGCCGGTCACGGGCAACGGGAAACCGTCGCCCCAGTTCGTTCCCATTTTACCGGTGTTAAAATAATCGGTGCCGGCGCTGAAGCCGAGGTGCGGTTGGACATTCATGTCGGAAGGGACGGGCGCCACACCGGGCGACGCGGCGCTGTTCGGCTTCGGCATGTCATAACCGATCGGCACAGTTCCCGCGACCGGTGGACGCGAACCGCGGCCATCCGCGAAAAAAGCGAGCGGCGCCTGGGCCCGAACTTTCATCTGCCGCACCATGTCGGGGAAGACCTCGATGGGCGATCCGGTGCTCGTCTGCCCGCGGAAACCGAAGACCGCGACAATCGCGATCCCAATCAGCAGAAAAATGAGAAAGAAGCCGCGGAGCATGTCAATCGTTTCTGGGTTGTAGCGACGGCGCTCTGTCGCCGTCGAAAGCGGTTGCCGCCGCCGGCGCGGTCGTACGCCGACAGAGCGGCGGCGCTACAACAGCAATGTGATGGCGAATTCTCATGTTTTATCTTCGTGAATGATGGTGACGTGAGTTCCCCCGCTCTGTTCCAAAAGCTCGCGCGCTTCCAGCTCCGTGAAGCGCGGATCGCGCGCCTCGATGATCAGGAAAAATCCGTCGTTACTCGCGCGGCTGAACCGGCGCCAGTTGAACACCGGGTGATACCAGCGCGGCAGGCCGTTCATGATGAGCATCGCGAAAAAGGCGGTGAAGGCCGAGAAGAGCACGGTCAGCTCGAACATGATCGGGAAAAAGGCCGGGACGGTGCGCCAGTCGACCGGTTTGCCGTGAACGACCAGCGGATAAATGAACCACGACGGGCCGAACTCCAGCGTGACCGCGGTCAACAGCCCGGTGATGCCGCCGATCAGGACGAAGGCGCTCAGCCATGACTTGCCGAGCCCCATGGCGTCGTCCATTCCGTGAATCGGAAATGGCGAATGGACATCCCAGCGTTTGAAACCGGCGTCACGCACCCGTTTCGCCGCTTCGTAAAGCGCCGAGGCACTCGGAAATTCCGCGCCCATCCCGTAAACCTTGTTTCCGGACGGCGTTCTCATGCGGTCTCCTTTCCGCGGCCTCTTCTGTAGCCGCGGCCTTGCGGGCCGCGTGGGAGAATGCTGGAATCGACGCGAAGGCCGGCGCTTCGCACAGCGAAGCGGCTACAGAAAAAGAGAAACGTTCTCATGTCCGTTCCTTTCCGCCCGCGGCGACGAGGTGATGCTCCTCGGGCGCTGCGTGGTGCGGGTTCGCCTCCGGCAACACGATCTTTACTTCCGACATCGCGATCATCGGCAGGTAGCGAATGAAGAGGAGGAAAAGGGAGAGGAAGATTCCGAAGGTGCCGACGAACGTCCAGATATCGACCCAGGTCGGATAAAACAGGCCCCAGGCCGACGGGAGAAAGTCGCGGTGCAATCCGCCGACGATGATGATGAAACGCTCGAACCACATGCCGGCGTTCACGCACATGCAGACGAAATAGACGACGTAGATATTGTGGCGGAAGCGCCTGAACCAAAAGAGCTGCGGTGAAAGCGCGTTGCAGAAGAGCATGCCCACCCACCAGTACCACCAGTAAGGGCCGAAGATCCGGTTGAAGAAGGCGTACTTCTCGTACTCATTGCCGCTGTACCAGGCCACGAAAAATTCCATCGCGTAGGCGTAGGAAACGATCGAACCCGTGAGCAGAATCACCTTCGCCATCTTGTCGATGTGCTGGATCGTGATGATGTCCTGCAATTTGTAGATCGCGCGCGCCGGGATGAGCAGCGTGAGCACCATGGCGAACCCGCCGAAGATCGCGCCCGCGACGAAGTAGGGCGGGAAAATCGTGGTGTGCCACGTCGGGATGATCGAGGTGGCGAAGTCGAAGGAAACGACGCTGTGCACGGAAAGCACGAGTGGCGTAGAAAGGCCCGCCAAAAGCAGATAAGCCATTTCGTAATGGCGCCAGTTGCGGTTCGAGCCGCGCCAGCCGACGGCGAAAATTCCGTAAAGCAGTTTCCTGATCTTGGTCGTGGCGCGATCGCGCAACGTGGCCAGATCGGGAATCAAACCGGTGTACCAAAAGAGCACCGAGACAGAGAAGTAGGTCGAGACCGCGAAAACGTCCCAGAGCAGGGGGCTGCGGAAGTTCGGCCAGATGCCGTAGTTGTTCGGCAGCGGTGCGAGGAACCACGCCATCCAAACGCGGCCGACGTGGATGCCGGGGAAAATGCCGGCGCAAATCACCGCGAAGAGCGTCATCGCCTCGGCCGCACGGTAGATCGACGTGCGCCACTTCTGCCGCGTCAAAAACAGGATGGCCGAAATCAAGGTGCCGGCGTGTCCGATACCGATCCAGAAAACGAAGTTGGTGATGTCCCAGGCCCAGCCGACGGGATGATTCAATCCCCACGTGCCAACGCCTGTGGAAATCTGGTAGCCGAGACAGAAGAGCCCGAACATCGCGACCATCGAGGTGATCGCAAACGCGACCCACCACCAACGCGGCGCCGGCGCTTCGATCACGCCCGAGATCCGCTCCGTGATCCAGCTGAAGTTCCGCTTGTT
>JBEEHG010000005.1:0-60387 GCA_041167265.1 Verrucomicrobiota bacterium | reverse complement strand
AGGAGATAAACTCCAAGGGTGGCGAGCGCACCGCGCCGGAGATCGGAGACGAGGACGTATTTTGAGGATAGCTCGCGGCAACGGCGCAAGAGCCTGATCGCGTCCGGCTCGGTGAAATGGTGAAGCGCCAGGGAACACATCACGATGTCGTACGTTTGAGTCGGCGCGAAATCGAAAACATCAGCATCACGAAATTCGATTTCAGGATAATCGGCGCTCAAGCCGCGGGCGATTTCGACCGTGGACGGTTGCTGGTCGATGGCGTCGACCGTGACGACGGCGCCGACTTTGCGTCCATGATCCACGAGCAGACGCGGAATGTCGCCTGAACCCGTCGCGAGATCGAGCACCCTCACCCGGCTGGCAGGTCGGAGCCATCGCCGCAAAAAATGTTCGATGAGCCGGTAGCTGCCAAAATAGCGGTTGAGCTGGCGCAGGTTCCGCAAATCCGTTTCGAGCTCGGCGCTCACGGGCTGCGGCCGGTCCATTAACTCCGGTTCCGCCGGATCGAATTTTCTCACTTCAGGAATTTTTCCCAGCCATCCGGCAGCGTCGCCGTTTCAATTTCACTGGCGATGCGCCCTTCGAACTCGGGACGAAAGGACGTGCTCGTCCCGTAAACCATGATCAGGTCTTCCGATCCTTCGGCCCGGATGGCGTGCGCGACCCCGGGGGGCACCACCACCCCGACATTATTCCCGCCGGGATGATTGTCGCCATCGATGAAGAAACGCATCGTCCGGCGGGGAAGTCCGGCTCGAACATCGTGGAGGATCATTTCGGCGATGCCCTGCACGAAAAACATCACGTCCCATTGTTCCTCGGAGTAGCGGCGGAGCGCGAAATTTTCCGGCTCCTTGATGAACAGCCGGCGCATCCATTCCTCGGGTTTGGTCCCCTTCGGAATGCTCGGGGGATGAACATGAAATCCTTTCGCCGTCTGGGCGAACATCCGGGCATTTGCCCATTGGGCCGGCCACAACCCGATCCGCTGGAGGACGCCTTCATCCCGCCGGACGAACTCGGCGAAAAGACCACGATGCCGTTGGCGATGAATCGTTCTCGGAAAAATCTCCACGCCCGGAATCGACGAGTCGCCCGCATCGGTCGCAGCGTAATCGCGGGCCGCGAGCGCCTTCTGGGCGTCCGCGCCGAGTCCCTGCCAGAGTTGTTTGTTTTTCGTCGCCATGGGGAAGGCTAGCCGGTTATTTGCCTAACGAAAAATCGGCGCGCTCACGAGAAAGATTTGGGTTGTAATACGGATCGCTCTCGAGGATGCCCGCCCAGCGTTCCCGCATCACGCCGGTTTCCATCGGCTCAACCGTCCGCCGCCGCGTCCCCGATTCGTGGTGATAAAGCCGCGCGAACGGAGTGTAAACGACGAGATAACCGGCACGCCGAATCTTCAGGCAGAGATCAACGTCGCTGAAGGTCACCGGCAACCGCTCCTCGTCGAACCCGTGGACTTTGTTGAACACTTCCCGCCGCGTCAGCAAACACGCCCCGGTGACGGCGCTGTAGTTGCGAGTGACCTGCAACTGCCGGCAAACGCCCGGTGCTTCCGCCGGAAAACCGCGAAATGCGTGCTCGGCGATTCCACCTACGCCGAGGACGATGCCGGCGTGCTGCACGGTATCGTCGGGATAAAGCAGCCGCGGGCCGACCGCTCCCACTTCCGGCCGCTGGATCTGTTCCGCCATCACCGTGAGCCAGTCGCCATCGATCACTTCGGTGTCATTATTCAAAAACAAAAGCCACGGACTGGTGGTTTGTTCGACCGCGAAATTGTTGAGCGCGGAAAAGTTAAAGGGGCCGGGGAAATTCAGAACCCGATGATGGGTGGAGGAGAGAAAATCGCGGGCCTCCTCGGTTTCGCTGTCGTTATTGACGATAACGATTTCGTAAGGGACATAAGTGGTTTCTCTGCTGATGCTGTCCAGGCAACGCTTGAGCAGCTCCACCCGATCGCGCATTGGGATGATAATCGAGATCGGCTTGGCTTCGGTCAGGTCCCGTTTGATCCAGTAGGCGTGGGTGCGCCAGTCCACCGCGACGTGGCCGCGCCTGGCCTGCCGCTCGAGGTGAGCTTCCAAAGCGAGTCGTCCCGTTTCGAGCGAACCCGGTTTGCGCCGAATGTTGTCCGCCGTCGAGGTCAGGCTGCGCCGCCAGTGGTAAAGAACGCGCGGCACGTGGTCGATGCGGGTCGTCCGTTCGATGATTCGCAAAAAAAGATCGTAGTCCTGCGCCCCGTCGAATTCGGAACGAAAACCGCCGACCTCACGCAACACTTCGGCACGGATGATCGTGAAATGGCAGATGTAATTGCAGGACAGAAAATAATCCGGCGACCAGTCCGGTTTAAAAATTGGCGAATCGAGTCCCTCCTCAGTCAGTTTGTCTTCGTCGGAATAAAGCAGGTCGGCATCGCGATGGTCCTGAAGCCATTTGACGTGTTGAAACAAAGCGTCGGGCTCGATCAAATCGTCGTGATCGAGAAACCCGATCCATTCGCCCTGGGCCAGCTCGAGTCCGTGATTTGAGGCCGCCGAAATGCCGCCGCGTTTCGCGTTCTTGGTCAAAATGATGCGCTCATCTCGCGCCGCCAGTTCGGGCAGCAACTTCAGGAGCTCGGGATCGTTCGAATCATCGTCGATCAGAATCAGTTCCCATTTTTCATAGATCTGGTTCAAAACCGATTGCACGCAGTCCTCGATCCAGGAGATCGGGGTGTTGAATACCGGCGTAATGATTGTGACACACGGCTGGTACGCGAAAGCGCGGCTTTCTTCGCGGAGCCGGCCGAAGTCCGCGCTCCTTGTCCGGTGAGCCTCAAACCATCTTTGATATTCGTTGACTGGCTCCGCTGTTTTGCCGCGCGGAAACCGTTTCTGGATTCCACGGACGAGTCGCTTGGGCAGCAGATACGGCGCGAGAAGGACCTGGCCGAGTTTGCGCTCGGGCGATTTGCGCAAAGCCTGCTTCTCGGCCTTGAGTTGTTTTACGAGCTTGCGGGCTTCCTTCCATTTGAGGAGTTTCTCCTCGAGCTTCGAGATGTGATGGTCGGCGGCTTCGAGTTCCGCCATTCGCGTGCGCAAACTGCGTTGTAATCCGGCGATCTGCCGCTGCAGCCGCGCCACCGCCGATTCCACCGCGGGAACCAGAGCCTCCGCGGATTGCGAGACAGTGCGAATTAAACGCAATGCGCCCGGCTCGAGCGCGCCCAGGTCGCAATCGTAATCCGGAATAAGGCCGCAGGCGGCGAAATGCCGGACCAATTCCGGGCGACGCGAAGCGCTATCGCTGCCGGGTTCGGGCACCAACAGAACAGTTTCCGCGGCGTTCACGAGCGTCTTGATAGCGGCATCGTCCTGCGCGCCGTCGCGGGGATAGAACCAGATCACGAGGGGGCAGCGGGACGCTTTCCCATTCTGCGAAGCAGCCGGCGGCAGCTCGTTCAGGGAAAGTGTCACGGACGCTTCGACGCCCGCCGCGTGGAATTGCCGCTCCAATTCCTCGCGCTCTCCCCCGACGATGACGATCGGGCCGCGGCCGAATCTCTGCGCAATGAACTGCGCGAAACCAGGCGGCAGAAAATGTGAGCGCGGCAGCAACACAGACGACATTATATTGATTGAAGCCCTGCGCAGGCAAATTTACCCTTCGGCGCGAGTCCGCCGGCTCGCTGCTCCCGCATGCTCGACTTCAGCATTTACCTTTTATACCGCGCGGGCACGGCAATCGCGAGCGCGCTTCCGCTCCGCGTTCTGTTTGTCCTCGGCAATTTCATGGGCTTCGCGGGCTGGCTCCTCCTGCCGCAGTATCGCCGGCTGGCCCGGAGAAATCTCGAGGTGGCCTTTGCGAACGAAAAATCGCGGGGAGAACTAAGCCGTATTTGCCGGCGCCATTTTCAAAGGACCGGCGCCAATTTTCTCTGCGGCACGAAGCTCGGCGCGATGTCTCCCGAAAAACTGGCGCGATATGTCGAAGCGGAAAATGCGGATGCGGTCCATCAACATTTGCGGGCGCGCCGGCCCGTGATCGTGCTCTTGAGTCATATCGGCAACTGGGAAGTCACCGGGCCGCTGGTGCCGCACTACTTTCATTACGCCAGGGTGGGAACGGTCTATCAAAAACTGAGGAACCGTTACCTGAATGACGACGTCAATCGCAAACGGGCGCGGACCGGCGCTGAGTTGTTCGATCGAAGCGACGGCTTTCACAAGCCGATCCAATTGTTGCGGTCCGGCGGTCTGATCGGGGTCCTCGGCGATCAACACGCGGGCGATCATGGTCTCTGGACGCCGTTCTTCGGCAGGCTGGCCTCGACTTCTCCCCTCTCGGCTTTGCTGGCAAAACGAACCGGCGCCGCCGTCATCGCGCTGGCGGTCTACACGGTCGGGCCGGCGCGCTGGCGCCTGGTCTTTACTCCCCTCACGGAGTCGTCCGATGTCTCGGTGGACGCGGTCACTTTCAAAGCGAATGAAATGATCGAGCAGGAAATTCGGAAGGCGCCCGAAGATTGGTTTTGGGTGCACAACCGCTGGAAAACGCCGCGGCCGCATTTCCTTCTCAGCCATTACAAGCGCGGCGTGTACGTTCCACCGGGAGAAACCGTAAAGCCGTTCCGCATTTTGATTCGCGCGGCGAACTGGCTCGGCGATAGCGTCATCAGTGTTCCCGCCGTGCGCGCGATCAAGGCGGGACGTCCCGATGCCCACATCACCGTGGCCGCGCCGGCGAAGATCGCGTCCGTCTGGAAGCTCGTGCCGGACGTCGACGAAGTCCTGGCGTTGCCATCGCGATCTCTGTTCTCCGTCGTGAACGCGATCCGGCGCCGCGCGTCTTTCAATGTCGCCATACTCTTCCCGAATTCCCTCCGGGCCGCGCTTGAAGTCTGGCTCGCCGGCGTCCCGCGCCGCGTCGGCTTTCCGGGACATCGTCGCCGCTGGCTGTTGAACCAGTTGGTCGATGAAGAGCAGCGGCGCGGTCCGGTTCAGCATCAGGTTTATCGGTATTTGCGAATGGCGAGAGAGATCGGGGGACCCGACGCGGCGCCGGAAGTACGGAAGTTTCTTCCCCGCATCAAAACAAACGGCGCTCCGGCGAAGCTCGGACTTTGCCCTGGGGCGGAGTACGGGCCCGCCAAGCGCTGGCTGCCGGAACGTTTTGCCGAAGTCGCGCTCAGGATCGCGGAGCAACGGCCGGTGCAATGGATTCTTTTTGGCACCGCGGCCGATCAGGAACGAGGCGCCGCTATTGCGTCGGCGCTGGGCGAGCGCTGCGTGAATCGCATCGGCCAGACCACCCTGGATGAGCTCGCCTCGGAGCTGGGCCAGTGTGCGCTGCTGCTCACCAATGACACTGGGACGATGCATCTTGCAACGCTCGTCGGCGTGCCGGTCGTTGCCGTCTTCGGTTCGACGGAGCCGCGTCTGACAGGCCCGCTCGGCACCGGCCACGAGATCATCCGCCGGCAGGTCGAGTGCAGTCCCTGTTTCCTGCGGGAATGCCCGATTGATTTTCGCTGCATGAAAGCCGTCAACGTCGAAGAAGTGGCCGCGGCTGTTTCCGCGCAGCTCGATCGCTGGGAGATTCCGCGCGGTCCAATTGCTGGGTCATCGTTCGCAAACTGAATTGTAGCGACGGCTCGTCTGAGTCTCGACCTACCGAATCGAAATTCCGTTGCTTTACCGGGCGCATCGGAAATGCTCTTTGCGATGTTAAAAGCAGACGCGCCGCGGATTCAAACCGAAGTGCAGGTGATGTTCTTCGACACGGATTGCGCCGCCGTTGTCCATAATATCGCCTACCTGCGTTTCATCGAGATCGCGCGGACGCTTCTGGCCGAGCAACTCGGCCTCGGCCTCGCGGCGATGGCGGAAACACAAAAGTATCCCGTGGTCGTGCGCACCGAGATCGATTACCGCCGCGCCGCGAAGCTCGGCGACAAACTGGTGATCGAAGGGTGGCTCGATCGGCTCGAACGCGTTCGGTTCTGGTGCGCGTTCAAAGTCATCCGGCCGTCGGACCAGACCCTGATAGCCGATTGCCGCCAGATGCTCGCCATTATCCAAATGCCGGACGCGAAACTGTTGCGCGTGCCGGAGGATTGGGACCGCTATCGCATCGACCCGGCGTAAAACATGGTTGCCGGCGCCCGCACCTTTTCTCTCGAAGAGACTTTTCTCTCGCCGCAGATCCTTAATCCGCCGCCGACTCGGCACGCGCTCCTCGCCTTTCTCCTCGCGCTCACCGCTGTTCTCCACATCGGGACCGCGGGGTGGGGCGACCTTTACGATGGGGACGAAAGCCAGATCGCGGCGGCCGCCCGCGAAACGGTGCAATCGCGCCAATGGCTGCTTCCAACGAACAACGGCGTTCCGCTCGCGCAAACACCGCCGCTCGGACGCTGGGCGGTCGCGACTTCCTTCAAGATCTTCGGCGTGAATGCGACCTCCGCACGGCTGCCGGAGGCATTCGCCATGATCGGCTTGGTGGCGGTCACTTTCCTCATCGGCGAACGGCTCGCCGGTTACTGGCGCGGGTTCGGCGCCGGGCTCATCCTGCTTTGTTCGGGCGGGGCGTTCTTGCTCGGTCGAATCGTCGGACCGGGCGCGATCTTCGCCTTCTTTATTTGCGGCGCGATTTACTGCCTGGTCCGCGGATATCAACACCAGAAATTCCGCCGGCTTTGGTTCGCCCTCTTTTGGCTCGGCGCCAGTCTGGCCTGCCTGACCAAAGGTTTGGTCGTGCTTCCCTGTCTAGCCGCGATCTGTGGGCTGCTCGCGATTTTCCTCCGTGAAGCGCGGCTCCGCTTCCGCCCTTTATTCGATTGGACAAATATTTTGCTCGTTCTCGCGATCGTCGGCCCGTGGTTCGTCTGGGCGCAACACGAATTTCCCGGCTCCGTTGCCTGGACCGCGGCGAACTCGCCGTTGCCGCGGTGGCAGCTGTCTCTGTTGCACTTTATCTGGTGGTTTCCGGCGGTCGCCCTCGTTTTGCCGCCCTTTGTTTTTCAGCCTCGAAAAATTCTGCGACCCGACGAACTCACCATCGCTGAAATACTGCCGTTCTCCTGGCTGCTCGCCGCTCTCTTTTTCGAATTAATTCCCGGCAAGGACCTGAGTGCCGCGCTTGGAACGGCTCCGGCATTTGCACTCCTGGCCGCGGGCGCATGGGCGCGCAGTTCACGACCGTTTCGCGCCGTCGGGATAGGATGCATGCTGATCGTCGGGTGCAGCGTGGCGGCGATCCCTTTCTGGCATTCGGCAATTTCCCCGATCAACAATACGGTATGGTTATCCCTCCGGCCCCTCGCCCTGATCGCGGTCGGTTCCCTGCTCATTTTTGGGCTGGCTGCGCTCGTCCTTCTCCGGCAACGCTGGGAAATCACCCTGGTCCTCGCCCTCGTCGCGATGGTGCCGGTCGGATGGTGCCTGGTTGAGAGTCGCGCCCGGCTCGCTTCCTCTTTTTCGCTGGCCGACGCGGCGCACTACCTCAATCCCCGGCTGGGGCGCAGCGGCGAAGTGATTTTCGAAGGGCCGGTGAAGAGCGGCAGCAGCCTCGCGTTCTACCTCGAAAAAAAGTTCTTTTTCGTCAACCAATCACCCGGGCCGCGGGAAAGAGATGCGGCGTCGCAGAACAAATATCTGGACGAACATTTTGTGCTCGATGCCTGGGATCGCTCGGACCCGATTTACCTGATCATCGACGAGGATCGCGTCGCGCATTGGCGGCAACTCATCACCGACCGCGTCCATATCTATCACCAGGTCTCCAGCTGCGGATCGCGCGTGATCCTGAGTAATCAGTTGTAATTACTTCCTCACCGGCGCGCGCACGTCGTCCGTAAGGAGCCGGCCCCAAAAGCTGTTGTAGGGATGAACCTGCCTTACCCGCTCGTCGCCGCGGACCAGGGGCCTGTGCTCGTTCGCCCACTGGAAAATCGAGCCTTCCAGGTTCCGAACGTTCGTGAATCCCTCTGCCCGCAGGCGCTGCGCCATTTCTCCAGATCGATAACCAACCGCGCAATAAGTCACGATCGGCGTTTCTTTCGGCAGATCGGCCCCAACGATTTCCGCGGCCGCGGCCGGCTCGACGCGGCGCCCACCCGGGAGGTGGCTAACATTCCATTCGTCCTCCGTCCGAACATCGAGAAGCACAGGCGCGGGCCGGCGTTTGTCCGCCAGCCAATCAGCCAGCTCGCTGGTCGAGATCCACTCCACGTTCGCGAACTTGTGCCGGAGCGATTTCTTGAGCAGAAACCAATCGATGCTCCGCATGCCGAGCAGGGCCACCGTGGCCACAATCAACCCGGTTATCAGCAGGCCGAGGCGCGCGTTTGGAAAACGCGATCCGCGAGGTGGGCTTACGATTTCCATGGGTCGATCACGATTCCATTTTCCGCTCTAGCTTTGCACGAATCTTGAACGCATCCTAACCGGTCGTGAACGTGCGCGGCCGACATTACCGAACCATCTGGCCCAAGGCGGAGGACGAGCGCGTGATTCAGCTCATCGACCAGCGTTTCCTGCCGCATCGCTTTGTGATCGAAGAGGTGCGCACGGTCTCGGAGATGGCTGTGGCCATCCGCGAGATGCACGTGCGCGGCGCCGGGCTCATCGGCGCGGCTGCTGGTTACGGAATGTACCTGGCCACGTTCGAACCCGATCTCGTCGCGGCCGCAGACCAGCTCCGGGCGACCCGGCCTACCGCGGTGAACCTGGCGTGGGCGATCGATCGGCAACTTCGAAACATTCACGCCGCCGGGTCCGCTCAGGAAAAACAGCGCGCCGCGTTCGAAACCGCGCGCGAAATCGCGAATGAAGACGCGGAACATTGCCGGCGAATCGGCGAACACGGCGTCAAGTTGATCCGGCGTTTGAGCGAATCGAAGGGCGGCGCGCCGGTGAATATCCTCACTCACTGCAACGCCGGCTGGCTCGCCTTTGTGGATTACGGTTCGGCGACCTCGCCCATTTACGCCGCCCACGATGCCGGCGTCCCGGTGCACGTTTGGGTCGATGAAACGCGGCCGCGCAGCCAAGGATCGAAATTAACCGCGTGGGAGCTCGGCGAACACGGCGTGCCCCATACCGTCATCGCCGACAACGCCGGCGGACATTTGATGCAGCGCGGAAAAGTGGACGCAGTCATGGTCGGCACCGATCGCACGACTTACACCGGTGACGTGGCCAACAAGATCGGCACCTATCTCAAGGCGCTCGCCGCGAAAGATAACGACATCCCTTTTTACGTCGCCCTCCCCTCCTCCTCCTTCGATTGGAACCTGCGGGACGGCGTGAAGGACATCCCTATCGAAGAACGCGGCGCCGAAGAAGTCAGCCACGCCGATGGCTTCCACGCCGGCGCGCACGTCGAAGTGCGGGTTACGCCGGAAAGCAGCCCCGCCGCCAATTTCGGTTTCGACGTCACCCCGCGGCAGCTCGTGACGAGATTGATCACGGAACGCGGAATCTGCGAAGCGAATGAGCAGAGTATTTTAGGATTGTTCCCGGAACATCGCGCGAACTTGTAGCCGTCGCCCTGCGGGCGACGTGAGAGCGGCGATGCTTCTCCCGGCGCTTCGCACAGCGAAGCGGCTACAGAAGAGGTTGAAATCTCGGCCGCGCGTTGTAACCTCCACGCTCCCCATTCCCCTAAAAACACGGAACCATTTTATGTCGCAACATCGCAGCCTTAAAGGCGCCAGCACCATCACCGCGAAGCGGAACGTCCTGAAACGTTTCGAGCGCGTCGAACTCTTGAAGAAACGCGGCCAGTTCAAGGATGGCCAGAAAGTCCTCGGCCTGCCGAAGACCAAGCCCGACGTTTAAAGTTGAGAGGTTGAGCAGTTGAGTGGTTGAGAGAATTAAATCCCTCCGCCTCCTCTCAACTTCTCAACCCCTCAACCCCTCAACCTTTCCGTGCGCCTCAACCGTTTCCTTGCCGCGGCCGGACTGGGTTCGCGCCGGCATTGCGATGAACTGATCGCGGCCGGCCGCGTCACCCTCAACGGCCAGGTCTGCACCGATTTCAGCGCCCAGCCCGGGGAACGCGACCACGTCAAAGTCGACGGCAAACTCGTCCGCAGCGAGCGCCGGCTCGACATCATGCTGCATAAACCGGCCGGATTCGTTTCGACCCGGAGCGATCCGAACGCCCGCGACACCATCTTCGATTTGTTGCCGCCGCATCTGCCGCGCCTTTTCAACGTCGGCCGGCTCGATGCTCAGACTGAAGGCCTCCTCCTGCTCACGAACGACGGCGACCTCGCGCAACGCCTGACCCATCCGCGTTACAAAATCGAGAAGGAATACGAGATCACCCTCGATCGCCCCTGGGACCCGGCGCTCGCGCCGAAATTACATAAGGGCGTGATGCTCGATGGCCAGCGCGCCCGAATCGATTCTCTCCATTCCATCAAGCCGACGCGGCTACGGGCGATCTTGCGCCAGGGCATCAATCGCCAGATTCGACGGATGTTTTACGAAGTGGGCTACGAAGTGAAGCGGTTAGTGCGCGTTCGGATCGGGCGCCTGCGTCTCGGCGATTTGCCGCGCGGCCATTGGCGCCCGTTGACTAGCGGCGAGCTAAACTCGCTGGAGCGGCCCAAAGTGCTGTAGCCGCGGCGCTCTGTCGCCGCGTCCGTTGGCCGGCGTTACATTCTCGCGGCGACTGAGCGCCGCGGCTACAACTACTCCGCTTCCGCTCGCAGAATCTCCAGCGGCGGCGCGCTCCCTACACCCCGGCTTGCGATTAACCCAACGGCCACAGTCAACCCGCTCACGGCCGCCGCCGTCACGAACAGCGGCAGGACGGAGGGCGCGTAGCTGAGTTTGAAAACGAATTTGGCCAGTCCCCAGCTTGCACCCACGGCGAGTAGGATCCCCGTCACGCTCGCGAAAAGCCCGAGCAGAAAATATTCTGCGCAAAGTATTTTCCAGATCTGCGCGCGCGATGCGCCGAGAGTGCGCAACAGGATGCTTTCCTGGAGCCGCTGGTAACGTCCGCTCCAAATCGTGCTCGCGAGCACGATCACGCCCGCGCCTACGGTGAAAAGCGACATCACCCGAATGACCAGCGCCACTTTGCTCAGAATCGAATCGACGGTTTGGATGACCGAGGTCAGGTCGATCGCCGATACGTTCGGGAACTTGGCCACGATCGCGTTTTGCAACTTCGCGGAATCAGCCGGCGTCGGGACGCGGCTCACCAGGACATGAAACGTCGGGGCGTTCTCCAGGACGCCCGCCGGAAAAACGACGAAGAAATTCGTCTGGAACCGTTTCCAATCGATCGTCCGCGTACTGGCGAGTTTGGTTTTGATCAGAATGCCCTGGACGTCGAACACGAGTTCGTCGCCGATCTTCGTTCCGAGATCCTTGGCGATCTCTTCGTCGAGCGAGATCGGGACGATATCCCCCGGATGATAATCGACCCGCCCGATCCACTGGCCGCCGCTGATCTTTTCCGTATCGGTCAGCTGGTCTCGATAGGTGGTTCGGTACTCCCGCTCGAGTTCCCACTCCGGAGTTTTGCGCTGCGGATCGAGAAGCATTTCGGTCGTGCGCCGGCCTTTGACCTCCGCGAGTCGCATCGTGACGATGGGCGCTTCCTGGATGACCGGCAGCCCCGAGGCCCGCACGATCTCCGCTACCCCGGCCCTTTGATCGGGCTGGATGTCGAAAAAGAAAATGTTCGGCTGATTGTTTCCGCCGATGGAAGTGAACTGGGACAACAAAACCTGGCGAGTCAGGTAAAGATTCAGGAGCAGGAAGGTTCCGAGGCCTAACGAAAGCGTCAGAAGCAGCGTCCGATTATTCGGCCGGTAAAGATTCGCCAGGCCCTGCCGCAACACGAAGCTCCAGCCGTGCGGAAAGAATTTTCGGATTCCGACGATGAGCAACTTGGCGACGCCCGCAAATATACCGACGGCAACGAAGAGCACCGCGGCGAAAACCAGGCCGCGGATCAGCGTGTCGGTTTGAGAAATCGAGAATGCGGTGATTCCCGTGACGATGATCGCGTAGATCGCCCACAGGAGAGGATCGCGCCCCCGCGACGGCGGTTCGACCTCCATGGCGGCGCGAAAAACGCGTAACGGCGACAGGCGCCGGAAGCGCAAGAGTGGCGGAAGCGCGAAGAGGATGCAGATGGAAAACCCGATGAAGACGCCGGCGAAAATCGGGCGCCACGCAATCGAGGTGGAGATGGCCAGGGGCAGGAACGACATGAGGATCCGCGGAAAGACTCGCTGCATCGCCACCCCGAGAATGGCGCCGAAGCCGGCGCCGAACAGGCCCATCGCCGCCGTTTGGATGAGATAAATGAAAACCGTCCCAACCGCTGACAAGCCGAGGCAGCGAAGGATCGCACCCGTTTTTGTTTTCTGCTGGAGATGCGCCTGGATCGCGCTCGCCACCCCCACCGCGCCGAGCAACAGCGAGACAAAACCGATCAGATTCAGGAAGCGATATAAATTATCCAGCGCCGCCCCGAGGTCGCGTTTCCGTTTTGCGACCGTGTCGTAATCCATGCCGAGCCGTTTGATCTGTGGCCCCAGTATTTCGATCCGCGCCTCGACATCCGTGTTCTCGGGGAATTTCACGTAGGCGCGATAACGCGCGAGGCTGCCCGGCTTGAGCAAGTGCGTCTCCGCCAGATTCTGCAGCGGAATGTAAACCCTCGGCGCGAACGACCCGGCCGCGGACGCTTCGCCCGGCATCTTCTTGAGCGAGCCGGCAATCGTGAATTCCGAGTCGCCGATCTTGATCGGGTCCCCTGCCTGGGCGTGAAACTGGAGGAGCAAACTTTCTTCGAGGACCGCCTGACCGCCGGCGCGAAAGTCGCGGCCGGCCGCGGCCGGCGCCGTTTCCATCGGCCCGTAAAATGGAAAATCGCCGCCGAGCGCACGGACGTGCGTCAGGCGTGTGCCGCCGCTTTTCGGGAACGAAGCCATGGTCGTGAAACGGATTTCACGCGCCTGGGCTTCGCCTAACGAATGGAGGAGTTCTTCGTCTTCGGGCCGAAAAGGCCTCGTCGATTCGACCACGAGATCGGCGCCAATCAAACTGCGGGCCTGATCGTCAATCGCCCGGGCGAGGCTGTAGCGGAACGACCCGATGCTGACCAGCGCCGCGATCCCCAGCGTAATCGAAATGGAAAAGAGAAGGAGACGCCGCCGGCTCGACCGGCTGTCCCGCCACGCCATTTTCCAAATGAAGGAAGAAGTCATGCTGTAGCCACCGTCACACCATCTCCCCGTTCCGCAGCCGGATCGTGCGTTCGGTCAATCGCGCGACGTCGGAATCGTGCGTCACCAGAACGAGCGCTGTCCCCGCGCTTCGGTTCAATTCCAGCATCACTTCGATCACGGACGCGCTGGTTTCGGCATCGAGATTTCCCGTCGGCTCGTCCGCGAAAAGAACCTTCGGGCGATTGATGAACGCGCGGGCGAGAGCGACCCGCTGCTGTTCGCCGCCGGAAAGCTGGCTCGGAAAATGGTCGACTCGTTCAGCGAGGCCGACCCGGCCTAACAAGTCGAGCCCGAGCTGCCGCGCGCTTCGGTCGCCGCGTAATTCCATCGGCACCGTGACGTTTTCCAGGGCGGTCAGCGTCGGGATAAGCTGAAAATTTTGAAAGACGAACCCGACATGCTCGTTGCGGATGCGCGCGCGGGCGTCTTCGCTTTCTTCCCCGAGGGTAATGCCATTGAGCAGGACCGATCCGGAGCTGGGACGATCGAGCCCCGCGCAGAGCCCGAGCAAGGTCGTCTTGCCGCTGCCGGACGGCCCAAGAATCGAGCAGGTGCTGCCGGCCGGAAGAGTGAACGAAATGTCCTTGAGCACGCTCAACTTGCCCGCGCCCGTGTCGTAGGTTTTGGTCAAATGCTGAACGTCGAGGATCGAAAGGGCGCTCATTAACGATGAAAACGGGTTTTGCTCACGCGAACAGGAAGAAGACAATGCCAGCAATTTTCGCAATTGCTTTCGGCCTTTCGTTTTTTTTGCCAGCGGCCAATGGCCAGACGCCTGCACCCGCGCCCAAAAAGACAATTGTGTTTCTCGGCGACAGTCTGACGGCCGGCCTCGGGGTCCAAAGCTCGGAGGCGTTCCCGGCGTTGGTCGCCGAAAAGGTTCGCGCCAGCAACCTGCCGTTCGAGGTCGAGAACGCGGGATTGAGCGGAGACACCAGCGCGGGCGGTCTGCGCCGGATCGACTGGCTTCTCCAGCGGCCGATCGACATCCTGGTCATCGAGCTCGGGGCCAACGATGGGCTGCGCGGGCTCGACCTGAAATCGATGAAAGCCAACCTGCAGTCGATCATTGAAAAGACGAAAGCGAAAAACCCGGCTGCGAAAATTGTTCTCGCCGGGATGCAGGTTCCGCCCAATCTCGGGCCGGAATACGCGACCGGATTCCAGCAGGTCTTTGCCGAGCTCGCGCGCGAAAACAACGCTACGCTGATTCCGTTCCTGCTCGAAGGAGTAGGCGGGCATCGCGAATTGAACCAGCCTGACCAGATTCACCCGAACCCCGCCGGCCATCGGATCATTGCCGAGGTGGTGTGGCGCGCGCTCGAACCGATCCTGCGCCAATCATGAGCGGATTCGATCTGACAGGTTGCTCAGCGCTGATCACCGGCGCGTCGGCCGGGATCGGGCGGGAGTTTGCCCGGCAACTGGCGGGTCGCGCAGGGTCGCTGGTTCTGGTCGCACGGCGCCTCGAACGGCTCGAAGAATTGCGGGAGGAACTGACCAGGAAAGATCCGAACCTGAACGTCCATTGTCGCGCTGCCGATCTTTCGAGCGCGAGCGAAACCGAAGACTTATGCGCGTGGCTGACTCGCGAACGGATCGCGATCGATTTTCTGATCAACAACGCCGGTCTGGGCGATCGCGGGCCGTTCGCCACAGCCAAACCGGAGCGTGTGCGACAAATGGTCGTGGTAAACATGGTCGCGCTGACAACTCTGACGCGCGCGTTGCTCCCGACGATGATCGAAAGAAAGCGCGGCGCGATCTTGAACATCAGCTCGATCGCCGGATTTATGCCCATCCGAAAGATGGCCGTTTACGCCGCGAGCAAAGCGTACGTCACCAGCTTCTCGGAAGGTCTTCGCGCCGAAGTGCGCAAACAAGGAATCGTCGTGACCGCGCTTTGTCCGGGGCCGGTGGCGACCGAGTTCAGCTCGGTTGCGCAACGCCGCGGCGGGATGGCCGAAATGCGGAGCCCGTCATTCACCCACGTGCCTGTCGAGGAGGTCGTCCGCGTTGGGCTGCGCGCGATCGAGCGCAATAAGCCCGTCGTGATTCCGGGAATCGTGATGAAGATCGCGATGGTCCTCGTCCGACTTACGCCGATGGCCATCCTGCGCCGGGTGTAGCTTATGCTCGGAGTTAAACAGCTTCTCATCGTCGCGCTCGGCGGGGCGATCGGTTCTGTTACTCGCTACAAACTTGGCGGGGTCGCGCTCCATCACACCTCCGCCTGGAATTTTCCGGTCAGCACTTTCGGCGTAAACGTGCTTGGCTGTTTCATCATCGGCGCCGTGGCGGCCCTGGTGGAACACCACGATTTATTTTCGCCGGCGACGCGTTTGTTCGTGTTCACCGGGCTCCTCGGCGGCTTCACCACCTTTTCGGCGTTCGGATACGAAACCGCGTTCCTGCTTCGACGCGGCCTGCTCCACGTCGCCGCCGGTTATGTCGTGCTCAGCGTGATCGGCGGGCTAGCCGCCGTGTTCGCCGGCATGAAGCTGATCGACCTGCTCTGGCCGCCGCAACACTGAAGCGGCGGCTACTTATATTTCACCGAACAACCGTACGGCTTCGTGTTTGCGTTCGAGACGGTCTTGCCGGAGAGCGATTCCTCGAGCGCGACCTTCACGTAGTTCGTGGAGCTGGCGATATCCGACGGGTTCGGGGTGGCTTTGCTGTCGATCGCCCCTTCGTAAACGATTTTGCCGTCGGGATTGATGACAAACATGTGGGGCGTGTTCTTCGCGCCATAGCTGCGGCCGGCTTTCCCATCCGGGTCGAGCACAAGGGCGGTCTGCTTCGTTTTCCAGTCCGTGATTTTCGCGTTGGCCTGCTCGGCCGTGAGATACCCTTCCAGGCCGGGCGCTGAAGAATCGATGCTCAGCCAGACGACGCCTTTGCCGGTAAATTCTGCCTGCAGTTTCTGCATGTTCCCGCTGCCGTAATGCTTTTTCACGAACGGGCACTCGGGATTGAACCATTCGAGCACGACGTATTTGCCTTTGTATTGCGAGACGCTCTGGGTTTTGCCCTTCGAGTCGGTGAGCGAAAAATCGGGCGCATTAGTGCCAACAGCGGGCGAATCGGCAGCGAAGAGCGCGGTGGAAGCGGCGAGAGTGACGAAAGCGGCAAACAGTTTTGTTTTCATATTTTATTTGGCGGCGACCTGGGCGGAAACGGTTTCGAGTTTCTCCAGGACGTAGGTTTGAGTCAGGACCTCCGGGAACAAAATCGGTTCCGCGTGGTTGCCCGGGTAAAGCACATACATTGGGACACCAGGCCGGCCAAATTGTTTCAAAATTTTTGTGATCGCAGGATCGGCGTTGGTCCAATCGGCCTTGATCTTGGTCACGCCGTGCCGCTGAAAGGCGTCACGGACCGCGGTCGCTTCGAGGACGCTGGCCTCGTTGAATTTGCAGGTCAGGCACCAGGCCGCCGTGAAATCGACGAAGATAGCGTGGCCCTGTTTCAACTCTGATTCGAGAAGCTGCGGCGTGAACGGCTGCCAGTCGCCGTGCGCGACGGTGTCGGCCGAAACGGTTTTCGCCGCGGCGAATTTTTGGCCGATGAAATACCAGCCGCCGCCCAGAACAAGCACGAGCATTAGCATGACCGAGACAAAGCGTGCGCTGGCGGAAGCGGTCGGGACGATGAACGCGCCTTTCATCCAACAGGCCAGGCTTAGAGCGAGAAGGAAACACGAACTCCAGATGATGGCTTCGACACCGCGTTCCGCGCCAATCACCGCCAGCAGAAAGAGAAGAGTCGCCAGGAGGAGGAACCCCATGAGCTGCTTCACCCGCACCATCCACGGGCCGGGCTTTGGCAGGAGTCGCAGCCACGCTGGTTGGGCGGAGAGCAAAAAATAGGGGAAGGCCATTCCAGCCGCGATGGCGAGAAACATGAGCAGGATCGTCCAGCCTGACTGCGTGAACGCGAACCCGAGAGCCGTGCCCAAAAACGGCGCGGTGCAGGGGGTGGCGAGCACAGTCGCGAAAACGCCCTGGAAGAACGAGCCGGCGTCGCCCTCTTTTGCGGTCCACCCGAGGAGGCCGCGATTCGCAAATTGGGGCAGGGAAATTTCGAATACGCCAAAGAGGTTGAGGGCGAAAACCAAAACGACGGCGCTCATTCCGACGACGAAATAAGGGTTGGTAAACTGGAATGCCCAGGTGATCTCGCGCCCGGCAGATTTCAAGCCGACAAGCACGAGCGCCAGGCCGATGAACCAGGCGAAGATCCCGGCGGCGAAGGCAAGGCCGCTGCGCAAAATTCGCCGACGATCCTGGCCGGCGTGCTGGATGAATCCGAAAATCTTGAGTGAGATGACGGGCAACACGCACGGCATCAGGTTCAGGATGAAACCGCCGAGGAAACCAAAGAGCAGGTATTTCCAAACAGCTTCCGGCATCATCGGCGCGACCGCGGAAATGGTCGGCGCGCTTATCGACCAGGCGTTGCGATCAGCTCCATTCTCGTCCGGCCCGAAGACGACGATTCCATTCAACGCCGCGACATTTTTATCCGCCGTCTCGATCGGGACTCGAAAAACGATTTTGCCGTCGCCACGTCGTTCGGTTTTCGGATGGCCAACGACGACGCTGGATTCCGGTACCGGAAAAAAATCGGCGGCAGGATAATTCGCCAGCGCGGCGCTGTCGACTGTGAGCCGCAGTTCGGACCCGTTACGTTGCCAGTTCGCCTGCGCGACTTTCGTGTCCGGCCAGGATTGCGGAAGCCGGCGGCGATAGCGGGAAAAAATTTCTTCGTTCGCACTGGCGCTCTGCGCGGCCACGGGCAGATCCAGTTTGAGATTCGTGCTGCCCGGGATGCAGATCTTTTCGCAAACGAGCCACGACGCTTCCGCCGCCAGTTGGACAGTCGAGCCGCTGAGGGACGCGGGCGGCGTCACTTTTTGAAGAAGCAGAACCTCGTCGTGGTATCCGTAGATTTGAATATCGCCAGGCTCGTTGAGCTTGAGGGGAATCGGCCATTGGATCTCGCCCACCGTCCAGCCGTCCGGCAGTTTCCAATTGATCTCCGTCGGGATGCCGGCATCACCGGGAAATTTCCAGTAGGTATGCCAGTTCGGAACCATGTGGAGAAGCAGACCGGCTGTGAAGGGCTTTCCCGGGACGACCGCTGAGACATCGGCCACGAGAGTCGCCTGAACGAGTTCGCGCCCCTGATAGGTCTGGGCGCTGGTCGACCAGAAGGGCGCAACCAGAAGCAAGGCGCCTATCGCCAATGCCGCGCTCTGCTGCCTTCTCATGGCGTTACTTACCATCGTGCGTCCGCGGCGGCAACGCAGCGGGCATGGCTCACGGCGTGCTCTGATTTTGCACATGCGAAAGTTTCTCGTTATCGCGGTTCTGGCCGGGTTGACCTGGCTCTTTGTAGCCCAAAAACGAAGCGAACCTTCGAAACCCGATTCCACTGGCAAAACGGTGGCCCAGATTGCCTCGTCGCCTTCACCGCGCCCGGTAAGCGAGCACAATTGGATGAAACATTCGCTCGATCGCGCGAACGAAGTGAAACGCCAGGTCGCTCAGCAGCGCAAGGAAGACGGTACGCGCTAAACGCGCGCGAGTTATTTTGCCGCCTTTTCGGCGAGCTTCTGGCGAATCGCGGCCTTGAACTCCGCCTTGGTCATCGCCTTCCCCGTCACCGCCGCCACTTCATCCTGACCCAGCTTCCCGGGATCGGCGAGCGGGGCGCCGCTGTCTTTCGTCACTTTTTCGTTCGCGCCGGTGTCATCGGCCACAACGTGAAACCGCCCGTGCATGATGCCCACCAGCGGGATGAATTGCGTTCCGTTGTGCTCGACGAAAAGAATATCGCGGTCACCGACTTTGAACCTGGGCGCATCGGTCACTTCGATTGTGTGCCCATCCACGGTGCCACCGAACATCCGGATCGTATAATCGGCGCTGGTCGCGCCCTTGATGGCGTCTTCGACTTTAAAGCTGACGTAGGTCACGATGTGACGGTTCGCCCCCTCCCCCGTCCATTCCGAGCGAAGACCGGTGACGGTTCCCTCGAAAATCGTTTCGGCTTTTGTGACCAGATCGTCGAACGTCGGAGGGATTACCGTGGTGGCGCGGGTTACGGTTAGCGCGAGCGTTGCCAGGCAAAGGAAAACAAAGGAGCGCAGCAGTTTCATAGCGGGGTACTTAATTAAATTCGATTCGAGAAGGCCGGTTGGCCGCCGGACGATGGAAGGTTCGCACGGATGTCCTCCACCTTCCAGTTGGTGACGCATAAAACTCACGGATCCAGGTCGAACACTTCGACGAGGGCGACCCCGGCGGTGCCGTCGGCGCTGCGCACGACGGCGGTGTAATTGCCGGCGCCGAGCGTAGCGACAATCGCCGCTTCCTTCGGATTCACTGGCGGTATGGTGCTCGCTAAAATCTCGTTGACTTGGGAACTGGTGCCCCAGTCGTCATTCACGGCCAGCAAATTCCCGGAGCCGTCACGCAATTCCAGCACTGGATCGCCAAGCGCGCCGCTAACTCCATTTGCGCCGACACCGAGGGAGGGACCCAGTGCGCGGATAATGACTTTCTTCGAGGCACCTCCCTGCGCGATCAAGCCGCCGATCATCGGCTCGTCGTTGGTGCCGACGCGACCGCGGGTCGAGATGTTGACCAGCCGAGTCGTGTTGCTATCCATTTCGTACGCTTCGACCAGACCGTTGCCGGTGCTGGCCCCGTAACCGCTGACGACAGCCGTATAACTGCCTGGAGTAAGGGTCACGAGGACTGCCGACTCGAATTCATCGGTCGGGGCGAGGCCGCTCTGCTGAATCTGCGCGGCCTGTGGGTTCTCACTACCCCAGTCGTCGTTCGAAGCCACGATGTTGCCAGCGGAATCGTGAACTTCCAGAATGGGATCATCGAGCACGTTGGTCATCCCGCTCGACGTCAGGGAGGGTCCAATGGCGCGAAGAACCAGCGTCTTGGATTGCGTGCCTTTAATAATGAAGCCGCCGATCAGAACATTCTGCGCGGTGCCTACTTTGATTCGCGTGGAAATATTCACCAAATGGCTGGTGCCTCCGCTTCCAGGCGGCGTAGTCGGTGTGGCGGTAGGAGTCGCGGTCGGCGTAGCTGGGGGGGGGGTGGGAGTCGGCGTTGGGCTCGCGACTCCGGTGCCGTAAAGAAATTGGCCGCCGGCGATATCGTCTGCCGACAGAACCTCCTGGTCGCTTACGATTGAGTTCATCACGGCGGTGACGCGCTGCCCCCCGGTATCGGGGTGGCCGAGCCCCAGGGTATGGCCCATTTCGTGAAGAAAAACGCGGCGGATATCGGCGATAGCCGGCCCGTGCGCGACGAACTGCAACGGACCGCGATACGAGTCGAAGGTGGCCGCCCGATTAAAGAGCGTGTCGGATTCGATCATGTTTCCGCCGGAACTTGTGTAATAGGTCACCGCCAGGGTGCCGGAGCCGAAGGATTGGCCGAAAACTGAATTGGCGAAAACGACGGCGTTAATTCGATCGCCGGAGGCCGACGGCACGATCGGATTGAGGGTGCTGCTCACCTGAACGCGCTGGATCTTTTGGTTCCACATGCCCGCGACAGGTAGGACCGCGGCGTCCCAGGAAATGTTGCCGTCCTGCAGGGTCCGCCCGGCGGCCCCGAGATTGAGCTGCATAATGACGACCGAACCCGTGGGCCAGCTCTTGCCCTCTAGAACGTACGCGTCAGCGATCGGCGCAATGACAGTCAGCGCGATGCAGGCGGCGGCGCTGATGCATTTCAAGAGTGTGGAACGTGACATGGCTCGGAAAGCTGGATGGAGAAGAGGGCCGGATCGGCTCATGAACCGTGGATAGCAGATACCGTACGTGCCCGACGAAGTTTTCTTCAGAGTCATCCGTAAAAACACCACGCTGAAGACCGTAATCTCCCAAACCGGGCAATCGGGGAGCCGTCAGGGAACGAGGAAAATTTTTCCCGAATAGGGATCCTTCACTTTCTGGCCGGAGGTGTATCCGGTTACGTCGACGTATCCGCCGCTCGGATCGAATGGGCTGAAGACGTAGCCGGGTTTGCCGGGGACCGGCTTGGCGGTCGGAATTTGCGTCTGGGTCGTGGTGTTCTTCGAGGGGCTTGGCGACGGCTTCGACTTTTCGGTCACGGCGGCGGGAGAAGATTTCGGACTCGGGTTCGGCTTGGTGCGCGGACCGGTCTGTGTGGTCGTCGTTCGCCGTTGTGAATTTGTTGTCGAAGGCGTGATGGTCCTGCCGGGCGTCGTCACCGAGTCTGAAGTCACGGCGGTCGTCGTAGTGGTTGTGGTCTGCGTCGGGCCGTTAATGCGGTTGCGGACGTAGTTGGCCGGCGCGTCGAGGACCCGGAACGAACTGACCGCGACGTCATGAGCCGTCCGGCAGCCGCCGAGCACGACGAGCCCAACAAGGAGAAGCCCAACCCGTTTCACGCCGTCCTTTTATGCGGCATTTTCGCCGGCTGCGAGAGAATTCCTCACGTCCGCCACAAACTCATCTATGTGCGCTTCCGTCGTGGACCATGCGCACATGAAGCGGTAGACATCGGGCTCGACGAACTTGTAGAAGCGCCAGCCCCGCTCCCGCAGACGATTCACCACCGATTCCTCGAGGCGAAAGAAAACGGCATTCGCCTCACAGACGAAGACCGGGTCGGCGCCGAGCGCGGCCGTCAATTTCTGGGAAAGCAATTTCGCGCACCTGTTGGCGTGGCGCGCGTTCTCGAGCCACGCGTCCGCCTCGAGCAACCCCAGCCACGGGGCCGCAAGAAATCGCATTTTCGAAGCGAGCTGGCCCGCCTGCTTCGCTCGATAATCGAACTCGTTGGCGAGCTCCTTGTTGAAAAATATTACCAGCTCGCCTGCGGCCGTTCCGTTTTTCGTGCCGCCGAAACAAAGAACGTCTACACCGGCCTCCCAGGTAATCGATTTCGGCGTGCACCCGAGGGCGGCCACCGCATTCGCAAACCGCGCTCCGTCCATGTGCACGAAAAGGGAATGGCTTCGCGCGAATTCGGTGATCGCCTCGATCTCGTCGCGCTGGTAGATCGTTCCAAACTCCGTCGCCTGGGTTAGACTGACGGCACGCGGTTTGGGCGAGTGAACATCAGGATGCCGCGCCAGCGCATCGGCGACATTGCTCAGGTCCAGTTTGCCGTTCGCGCCCGCGGTTGTGATCAGCTTTGCGCCGCCCGACAAAAATTCCGGCGCACCGCATTCGTCCGTCTGGGCGTGAGCGCGCTCATGGCAAATGATTCCATGGTAGGAGCGGCAGAGATGGGCGAGCGCCAGCGCATTCGCCGCGGTCCCGTTGAAGACGAGAAAAACTTCGCAGTCCGTCTCGAAAATTTCCCGTACCCGTTCGGTGACACGACAGCTCCACCGGTCGTCGCCATAGGAAATTTCGGTTGCCGTGTTCGCCGCGGCGAGAGTAGCCCAGGCGGGCGGACAAATGCCTGCGGTGTTATCACTCGCAAAGTCGTAGCGTTCCTCCGGCGAAGTCATCGCCGGTCTCACTAGCCGACTTCCGGTACCGGAGCAATCTCTACTCGAAGCTGGCTGCTTTTATGTGCAACCGCGGAGCAGAAAAAATAAAAGCAGAACGGGAATCGGCACCCCCAGAAGCCAAAGCAAAATGTAACCAGTTGCGGCCCGTTCCTCGATTTTTTCTTTCAGTTTCATACCCTTTTTTCCCTGTTTAATGTTCGTGATTATTTCGTATGCCGTGCCGCGAATGAGTGTCTCCGGCCCGAAATTTCCGCTGGCCTAACGACGTGTTCGCTCGTCAGAACCGCTGGTTTTCAAACTGCGCTTCCAGCACGTTCAGGTAAACCGAGATTGGGTCGCGCCTCGTCTGCTCGCGACGATTCGCTCTCTCCGCCGCCTGCATGTAATCGGCAAATTGGCCGCTGGGCCGCGCCAGACTCGTCGCTTCAAACCAATTCAGATAATCATCGATCTGGCGCATCTGCGCGCTCACCGCTTGCCTCGTCTTTCGGAGGCGCTCGAGTCGCCTGGCCGTCCCCGCGGTTTTTCCCCGCGACAAACGCGTGGTAATCTCGGCATATTCGGCAATCAGAGAGGCGTAAATCGGATTGGCCCGGGTCGACAGCGTGCGCAGATCCTGCGTCACCGCGCCCAGGACATCCTTCGCCGATCTCGCCTTCACAAAATCCGGGTAGTCTTCCAATTCATAAATCTTCTCCGAACCTGTCTCGGAAAATTTGACCCGGAGTTTTTCGGTTAGAAGCCATTCCGTTTCGGCGCTTCCCATCAGCTGATAGGGCTGGCTCGCCGCCAGGCGGGCAATTTGTTTCTCCCAGGTTTGATCAGTCGATTCGACCAACCCCGGGAAATGATTCCGCAACTCCGCCAATGAATCATTTGAGGCGTGCGGCAGGTCGGTGATAAATCGCGTGAGGCGGGATGGCCCGTCAGGCGCACGACCCAGCAAATCTACCAGCGCAAAGGAGTACGCCCGATAGAGCGTCCGCCCCGCCGCATCCAGCAACTCGGGACGTTGGGCCAGAAACTTTTCCAGCGAGACGATATTCCCCGACGCCGTCGCTAACGCGAGAAGATTGCCGAATCGGTCGCGGGAAAAATCGAATTGCATCGCGGGAATTCCATCCAGCAACCATTCGGGCGGCGACGAGTAGGTCGTGCCGGCCGGGATGTTGCCCAGGCCGCGGTACATGATCTCAAGAAGCAACGCCCGAAGCAGCTCGCGCCGGAGTTCCGGCCGGCGCATTTCCGCCTGGACGACGAAATCCAGCTGCAGCTTCAGTCCGAAACCGGTCTGGCCGACGCCGACGCTAAGGTGGGGTAGTTCCGGCAAATTCGCCTGGGGGTATTGCGCGTTGATCACGATAGCGGTCGTCCAACTGTCCGGTTGACCGAGGAACCCGAGCAGTTCGCGTTTGGTCTGCTCGGCGAAATCGCAGATGGCACCGCGCATCGGGAGGTCGGTGCCGTAAACAACAAATTGGCGGGACGTGCTCGTGCTTTGTTCGGTCAACGCGGCCCGAGCCGCCGTCGCGATAAGCGCCCCGGCTACGAAAAACGCGAGGAGAGGCCGGCGCAGCACGAGAACGAGGGTGGCGAGGCCCGGTCGCGAAAGCGAGCCGAAACCCGGCGAAAAAATCTTTCGATTTCCACGTAATAAGATCGAAACTTTTTCCGCGTGCTGGCGTCTAATCAAGAGGAGGAAATCAAATGAAAACAACAAAACTACTTCTTATCGCTCTCGTCGTCGCCGCGATGGCCGGTTCGTCCGCCGTCGCGCAAACGGTGGCGAGAACCAACGCTCGGACGTCGATCGGCAATTCCAGGACGGTCGCCGCCAGCCGCCACTGGAATCACAACGGGCATTACCGGTCGCGGTCGAACATCTATTTCAACTTCGGCCTGGGTTATCCTTACGGTTATGGCTACGGCTACGGCTATCCTTACTACGGCGGGTATCCGTACGGCTATGGCTACTACACGCCGCGTTACACGGTCTATGCGGAGCGTGGCATTACCGACGACGCAACCGTTGCCGCGGTCCAGCGGCGGCTCGCGCGCGGCGGTTATTATCACGGCTCGGTGGACGGCGTGATCGGGTCGGGAACCCGGACCGCTATTCGCGCGTTCGAGCGCAACAACGGCTTGCCCGTTGACGGCGTGATCGATCGTCAGTTGCTCAGGACGATGGGCCTGAGCTAAGCCGGAATATCGTTGGGGTTGACGTTGGGCCGGGTCGCCGCGAGCGACTCGGCCGGCGTTTTTTTAGGACTTGGGAGTCAGCACCACGGCCTGAGGGTGAAACTCTATCGTGCCCATCTTACTGACTGCTTTTCGTTCCCGGTCCAACGCCGCCCAGAGATCCCGGAAAAGCAGATCAGCGTACTTCATCAGCACCGGATGAAGTGGCAGGCGGCCGATGCTGCCGCCGATATTAGTCGCGACGAGCGTGCCGTTTTGCAGCACCACTTTCGAGGAGGTGGTGGTGAAGACCGAATAGCCAAAGAGGGACCGCTGCGCCGTGACCTGACACATGTTTTCATCGAACTTCACGACCGCGCGCTCGAATGGGAGGAGCTTGCTTAACGCCGCCTGTTTGCTTTTCAGCGAGCTGGCCAGGAAAGCGTTTACCTGCGCCTCGGTGTATTGCATCGGGGCCGTCTGGTGGTTCAGCACCGCATTCTCGAGGTCGAGATTTATTTGTGGCGGAAAATCGCCCGTCTTCGGCCGGGGCGGAATGTCGGGCGGCAGGACCATTTGCACGACGGCGGCCAAGACAAGCGCCCCGAGGATCACCTTGCTGGTTTTGAAAAACAGATGCCGCATCTTGGCGCGTTGCGGATCTAGCATCGTCTGCAGGCGCCTTCGCGTTTCGCTCGCGTCTTCGCCCTTCGGCGCGGTCTTGGCCAGCGCGGTCCGGTCGAGACGCGCCCCGCAATCATGGCAATAAATCCGTTCAGCCTCGTTCTCGCGCCGGCATTCGGGACAAATTAGTTTGATCATTCCGCGGCCGCCTTTTTAGGTTTTGCTTCGGGCTTCGCCGGCGTCGCCGCTGGAGGCGCCGCCTTGCCTTCTTTCCCCGCTGGTTTCTCCGCCGCCGGCGCCGCGGGCGCATCTTTTTTCGCCGCTTCCCGATAGGAATCGCTCCGGTAATCGGTGACATAAAAGCCCGAGCCTTTGAAAATAAGGCCGGCGCCGGTGCCGATCAGCCGTTTCACTTTACCGTGTCCCCATTTCTTCTGCCGGCAAAGTTCTTTGGGACACTCCTTGAGGGTCGCGTCCCGCATCGATTGCACGAGGTCGAAAGTGCCACCGCACTTTTCGCAGGAATATTCGTAAGTCGGCATTAACAGAATGGCTGGCGGCGAACGGTCGCAATTCTCGCCAAGAAAAAGCAGAATACAAGCCAGCGCCCTTCCGTCAGAGCTTGATGATCGCGGCCATGGTTCGGCGCGGCGGTCACCTTGACTTTAAACTTTTCGCACCGTAATGGCCTCGCTGATTTCGCTTATGTCGCACTCCTTTTTCCGCCGCCTGTCGTTCGTTCTCGTTGCCGTGGCCCCGCTGTTTTTAGCGGCTTGTGATGGGGACGATCCATCCGCCGCCCGTTCCCAATATCTCGGGGGCGTGTATGGCAATAATCCTGTCTCCAGCGCGGCGCCGCAGGACAGCGTTTCCTATTGGGACGGCGACGGCGTGTCCGGAAGCCCCTCGATCAAGATCAAGCTCGGCGAGCAGAAAGCTTATTTTTACAAGGGCGGCCAGCTCGTGGGCATTTCTCAACTCTCGACCGGCCGCGAAGGCATGGGCACCACCACGGGATCGTTCAAGATCATCCAGAAAGATCAGAACCACGTCTCCAGCCAGTACGGCGACTACGTCGATTCCGCGGACAACGTCGTGGTCGCGAACGTCGACGTCGGAAAGGATCCGAAGCCGCCGGGCACGCATTTCAAAGGCGCGCCGATGCCGTATTTCATGAGGATCGTTGGTGGCACTGGAATGCACGCCGGTTATCTCCCGGGTTATCCTGCTTCGCACGGCTGCATTCGGATGCCGGAGTTCATGGCGGAGAACTTTTTCCGCTCGGTTTCCGTGGGCACGCCGGTAACGGTGAGCCATTAACAAGATCCGGCAGCCGGGACCCGGTCCTCTCGGCTTGCACTCAGCCCTTCCCGGCGACATCATCCGGGTTCCGCCTGCCATGATCATCATTACTCAACCGAACGCGACCGAAGACCAGATCGAGCGGGTGGTGGCGCGGGTCCGGGAATTTGGCCTCGATGCTCAGATCAGCCGCGGCGCATCCCGCGTCATTATTGGCGTGATCGGCGCGGAGGATCGCATCCGCGAGAAACCGCTGGCCGCGATGCCCGGAGTGGAAGCGATCGTGCCGATGGAGAAACCGTACAAGCTTGCGTCGTACGAATTTCGTGGGGCCGCTTCCCCCGTTGCTATCGGCAACGTCAAAATCGGCGGTGACGAAAAGGTCGCGCTGATCTGCGGGCCGTGCTCGGTCGAAAGTCAGGAACAGATTTCGTCCATCGCCCGGACCGTCCAGGATTTGGGCGCGGATATTTTGCGCGGCGGCGCTTTCAAACCACGCACTTCGCCCTACAGCTTCCAAGGGTTGCGCGAAGATGGTTTGCGTTTCCTCGCTGAGGCGCGTCGCGAGACCGGCCTGCCCGTCATCACCGAAATCATGGACGCGCGCGATCTCGCGCTGGTCGAAAAATATGCGGATTGCCTCCAGATCGGCACTCGCAACATGCAGAATTTTTCGCTCCTGAAAGAAGTCGGCCGCAGCCATCTGCCGATCCTGCTGAAACGCGGCTACAGCGCCCGCATCAGCGATCTGATCCTGAGCGCCGAATACATTTTGAGCGAGGGCAACATGAACGTGCTGCTCTGCGAGCGTGGCATTCGGACCTTCGAAAACGCGACTCGTTACACCCTGGATCTGAACGCCGTGCCTATCCTGAAATCGAAAACCCATTTGCCCGTCGTGGTCGACCCGACCCACGGAATTGGCCTGCGCGATTTCGTTCCGCAGATGGCGCTCGCCGCTGTCGCCGCCGGGGCGGACGCCGTCATGATCGAGGTCCACGACTCGCCTCAGCTCGCGAAGAGCGACGGCGAACAGGCCATCCTGCCGGAGGTTTTCGGCGATCTCGTCCCGCGTTTGCGGGCGGTCGCCGAAGCGGTCGGCCGGAAAATGTAATTGCCCCGCCGGTTTGAAGTTCGCGGCGATCCGGCGAACCATTGGCGGTGGAAGAATCGTCCCGCGATCACCTTCCCTCCATCGCTGCGCACACCGAATCGATCTCGCTGAAAATCCGCGAGATCGCGGAAGGAGTGCGCCCTGTCGCGTTTTCCCACGTCACCGAAGCCGCCCAGGCGTTCCTCGTGTCGACGATAGCGAATGAAATTCCGAAAACGTTTTGGGTCCTTTGCCCGAGCGTTCGTTCCCAGGAATCGCTCTACGAAACCCTCCTGAACTGGCACCCGAACGCGCTTTTTCTTCCCGAAGCCGAAATCGCCGCCGTCGAAAACATTCTGCCCGATCCGGAGATCGCCGCCGAACGCCTCGCCTTACTGAGCCGCGTCCAGCGCGAAAAATCCCGGCATCTGATCGTCGCCACGCGCGCCGCGCTCGACCAACCCGCTCCGGCTCCGGCCGCGCTCCACGCCGCCGTCCTCGTTCTGCGCCGGGGAAAACTGCACCCTCTCGAGCGAATGATTGCATCGCTCGTCGCCGCCGGCTACGACCGCGTCTCGCAGGTCACCACCCGCGGCCAGTTCGCGGTCCGTGGCGGGATTGTCGATTTGTTTTCCTGGCAGGCGCCCCGACCGATTCGAATCGAATATTTCGGCGACGACATCGAGTCGCTCCGGGAATTCGACGTCGACGCGCAAACGTCCGTTCGGAACCTGCAGAGCGTCGAGATCCTGCTCGAGGCGGCCGAACAACATGCCGCCGTCGTTTGCGACTATGTCGCCTCCGATCATCTTCGGATTGAGATCGAACCCGAAGAGGGAACGCGCGATGCCGACGTCCTGATAGGGGAAGGCTGGCTCGGCGAAGACAAACCGGAAGATTTCCAAGGGGCGTTCGATAGCTGCGACATCGGCGATTTCGCCGTCGGCGACTTTATGCTCGTCGAGGCGAAACGAGCCCAGTTCGCCGCCCGTCTGCGCGACTGGCGCGCCGCCGAATGTCGGATCGCGATTTATTTCCAGACCGAAGGCGAGATCGAACGGTTCCGCGAAATCATGGGCGACACGATCGCGGGGATTGATCTGCTGGAAGGAACGCTCCCGCGCGGATTCGTTTTTGCGGATGGCAAGCTGGTCGTGCTTTCCGGCGCGGAATTGTTCGGGCGCTACACGACCCATGGCCGTCGCCGTCTCCAGAAGGCCGAACAACTGAGTCGCAACCGCGCCCAGATCGATTTCAGCGAGCTGAACGAAGGCGACCTCGTCGTCCACCTCGAACACGGCGTTGGCCGTTTTCTGCAACTGGCGCGGGTCCCCTCGCCCGCGGGCGAAATGCAGGAAGCGCTCGTCCTCGAGTTCGGGAACGACGCGCGGCTCTACGTCCCGCTCGAACAGGCGTATCTCGTTTCGCGTTACGTGGGTGTTGGCAAGAAATCGCCGGCGCTGAGTTCACTCGCAGACGCAAAGTGGGCCCGCGCCAAAAAAAATGCGGCCGCGTCGATTTTCGATTACGCAGGCAAAATGCTCGCCGTCCAGGCTGAGCGCGAAACCCAGCTCGGCTATACCTTTGGTCCCGACACGAAATGGCAGCGCGAATTCGAGCATTCGTTTCCATTCCGCGAAACGCCGGACCAGCTGACCGCGATCACCGCGACGAAAACCGACATGGAGCGACCACGCTCGATGGACCGCCTGATCTGCGGCGACGTCGGGTTCGGCAAAACCGAAGTCGCCATCCGCGCCGCCTTCAAAGCGGTGATGGAAGGCAAACAGGTCGCCGTCCTCGCTCCGACCACCGTCCTGGCGCAGCAACATTTCGAAACGTTCCGGCAACGGATGCTCGAGTATCCGGTGCGGGTCGAAATGCTGAGCCGATTCCGTTCGCAGGGCGAGCAGCGCAAAGTCATCAAGCTGCTTGGTGAAGGCGGCGTCGACGTCGTCATCGGCACCCACCGCCTCATCTCCGGCGACGTGATCTTCAAGGATCTCGGCCTCGTGGTGATCGACGAAGAGCAGCGCTTCGGCGTGCTTCACAAGGAGAAGTTCAAGGAGCTGTTCAAACTCGTCGATGTCCTCACCCTTTCGGCCACGCCTATTCCGCGCACCCTTTATCTTTCGCTCGTCGGCGTGAAAGACATGTCCACGATCGAGACGCCTCCGTTAAACCGGCTCCCGGTCGAGACGGTCGTGTGCGGTTATGACGAGCGAATCATCCGCGACGCCATCAATCGCGAGCTCGACCGCCAGGGTCAGGTTTATTTTCTGCATAACCGCGTTCAATCCATCGAGAAGATGCGCGACAAAATCGCGGAGCTTTGTCCGCGGGCCCGGGTGGAATTCGGCCACGGCCAGATGGACGCGGACGAACTGGAGTCAGTCATGGCGCGCTTCGTGGCCGGGAAGATCGATGTCCTGGTCTGCACCACGATCATCGAGAGCGGACTCGATATTCCAAACGCGAACACCATCGTCATCGACCGCGCCGATCGATTCGGCCTCGCCGATTTATACCAGCTGCGGGGGCGCGTCGGCCGCGCCGAACACAAGGCGTACGCCTATCTCATGCTGCCGCGCGAGATGATGACGGTCGGCGCCGCTCGGAAGCGCATCAACGCGATCAAACAATACAGTTCGTTAGGCGCGGGGTTCCGCATCGCCATGCGCGACCTCGAGATTCGCGGCGCGGGCAGCATTCTCGGCACGGCCCAGAGCGGCCACATCATGGCGGTCGGGTTCGATCTTTATTGCCAGCTCTTGAAACAGGCCGTCGCGCAGCTCAAAGGCGAGCGGGCCCGGGGCCGGATCGAAGTCGAAGTGCGGCTCGATTTCGTGGCTACGAACGAGGCTGAATTTGTCCAGACCGGGCCGGAAACCCGCGTCCCGGCGTTCATCCCGACCAGTTACGTCACCGACCCGACCTTGCGCATCCAGGCGTATCGCGCGCTCGCGGAAATCACGACGCGGGAACAGCTCGACCGCGTCCGCAAGGAATGGCGGGATCGCTTCGGCAAATTCCCGGTGGCGGTTGACAACCTCCTCCTTCTCAGCGAAATCAAGCTCTCCGCCGCCCGGGCCAACCTCACGCGGGTCGAGGTTCGCGAAGCGAAATTGATGCTTACACGGCGGGGGGATTTTATACTTGTGGGAGGCAAATTCCCTCGCATAAGTACCGATAGAATCGAGCGCCAACTGGCGGAAGTTTTGGACTTAATCAGGAAACTTTAGATCGCATGATTCGACCGTTATTTGCAGCCGTTCTGGCGGGCACCACCCTCCTCAGCTCTCCCCTGTGCCGGGGCGCCCTTGCGGCGGAAGAAGAGCCGCGCATCATCGACGGCATCGCCGCGATCGTGAACGGCGACATCATCACCTACTCGCAGGTCCGTGGGCTTTCGGCGCCGCGGGAACGCTTGCTCCGCACCCAGTTTCACGGCGAGGAATTGAACAAACAGATTCAGGATGCGCGCAACCTGGCCCTGAAGGATCTGATCGACCGGCAGCTCATTGTTCAGTCGTTCCACAAGGAGAAATTCGAACTGCCGGAGCACTTCGTGGAAGAGCGCGTCAACGATATCATCCGCGACGACTTTGGTGGCGACCGGAACACGTTCATCAAGACGCTTCAGGCCCAGAATTACACGCTCACGGAATTCAAAAAGAACGAGATGGAAAAGATCATCGTCGCCGCGATGCGGAGCAAGAATGTCAAACCGGTAACGACGATTTCGCCGACGAAGGTGATGGACTATTACAAGCAGCACCGGGCGGAGTTCACCGCCAAAGAACAGGTCAAGCTGCGGCTGATCATGATCCCGACGCACGCGGCGGAAGGAAATGCGGCCGCGCAAAAAGCGATCGCTGAAGAGATCCTGGGCAAGCTCGCCGATGGCGCGCCGTTCGACCGAATGGCGCAGATGTATTCCGAGGATGCGAGCCGGGACGCCGGGGGTGATTGGGGTTGGATCGAACGCAAGACCCTCGCGCCGCCACTGGAGAAGGTGGCGTTCAATCTTCCTCCCGGCCGCGTCAGCCACGTGATCGAACTCGGGCCGAATTTTTACATCTTGAAGGTGGAAGAAAAACGGGGCGGCGACACCCCGTCCTTTGCGAAGCTCCGACCGGAGATCGAGAAAAAGCTGATGCAGGAAGAGACGCAGCGGCAACAGGAGCTCTGGCTCGCCGGCCTGCGGCAGAAAGCCTACATCCGCACCTTCTAAGGTCTCTCGTCCTACCAGCGCGCCCTGCCAAGAGTCCTTGCGGCGGCCATTCCTGTTTGGGACAATGCGCGATGAGCTGTCGCGTTGGCATTACTCTCGGCGACCAGGCGGGCATCGGTCCCGAAATCGTCCGGACGGCGCTCGAATCCGGCAGGCTCCCCGCTGACGCGCAATATTCCGTGATTGGCCCGAAGCTCGACTGCTCGTTAGGCCAGCCTACCGCGCAAACAGCCGAGGCTGCCTTGGCGGCCCTCAAGGAAGCGGTTCGACTCGCCAATAGCGGCGAACTCGACGCCGTTGTCACCGGTCCCATCAACAAAGCGCGCATGTACGAGATCGGCTTCACCTTCCCCGGCCAGACGGAGTTTTTCGCCGAGCGGTGCGGAACAAAGAATTTCGCGATGCTTTTGACCGGCGGGAAGCTAACCGTCGCGCTCGTAACCGTCCATCTGCCCCTGCGCGAAGTGCCTGCCGCACTTAAGACCGAGGAGATTGTCCGAGTCGGTCTGCTGCTTCGAGATTTTCTGCGGCGTCGCGGCATCGACAAACCGCGTATCGCCGTCGCCGGCCTAAATCCACACGCCGGCGAATCCGGCGCGCTCGGGCGCGAAGAAATCGAAGTTATCGCGCCAGCTGTGCGAAAGCTGCAATCCTCCATCCTCGATCTTCCATCCTCCATCTTTTCCGGTCCTTTTGCGCCGGACACCATTTTTCACCACGCCGCCGAGGGCGCGTGGGATGCCGTGCTGTGCATGTATCACGATCAGGGACTGATCCCGTTGAAGCTCTACGCTTTTCACGAGGGCGTGAACGTGACGCTCGGTCTTCCGTTTCCTCGAACGAGCCCCGATCACGGAACGGCTTTCGAGATCGCCGGCAAAAATATCGCACGTGCCGACAGCATGATCGCCGCGATTAACCTCGCGGTGGAACTCTGCCGAAAATGAAAAAAGCGCCACGAGCCGAGCTCGCTCTCCTCGCGACCGTGATCGCCGTGATTCTCTGGTCCGCGTGGCAACCCTACGATCGCTTTACGTGGTGGCTCGAGGCCTCGCCCGGTTTGGCCGGACTCGTCGTTCTCCTTGCCACCTATCGGCGGTTTCGTTTCACCACGCTCGTTTACACGCTCATCGCGCTCCACATCTGCGTGCTCTGCGTCGGCGGGCATTACACCTATGCGCGGGTCCCACTCTTCGACTGGCTCCGCCCCATTTTCGCGTGGCAGCGCAACAACTACGACCGGCTCGGCCATTTCATGCAGGGTTTCGTCCCCGCCATGATCGCGCGTGAAATCATCGTTCGTTTCGAAGTCCTGAAGCGAAAAAACTGGCTGCCATTTATCGTCGTCTCGATTTGTCTGGCGATCAGCGCCCTCTACGAATTGGTCGAATGGTGGACCGCCCTGCTGAGCGGGGCCGCAGCCAACGATTTCCTCGGCAGCCAGGGCGATGTTTGGGACACCCAATCGGACATGTGCGTCGCGCTCGTCGGCGCGATCAGCGCGCTCATCCTGCTCTCGGCCGTGCACAACCGCGCCCTGCGCAATCTGGAACGGCGGGTCGCGTGAAAAAATACGTCGTCGTTTTCAATCTCGGCCTCCAGAACACTTTCGTTTACCGCTGGAATTATTTTCTGCGCGCGATCTTCGGCCTGATTCCTCTCGCCGGGACGGTTTTTCTTTGGCGGGCCGTTTTCAAGGAACCGGGCGGCGGCATGCACGGTTACACCTACGGGTCGATGATCTACTATTACCTCCTCACGATCGTCGTCTCGAACCTCGTCACGCCGACGGAGGACGAATGGCAGATCGCGAGCGACATCCGGGAAGGCCAGATCAATTCGTTCCTGACCAAGCCCCTGAATTATCTCGCCTATCGGTTCAGCATTTTCCTCAGCGGCCGGATCGTCTTTACGGCCGTGACCATCCCGCCGATCGCTCTCATTCTCTTTTACTTTCGCGATTACCTTTCGCTTCCTTCGTCCGTCGTAACCTACTTTTGCGCGTTCGCCTCGCTCCTCATGGCGGCGCTCATCCAGTTTTTCATCACCTACACGATCGCTCTCTTCGCGTTCTGGATCCTCGAGATCTCGACCATCGTCTTCATCATTTACTCGTTCGAATATTTCCTGGGCGGCCAGATGTTCCCGGTCGACATCATGCCGGCCGGGATCCAGGCGGCGATGAGATGGCTCCCATTCTATTACGAGCTCTTCTGCCCGATCGCCATTTTCATGGAACGCCTCCGCGGCGCCGAGATGGTGCAGGCGCTCGCCATTCAATCCGGCTGGGTTTTATTGATGTGGGCCGCCGCCCATTTCATGTGGAAACGCGGCCTGGGACACTATCAGGCGGTGGGGGGTTAAAATGGGAAAACGCCGAACGCTTAACGCCCAACGCCCAATGTCGAAGTCGGAGCCTCTGCATTTCCGCCGATTGGACGTTCGGCGTTGGGCGTTTTCTTCTCTGGTTAGTCGGTAGCAGACGGCAACGCCGCCTCTTTCCACGCCCGAAAGCCGCCCGCCAGCGATCGCACGTTCTCATAACCCATCTTCTGCAGACTTTCCGCGACGAGCGCCGACCGGCTCCCGCCGCCGCAATAACAAATGATCGGCGTCTTCAGATCGGGCACTTGTTCTTCGATCTCCAACTCGATGCTGCCACGAGTTAAATGCTTTGCCCCTTTGGCATGGTCTTCTCGCCAGTCTTCATCCTCGCGAACGTCGATCAATATCGCCGCGCCGCTTTCCGCCTGCGCTTGCGCGTCCGAAGGAGAAATCTCCGTGATGTTCTTCTTCGCTTCGGCGACTAATCTCTGAAACCGGTTCATGCGATAAACGATAAATGAGAATCTTGATCGGACGACTCCTATTCGTATTCCTGGTCCTCCCGACCCTCTCGCCTCTGGCCGCCGCGAAAGACCCCGGCTGGCAACCGGAAAAAACATGGGTGTTTGTCGTCGGCGTCCTGAGCTGGAAACATTCGGAGACGTTCGGCTCGTTCCCGGTCAAGAACCGGCGCGACAATACCCTGGTCGGATTCTTCAAGGAACGCGGGGTGCCGGATTCGCAGATCGTCTATCTCCAGGACAAACAGGCGACGCAGGAACGGATCGACGCCGCCTTCACGGAACAGTTGAAGAAACTCCGGCGGGACGATCTCCTGGTCGTTTACTACGCGGGCCACGGCTCGAAATCGGATGACGGCAACGACGTTTTCCTGGCCTCCTACGACGCGGGCGATGATGAGGTCGAGGGGTGGTCCGTCAATTCGATCCCTGGAAAAATCAACGCGAGCAAATGCAGCCGCGTTCTCTGGTTGATCGATTGTTGCTACTCAGGCCAGGCAGGGCTCGCGATCACGAAGCAATCCAAAGGGCCGGCCTACGCCGCGGTGACCTCGTCCGCCGCCAGCGAATCTTCGACCGAACATTGGACGTTCACCGAAGCGCTCCTCGACGCCTTTCGCGGTGTCGCCTACGTAGACCTGAACCACGACGGCGCCGTCACCCTGTCGGAATTTGCAGCGCACGTCGAAGCGGACATGAACGCGGCTGAAGAACAACGCTCGATGTTTGCCCACACGAAAGGGTTCGACACCGAGATGGTCCTCGCGCCCGCGAAGCCGCTCGCGAACCCGCGCATCGGCGAGCGGGCCAAGGCGCGGGACAGCGGCGGCGATTGGTACGCCTGCCGGATTATCGATGCGCGCGGAGAAAAGCTGAAGATCCATTTCATCGGTTACGAAGATGATGAGGACGTCTGGGTCGCCCCGGAAGATCTGGAGAAGATCAAACAGGTTCGGTACGCGAACGGCACGAAGGTTGAAGTGCTTTGGAAAAAGCGTTGGTATCCCGCAACGGTCCTCCAGGCGAAGGACGGCGTGCATCTGATCCACTACACCGAATACGATTCGAAGTGGGACGAGTGGGTGCCCTCGCGCCGGATCCGTGAGCCGAAGTCGTAGCCCTGTGTCATCCTGAGCGGAGCGAAGCGGAGGCGAAGGATGACATTGAAGAAGGCGAACCGCCCGAGACTACTCGTAGCGAAGCGCGTCGATCGGGTCGAGCTGGGCGGCTTTTCGGGCCGGATAAAATCCGAAGAAGACCCCGACTGCGGCGCTGACCAAAAACGCCGCGATGATCGAAGTGGGCGATATGAGCGACGGCCAGTTCTTCACCGCCGCGAGAATTTTTGCGGAGGCGACGCCGACCAGAATGCCGATGACTCCGCCGACGCAACTCAGCGAGATGGCTTCGATCAGAAACTGCGAAAGGATATCTCGTCCGTGCGCTCCTACCGCCATCCGGGTCCCGATCTCCCGCGTTCTCTCCGTCACGCTCACGAGCATGATGTTCATGATGCCGATCCCGCCGACCAAAAGCGAAACGCCTGCAATCGCGCCGAGTAACCCGGTCATGACGTCAGTGGTCGCGGTCGCGGCCGCGGCGATTTCTTCCTGGGTGCGGACGGTAAAATCGTCGTCGCGCCCTTCCCGAATGTTATGACGTTGCCGAAGGAGCGCGATGATTTGCTGCTGCGCCGGGGCGAGATCGTGCGAGCTGGCGACTTGCGCGTTGATGTTGCGGAGAGTAGTTCCCCCGCCCATGACGCGCTTCATCGCGCTGGTATAGGGCATGATAATGATGTCGTCCTGGTCGGTGCCTTGCGTGCTCAAACCTTTCGAGGTTAGGACGCCGGTAACCTGGAACGGGACGTTTTTGATGCGCAGGATCTGCCCGACGACCTCGTCGCTCCCGAAAATTTTCGTGGCTGTCGTTCGACCGATCACGCACACCTTGTTGGCACCACGGACGTCCTGCTCGGTAAAGGGCGAACCTTCGGCCAGGGCCCATTGCCGGAGATCGAAATAATCGGCCGACTCCCCATAAATGCGGGTGGACCAGTTTTGATTTCCCGACGCGATCTGCGCGCTCGAGACCACCTCTTCACTCACCAGGGTGACCGCCGGAATTTCCCGTCGGATCGCTTGCGCATCTTCGATTTTGAGAGTGCCCGCACCGCCCTGCCCGGTGCGGATGCCGCTCACCGTCGTGCTCCCGGAAAAAATCAGGATGACATTCTCGCCGAGGCCGGCAATCTGCGCCTCCACCTGCGCTTTCGCGCCGTTGCCGATACTGACCATCGCGATCACCGCGCCGACCCCGATGATGATGCCCAACGCGGTCAGAGCGGAACGCAGTTTGTTTCGCCGCAAGGCGCGCGCGGCGATCTTGAATGTCGACAGGAGCCGCATCCGGCGAGCAAAATTTTTCGGAGTCATACCGCGACCTCCACAGCTTCGCCGGCGGTCATCTTTTCCAGCTCGCGGGCGGCGTTCAAGCGGTCCTGAACAACCATGTCGTCGCGCACCAGGCCATCCTTCATGATGATATTGCGCCGGGCGTAAGATGCGATGTCCGGCTCGTGCGTGACCATGATGATGGTGATCCCCTTCTCGTTCAGCGCCTGGAAAATTTCCATCACCTCGACGCTCGTCCGGCTGTCGAGATTCCCCGTCGGTTCGTCGGCGAGCAGGACTTCGGGGTCGTTGATCAGGGCCCGGGCGATCGCCACCCGTTGCTGTTGTCCGCCCGAAAGCTGGCTCGGAGTATGATCGCCGCGCCCCTCCAACCCGACGGCCGCCAGGACCTGCTCCGCCTTTTCGCGCAGCTGCGCACTCGTCAAGGCAACCTCCGAATAAAGCAGCGGCAGCTCGACATTTTCCAACGCCGAAGTCCGCGCGAGCAGATTGAAGTTCTGAAACACGAATCCAAGCTTCCGGTTCCGCACGTCCGCGAGCTGGTCGCGATCGAGCGACGAGACGTCTTCGCCATCGAGAAAATAGCGGCCGGCCGTCGGCCGATCCAGGCACCCGAGAATGTTCATCAAGGTCGATTTTCCCGAGCCACTCGACCCCATCAGCGCCACGAACTCGCCCTGCCCGATCTCAATGGAGACGCCGCGCACCGCCTGGACTTCGACTTCGCCCGTCCGATACGTTTTCCGAACGTCGTCGAGCCGAACCGCTGCCGCGCCCGCGGAATTATTCATGGTTAGAAACGGCGCGGACCGCCCCCGAATGGGTTGCTTGCCGGCGTCGGCGCCGCCCCGCTTTCCGTCATCCCGGTCACTACGCGATCGCCTTCCTTCAATCCTTCCAACACTTCCGTCGTCACCCCGTCGCTGATTCCCGTCTTGATCGTCGCCGGCGTTGGTTTCGACGCGCCCGAGCCAAGGACGTAAACCGTACGTTCGATTCTGCGTTCCGGGCGATTCCCGGCCGGCCGGTTTCCGCCTCCAGGTTGGCGAGGGCCGGACGCCGGATCGCGTTTCGACGCGGCTGAGGGCGTTTGGTCCGGCAAGCGGAACCGCAGCGCGCTGTTCGGAATTTTCAACGTGTCGTCGCGATGCGCGGCCACGATGGAAACATTCGCCGTCATTCCCGGCTTGAGTTTCTGGTCCGGATTGCTCACGCCGATCACCGTGTCGTAGGTGACCACGTTCTGGACGGTGATCGGCGCGTTCCGCACCTGGACGACTTTTCCCTGGAACGTGCGGGCCGGAAAGGCATCGACCGTGAAGTCGACGTCCTGGTCGACCGCGACCCCACCCACATCCGCTTCGGCCACGTTGGCGTCGATCTGCATTTTCGCGAGATCGTTCGCGATCTGGAAAATGACCGGCGCCTGCAGGCTTGCGGCCACCGTTTGTCCCACGTCGACGTTGCGCGAAATGACAATGCCGTCGATCGGCGAAGTAATCGTGCAGTGATCGAGGTCCGCCTTCACCTTTTCGAGCGCGCCCTCCTTGATTTTCACGTTCGCTTCCGCCTGGTGCAGATTCGCGGTCGCCTGGTCCAGGTCGGACTGCGCCGAGTTTTGTTTCGCGACCAGCGCTCGGGTCCGCACTTCATTGAGTTGAGCGAGCTCGAGGGCCGCGCGCGCGTTCGCCAGATCACCTTCAGCCTGGTTCACGCTGGCCTGGAAAACGACCGGATCGATTTGTGCGATCACCTGCCCGGCTTTCACCTCCGAATTAAAATCCGCGAAGAGTTTCTGGATGTTGCCCGAGACCTGGCTTCCGACCTGGACGTTCTGGACCGGGTTCAACGTCCCGGTCGCAGTCACCGCCTGGGTGATCGCGCCCCGAGTGACCGGCGCGGTTTGATACGTCACGGCCGAGGAGCTCGTGCAACGCCGAAGGAGCAGCGCCGCCGCGATGAGAATCACGGCTGCGATGGCGAGCGGGATCGGTCGTTTAAACATCGGTTTTGATCAGGAGCAACGATGACCGTGCTCCGTCCAATTACAACCGTTGGCGTCCTGCGAAGTTGCGTTGGCGGCATCGCCGGAGAACATCTGGCCATGCGCCGCTATTTGGAGATCTGGGGAATCATGCTGCGCAACTCGCTCATTCGCGAGCTCAGTTTCAAGATCAACTTCATCCTCTGGATGGTTGTGGAAGTCCTTTGGTTCTGCGGCCAGGTCGCGTTCTTCAGCATCATTTTCGGTCAGGTGGACCGAATCGGCGACTGGTCGAAATGGGAGGTGATCCTGCTCATCGGCACTCACCAGATGATCGCGCAATTGTTCCAGGCGTTTTTCTTCGTGAACGTCTCGAACATCCCCGAACTGGTGCGCACGGGCCGGCTTGATTCCCTCCTCGTCCTGCCGATCGACAGCCAGTTCGCCGTTTCCACCAAGCAGTTCGGCCTCGATAGCGTGCTGAACGCGATCCTCGGCGGCGTTGTGGTCATCGTCTCGTTGACCAAGCTCCACGTCATGCCGAGTGCGGGCATGATCGGGCTCTACCTGGTGGCCATCGGTTTCGGCGTGGCGGTGCATTACTCGATCATGCTCACGCTCGCGGCGATCAGCTTCTGGATCGTCCGCGCCCAGGGCCTCGTCTACGGCTACTTCAATTTCCTGCACATCGCGCGCTATCCCGACGTGATTTTTCCCCGCATTTTCCGCTTCATTTTTGGGTGGATCATTCCGGTGATTATCGTGGCCAACATTCCCGCGCGATTACTGATCAAGCCGCTCGGGCAACCAGGCTGGCTCATGCTGCATCTGGTCGTCGCAGGCACGATCGCGTTCCTGCTTTCCCGGATTTTCTGGCGATTCGCCCTCCGGCATTACTCCAGCGCCAGTTCGTAAACCGCTCCCAACCAGCGCTCTTTTTGCGCGTTTTTCACGGGGAAATCTCCTCTTGCGCCCGGCTGGAAATGTTCTTTAGTAAGCCTCCGCTCGCGCCCGGCTAAACAAAGGCGTCTCCCAAATATGGCAATTTCCGCAAAGAAAAAGAGTTCCAAGTCGCCTGCTAAATCGAAGGCTCCTGCGAAGAAATCGGCGTCCCCGAAGGCCACGAAATCGCATGCCAAAGCGTCCAAGCCTGCGAAGAAAGCGGCCCCGAAAAAGCCAGCCGCCAAGGCCGCGAAGAAAGTTGCGCCCTCCACCGGCAAGTCGATGAAGGCCAACGGCGCCCGCAAAGATTTTGGTTCGGCAAACGCGGCCCACGAAATCCTCGCAACCAAAAATCACAAGGAAAAGAAACTCGATCCGTTTGTTCGCGGGCAAAAGGAAAAGCTCCTGAACCTGCGTGACGCGATGGTTGATTCGATGGCCGGGGTGGCGAAGGACAATCTCCGTTCGCGGGCCGAAGGCAGCGAAGCCTCCGCGTTCGGAATGCATCAGGCGGACGCCGGCAGCGATGCCTACGATCGCGATTTTGCGCTCAGCCTTTTGTCACAGGAACAGGACGCGCTTTACGAAATCGACCAGGCCCTCAAGCGAATCGAGCTCGGGACCTACGGCGTTTGCGAAATGTCCGGCAAACCGATTTCCCACGCGCGCCTCGAGGCGATCCCGTTCGCGCGTTTCACCGTCGAATGCCAGTCGCAGCTCGAAAAGCAGAACAAAGCCTCGCGCGTCCGGCAATCAGTTACCTCTCTTTTTGGCCTGACCGAGGAAGAAGGCGGCGACTCCGAGGAAGAAGAAGCGAAGCCGGAAGACACCAAGGAATAAGTCATGGCCCAGGAAATCATCACGCTCGAATGCACGGAAGCCAAGGCGCTGGGCCAGCCTGCCTCGCGTTACATGAGCACGCGCAACAAGAAGAGCCCGCGCACGCCCAACCGGCTCGAGAAAAAGAAATACAATCCGTTTTTGAAACGGCATACGCTCCATCGGGAGACGAGGTAATCCGCCATGCAACCCAAAACCGCCAAACGCCGTTCCGCTTTCCGTCGCGCCAATCGCACCATGCCGCGGCGGCGCATCGACATCGCGACTGAGGCGATCGATTACAAGAACCCCGATTTGCTGAAAAAATTCGTGACCGAGAGCGGCAAGATTCTGCCCCGCCGCGTGACGGGCATGCCCGCGCACATGCATCGCAAGATCACGCGCGAGATCAAACGCAGCCGTTCCGTGCTGCTGATGAAGTAAGGCAGTTCCGCGCGAGAAGCTTCAAGGAGCGGCGATTTGAAATCGCCGTCTTAATCGCGCGGCGATTTCAAATCGCCGCTCGTTGGATCAACAGCTCTGCGATCTTTGTGATCTCGGATTCGGTATTGTAGAAATGCGGGCTCACCCGCAGCCAGGCGCCGTTTGCTCGATCGTGACGCAGCGAAACGACGATATCGTTCCGGGTCAACGAATCCCACAATGCTGCCGCTGGCACCTGCCGATGACGAAAGGTCAAAATCCCGCAACGGTTCTTCTCTTCCAGCGGGCTGAGAAATTCGAAACCGGCCGACGCGATCCGATCGCGCAACGTTTGCGTCAACGCGCTGATTCGGCGCGAGACTTCGCCCGGTCCCGCTTCCAGTAGAAGTTCGACCGCAGCGCTTAATCCGGCGAGGACGGTGTGAGTGTAAGCGCCCGGTTCGAATTTGCGGCCGCCGGTCTCGAACTTCACCTCACGCTGCGAAATAAAATTCGGCGAAACCACGTTCCAGCCACCGATCATCGATGGGCGCAACAGGTCGTGCCGGCTCTTCTTCACAAACAGGATTCCGGCGCCGGAAGGGCCAAGCATCCATTTCTGGGCGCCCGCGCTGGCGAAATCGACATGGCGCAACGGGACCGGGAAGGCGCCGAGAGTCTGGATGGCATCAACTGAAAACAAAACTCCGCGCTCCGCGCAAAGTGCGCCGATCGCTTCCAGATCGATGCGGTAGCCGCTGCAATAGTTCGCACTGGCAAGTGCGACCAGCCTGGTCCGTGTGGTCAATGCGCGGCCGACAACTTCCGGCGTGATTTCGCCGATGCGCGCCGTTTCGAGGAGCACCGGCTTCACGCCGTGCCGTTCGAGCGCGAGCCAGGGATAAACATTCGCCGGATAATCATCGAGGTAGCAGACAACTTCGTCGCCTGGCTTCCAATCCAGGCCGTTGGCGACCGTATTCAATCCGCTCGCCGTCGGACCCGTGAAGGCGACCTCATCCGGCCCGCACTCTAGTAACTGCGCGACCAACCTCCTCGTCTCCTCGATGCGCTCCAGCTCGCCATCGTAGTTCCGCGAATCGACCATCGCGCGCTCGATCGATTCCCGCATGGCGTCCGCCACTCGTCGCGGGAGCGGCGAATCGGCCGCGTGCGCGCAGTAAATCTTGCGCGCGCAGATCGGAAATTCGCGCCGGCGCAGAGCTTCGTCGGCGGCCAGCTCGGCGATCACGATGCTTTCCGCGTTCGCTCGCCCTGTTCGATCAACTTCCAGAACTCGCGGTTCTTCCCGAGCTGGTCGTCTTCCGCCATCGGCAATTTACTGCGGAAAAGAAAATCCCGGAACGTGTTCTTGTGCAGGACGCGGTGGACGGTGATTCCTTCCGGCCGGCGCTCGAAATAAATCCGGTAATCCTTCGCCCGATAACGATGCAGCTTTTTTCCTTCGCGTTCGATTACGCCGAAGCGGCTCGCGTCGAGGTTATCCAAGTCTTCCGGAAGGATCTGGAACTCCGCCAGCAGATCCAACTGCAACGACTTCGGCAGCGCCGCCATTTCCGCCGCGCTCAATTCGTTGAAGATGATCTGAAACATCGGCCCTCACACATACACACGCCGAACCCGGCTGCCAATGCGCGTGACGATGTCCCAGTGAATCGTTCCGGCGCGTTCCGCCAGCTCCGCGGCGCAGACTTCCTCGTCCCCTTGTCGGCCCATCAACACGACTTCATCGCCAACGCGCGCGTCCGCTAAATCCGAGACATCGACGACCATCAAATCCATCGTCACACGCCCGAGGAGCGGGCAGCGTTTTCCGCGGACGATCATGGCGGCGTCGCGGTTCGATGCGTGGCGCGGATAACCGTCGGCGTAACCGGCCGCGAGCGTTGCCACTCGCATTGGCCCCGGCGTAATGAAAGTCCGGCCGTAACTGATCCCGTGTCCGGCGGGCATGTCGCGAATCAACACGATCCGCGTCTTCCACGTCATGACCGGTTTCAGAAGATGCTGGGATTCCGGGAGCGGCGAAATGCCGTAGAGCATGATGCCCGCGCGAACGATTTCGTAGGGCGTTTCGTTGAAAGCGAGCGTGCCGGTGCTTTGCAGAACATGCGCTTTGTAATCGCCCGGGACTTCCACACGAAATCGTTCCACGACCTTCCGGAACCGCGCCAGCTGGTCGCGCGTAAAATCGGTATCTTCGTTCGAGACCGGCATGTGCGTCGAAATGCTGTGCACGCGGACATTCCGTAATGCCGACACTTTTTTGAAGGCAGCCAGGCTTTCAATTTCCGGAACGCCCATCCGCCCCATGCCGGTGTCCACTTTGAAATTGATCGCGACCGGGCCGACCCGATCGAACGCTTCGGCCTCTTCCAGACTCGAGACGGTTGGAATGAATTCGCGCTCGACGATGGGCGGTCTCTCCTCTGCCAGAGCCGGGCCGAGGATGATAACCGGATGCGCCAGGCCGGCATCTCGAAGCGCGACCGCTTCCTCGAGGTTCGCGACTCCGAACAGTTGCACTTCATTCGCCAGCGCTTCGGCCACGCCGACAAGGCCATGGCCGTAAGCGTTCGCTTTGACCACCGCGAGCATTTCCGCTTTCCCGATCCTTTCGCGCACGACCCCGGCATTGTGCCGGAGCGCGCTCCGATCGATCTCCGCCCAGCAACGATAAGAGGGTTCGGCATTCATTTGGTGGCGGCGAAAATTCGTGTCGGTTTTGGCACCGTGATATGGGGCGCGCGAAGGTAAATCGGTTCCAGGGATTCGACACCGGCGATTTCGCCGGCCTGGCTCCCCGCGATATCCACCAGCCCGCTCGCGGATGGATACGCGAGTTGGACCTGGGAGAATTGCGGCAACGATTCGGACGCGAAGATCGGCACGGACGTTCCTTTGAGCCGGTCCTCGAGCTCCGCCTGGGACCCGAGAACCGGCCCTTCGATCAACCGGCCGTTCTCGATCCGCGCGAAGAAGAACGATTGGCGGCGGGCGTCGCCGACGACGCAATAGTTACGCGGCTCGACGTCGAGCGCGGTAATGGAGGCAATCCCGACAAGCTTTGAACCGGTCGCAGAACACAGGCCGACCGCCGTCGCGATGGCGATCCGAACCCCGGCATAGGAGCCGGGTCCAAGACCAACGACAATTTTCTCCGGCTGGCCGAACCGCTCCAGGCAGCGGTGGACGTTTTCAAAAAAAGCGCCGGAATGTTTTCGATCGGCGGCAAAAGCGCCGTCGAACAGGACCTCATCGTCGTCGCGCAACGCAATGCTCCCCCTGGCCGTCGACATCTCCAGCGCCAGGGTTTTCATCGCGATATTTTCTCCTCGATCACGCGAACGTTTTCCTCGCGCATTTCAAACGAAAGCCACTTTGCATCGGCGGGTATCAAGTCCCGGTAGCGATCCGCCCATTCGATGAGCGCTACGCCGTCGCCGAAAACATAGTCGTCGAACCCAAGAGCGAGAAGGGCGTCCCGGTCCTCGATTCGATAGAAATCAAAGTGGAAAATCGGCAGGCGGCCATCGGCGTATTCGTGGACGAGAACAAACGTAGGGCTCGTGACATCGGCCCGGCTCCCGGCGCCCGCGACGAAGCCTTTGACGAACTGCGTTTTGCCCGCGCCGAGATCGCCGGTCAACGCCAGCACGTCTCCCGCGCGTGCCTCGCGTCCGTAACGCGACCCAGCCGCGATCGTTTCCTCAACGCTTCTGGAAATGAACATAACCGCTGGGGAATTTTCGATTTTCGATTTTCGATTTTCGATTGAGGCGGCCGATCCGCGTCAGTCTGACGTTCGGGAATTTTTTTGCCCAGCGAGCAGGCAGCAATGGGGAATCTTTTGGCGCGATCGCGAACAATAATTCGTAATCCTCGCCGTCGGAGATTGCCTCTGGGATCGAGCAACCGCGATTCCGAGGAAGCGTGCTCTCGTCGACCTCGAAATTCACGCCGCTCGCTCGCGCCAGCCGCGGAAGATCGGCCCCAAGGCCGTCGCTCAGATCCATCATTGCGTGGATCGGGAAGTTCTCGGTGAGCCACCGCGATTCGGCGATGCGCGGGACGAACCTGAGATGGCGGCCGGCCAGCGAACCGCCAAGTTTGCCCGTGACGAAAACTTCGTCGCCTGCCTTGCCCCCAGCCCGGCCGACCCAACGATCCTTTTCGACAAAGCCGGTGACGCTGATCGAGATCACGACGGGTCCCCTGGTGGCGCTCGTTTCGCCGCCGACGATGGCAACGTCGAACGCGCGAGCCGCGTTCTCGATGCCGCGGTAGAGCCGTTTCACCCACGACACCTCTCGCTCGCGCGGCACAATCAGGGTCACCAGCGCAAACTGCGGCAGGGCCGACATCGCGGCGAAATCGCTCAGGGGACGCGCCATCGCTTTCCATCCAACCGCTTCAGGTCGCGCGTTTTTCGCGAAATGAATTGCTTCGACCAGGCAATCGGTTTTCAGAACGTCGAGCAACCTGCGTTTCCCGGAGTCGACGAGCGCGCAATCATCACCGGTGCCGAGGACGACTCCGCGGCCAGAACGGAGTTTCGAGAGAAGTTGTTCGAGCAGCCGGTCTTCGCCAGCCTCTCGCAGTTTCATTGTTGCACCAGTTCGGGAAAAGCGAGCGCAGTCAAAGTGATCGCGTTGAAAAGCGCGTGCATCGTCATAGCAACGAGGATGGACCCGCTCCATTCATAGGCGATGGCAAAACATGCGCCGAGGACAAAGAGCGGCGCGAACGAGGGCAAATGCGCGTGCACCGCCGCGAAAAGGAGTGCGCTGACCAGGACGCCGATCACCTTTCCGAAATAACGCCGCGCCACTCCGTAGATGAAAAAGCGGAAGATGAATTCCTCGGCAACGGGTGCGAGCGAGACCGCGAGGACGATGATGAGCACCCGCTGGTCGAGCGTGCTCGATTCGCTGAACATCTCGACAATGGCCTGCCGTTGCGGAGCGCTCCGGAGGACACGCTGCGTGACGACATCCGCCAGGAAAATCAGCGGATAGGCCGCCAGAATCAGGACGGCGCCGGTGACGAGCATCCGAAAAAAGCCGATCCGGGAAAATCCCGCCAGCAAATTCAGATCGAATCGCCGGACCCGGAGAAACCCGGCGACGGCCAAGAGCAATCCGACCGTCAGAATTGCGCTGGCGATGAGATCGCGGGAACGAAGCCGTGAGACGTGATGGCTCGCGGACCCGGAGAGGCTGAGCAGAAAAAAGGCGGTAAGCAAAACGGCGATGACAGCCTCGGGCCAGCCGAAAGTGCGGAGCGGCGGCGTTTCGGAGTCCGGCAGGCGGGCCGCGATCTGGCGCAGGAGCGAAACGTAGATGTATACGCCAGCAACGAGGAAAAAGGCGTTGAGCACAGCGCTCAGCGCTGGAAGTAAGCCGTCCACGGTCATGCGGCGCCGCGCGCTCTAGGGAGCGTAAAAGCTCGGCAGAAAATAGGCGCGTCCGGTTTCCAATTGCGGCACGAGCTGGCTCGGCAGCGTCAGCTCAATCTTGTTGTTCGAAGTGCCCAGCGCGCGAAAGAATCGGCCGAAGGTAAAAGGCGGACCGTATTTCACCACCGTCGCATCCGAGGTGCGGCCCAATTGCTTCGCCTTCGCGAACGCGTCCTCAATCTGCCCGGTGCCGTCGATCAATTTGCTTTCGAGGGCGTCTTTGCCGGAAAGAATCCGGCCGTCGGCCACGGTATTCCGAAGCGCGTCCGCCGGCAGCTTCCGCTCGCTCGCCACGATGCCGAGGAACTTGTCGTAGGTTTTCATGACAAAGCCCTGGATCATTTCGCGCTCTTCGGGCGTCACCTGGCGCGCGCCGTTGAGCATGTCCTTGAACTTCCCGCTTTTGAAAACGACCGAGGCGAGCCCGACCTTATTGAAGAGCTGTTCGTAATTCAGGGTTTGAATGATCACGCCAATGCTGCCGGTGATCGTGGTCTCATTAGCCATCAGGTATTGCCCGCCACACGCGACGTAGTATCCGCCCGAGGCCGCGAGCGAATCCATGTAGACGATGACCGGTTTACGCGCCCGCGTCTTGACGACCCAGTTGTAGATCGCATCCGAAGCGGTCACTTCGCCGCCGGGCGAATCGATTTCCAAAACGATCGCGCGGACGTGATCGTCATCGCGCGCCTGCTGGAGCGCGAGCCGCATATCGTCCACCATGGTATCGCCGACGTTGCCGGGAAGGCTCGAGCTGATGAGCCCCCGCATCATGATCACCGCGATCTTGTCGCTACTGCCGCGAGCGCCGCGCTGGACGATGACTTCGCGAAACGACGGCGAAGGCTCTTCCAACCGCGATGTTCCGCCGAAACTGCGAAACGCCGCCGCGGCCAGGACAAGGTTGATCACCACGCTGGCGCAGAGCGCGACTGCGAGAAAAACGCTCAGGCAACCCAGTTTCCGATCAGCCGGCATGACCGGGCAAACTGGCGGAGAACAGAGCCGCGCACAAGAGGGAAAACCATGGCTTGGAAGCTGCTTTTTTCCTCGCCATGAATAATGCCGGCCATCTCCCAATCAGTGAAACCGCGCGCCGTGGTGGCAAAGCCAAGGCGAAGCGCGGCCGTCCGCGGAAAAACAGCGGCGCTCAAGTCGTTGAGAGGGAACTGCCGGCCGTGGGCACGCTTAGCCGGACAAAGAGCCTTCTTCTCGCCGCGCTCCGCGTCTGGGAACTGAAGCACCGCATCAGCGAGTAGCGGCCTTCCCGCCGCCGCCGGCGGATCTTCTAATACCCGCGCCCGGTCTGCCCGACCATCAGGCTTTCGCGCCCCGCGTAATGATTACGCAGGCTGCCTTCACCGCCGCGACTCTGCCACGCCTGCATCCTCTCGAACGCGATGTCGGAAACCTTCCCCGGTCCGAGCGCAACCTGCCCGCTGATTTTCGCGCCTGCTCCTACTCGCACCCTTAACGCCACGCCACCCTGGTTGAATTGTTCCGCCGCAACGGAATTTGCGACCACCTTTGTTTTCCCGGCGGAAACAACGAGCAAATATTGGTGGCCGTTGAGCGCGGCGCGGCTGGAGTTGAATTGCACCACGTAATTGCCGGGAGCGAGATCGCCGGTGACGAACGGCGCGTTCACATAAGTCACGCCCTTGAACGCAACTTTTCCGTTGCTGTCCGAAACGCAGACGCTAATCGCCGGGGCGGCGGCAGAAGCCATCGCAGCAGCGACCCAGAGGAAAAAACCGAGCGAGGAAACAGTGATCGTGCGCATGGCTTGATCGTATTGAGTTCCAGCGGCCAGGACAAGCTTGAACAATCATTCACTCTGCCTTTGGATTGCGGTTAGCCGTAGCCCGAATACTTTCGCTCGGAATTGCGCTCATAGCTCAGCCGGATAGAGCATCGGATTTCTAATCCGACGGTCGGAGGTTCGAGTCCTCCTGGGCGCGCTCTTCGATCAACCTGCCGCGAAACGCCGCTCGTGATCGAGCAGCCATTTCTTCCGCCAGAGGCCGCCGCCGTAACCGCAGAGCGAGCCATCGGCGCGAATCACGCGGTGACACGGAATAATCAGGCAGAGCATGTTGTCGCCGTTGGCGCGCCCGACCGCGCGCCGCATCCCGACGTCGCCGAGTCGTTCCGCCATCCAGGAATAAGAACGCGTTTCGCCCAGCGGGATTTTTCTCAACAATTCCCAGGTCTTCAGCTGGAAGGGAGAACCGACCGGCGCGAGCGGGACGCTAAACTCGAGATTCTTTCCCGAAAAATAATCGGCGAGCTGCCGTCGGATCGCCGCCAGGTGCGGGTGCTCGCCCGGAACGATGTTCGTCTGAAGGCGACTGCGCAGGATCGACATTTCGCGTTCCATGGCGCGGCGATCGACGAACTCGAGCAGCCGCAGACCTTCGTCGTCGGCGATGGCGAGCATCGCGCCGACGGGCGTCTCAATTCGCTCAGCAAACAGGCCTCCCTGGTTCTTCGCCGCGGTGGGAACGTCGCCGAAAATCCGCGTGAACGCGTCTCGGAAACCGCTCGCCGATCCAAAGCCGCTTCCGTTCTGAATTTCATCCACGCGCCCGCCTTTGCGGACTTCGCGCAATGCCAGTCCCATCCGGCGGGCGCGATGGTAAGCTTGGAATGTCATCCCGTAATGCCGTTTGAATTGCCGGCGCGCCGTGGATGGATCGATCGAAAGCGCCGCCAGTTCCTTATCAGTGAGGCGGCCGCCCGGCGCGCGTTCGACTTCCGCCCGGAGCCTTTCGATCAATTCCGGCGGACGTTTATCCGGGTCCATCGGATGACAACGCAAACAGGGGCGATAACCGCCGTGGAGCGCTTCGCTCGGGGTCGCGAAAAAATCGACGTTCTGGCGGGCCGGCTTCTTCGCCGAGCACGTCGGCCGGCAGAAGATTCCTGTCGTCCGTACGCCGACGTAAAAAATTCCTTCGAAGGTCGAGTCACGATCGACCAGAGCGCGATACATCGTATCCGGGGGCGGTAGTAATTCCGGGACGTTCATGCCGTTCGAATTTCCGTTGGCAATTATCGGCGGGAGCGGCTCAATCGAAAAGTTCGATGTTTTCATGACGGACGCTAACCCCACCGCGACGCGCCGCGCATCGACGGAATTCAGGCGCTGAATTCGAGAAAGTCTGCGGCGCTGTTTACGCTTCGGTAGCGGTTCGCGACGGACTCGGCGACCGGCATGAGCTTGACCTTGCCGGCCGCAGTTAGCGTTCGGACGAGAGATTGCAGGGAAAAATCGGAGCCCGCCAGGGCCGCCTGGAAATCGACCGCCGCCTCAGCCGCATAAATTGCAGCCAGCGGTTCGGCCCGCCCGCCTATTGTTGGCACAACCCCGAGTCCCGGTTCCGCCAGCTGACATAACTCGCGCAGCTCGTCCGCGATCATGAACGGCATATCGACAGCAATCGCGATCAAATGTGTCGTTCGGATTGCCGTTAATGCTTTCGTAAGCCCGCTGAGCGGACCGCGCGAGGGCAGATCGTCGAGCACCAGCTCCACGTCGTCAGGAAGCCAGTCCGTCCTTTTCCGCGCCGAAACAATTACCTTCTCCACAGCGAGTGCGCGCAGCAACGCCAACTGCCGCCGCCACAACGGTTCGCCTCGGAACTCAATCGTTGCCTTATCGCGTCCCATCCGGCGCGATTCGCCTCCCGCAAGAAGCACTGCCGTTAGCGTGATCATCCCTTCCTGTCATTCTGAGCGAAGTTTTGCAGAAGCAAAACGAAGTCGAAGAATCTCTGACTATTTCCGGTCGTCTTCAGCATGACTGCGACGCAAGAGTGGCCCGCTGTTCACCCGCCCCTCCTTTCATGCGATGGTCTTCGCATGCAGGGGATCGGACTCGGCAGCATCATCCGCCGTAAAGGGAATGGCGACCACGAATGCGTGACGGACGAAGTCGCCATCGAGGAGCCGCTGGAAATCCGGATTGGCGGCGCCACCATCGCCACCACGATGCGCACCCCGGGCCACGACGAAGAGCTGGCCGCCGGATTCCTTCTCTCAGAAGGGATCATTCGAACGCGCGAAGATTTCCGCGCGATCTCTGCGTTTGCCGAAAACATCGTCAACGTGGAACTGGCGGCGACGGTGAAATTCACGCCGGGCGCCTCCCAGCGTTTTGGAACAATCACGAGCAGCTGTGGACTCTGCGGCAAGACGAGCATCGACGCCATTCGGCAGAGCTTTCCGGCGATCGATTTCGTGACGGACAAAACGCGGCTCGCGGAAACGATCCTGCTCGATTTGCCCGGCAAACTTCGTTTGGCGCAGGGAAATTTTGCGCGGACCGGGGGCATCCATGCCGCCGGGATTTTCGACACGCAGGGCAAACCCATCATCGTGCGCGAAGATATCGGGCGTCACAACGCCGTGGACAAAGCGATCGGTCGCGCGCTGCTCGATCGTATGTTGCCGCTCGACGCGGCGGTGTTGATAGTGAGTGGACGTTCTTCGCTGGAGATCGTCCAAAAAGCGCTCGCCGCCCGCATCCCGATTGTAGCCGCGGTCTCGGCGCCTTCTTCGCTGGCGGTGAATTTCGCGCGGGAATGTGGCCAGACCCTGGTCGGATTTCTGCGACCGCCGACCTTCAACGTCTATTCGCACATCGAGCGCATTGTTTTCAGTGAGTCTTGATCGCGACCGTATCGCCATACGGTTCGTCTGGCACAGGCTCGACGTTTCGCCGAAACGTCAGACTCAATCGCGAAAAATCCGGTGGCGAACCAAACGAAATCGCGGCATTATAAAGCTGCCCGCACATGGACTCGACGATCAGACAAGCTGAGCCGGTGGCGTGGCCGATTCGATTCGTTCGCCACTTCCCGTTCGACCGCATTAACTGGATTACGAGCTCGTTTCTCATCGGCACTTTCGCCCTGACCCTAACGGCCGTTCCCGTTTATCTTTGGTACTTCGGGATCGACTGGTTCCACGTCGCGCTTTTTTTCGTCATGCTGGCGGCCTCCGGATTCAGCATTTCGATCGGCTATCACCGGTTGTTCTCGCACATGACCTTCCAGGCGGCGTGGCCAGTCCGCCTTTTCACCCTCATTTTCGGGGCGGCCGCGTTCGAAAACTCCGCCTTGATGTGGGCGAGCGAACATCGGCTTCACCATAAGCACGTCGATCACGACGACGATCCTTACAGCATCTCGAAGGGCTTTTTCTACGCGCACATTGGCTGGCTCCTCTTCAAGCTCCACGGCGATCCGTCCTATGACAACGTGCCTGACTTGCTGAAAGACAGGCTGGTCCGCTGGCAGCATCGCTACGTCCAGATCATCGCCGTGGTCGTGAGCTTCATTCTGCCTTCCATCGCCGGCTATTTCTGGGACGGCTGGCCGGGCGCGCTCGGCGGGTTCCTGATTGCGGGCGTGGCCCGGGTCGTCGTCCTGCAACACTGCACGTTTTTGATCAATAGCGCCTGCCACGTGCTGGGATCGCAGCCCTACTCGACGAAATGTTCGGCGCGAGACTCATGGCTCCTGGCGATCTTCACGATGGGCGAGGGCTATCACAACTATCATCACGAGTTTCAATACGATTACCGCAATGGTGTGAAGCCATGGAACTTCGATCCGACGAAGTGGATCATCTGGACCTTGTCCAAGGTAGGGTTGACGAAAAAGCTGCGCCGGGTTCCCGCCGAAAAAATTCAGCTCGCGCAACAATTGACGGCGCAGGAGCAGCGCTAGTTTTACCAGCGGTGAAAGGCCGGATGGCCTTCCTTCACGGCGACGAACGTGCCCCGGCAGGTCGCGCAGACTTTTCCGCCAGCGGTCAAAGTGCCGTCGACCGTCGCCTTGTTCCCTGCGGACTCGACTACGTTCGCTGAGAGGAACACCGCGCCATCCGTGGGCGTCGGCCGCAAAAGCTTGATGGCGTAATCGGCCGTTACCGTGCATGGCGGCCGATCCTCGCCCGCGGTTTTCATCAAGTGCCAGGCCGCGGTCCAATTGCAGTGACAATCGAGCAACGCCCCGATGATTCCGCCGTTCAACACTCCGGGAAACGCTTCGTAGCGCTGCTCGGGTTTCCACTCCGCCACGACCTCATCGCCGCGGACGAAGCTGCGAATGTGGAGCCCATCGGGGTTCGCCGGGCCGCAGCCAAAGCAGGCGTTGGCGGGCGCGTAAAATTCCTGGAGCGATTTCTCTTCGCTCACTTTGCTCCGTTGCCGGCGACCGATCCTGGATACGGCCGGAGCTCGGGGCCGGTGTAGAGCGACCGCGGCCGGATCAGGCGGTTATGGTCGTGCTGCTCGATCACGTGGGCGCACCAGCCGGCGATGCGGGACGCGGCGAAGATCGGCGTATTCAACGCAGGATCGAAACCAAACATCGTGAACACCGGAGCCGCGTAGAGATCGACGTTCGCGCAAAGGCCCTTCTCGCGTTCCATCGTCTGCTCGAGCTTCTCGCAAATCGGCACCCAGTTTTCCTTGCCGACGCGCGTCCCGAGATCGCGCGCGATCTCGCGCATGATCGGCACCCGGGAATCGCCGCTCTTATAGACCCGATGCCCGAAGCCCATGATCTTCGCCTTTTTCGCCAGCGCATCCTTCAGCCACGCCTCGGCGCGGTCGGGCGTAGCGATGGCGTTCAGCATGTAGATCGACTCCTCGTTCGCCCCGCCATGGAGCGGTCCCTTTAACGTGCCGCACGCGCTCGTCACCGCCGCATACATATCCGCGAGCGTGGACGCGGTTACCCGGGCCGCGAAGGTCGAGGCGTTGTATTCGTGGTCCGCATACAGAATGAAAATCGTGTCCATCATCCGGATCTGCCAATCCTGCGGAACCGCGCCCGTCAATTTATAGAAAAAATTGCCGGCCAGGGAGAGATCGGGTTTGTCCTCGATGAGTTGTTCGTCCTTCTGGATCCGAAAACCATCGGTGATGAGGGTCGAGACTTTCGCGATAAGCCGGATCGCTTTGCGGACATTGGCGTCGTGCGAATGGTCGTTCAGCTCGGGATCGAAGGGCGCGAGCATCGACACCCCGGTCCTGAGCATGTCCATCGGGTGCATGTTTTTCGGCATGAGCCGAAGTGCATCGAGCACTTCTTTCGGCACTGCCCGGTCCCGGGCGATTTGCTGGGTGAACTCGGTCAGCTGTTTCTGGTCCGGCAATTCGCCGTTGAGAAGCAGGCAGGCGACTTCCTCGAAGTTCGCTTTCTCCGCCATCTCATGGATGTCGTAGCCGCGGTACATCAGGCCGGCGTTGGGATCGACCCAGCAGATTTCAGTTTCGCCCGCCACCACCCCGGCGAGGCCGGGGCTGTAGGATGGTTTCGTTTCTGTGCTCATAGCGTTCTCATTTCGTCGGATCGTATCCCAACAGGTCGTAAAGTTCCTGGCGCGTCTGCATCCGGTCCAACCAGTCGGCCTGCGTTCCGCTCTTTTTCAAATCGCGCAACATTTGCCCCGCGGCAAACATGGAAACGCGAAAGGCGGTCTGCGGATAAATCACCATCCGATAACCGAGGTCGGCGAGCTGGCCTAACGAAAGCAGCGGGCTCTTGCCGAATTCCGTCATGTTCGCCAGGAGCGGCGCTTTCACTTCCCGCGCGAAGTCGCGGAACTCGTCCTCGTTCTGGAGCGCTTCGGGGAAAATGGCGTCGGCGCCCGCGGCCACGTAGCTCTGGGCGCGTTCGACTGCTTTCGCGAAACTCTCGACCGCGCGCGCGTCTGTCCGCGCGATGAGCAGGAAATCCTTGTCGCGCTTCGCCGCCGCGGCCGCCGCGATCTTCTCATTCATGTCTTCGACCGCGATCAGAGATTTGCCGGCGAGATGGCCACAGCGTTTCGGAAATTCCTGGTCCTCGATGTGGCAACCGGCTAATCCGGCGCGCTCAAAATTCCGGATCGTTCGCGCTGCGTTCTCCGGTCCTCCGAACCCGGTGTCAGCGTCCACAATGCAGGGGATTTTCACCGCGTGCGCGACATAGCCGGCCAGCTGCGCGACTTCGGTCAGGGTCAGCAGTCCGATGTCCGGCATGCCTGCCGTCGCATTGCACAAACCCGCGCCGCTGATGTAAACGGCGTCAAACCCCGCGCGTTCGACCAGCCGCCCCATCCCGGCGTTGAAAACTCCCGGCATCGCCACGCAGCCGTTTGCGATGAGTTCTCGTAATCGTTTCGCAGTGTTCATCCGAACGAACTAGACAGGATTTACAGGATTAACCGGATTGGAAAGATAACGTTCAACCCTCCGGAAAAAAATCCCGTTAATCCTGTTAATCCTGTCTAGTTCGAATCCGGCATAGCCAGCGCCTTCATCAGCTCCGAAACATCATTGGCCTGGTCGAACTTCCAGCCGAGCTCCAACACGCGATCGGCCGCTTCCTTGCCGATCTTCGGCGCGGCCAGATTGACGAACTTCCCTTCCAGCTCCGAATCCTTCAGCCGGTTCTTTGCGTTGCCTAACGGATAATCGACGCGTTTCGTCAGCGTCCGTCCATCGGCCAGGTTCACGTGGACGATATTCGCGACTGCCTCGGCGTAGAGCGCGCTCAACTCGTCGTTGCGCTCCACTTTCACGCCTTGCAAAAACGACACGATCCCAGTCTCCGTAAAACGCTCGGGCGCGAATTGCTTGTCGGTCACTTCGCCGTCGATCAACGCGACCGCCGTAATGTAAGGCAGGCTGTGGTCCGCGGTCTCGCGCTGTTGCGGATGCCACTTCTCCGGCTCGCTCCCGATGATGTCCACCGACGCATCGTGGCTCTCGATCACCATCGTTTTCACCTGCGACAGGTCTTCGATCTGGTTGCGAAGAAAGAGGGCTGCTTCAATCGCGCTCTGGCTGTGATACTCCGCCGGCCAGAATTTGATGCTCGTCTTCAAAATCATCGAGGCCGGCCCTTCGCCCGGCATCGCTTCCTTCGTCTTGTCGAATACTTCGCGCACGTTGCCTAACGACACTCCCAGTTCTTTTTCGAATCCCATCGCGCCTTCGAAGATCGGCGCCGGTCCGGTCATCCCGGCGCGGGCGAGCAAGGCGGCGTAAACCCCGAGCCGGGCCGCGTTCGCGAAAGCCACGCCTTTCCAATGCGAAAGTTCCCCTACCCGCGCCTGCCGGAAAGCCGCGCAATGCACGCCGGCGATATTGATGGCGTGCCGGGCCCGTTCCGGATCGAGCTTCATCAATTTCGCGCAGGCCAGCGCCGTAGAAAACGCGCCGTAGGTGGGATGGTCCCACCCGCGCGCGCGAATGCTGGCGGCGTCGCAGAGGCGGCATTGCACTTCGTAGGCAATCGCCGTCGCCAGGATCATTTCTTTGCCGGTCGCGCCCACGCTCTCCCCCACGGCCAGCACCGACGAGAAGTTGTCGCTCGGGTGCGCCGGTTCTTTCGAGAGATAGGTGTCGTTGTAATCGAAGTAGCGAATGCAACAACCGTTCGCGAACGCGGCCCAGTCCGGCGGCGCTTTGTGCGATGTGCCGAAAACGGTTGCGCCATTTTTAGCCGAGAAATCGGCAACGACGTTGCGCGCGATCGTGCACGGTTCTTCGTTCCACGCCCCGAGGGCGCACCCCAGCGAATCGATCAGGCGCCGCTTTACCTCGTGGACAACGTTCTTCGAAAGATCTTCGAAGTTCAGGGAGCAGGCGAAATGGGCAAGCTGGTGCGCGAGAGTCGGATTCGTCATAGAAAAGTGAAGCTGCAATGTGCCGTTGAAACGCGGGTCGGCAAGGGTCTCCTGCTGAGCGAAGAATGCTCGTCGTTAGTTAGTGCACTCGCAACGGCTTCCCGATCGCGTTTCGACTGGAGTCTCCTTGGTCATTCGAGTATTTGTTAGTCCAATGCAGCTGAGGCGCCACTCCTCTCTCCGCAGAACAATTGGATAATGAAGCTCCAGTCCACTACAAATAAAGGCGTAGCGTATCGAGAAGCGGAGCAGAAGATCGAAGAAGCGCGGCGATCTGGGTCGAAGGAACTCGATCTCAGCGCTAGCGACAAGAATCTCGGACTCACCGAATTGCCAGAGTCGGTGAGCCAGCTCACGCAATTGCAGACGCTGGATCTGTCCCGTAACAAACTAGCGATACTGCCAAAATCGCTGACGCGGCTCACACAGTTACGGTCATTGGACATCTCGTGGAACCGACTGAGGAGGCTGCCGGAGTGGCTAGGCCAATTCGCGCAATTGCGGTCACTAAAGATCGGAGACAACCAACTCACAACTCTCCCCGAGTCGTTGGGACGGCTTACTAGGCTTGAAACGCTAGATGTACAGGGAAACCCGCTACAATCAATACCAGATTCAATTCAACAGTGCACAGAGCTGATTGAGCTTGAATTCATCCAACTAATTACCGCCGCACAAGGATTGTCCTTTCTACCCGAACCGATCTGCAAACTTCGGAACCTCCGTCGCCTTGGCCTTCAGGCAAACCAACTTCAATCGCTGCCCACATCAATAGGAGAATTGTCTCAGCTTGAGAAATTGGATCTGGCTTACAACAAACTGACGTCGGTGCCTGTGGAATTGCTGCGGCTGGATAAGCTCGAAGATTTGAATTTGGTTGACAATCCCCTAAATCCAGAACTCGCCGCGGCCTATGAGGAGGGTCTGGACGCGTTCAAACGCTACCTGCGCGCGAAGGCGGAAGCGCAGCTGGTATTGAACGAGGCCAAACTCATTCTGATCGGCGAGGGCGAGGTGGGAAAGAGTGCGCTGCTCGGAGCGCTGCGCGCAGAGGACTGGGTGGAGAAGCGGGACAGTACGCACGGGATCGAGATCAAACCGGTAAAGGCGATCGATCCCGACATGGGTACGGAGATTACGCTCAATGGCTGGGATTTCGGCGGGCAGCGAGTCTATCGGCCCACGCACCAATTTTTCTTCACCGCTCCGGCGGTCTATCTCGTGGTGTGGAAGCCACGTGAAGGCTCGCAAGCCGGAGCAGTGAAGGAGTGGATCAAGCTGGTGAAGCACCGTGAGCCAGAAGCAAAAATTCTCGTAGTCGCCACACACGGCGGCCCAAAGGAGCGCCAGCCCGACATCGACCGGCAAGAAATCTGGGACCTTTTTGGAAAAGACACTGTCATTGATTTCTTCCACGTGGACAGCCGTCCCCCGGAACTGAACAAAAAAGCCGGCACCAGGACGGGCGTTTGCAAGGGCATCGAGGACTTGAAGGAGGCGATCGCCAAGGTTGCAGCGGCGTTGCCGGAAGTTGGGCGTAGCGTCCCGAAACATTGGCAGGAGGCGCGCGAAGCCCTGCGGAAGAGCGAGGGAGCTTATTTGCCACTCGATAAGGTCTTCGCCATCTGCAAAGAACACAACGTAGACGAGGAAGATGCCTCTCTTCTCATTCGCATCTGCCGCCGAGTGGGCGACCTGATCCATTACGAGCATGACCCCCTACTGAGGGACATTGTAGTGCTCAAGCCCGACTGGCTAGCAACCGCAATCAGTTTCGTACTCGACGACAAAGAGACGCGCGACGTGGGCCACGGTCTCGTGAAGTTCGATCGATTGGGACTCCTGTGGCACGATCCACAAAGGCCGAAGGAAAACCGCTATCCCGCGAAGTTGCATCCGATCTTCCTGCGGTTGATGGAGCGATTCGACTTGTCCTATCGCATCGCCGAGGGTGGCCAGGCCGAAGGTGATGGCACGAGCTTAATCGCGCAATTAGTGCCTGACGTTCGTCCGGAAACGGACATCGCGAGTGTCTGGCCGGAAGCTCGCGCGCAAGGCGACGAGCAGCAGTTGCAGATTTGCCGGATCGTAGAGACAGCGAACAATCAATCCGCAACGGCAGAAGGGCTTTTCTATCAACTCATCGTGCGTCTGCACAAATTCTCGCTCGGCCGCGCAAACTTCAAAAACAGCGTCCACTGGCAGCGCGGCCTATTAGTGGAGGATGATACGGGAGCACGCGCCTTTCTAGAACATATCGGCAACGATGTGCGCATCACCGTGCGCTCACCCTATCCGCCGCGCTTTCTGTCCGCGCTCACCTATGAAGTAAAATGGCTGGTCGAGAGCTTTTGGACCGGACTCCGCTGCGATGTCACAGTGCCGTGCCTGGTTCCGCTACCGAATGGAGTTTCGTGTAAAGGATTATTCGAAGTTGGGAAACTGCTGGAGAACAAAAAGCGCGGAAGGCCCGAGCAGCCATGTCCGATTTGCAACGAATGGCAGAATATTGATCAACTCCTCGATAATGCGCCCGCCGCGCGACCGAACCCCATAGAGGAGCTGCTGGCAAATCAGGGCGCGATTGTGCAGCAGTTGGACGGGATTCGGATCCAACTCGCGGCGCACGAAGTCAAGGTGATTGGTCGTTTTGATCGAGTCGATGCAACGGGACGCGAAATCATCAGCAAAGTGGAGGATGCCTATGCTGCGTTGATGCATACGCTGTTGGACGAGGCAAAGGAGGGGCCACGGCTCTTCAGCTTCGAGCCGGTAGAGCCAGCATTCTTCGACCGACCGAAGTGGATGAGCACGAAGTTTCGGCTGACGCTTTGGTGCGAACACTCACGTCGCCCCCTGTGGTTTTATTCGGCTGGTAAGGATGCCGGTGTCTACACCATCGACTTGCCCCGTGAGTGGCTGCTGAAAGCCGCACCTTTCTTAAGGGTGTTGTCGAGCACCCTCGCACTGGTTTTACCAGTAGTCGCTGCAACGGCGAAGGTGGCGCTACCGGAAGCTAGCTACAAAGGTATCGAAGCGCAGCTAGCACTTGGAAAAGCGACCGCGGAATCGCTTCTCAAAGGTGGAGCAGAGGTTGGCGAGTGGCTAATGAACGACGACGGATTAGACATCCAGGCGGGGACAAAGATTCGGGCAGAGGGGGGTATTCTGCGGCAGTTACATGCGTGGCTAAAGGAAAAGGATCCGACTCTTGGTGGCTTAGTGCGGGTGCAGAACAAACGGCAAGAGTTCCTGTGGGTACATCCTTCGTTTGAAGGGGAGTATTAAGCGTCGCCGCACCGATTAGCGGAGGCAAGCTGATGGGCGAGAGTCGGATTCGTCATAGAAAGTGAAGCTGCAATCTGGCGATGAATTGGGATGCGGCAAGCCGCCTTCTGGGGAGCGCGCGCGTCTCGCGCGTTGGTTTCGGCGTCTCGCCGAAACGATCTTTCCAGAAAAGTTCGCGATGGCGAGACACCATCGCCTACACGCGAGACGCGTGCGCTCCCCCGAAATTCGTGATTAAGTCTCTCTCCACATGAGCAAGGTTTACTCAGACGCCAAGGCAGCACT
>JBEEHG010000004.1:0-28451 GCA_041167265.1 Verrucomicrobiota bacterium | reverse complement strand
GGGCGTCCCGCGAAAGCGGGATGAGATAAATGGTCATCGCGTCTCGCTTCGGCGGGACGACAGAATTCGGCTTATCGCCATCGAAATGAAGGGCGCTTTCGGAAACGAAGGCGCCCTTCCGCTTTTTAGCTCTAGTTCGCAAATTGTCAGAAAGATTGCTCTCGATTGCGCCTTGCGGTATTTTCAATCTCCATGCCGGCTACTCTGACTCGCCCAACAGATATCGCTGATCGATTGGGAAAGGCGTTCCGCCTCCAATCGGAAATCGACAAATTGGAGCGAAGACTCGCCATTCTTTTCGCTGGTGTCCCGAAAAACTTTCTCATTCGCAATCGCTATGGACTGACCGCAGGCGAGATGAATAAAATTTCGCGAAATTTGCATGCCAAAGCGAAAGAGAGAATCGCGCAGGGGCGCAGCAAAGAGTTCCGCGGCTCGATCGAAGAGCTTTTTTAGAGTTCAACTCGACGATGCTCTCCTGGAGGGAGCTTCGTCAGTGGCTTAACCGCGATCGGAAGCGCGTCGGCGATGCAATTCGGACCGCTCAAGAAAACTTCGGCACACCGCATTCGCACTCTGGCGTTGGAATTCGCGATCTGTCGCCGACTGGGAAGCGTCTTAACGTTTACGAGTGCCGCGTGAGTCGGCCGTTACGACTAATTTTCACGTTTGAGCGTCCGTCGCTCCTTTATTTTCACATGATCGGCACACATGACGAAGCGCAGAGATTTCTCAGGTCATTCCGTTAGTCGACAGAATTCGGCTTATCCCCATCGAAAATGAAGGGCGTTTTCGGAAACGAAGGCCCTTCCGCTTCCATCTCGTTTTGGATGTGCACTGCCCGATAATGAAAGCGTCGCCCTTCGCCGTTTGCGCATATTTATTTCTCACAGCTCCGCGGATGACCGCCACGTCGCGGAACTTGAATAATTCTTCCGCGCTTTCGGTTTCGACGCCGTATTTAAAGATGTGAGGATGTGATCCGTGCCTGCGCGAACTGTTTTCATCAGCTATAGCCACAAAGACAAGGACCTGCTTGGTCCGCTCGTGGCGCAACTGAAGGCGCTGGAGCAGGCCGGAGTGCTCGATGTCTGGGTGGACACTCGCATTGACGCCGGCGAGAAGTGGTATCCCGACATCGAGCAAGCCATGCAACGCGCCGCCGTGGCTGTTTGCCTCGTCTCAGAATATTTTCTGGCGTCTGATTTCTGCACCAAGGAAGAAATTCCATTTCTGTTGCGACGTGCCGAACAGGACGGACTGCTGATCATCCCCGTACTGCTCAGTGATTGCGTGTGGGATGCGCACCGATGGGTGGAAGAACGGCAGATGCTCCCCGGCGAAGGACAGTCCGTGCGCACTCATTACCCGACGAATCCCGCCGCCGTGTTCTCCAGGGTCGCAAAGCGGATTCACGACAAATTCAATGATCCTGGCTATCGACCGCCGACGGCGCCGATTGCATCGGTTCCACTTCCTCCTGAAAAGATTGACATCACTCATCTCCCCGAAACCGGCGCCGCTCTCTTCGGCCGGGACGACGAACTCACGCTCCTCGACAAAATCTGGGCCGGCGAAGCGCCGTCGGTCGAGGGCGCGCCCACTCGTGTCCTCGCCTTCAAAGCGCAAGGCGGTGTGGGCAAATCCACGCTAATCAACCACTGGCTCGCTGAAATGCGGCACGACCATTTTCGAGGCGCCACCCGCGTGTTCGGCTGGTCGTTCTACAGCCAGGGCGTGCGGGAGCAGGGCGCGCCGTCCGCGGATGCCTTCGTCGCTGCAGCGCTCAGGTTCTTCGGTGACGAGACGATGGCGGCGAGTGCCACGTCACCGTGGGACAAAGGCCAACGTCTCGCCAGACTCGTCGGCGCCGAACGCGCCTTGCTCGTCCTCGACGGAATGGAACCGCTCCAGTCCGCCCACCAAGTGGATCGCGGCAAGTTGCGCGACCCGGCATTGGAAGCGCTCCTGCGCGGCCTCGCCAAACAATCCGCCGGGCTATGCATCATCACCACGCGGGAACCGCTCGCGGACCTCGGGAAAAAATCCGGCATTGTCGAATGCGACCTCGAGCAAATCACGCCGCAAGCCGGCCGGGCCCTGCTGCGCGCTGTGCACGTGGCCGGCACGGATGCGGAACTGGAATCTCTCGCCGCACGATTTGGCCCGCACGCTCTCGCGATTTCGTTGCTCGGTGTGTATCTGCACGAACAACCCGGCCGCCGGATTGGACCGGCCACGGCGCTGGAACAGATGCCCGGCAAAACTCCCGTAGATCGGGTGCTGGCCGGTTTTGAAAAATGGCTCGGACCCAGCGCGGAATTGGAAGCGCTGCGGCTGCTCGGCTTTTTCGATCGCCCGGCGGACGAAGGCTCCCTCCAGGCCTTGCGCGCCACTCCGGCCATTCCCGGCCTGACGGAGTTGCTGGCCGGCATGGCCGACGCCGACTGGTTTCGAGTGCTAGCCCATCTGGACAAGCTCCGGCTCATTCACGCCCGCCACGGCGATACAGGAAAACGGTTCGTGGACACCCATCCCATCATCCGCGAACACTTCGCCGAGCAACTGCGCGAGAAAAGTCCCGACGCCTGGCGCGAGGGACACTGTCGGCTCTACGGATACCTCTGCGCGACCACACAGGAAGGCGACGAGCCCACGCTCGAAGACCTCCAGCCGCTCTACCAAGCCGTGGCCCACGGATGCCAGGCGGGTTTGGCGCGACAAGCACACGACGATGTCTTGATTGCGCGAATTTGGCAAGGGACGGAAAGTGACGGCTTCTACAGTACAAAGAAGCTGGGGGCATATGGTAACGATCTGGGAGCTATTGCCTGCTTCTTTGAGACTGCTTGGAGGCATGTGCGTGCCGAATTTCCTGAGCTGACCCAATCATCGCTTATAAGCGTCGCTGCTTTTCGCCTTCGCGCTTTGGGTCGGCTAACCGAATCCCTTGAGTCGACGCGGGCGGCGTTACAAATCGCCGTGAAGCACAACCAGTGGAAAAGCGCTGCCGTCCGCGCCGGCAACCTGAGCGAAGTGGAACTGACGCTCGGCGACGTAGCCGGCGCGACGGCGGATGCCGAGGAGTCGGTGGTCTACGCCGACCGCAGCGGCGATGCGTTTCAGCGGATCCTCACTCGCACCACCCACGCCGATTCCCTGCACCAGGCGGGCCGCCGAGCCGAGGCGGACAGGCACTTCGGCGAGGCCGAGCAAATGCAAAAGGAGACACAGCCCGGCTACCCGCTGCTGTACTCGCTGCAAGGTTTCCAGTATTGCGACCTGCTCCTAACCGCCTCCGAGCGGGCCGTGTGGCAACTCATTTGCACAGGCGATCTGCGACCGCCGAGAGAATCTGTCGCTCATAGAGCGACGGTAGAGGCCGTCGCCCAACGCGCGGCAAAGATGTTCGAGTGGCGTTTGCCAAGCGACTCTCTCCTCAGTATCGCCCTCGATGATCTTACGTTGGGCCGCGCCGCGCTCTACGCGGCGATTCTGGAAGGTTCTGACTTCCGACTTCTCACTTCTGATCTTTCCTACATCGACGCCGCCGTGGACGGCCTCCGCCGTGCCGGCACGCAAGACCATCTTCCCCGCGGCTTCCTCGCCCGCGCCTGCTGCTCCTTCGCCAAAGCTTCGGCGCACAAGCTGCGTGGCGATGCGGAAGAAGCCGCCCGTCTCTTTTGGCGCGCACACGAGGATTTGGACGAAGCGTGGGAAATCGCCGAACGCGGCCCCATGAAGTTGTTTATGGCGGACATCCACCTCTGCAGAGCAAGGCTCTTTGGAAAACGAATAGCGGATAGCGGAGGCGGGAAAGAAGAAATGCCGTATCCGTGGGAATCGCCTGCGGTTGACCTCGCCGCGGCCGAGAAACTCATCCACACATGCGGCTATCACCGCCGCGACGAAGAACTCGTCGATGCCAAACATGCCATTCTCGATTGGTAACAGCTAGGAAGCCAGGCAATCTTCGAGACAGGCGAGCAAATGCGCCACCGTTTCTTCTGTCTCGTCGCCCATGTTCGACAGCCGGAAAGTTTGGCCTTTGATCTTCCCGTAACCTGCGTCGATGACGAGATGGTGTTTCTCGCGGAGATCGCGGGCGAGTTGGGGAACGTCGATGCCACGAGTGTTCTTTACGCAGGTCAGGGTTTTCGAGCGGTAGTTTTCGTCGGCGAAAAAATCGAAGCCGCGGTTCCGGACCCAATCGTGAACGAGCGCGTTCGTGCGGGAGTGACGCGCGTAACGATTCGTCAGGCCTTCGGCGAAAATGTCGTCGAGCTTCGATTCGAGGGCGTGGATGTGCGCGATGCTCGGCGTCGTTGGCGTCATGTCGTCGGTCTGGTTTTTTTTGAACTCGAGGAAATCGAAGTAGTAGCCGCGGTCTTTCTGCTTTTCCGCGCGGACAAAAGCTTTTTCGGACACCGCGAACAGGGAGAAACCGGGAGGCAGGGCGAGCGCTTTCTGGCTGCCGGTTAGGAGAACGTCGATACCGAGCTCGTCCATTGCGATCGGAACGGCGGAGAAGGACGAAACCGTATCGACGACCAGCGCGACCTCCGGATATTTCCGGACGACCTCGCAAATCTCTTGGAGCGGGTTCATGAGGCCGGTCGACGTTTCGTTGTGGATCAGAGTCACCGTATCGAAATCGCCGGTCGCGAGTTTTTCATCGAGCGCAGCGGGATCGATGTGCCGGCCCCAATCCACCTGGAGCGGGTCGGCTTCTTTTCCGCACCGCCGGCTAACGTCGAGCCATTTGTCGGAGAACGCGCCGCACATGCAGTTGAGGACGCGGCGGGAGACGAGGTTGCGAATCGCGGCTTCCATCACGCCCCAGGCGGACGAAGTGGAGAGGAAGACCGGTTGCCTGGTGCCGAACAAGGTCTGGAGACGCGGATGAATCGAGCGGTAGAGCGCGCGGAACGCTTCGCTGCGATGGCCGATCATCGGCTTCGCAAAAGCGGCCCACGTTTCCGCTGAAACTTCTACGGGGCCGGGAATGAAGAGCTTGTCGTGAGACATGGAAGAAAACGTCGGACGCCCAACGCCCAACGTCCAACGCCGAATGAAAAAGAGGCGCGAGCCCGGAAGCAGGCTTACTCTTTTTTCTTGATGAAACTGATGTCGCCGCTGCACTCGAGACGGGCGACCTTTACCTTGGCCAGTTCTTCTTCGCCCTCGAGACGCAGGTCTTCGCGCACATCTTCTTCGGCGACGTGATCGCGCGCCATATTCTGCTGCAGGAAAGCGCCATTGCGGACCAGCTCGTTAGGCGTCCCCTTGATTAGGCGACGGAACCCGTCGGATTTATAGGAGCAGTAGGCCATTAATCGATGAAGGCCAACGACGACGGCGCTGCCGCCGAGGGTCGGAAAGAAAGCCGCGCTCCCGTTGATGGCGCGGGCCAGGACCGACGCCAGGATGATGAGCAGCGCCGCATCGAACGCGCTCTTTTTCGAGAGGGAGCGTTTGTCGCCGAGGCGCATGATGATCAGGGTAAAGACCATCACGATCACGCCGCGAAGGGAGATTTGAGTGAAGGTCAGGTATTTCGGCTCGGCGCCAAGCCCGAGAAGAGGCCCGATAAAATCCCAAAACGCGTCCATCTCCTAAGCATCGCGAAGCAACGGGCGAATGGGCGTATCGAGAGTCGGACATCCGCCCCGGCGGCGCCATGCGTAGTTTAGAGAACCGAACGAAAGGACCTAAACCATGCCTCAAGGAGACAAGTCGAAATACACGTCGAAGCAAAAACGGAAAGCCGAGCACATCGAAGAGGGATACGAAAAGAAGGGGGTCTCGAAGAAGGAAGCGGAGAAGCGCGCCTGGGCGACCGTGAACAAATCGGACAAGGGTGGGAAGAAGAGCGGGTCGGGTCGCGGAAAGAAGAGCAGCAAAGCGCCGGCGCGGAAAGGCGGGAAGAAGGGCGGCAAAAAATCCGGCGGGAAAAAGAAACGCTGATCGGCTTCAGCTTGTCGCGGCAGGCAGCCGCGTTTCGTGACCGATGCCAGCCAAGAATCACGATCTTCACGGCAGCGCGCCGGACAAATCCGAAGTCGCTCTCCTGCTGATCGACGTCATTAACGACCTCGATTTTCCGGAGGCGAATCAGCTTTTGCGTTACGCGCGGCCGATGGCGCGGAAACTTTTGCGGCTAAAGCAGCGCGCCAGGAAAGCGGGCGTGCCGGTGATTTACGTGAACGACAACTTCGGCCGCTGGCAGTCGGACTTCCGCCGGCAGGTGAAGCATTGCCTGCGCGAGGATTCCCGCGGCCATGAAATCGTTTCGTTACTCCAGCCGGACGAGGACGATTACTTCGTGCTCAAGCCGAAGCATTCCGGCTTCTTTTCCACGACGCTCGAAACTCTGCTGCGTTATGTCGGCGCCACGAAGCTCATCCTCACCGGGATCGCCGGCAATTTCTGCGTCCTGTTCACCGCGAACGACGCCTATATGCGCGACTACGAGCTGCTCATTCCGTCGGATTGTACGGTCTCGAACACCGCGGAGGAGAATCGGCAAGCGCTCGCGTTGATGCGGAAATTCCTCAAGGCCGATACGCGGCCGTCGACGAAGCTCCGCCTGCCCCGGGCGAAAAAACGCCGCGCCTAATTTTTGCCGCGGCCGGTTTTGGCCTGGAGCTCCTCGATTCGCTTCGACGCCGCGGCCTTGGTCAGGGTGTCGTCGAATTCTTCCTTCGCCTCCCGGGACAACGTCTGGAGGTAGGAGCGCTGCGGGCCGGTCATCGGCTCGTCGCCGGTCGTCCATTCTTCCGGATCCTTCTCCGGGTTTTGCATCGCGGGTTTGTCGTCGGATTCGCTCATCAAACCAAAATCGCCGTTGCTCCGCTGGCTGGACTTACGGCCTGGCGCTTGCGCGGCAAACTATCGCGTGGCATAAGACCAACTCGCGCCGCCGTCCTCGGCGAGCGACGTTTCTACCTCTGCAACCCATGTCCACCTTGACCTCGTCCGAAATCGCGGCTGAACGGGAAGTTTTCTGGGACCGCTACAAAAAAGAAGTGATGGCCGTGCTCGTCTTCGCCCTGCTGGCCGTGGCGGCTTACGGCGGATATCGACTGTATATCGACCGGCAGGCGAACGCCGCCGCTAACCTGCTGGCCAGCGCCAGGTCTCCGGCCGATTTTCAGAAAGTCATGACGGAATACCCAAGCACTTCCGCGGGCGGCTCCGCCTATCTGTTACTGGCCGACGCCCAGCGTAACGAAAAGAAATTCGACGAGGCGAACAAGACGCTGCAGACGTTCATCGACAAATTTCCGAAGCACGAGCTCGTCGGCACGGCCCGCCTCGCGATGGCGGGTAATCTCGAAGCGCTCGGCAAAAAAGACGAAGCCCTGGCCGCGTATCAGCGCTTGGTGGCGGGCGATCCCAAAGGATTCATCGCCTCGGTCGCGCTGTATTCCCAAATTCATCTGCTGAAGGAGAAAAAGCAGATCGACGAAGCGCGAAAGGTTTGCGAGACGCTCATGACGCAATACCGGGAAAGCCGCCTTGCGGGCGACGCCGCCTACCAGCTTCGCCTGCTCAAACCGGAAACTCCACCGGCGGCTCCGCCAGCGGCGACAGTTGCCCCGGTCCCGCCTGCGGCGCCATCCGCTCCGCCGGCCGCGCAATCGGTCGCGCCTGCTGCTCCGCCGGCGCCGAAGAAGCCGTAAAAGAAATTACCGCTTCGAGAACTGGAAGCGTTTCCGCGCACCGGGCTGCCCCGATTTCTTGCGCTCTTTCATCCGCGGATCGCGGCGAAGAAGACCTTCCGCTTTCAAAGTCCCGCGAAGATTCGCGTCGACCAGCAATAGCGCCCGGGCGATCGCGAGACGCGCCGCGCCGGCCTGACCGGTAGCGCCGCCGCCAGTCGTGTTGATGGAGAGATCGTAGGAGTTGGCCAGCTTCACGACGTGCAACGGCTGAAGGACCGTGTTCTGGAGCGGGATCGTCGGAAAATAATCCTCAAAGCTTTTTCCGTTGATATCGATCTTGCCGTTGCCGGGCGTCATCCGGATCCGTGCGACCGAGGTCTTGCGGCGGCCAGTGGCGATGAATTCCTGAGTCTCTGCCATACGAAAATCCTAGAGTGAAACCGCGGCCGGCTGTTGGGCCGAGTGCGGATGGAGGTCGCCGCGATAAACTTTCAGCTTCCGGTAAACCGCGCGCCCGAGTTTGTTGTGCGGGATCATGCCGCGAATCGCGCGTTCGACGAGCAACTCCGGATGACGCGCCCGCCGCGCCTTCGCGTTTTCGGTTTTGTGGCCGCCCACGAAACCCGAAAAACTCATGAACGTTTTCTGGTCTTCCTTCTTACCCGTTAGCCGCACCTTTTCAGCATTGATCACGACGACGAAATCGCCGGTGTCGACGTGCGTCGTATAGATCGCCTTTTCTTTTCCGCGCAACAGATTGGCAGCCTTCACGGCGACGGCTCCAAGGATCTGGTCCTTGGCGTCAATGATCCACCACTTGCGCGGCACTTCGTTGGCTTTTGCAGAAAACGTCTTCATCGGGAGCGGGAGGGCACGGAAAGTATGAGCGGAGGCGCGGAGTGTCAACAGGATGTTGGGCGCAATTTGGCGGGTGAATGCGCGGACTCGCCGCAGCGGTGGTGGCACCGCAGCTGCTTATAATTGCCATAAATGCGCCTCTCGCCTTCTCTCCTATTTTCCCTCGTAGTTTGCTCCGCTTTCCCGGCGTTCGCCGCCGAAAAAAATGACGACGCGGTTTCCGGCCGCGCCGTGATTCGCGAACTCAATCTCGCCCGGCAAAATCCCGCGCTCTACGCAACTTTTCTTCAGGAATTGCGCGCTCGCATGGACGGCAACCAGCTAGTGCTTCCCGGTCACACTCGCATTCGCACCAAGGAAGGCACGGGCGCGATCGATGAGGCCGTTCGCTTCCTCCAAACCGCGCAACCGCTGCCGCCGCTCACGCTCTCCCGCGGAATGAGCCGCGCCGCCGCCGATCACTGCGCCGACCAGGCCAATGGCGGGTTCGGTCATGAAGGCCGCGATCGCAGCCATGCGGGACAGCGGATCGCGCGTTACGGAACGTGCATGGGCGGCTGGGCCGAAAATATTTCGTATGGAAAATCGTCGGCGCGCGACGTGGTGCTGGCCCTGATCATCGATGATGGACAGCCGGCCCGGAAGCATCGCAAGAACATCTTCAATCCGAATTACAACGTCGCCGGCGCCGCTTTCGGGTCGCACGCGCGGTTCGGCGTTATGTGCAGCATGGATTTCGCCGGCGGCTACGCCGAGCGCGGCGAATCTCCGGCCGACACGCTGGTCGCGCGGAATTTCTGAGCGGGCTGGCAGCCCGCGCCTTCTATTGGTGCTCGGAGCGGTCCGGCCGCTCCGCCTTCAGCTTATCCAGAATGGGCTGGATCGACGGGTCGGCTTTTAACAAGGCCGGACGCATGATCTCGCGGAACTCGCGCCGCGCTTGCCGCAGCTTTTCGCGCGCGGCCTGAACAGCCGGATCGGTCATTGCCTTCTCGTGCGCGGCGCGGAGCCGGGCCCGTTCATCCTCGGTCAGGTTCGCGAGCATCCGGGCGCGACGCTCATTTTGGAATTGGCGGACTGGGCGGTCGGAACGCTCGGGTGGTTGTGCGAAAAGATCGGGCGCGAGGAGCGAGACGCCGGCGAGGGCGGGAACGAGGAGGAAAGTCAGCTTCAGTTTCATCTGTTGGTATTGTAACCCGGACTCGGTTTAAAGTTGCGAGGCCGCGGAGAAAAGGTCGCTGGTCATTTCATTTCGCCAAGCGTAATTTTGCCGCTTTCTCATGGCCCAACCAAATGCTGCCGCCCCCGCCAAGACCGCCATCAGCCCGCGGCGCGAGGACGATTTTCCCGAATGGTATCAGCAGGTGATCCGCGCCGCCGAACTGGCGGAGCCGTCGGAGGTGCGCGGTTGCATGGTGATTCGTCCCTGGGGTTACGGCATCTGGGAGAACATGCAGGCGCAGCTCGACAAGATGTTCAAGGCGACCGGGCATCGCAATGCCTACTTCCCGCTTTTTATTCCGCTAAGCTACTTCGAAAAGGAAGCGGCCCACGTGGAAGGCTTCGCCAAGGAATGCGCGGTCGTCACCCACACCCGCCTCGAGGTGAACGCCGAAGGCAAAATGGTGCCGGCGAGCCCCCTCACCGAGCCACTGGTCGTTAGGCCGACGTCGGAGACCATCATCGGCGCGACTTACGCGAAGTGGGTCCAGAGCTATCGCGACCTGCCGATCCTCCTCAACCAGTGGGCGAACGTCGTTCGCTGGGAGATGCGTCCCCGAATTTTCCTGCGCACGACTGAGTTCCTCTGGCAGGAAGGTCATACCGTCCACGAGACCGAAGCCGATGCGCGCGAGGAAACGAAGCGAATGCTCGAGGTTTACGAGACGTTTGCGCGCGACCACGTCGCGTTGCCGGTCTTCCACGGTGAGAAGTCGGAGAGCGAACGCTTTCCCGGCGCCGTCCAGACCCTGTGCATTGAGGCGATGGTGCAGGACCGGAAGGCGATCCAGGCCGGCACTTCGCATTTCCTCGGGCAGAATTTTTCGCGTGCGTCCGGGATTCAATTCCAGACGCGCGACGGGAAACAGGAGTTCGGATGGACGACCAGCTGGGGCATGACCACGCGCATGATCGGGACGCTGATTATGACCCATGCGGACGACGATGGGCTGGTCCTCCCGCCGCGGATCGCGCCGACTCACGTCATCATTCTGCCGATCACGCCGAAGGAAGAGACGCGGGCGGCCGTTCTCGAGGCGGCGGAGAAACTGGCGGCGCAGCTCCGCGCCGTCCAATACGCCGGCGCGCCGGTCATAGTGGAAGTCGATCGCCGCGACCTCGGCGGTGGCGTCAAAAATTGGGAATGGATCAAGAAGGGCGTGCCGGTGCGGGTCGAGCTCGGACCGCGCGACCTGGAATCCGGCAAAGTTGCCGTCAGTCGCCGTGATCAGCCGGTGAAAGCGAAAGAGTTCCTGGCGACGGACGACTTCGTGGGACGTGTCGCCGAGATGCTGGACTCGATCCAGAAGACCCTGCTGCAACGCGCCACCGACTTTCGCGACGCCAACACCCGGGCCATCGATTCCAAGGAAGAGTTCTACGCCTTCTTCACCCCGAAGGATACGGCCAAACCGGAAATCCACGGCGGTTTCGCGCTCACCCATTGGGATGGTTCGCGTGATGTCGAAGAGCGGATCAAGGGCGACCTGAAAGTGACGATCCGCTGCATTCCTTTGGATGATCCGGCGAATCCGCCTCAGGCTGGAACCTGTCCCTTCACCGGAAATCCAAGCCCGCGCCGGGTGATTTGGGCGAAAGCGTATTGATCGCCGAACTACGGTTGACGCGGAGAAAGGGGTCGGGTTAATTCCGATGCCGTGAGCGACATTACTCTCTATAGCCGGGCGTGGTGCTCGTGGTGCATCGATGCGAAGGAATACCTGACCGAGCGCGGCTATCAGTTTACCGAGATAGATGTCGGCCGGGACCGCGACGCCTACGAAGAGATGCGGGAGTTGTCCGAGCAGACCTACGTCCCGACCCTTGTGGCAGGCGACGAAGTGCTCGCCAATTTCGATACCGACCAGCTCGAAAAATTTCTGACCAAGCACGGGATCGAGCCCTGATGTTGTTCGGCCTTTTTCTCACGCTCGGCGTGGCTGTGCTCAGCGTCGCCTTGCGCAGCTACCAGACTGCTTTCGCGCAAAAGGCGGGCGCCATCGGGATCCTGGTTTCCACTTTCCTGGCGGTCTATTTCGTTTCCGGGAATTGGATGCTGGGCGCGGGCGCGGCGTTCGCCTGGTTCTTCCTGCCTTGGCTGGAAATTCTTACCCGCATCCGCGCGCTGCGGTTGCCGAAAGAAAAAGCGCTCCGGCCAAAGAGCCCGCCTTCCGCCGAAGTTTTCCCGACCCTGGAAGAAATTAGCGCCGAGATCCAGAACGAAGGATTCGCCCACGTGAACGACGCCGGGTGGGACTGGGAAGATTACCGGCAGTTCTTCCGCCTGTTTTACAAGGAAGAAGACCGCTCCCAGGCCACCATCTGTCTGAACGAACAAAACGATCTCTCGTTTTATTACCTGCGGATTTCATCGCGCGCGAACGACGGCATTATCTGGACGACCTGGAATTATCCGCTCTCCTACGGGTTGAAATTGACGCCGCAATTCCGGATCAATCGGCAGAGACCGGATCAATCGTTCTGGCAACTCTACCAGAGCCACAAGGAATTCCTCCGCCAGAACCACGTGGAGACCAGCGTGATCGATTCGATGGACGAGGATCGGATCCAGCTCGAGGTCGAGAACGATCTCCGGGACCAGATCGCCCACAACATCCGGAAAGGCGTCCTGAAATCCACCCCCGACGGGGAAGTGAAATATTCCTGGCGCGGGATGGTCTATCTCTGGTGCCAGTTTCTTTTGGATCTGGTCAGGCTTTAAACCGCGTCCTCGCTTGCGTTGTAGCGCCGTCGCTACACCTTCATGACCTCGGCTTCTTTGCGCTCGAGGTGTTCGTCGATTTGTTTTACGGATTTGTCGGTCAGCTTTTGAACGTCGATCTCGATGTCGTTCAGCCCGTCCTCGGTCAAGTCGCCGGCGGCCTTTAACTTCTTCGCGTCGTCCAGCGCCGTCCGCCGATTAGCGCGAACGCGGACCCGCGCTTCCTCCGCCATCTGGCGCAATGACTTCACCAGGTCCTTCCGGCGTTCCTCCGAAAGCTCGGGAATGGGCAGCCGGATAATCTTCCCGTCCACCAGCGGCTGAATCCCGATCTTGGAATCCTTCAGCGCCTTCTCGATGTCACGCACCGTCGACGCATCGAACGGCTGGACCACGAGCAGGCGCGGCTCCGGCGTGGTGATAAGCGCCAGCTGCTTCAATTTCATCGCCGACCCGTACGCCTCCACGTCGACGTTCTCGACCAGCGCCGGCGACGCCTTTCCGGTCCGGACCGAGGAAAATTCGTGGACCATGTAATCCACGCTTTTCTCCATCGTCATTTCAGCTTCGAACAAAATTTCTTCGGCGGTCATACTCTACTCCGATACCATCGTGCCGATGTTCTTGCCCAGCACGATGTCGGTGAAATTACTCGGCGTATTCATGTCGAACACTACAATCGGAATTCGATTGTCCATGCAAAGACTGAATGCGGTCGAGTCCATGACCTGGAGGCGTTTCGTGAGCGCTTCGGAAAACGTCAGCTTGTCGAAACGCTTCGCCCCCGGATCCACCGCCGGGTCGCGGTCGTAAACCCCGTCGACTTTCGTCGCCTTCAGAATCACGTCCGCCCGAATCTCACTGGCCCGCAGGGCCGCCGTCGTGTCAGTGGAAAAATAAGGGTTCCCGGTGCCAGCGACGAAGATGACCACGCGGCCCAGCTCAAGATGCCGGATCGCTCGCCCGAGAATGAAAGGTTCGGCCACGTTTTTCATTTCGATCGCGGTTTGCACGCGCGTCTCGATGCCGATCTGGCTAAGCGCGCTTTTCAGGGCGAGGCCATTAATCACGGTCGCGAGCATTCCCATGTAATCAGCGGTGGTGCGGTCCATTCCCCGGTGGGCCGCGGCCAAACCGCGCCAGATGTTTCCGCCTCCGATCACGACCGAGGTCTGGACGCCAAGCGCCTTCACCTCGCTGATGCGCTGCGCAATCTCGCGCACGATCTGCGGCGAAATATTTTCCTTGGCGCCGCGTTCGCGCAGCGCTTCGCCGCTCAGTTTGAGCACGATTCGTTTGTAGGCGGGCGCTGGAGCGTCGTCGGGCATGGGCCGGTAATCTTCAACAGAACGTGGAAGCGTTGGGAAGCAAAGAATGTGTGGGCAGCGTTAGAGCCGAGAGCAATGTCATCCCGAGGCTGGCGCAGCACGCCGAGGGACCTCACAGTTGCAATCCGCGGCCCGCAAGCGATCGGCCACCGTCGCCCTGACGTGGTGGACGTGCAGGCTTCGCGAAAGCGGTTGAGCGCGCGTGAGGTCCCTCGGCGCGCTCCGCCAGCCTCGGGATGACAACGCTTACTCAACGCGGACCGGGCCCTGATAACCGCGCAGAAATTCGGCGGCGCTCATCCGGCGTTTTCCCTCGAGCTGAACTTCCTCCAACTGGAGCGCGCCAGATTTTGTCGGGATCACAAGGTTGGCCGGATCGGCATTACAGGAGTCAGTGACCGTGGCACGATAGACCTTGATTTTTCGTTCGCGACCCTCGGTGCCGCGAAGCACAGCGAACGCGCCCGGCCACGGATTGAACGCGCGAATCTTTCTTTCGATCAAGGTCGCCGGGCCGTTCCAATCAATCCGCCCATGCTCACGCTCCAGCTTGGGCGCGTAAGTCGCCGCGGACGAATCCTGCGGCAGCCGCGGCGCCGTCCCCTGCTCGAGTTGATCGAGCGCTTCTTCCAATGCAGCCGGCGCAATTTCCGCCAATCGATCGTGGAGCGTGCCGCCGGTTTCGGAGGGACTAATCTCGATCCGCTTTTCGAGCAGGACGTCGCCCGTATCCAGCCCTTCATCCATGTACATCACGCTGATTCCCGTCTCGTGATCGCCGGCCACGATCGCGGCCTGGATTGGGGCCGCCCCGCGATGCCGCGGCAGAAGCGAAGCGTGAAGATTCAGACAGGCAATCCGCGGAATTTCCAGGACCGCGCGCGGCAGAATCTGCCCGTAGGCGATGACCACAATGACGTCCGGGGCGAGCGCGCGAATTTCAAAGACCGTCTCGTCACCTTTGATCCGGTTCGGTTGCAGAACCGGACCGGCAATCCCGGCGGCGGCTGCCTTGATTGGCGGAGCCTCGATCCGCTGCTCGCGTCCGACCGGTTTATCCGGCTGGGTCACGACACCTACGAGCTCGTGCCGGCCAGACTCAATGAGCCACCGCAACACCGGCACGCCGATTTCGCCCGTCCCGATGAACAGCACGCGCATCGCGCGGTCAGAGCTGGATGCGTTGGACCGGGGCGCGGCGGCGAGGACGGCGCGGCGCCGCCGCCTGGGCCATCATTTTCTCGCCGGCCGTGATTTCGCGCTGTCCAACGGACGACGCGCAGCCGGTGCAAAGATAATCGTAGATTTCCTTGTCGGGCAGGATCAGGAGAAGGCGTTCGCGCACCGGCATCGCGGCCTTGCACTTCTCGCAATAGAGGCTCGAGGCGGTGAAATTCTCAAACTGCTGCTGACTCATGCGCCCCGTTCACTCCGTCGTTCACGCTCTCGAGGATGTGAAACAAAACCTTCGAGGGCGGCTCGGTCGCGTCGATGCAGGTGATCCGTTGCGGCCCGTAATAACCGAGGACCGGTTTGGATTCCGTTTCGTAAAGGGCGAGCCGCCGCTGGATGACCTCTTCGTTCGCGTCGTCGAGCCGATTGTCTTTCAGGGCGCGCTTTTTCAGCCGGGCAAAAAGCGCGTCGCGGTTCGGGCAGGAAAGGTGAAACACTTTCTTCACGTCGATGAGCTCATCCATGATCCTGGCCTGCCCGACATTCCGCGGAATGCCGTCGAGGACCAAAATATCGATGTCCGGTTTGAAGACGTGGCTATTGACCGCCGCGTCGATCTGCGCTTTCCAAAGTTCCACCGTGATTTCGTCCGGCACGAGCTGGCCTTTGCTCGAGTAATCGAGAAACGCCCGGCCGACTTTCGTTCGCGTATCGATCGACCGGAACACATCTCCGCAGGCGCAGTGAAAAAAACGGGGGATGCTTCCGAGGGTGCGGCCCTGAGTGCCCTTGCCGCTGCCGGGCGCGCCAAAAAGAAGATAGGTCTGGTATTTCATGAACGGGCTCGGGTTGTAACAGAAATGGCCGGGGACGCACAGCGGATTTGCCGCGCCCGAGCCGAATCGGGAAAAACCTTACTTCGCGGTGGCGGATTCGACCACGTTCACCCGGCGACCGGCCCGGTCGAATTTCACCTGTCCGTCGACGAGCGCGAAGATCGTATAATCGCGGCCCAGCCCGACGTTTTTCCCGGGGTGAAACTTCGTTCCGCGCTGGCGGATGATGATATTGCCCGCGACGACCGATTCGCTCCCAAATTTTTTCACGCCCAGCCGTTTGCTGACGCTATCGCGACCGTTCTTAACGCTGCCCTGTCCTTTTTTATGAGCCATGAGATTACTCCTTCTCTTCGGTCTTCGACTTCTTCTCTTTCGAGGTTTTGCCGCCCAGACTGATGCCGGTGATCTTGACGCGGGTCAGCTTCCGGCGATGGCCGACGGTGCGGTGATAACCTTTCCGGCGGCGATACTTGAACGCGATGACTTTCTTATCCTTGCGCTGCTCGACGATTTCGCCGGTGACCGTCGCGCCCTCGATGAGCGGGCTGCCGTGGGTGACCTTGTCGCCGTCGCTGAGAAAAAGGACATCGGCAAACACGCCCTCCTTGCCGGGTTCCTCATTGAGGAAATCGACATCGATGATGTCGCCTTCCGCGACGCGATGCTGTCTGCCGCCAGTTTTGATAATTGCGTAAGCCATACGAGAAGCCGGGTGAATGCGCCTGGGGGAAAAGCCGCGCAAAGTTCCACAGGTGCGCGGCTTTGACAAGGGGGAAATGCGCGAGACGGCCGCCTCCCTTCACCTGTCATGTTGAGCGGAGCGAAACATCTCTGATTATTTTCGGGTCCCTCAGCGCGGAAATGGTCAGAGATCCTTCTCCCGCAAGGGCGGGATCAGGACGACAAAGGGTTTTAGGGCGCTCCCTCGATCACCAGCGTAATCTCGCCTTTGGCCGGACGCGCTTCGTAATGCGCGAGAAGCTCAGCCGCTGTCCCCCGCCGAAAGTCTTCGAATTTTTTTGTAAGCTCACGCGCGACGCAAAGCTGCCTCTCAGGCATGAGCTCAGCGCAGGCGGCGAGCGTTTTAAGAATCCGATAGGGCGACTCGAAAAACACCGAGGTTTCCTTACTTTCGGCGGCTGCCCGCAACTCGCGCTCGCGCTGACCGCTTTTTACCGGCAGAAATCCGCGAAAGCAAAACTTCTCCAGGGAGAACCCCGAACCGACCAGAGCAGTCAGGATCGACGACGCCCCCGGAAGAACGGTGAAGGCAAGATTCTGCTCGATGCACCGTTTGATCAGGCGCGCTCCCGGATCCGAAAGGCCGGGCATTCCGGCATCGGTGATCAACGCCACATTCTCGCCGGCGGCCAGGCGTTCGGCCAACTCCTGCGAGCGCATCGCTTCGTTATGTTCGTGATAACTGACCAGCGGCTTCCGGATTTCGAAATGGCGGAGCAAATTCCCGGAATGGCGCGTGTCTTCCGCCGCGATAACGTCGACTGATTTCAGAACCTCCAGCGCGCGCAGCGTGATGTCGTTCAGATTTCCAATGGGCGTCGCCACAAGGTACAGCATCCCGGAATCATCGGATGCCCGGGCGGTGAACTGCAAGACCTGCCGCGCGTCAGGGAACCCGGTACAATTCCACCAGCCCGATACCGCTGGAGCCAGCCTTGCCGCGCACGATCGCCGTGTAGGCCCCGGGGCCAAGCCTTGTCAGGACCGCAGATTCCGCATTGTTCTGCGGCGCCAACCCCGTCGATTGAATGGCGGTTTCCTGGCTCTCCTTCCAATCGTCGTTGGCGGCGACCAAAATGCCGTCGCTGTCGCGCAATTCGAGGGTCGGATTTTGCAGGGGATTGGCAATGCCAGCGTTCGCCAGCGATGGCCCGATGGCCCGCGCTACCACCCGCGGGGGCAGCTCGCCACGACCAATCGTTATCCCGCCGATCAAGGCGTCGTCCCCGGTTTGGACAAAAGCCCGGGTGCTGATATTCGGGAAATTGTTGGAAGTGCCGCCGCTGTGCAAATCCGACAGATCGTAAACCTCGACCACGGCAGCGCCGGTGCCGTTATTCTTCCCGCGCACGACCACGGTATAGACGCCGGCAAACACGTTCATATCCAGGGCTGATTCCGCGGGATAATTTAGAGCGAGGCCGTCGTTCCGAAGAGCGGAGGCGGAATTCGAGTCGTCAGCCCAGTTGTCATTCGTGCCGACCAGTTGATTTCCCCGATACAATTCCAGAACGGGATCGAGCAACGGATTGGGAACAAACTGGCTGATCAACGACGGACCGAGCGCGCGCACGGCGATGTGCCCGTCGTTGTTCAACACAAATCCGGCGATGAGCACCTTCTCGCCAGTCTCGACCCGGGCGCGGCTCGAGATATTGAGGTAGTGCCCAGGGTTTAGGAAAAATTCCGAGGTGTCGCCGGCGGAGTTGGTGGCGGTCGCATTGATGCGCACATCCGGGCCCGGCACCGGCACGACAGCCGTGAAGCTGGCGTCGCCATTCGCGTTCGTCGTGGTAGTCGTGCTTCCAAGGTAGGTTTGTTTCGAATCGGTCAGGCTCTGCGATTCAGCGAAAAGCTGGATGGTGAACTGCGTGTTCGGCGTCGAGTTGAGGTTGCCTTTGATCGACGCCGAATTATTCGCGATGGCGACAGATTCGATCGCCGGGAAGTTCTGGAGGTTGTTGGGCCCGAAATCGCCGTCGCCAATGTCATTGGGAACGATTCGACCCGATGCGTTGAGGGCAAGGTTGATTGGGTTATTGGCGTAGATCGAGTTGGACAGAACGCTGTTGCCAGTCCCGTCTCGAATTGCAACGCCGTTGAACGCGTTGAAAGCCACGACGTTCCCCGCGCTCGCGTTCGAACCGCCGATGAGATTGCGCGAACCATTGATCAAGATCCCCTGAAGGTTGCCAAGTGGGTCCACCCCGTTTGCCGCGGTGCCGACCAGGTTCCCCTGGACGACCATGCCATCGCTGATCCCCGCGATGAGCGCGTTTGTGGAAACGCCGAGGCCGACGCCAACGAAGTTGCCGGAGACGAGATTCCCCGCGCCTGGAACGGTTCCACCGATAAGGGAAATGGTGTACGAACCACCGACCTGGATCCCGTTCGGGTTTGGGACGGCGCGCGTTCCGGTCGCGTCGGTGCCGACATAATTGCCGGCGATGAGCGTTCCATCCGCCGTCATGAGTATTCCAATGAGCGCGTTCCCTGAGACGACGTTCCTCTGGGCTGGTGAGGTGCCGCCCACCACCGTGCCACTGGTCGAAATGCTGACACCAATGCCATTCGGCCTGGCGGTGGTCCCGTCGGCGTTGATCCCGAGAAAACACCCTTCAACCTTGTTGCCGCTGCCCCCTCGCAAGGCGATCCCGGAACCGCCGGTAACGAAAATCGGATTCCGCTGGATGAAATTCGTCAGCGCCAGACCGCGAATCGTGCAGTTCGGAGCGTTGATCGTCAGGCCATCGGGCGTGCTTTGCGTGCCGTCGACTTGAACCAATATGACCGCGTCGCTTCCAACCGCCTTTGAATTGGGTTTCGCTCCCGGCTGCGTGTAACCATCAATCTCCAATGACTCGGTTATCTGCGGCAACGCGCTCAGGACCGAAATGGTCTGGACGCCGGATCCGGGAATATTGAAAACCACGCGGTCGGCGCCCGGGGTTGTGTTCGCCGCGACAATCGCCGCGCGCAGCGAACCGGGCCCGCTGTCACTTGAAGTCAGAACCGAAAAGTCCGCGCCAGCCGCGAAGTTTCCGAGGGAGCAAAGACCGACAAAGAGAAGGAGCCGAAGCTGGGGAATACGCATAGAGGGCCGAGGATAGCCTTCTCGACCCTGAGCGTAAAATGTTTTCTAACGAGTCTTGCTGATCCCGTGATCCTCGGTGGCCGCGCTGAATGGCGCCCGGAATTCCGGGGTCGTATCCGGGGCAAAGCCGTGGCGCATGATGTTTTCGGTCACCACCCTGGGGACCATAAACTGGAGAAGATAATCGCCGCCGCCGGCTTTGGTTCCGCCCCCTGACATTTTGAAACCGCCGAACGGATGGCGGCCCACCACGGCGCCGGTGCACGAGCGATTGATGTAAACATTGCCGGCCACCAGCTCGGCTTTCACCCGCTCGATGTTTGCCGGACTGCGGGAGAAAAAACCGGCGGTCAACGCGTAATCCGTCTCGTTCGCGATCCGAATCGCTTCGTCGAGATCGCGCGCCTTCAACACGCTCAGGACCGGCCCGAAGATTTCTTCGCAGGAAAGAACCATGTGCGGTTTCACGTCGATAAAAATTGTCGGCGGAACGAAGAACCCTTCGGCCGGCGCCTTTCCCTGGAAAGCGAGGGTCGCTTCCTTCTTTCCGATCTCGATCGTCTCCAGCATCCGGCGATAAGCGGTTTCGTCGATCACTGGCCCGACCGTGATCCCCGGTTCTTCCGGATTCCCCACGCGCAAACTGGCGGCGGCTTCGATCAGCCGCTTCACGACTCGCTCGTAATTTTCCTCGAGCACGATCAGGCGCGAGCAGGCTGAGCACTTTTGCCCCTGATAACCAAAGGCGGAGTAAATGGTGTCGACGATCGCCTCGTCGAGGTCCGCGTCCGAATCGACGATAACCGGATTCTTCCCGCCCATTTCGCAGACGACGCGTTTCAATTCCAGCTGCCCCTCCCGGGTTTCGCCCGCGCTCTTCCAAATTCGCAGCCCGACTTCGCGCGATCCCGTGAACGCGACCATGTGCACGTCCTTGTGATCGACCAAATACTGGCCAATGACGCGGCCCTTGCCGGGCAGGAAATTCAGGACGCCGGGCGGCACGCCGGCTTCCTCGAACATCTCCATCAACATCGCCCCACAGACGGCCGATTGTTCGGCGGGCTTCATGATCACGGTGTTGCCGGTCACGAGCGCGGCCGAAACCATTCCTGTCAGGATCGCCATCGGGAAATTCCAGGGCGCGATGACGAGCGCGACACCGCGCGGCCAGTAATGCTGATAACTTTCTTCGCCGGGCACGTGCTGCGTTAATCGCGGAAGGCCACGGAGCCGCATTTGCTGCGCGTAAAACAACAGAAAATCGATCGCCTCGCGAATGTCGCCGTCGGCTTCGGCCCAGGGTTTGCCCACTTCAAAAACTTCCAGCGCCGAAAGCTCGAACCGCCGGCGGTCCATGATCGTGGCGACGCGTTCCAGCAACTCCGCGCGATGCTCGACGCTGACCCGGCACCAATGCTCGAAAGCTTTTTTGGCCGCCGTCACTGCCTGCTCCGCGTGCTCAACGTGCGCTTCAGCGACCGCGCCGACCACTTGAGTCGGCGAGCTAGGATTGATCGAGTCGATCAGGTTGTCCGTCCAGATTTTCTGGCCGTTAATCACCAGCGGATATTTCTGGCCGAGCCGCGGTCGCATTTCGCGAAGCGCGCTCCGCATCCGTTCGCGGCTCTTCTCGTGGACGAAATTGACGAGCGGCGAGTTCTCGTAGGTATCGCCCGGCGGGGTTGCGAGCGATTGGCCGTTGCGGCCAGTTGCCGCCGGGATCGATGATCCCGGCCGCGGTTTTGTCAGGAGCGAACGCGGATCGCGCAGGAGTTGTTCCGGTCCGGCCTTATCGGAAAACTTCGCTTTCAGGAACCCTTCGTTCGAGGTGTTCTCCAGTAATCGCCGGACGAGATACGACATGCCGGGGAGCAATTCGCCGACGGGACAATACTCGCGGACGCGATAACCCATCTCCACCAGGGCCCGCTTGATCGGCCCGGCCATTCCGTAAAGGAGCTGAAACTCGATCCGGCTCTTATCGATTCCGAGTTGTTCCGCATACGCCTGCGCGTGCGCGATGCTGCGGACATTATGCGAACCGAACGCCGAAGTGACGATCGACTCGTTCTCGAGCAGGATGCGCGTGCAAACCTCGAAGTTCGCGTCGCTCTCCGCCTTCTGCAGGAACACCGGGACCCTCCAGCCATTCTGCGCCGCCTTGATCTTTTCGTAATCCCAATACGCCCCTTTCACGAGCCGCACGGTGAAACGCGTCCCGCGTTGCCGGCCCCATTCGATCAGGTTCTTCAGGTCATGTTCGGCGTCGCGCAGGTAAGCCTGGATGACGATGCCGGCGTGCGGCCATTCGCGGAATTCCTCTTCCATGAAGAGCGTCCGGAAAAGTTCGAGCGTGGTGTTCTTATGGGCGTAGCTCTCCATGTCGAAGTTGATGAACGCCCCGAGCTCGCGGGCCCGGCGGAGGATCGGTCGCAGCTTCGGCCCGAGATGCGCGATCGCGTCCTCGGGATCGGCCGGATTCATCTGCGAATAGAGCGCCGAAATTTTCACGGAAACGTTCACGACCGGAAACAGCTCCGTGTTCCTGCCCAGCGGATCGCTCCAGCCCGCCGTTTGAGCGGCAAGACCTTCGACCAGGGCCAGGCACCGCGCCGCGTATTCGTCCGTCTCCGGTTCGCTTACCACCGCTTCGCCGAGAAGGTCGACGGTGAATCCGATCTTTTCCCCGCGGCGTTTCCGCAGCGTCTTCATGACGTCGTCCGGATCCCGGCCCGCGATGAATTGCCGGGCCATTCCCGAAACGTTCCAGCGCAGGATGGGCGCCGTCAGCCACGGGAAAATGCGCGCCGCCTTGATGCCGGTCTGGAGAAACGGGACCGAGCCGTTGCGCATGTCGGCAAAATATTCGTTCAAGTGCCGGACGATATCGGTTGGGCGGCGGAGCGACGCGAGCACGTCCACGAACCGGAACATTTGCACCTTGAAATGCTCGTCCCGCATCGAGAACGCCATCATCCGCTGGTAGAAGCCGGCCTTGCTGAAGATCGATTCCGGGTTCGCGTCGACCAGGTCGAACATTTGTAATCCGCGCCGCTCGATTTGCTCCTGCAAAGGACTCATGAGCGGATTCTAATGCCGGGCTCGGAGTTGGGCAAAGAGTTGTAGCGACGGCAGAGCGGCGTCGCTACAACCTTTACTTCACCGCTTTGATTACGATATCGCGCTGGCCCCGCCAAACACCGTCGCTCCCGCGTTTCACCTCCACGACGACCGGATGCTCGCCTTCCCTCTCCATCTTCGCCTTTTCCTCGTCATTGATTCGCGGATCGTCGGCGAACCAGTAATCGTCGATCGAGCGTTCCGAATATCCCGGCCCGTAAACATGCGCATGAATGTGCGCCGGCGTGGTCCGGTGCGGATACGCACCGGGCCGGATCGTGCGGAACTCGTATTTCCCGTCCGCCCCGATCTTCATCCAGCCCTTTAAGCGCGGATGGCTCGCGTCGTCCTTCTCATTATAATATCCGGTCCGGTCGGTCTGATAAACCCACAGGACCATTCCTTCCGCCGGCGTTTTTCCGTCCGGCTGGAAAACTTTTCCGGTGATGACAAGCGGTTCGCCCGGCTCGTTCTCCGGCGGGATGACAGTTTTCCACGAGAGTTTCTCTGGCGCCCCGCACGAACCGCACGGCGCGCCTCCGCTCAGCGTCGGCGGGTAGTTCGGTTCCTTGTTCACTTGCGCGGCGGCGGCTGCGACGAAGAGCACCGCAGCGATGAAGCCGATGGATTTATGGAGTTGCATGGTTAGCCAGTCGTTTTGGTTTGAAAAAAATCCCGACCGTAAGTTTGCCGGGGCCGGTCAAAAAAAGAGCAAGCAACACGATGACCAGCTCAAGCGGGTGCGACGCCCCAGCGAATCCTTCGCCACCGCGGATCGTCGCTCCCACCGCGACCGCCATCGTAAACAGCATCGCCGCGCACGCGGGCCGGAAGAAAACCCCCGCGATCAGACAAAGGCCGCCGCCGAATTCCGAGATCGTCGCGGCGACTCCCCAAAATTCCGGCGCGAACGAAAGTCCGATGAGACGGTTGAACGCGCCACCAAGACCGCGCCACAAAGTAACGCCGCCCGTGATTTTGGAGAGTCCATGCATGAGCACGAACATCAACCCAATGCCGCAACGAAGGACGAGCAATCCAAGGTCGACCCGATCGTTGACTGTGAACTTCACTCTCCGCGACCCAAGCACGCTCGGCGGGCGGTGTCTTGTATCGGTCTAAGGTATCCCGTCCGGCGACGGCCCGGAAGACGAGCGCGGAACGAGCCCGGGGTCATTCCGGTGTGACGCTTGAATACCTTCGAGAAATGGCTCTGATCGGAAAAGCCGGCGGCCAATCCGATCTCGCACAACGACTGGTCCGAGGTGGCGAGCTCCCTCGCCGCGAACTCGATCCGCAGGCGGCGGACGTATTCGCCAATGGTGCAACGGAAATGCCGGCGGAAAAGCGTTGCCAGATAAACCGGGTGCACTCCGACTTCGTTCGCGATGTCGTTGTGCGTCAAAGTTTCTTGAAGCGGGGCATGCAGAAGTTCCCGGCTCCGCTCGAGCCAGCGGGGCGTTTTGGTTTCCGGCGGTTCCGCGTTAATGCGCGCGAGCTCCGCGAGAATTTCCAGCCCGAGACCCTCCAGCGCCAGGAGCGATGCCGCATCGCTGGTCTGCGCTTCGCCGTACATTGTCAAAGCCAGCCAGGCGGCCCGCCCGCCATTCACGAAAACGGGTTCCTCCAAGGCCGCCAGTCCGCGCACCTCGGCGAGACGCGCCGGGCTGATCTCCAGGACGAAGCAATGGACGCCGTTCCGGAAATCATCCGTATGCGACAGAGCCGGTGGGATGTAGGAGACGCTGAGCGGACGGCATTCCAGCGTCTTCCGGGTGAAAGATTCCGTGAACCCGCCGTTCAGGATGAACCCGATGTGCGCGTTCGCGTGGGAATGCTTCGGGACGAACACGCCCGGCGGGTGTTGAATTTCCTTCAGCTCGAACCCAGCCAGCACGCGATTCTGGAGGGTCCTTCCGTGAAACCTGACCGAGTCCATGGTCAAAAAGAATCAAACACAAAGCCGGACCGGTTGTCACATCCTGAAAGATGATGTGCAAAGGTTGCCGTTATTCACGTTGTTGCCTATCATGGCGGCGCTCCGGTAAGACCGGGACGATCAGACAATGCAAAAAATAGGATTCGCCGAAGCGCTCGATTCGATTGTGGCCAGCGACCCGCGTTACCAGCGCGACGCCTACATTTTCCTGCGCGACGCCCTCGATTACACGACCAAGCAGCAGAAGAAAACCAAGGGCACGTCGGTCCGCCACGTGGCCGGGCCCGAGCTGTTGGAAGGCGTCCGCCAATACGCGCTCAAGGAGTTTGGGCCCATGGTCGTCACCGTGCTCTCCTACTGGGGAATCCGGTCGTGCGAAGACATCGGGCACATGGTTTTCAACCTGATCGGCGCCGGGATTTTCGGAAAGACGGAGGAAGATTCGATCGAGGATTTCAAGAACGTCTTCGATTTTCACGAAGCCTTCGTGAAGCCGTTCGAGCCCGAGAAACGCTCTCATCCGGACGTTCCGGTCCGGCTTCCCACTTCCACGCCGAAATTGTCCTGAGTTGAATTGCGGACCCTCCGGCCCTTTGGTTCGCCGTCATGTTGAGCGCCCATCTTAAAGCCACGACGGCGGCCGAGAGCGCCGGGATCACGTTCCCGCCGAGCACAGCGCAGAAGCGCGTCCTCCCGAACGGGCTGACGATCATCGTGCAGGAGGACCGCAGCGCGCCGGTCGCGAGCGTCCAGGCCTGGTGCGGCACCGGCAGCGTGGATGAGAACCAACACCTGGGCGCGGGCCTGTCGCACATCCTCGAGCACATGCTTTTCAAGGGAACCAAAACCAATCCCGCGAATGCGATCGCGCAGAAGATCCAGAACGTTGGCGGCTACATCAACGCCTACACGTCGTTCGATCGCACCGTCTATTGGATCGATGTTCCCAGGGATGGCGTCCCGGTGGCGATCGACGTTCTGGCAGACGCGATGATGAACTCGATCCTGCCCGCGGAGGAATACGCCAAGGAACAGGAAGTGATCCGGCGCGAATTCGCCATGGGCATGGACGATCCGGATCGAATGGCCGGGCAGCTTCTTTTCGCCACCGCCTTCCAACGCCATCCCTACCGGCTGCCGGTGATCGGACTGCTCGACGTCTTCAATCAACTGACCCGCGATCAGGTGGTGGAATATTACCGGGCCCGTTACGTGCCGAACAATTTCACGTTCATCGTCGTCGGCGATGTCAGCGCGGACGCAGTCTGCCAGCAGCTCGGCGAGTTCTTCAAAAGTCATCCGGCGAAATCGCTCACCCCGGTTTTCATTCCGCCCGAACCACCGCAGCTCGGCCGGCGCGAGATGCACGAAGAATTTGTGACCGAGCTCACGCGTCTCTCGCTCGCCTGGCACATCCCGGAGATCACCCATCCGGATGTCCCGGCGCTCGATCTTCTTTCGACCATCCTCGGCGACGGCCGCAGCTCCCGGCTCTACCGGCAATTGCGCGACGAAACCGGATTGGCCTACGGCGTTTCCGCATTTTCCTACACGCCGGGCGATCCGGGGTTGCTCGGCATCGATGCCACCGTGGAAGTGGAGAACCGCGAGGCCGCGCGCGATTTGATCCTGAAGATCGTCGGCCAAATCATAACTGACGGCGTCACTCCCGGGGAACTCGCGAAAGCGAAAAAGATTTCGCTGAGCCATCATTTGGGCGCGTTGACCACGATGCGCGGCCAGGCGTCCGACCTTGGCTCGAATTGGTTCCTGACCCGGAACTTGAATTTCACCCGCGACTATCTCGACGCCGCGCAGAAAATTACTGCGGACGATGTTCGGCGGGTCGCAGCAAAATATCTGGTCGACGACAATCTCACGATCACCTCGCTCAACCCGAAGACGGCGGGCGCGGCGAAGAGCGATACTCGCCCGGCGATTTCCGCCGGCGAAATCCAGAAGATTGAGCTTTCCAACGGGCTTCGGCTTCTCGTCCGTGAAGATCCGCGCCTGCCGCTGGTTTCGATGGCGGCTGTTTTCCGCGGCGGACTTTTGGCGGAAACGCGCGCCACCAACGGCATCACGCGCCTCCTGGCCAAGACGTTGTTGAAGGGAACGACGACCCGCACCGCCGAGCAGATTGCCGACACGATCGAGGCGGTCGGCGGCAGCATCGGAAGCGACGCGGGCAACAACAGCTTCAGCGTGGCCGTCGATGTGACCCAGCCCGATCTCCGACTCGGGGTGGACCTTCTCGCCGATGTTTTACTTAACGCGACGCTCCTCGACCCTGCTCTCGAACGCGAACGCGAAGTGCAGCTCGCAGGCATCAAAGAGGACGAGGAACAGCTCACGACCGTCGCGCGCAACATTCTGCGCGAAGCACTTTTTCGCGATCATCCTTATGCGCTCCGCGGAAAGGGATCGGCGGAGTCCGTGGCAAAATTGACCCGCCAGCAGTTGCTCGCCTTTCGCGAAACCTATCTCGTGGCGCGCAACGGCGTCATTTCCGTTTTCGGAAACGTGAAGGCGGACGAGGTCCGCGAGCTTTTTGAAAATGCGCTCGGCAAAATGAAAGCGGGCCAGCTCGCTCTCACCGCCGCGCCGCCATCCGCACCGCTCCCGGGGACCGTGACCGTGGAAAGTTTGAAAGAGAAAGCGCAGGGAGTTTTGATGGTCGGGTTCCGCGGCGCCGATCTTTTCAGCGAGGACCGGTCCGCGCTCGAGCTGATCGACGAAGCCAGCAGCGATCTGGGGTCGCGATTTTTCCTCCGGATCCGCGAGGAAATGGGGCTGGCCTATTTCGTGGGCGCGAGCCAGATGCAGGGTCTGGTCCCGGGGCTGTTCCTGTTCTATCTCGGAACCGATCCGCAGAAGATCGAGCCGGTGAAAGCGGCGTTACTGGAGGAGATCGGCAAGCTGGCGACGGATGGATTGAGCGAGGTCGAGCTGGCGCGCGCGAAAAAGAAGCTGGTCGGGCAGCAACAGATCGCCAACCAGAGCAACGATTCGTTCGGCTACATGGCCGCGCTCGACGAGCTCTACGGGCTCGGGTTCGACCATTACAAGGCGCTGGAGCGCGACGTGGAAGGCGTTACTTCCGAAGAGGTCCGGCGCGTTGCCGCGAAATATTTCCTGAACCAACCGTACGTCCTGGCCCTCGTGCGACCGCCGGCAAACGCAGATCGAGCACGATCACGAGCATGAGCACGAGCACGAAGGCAGCGGCAAAATCGTAATCGTGCTCGTGCTCCTGCTCGTGATCGATTAGTTTCGATCCATGGCCGAAGTCCAAACCAATACCCAATCTCTGGGCGAGATGTCGCAGCGCTTTATCGAGTTCGTCATGATGCAGGCACAAAACGCGGCGCTCTTTCTCGGACAAATCCCGAATCCGCAAACCGGCAAGGGCGAAGTGAACCTCGAGCTGGCAAAAATGTTCATCGATCAGCTCGGCATGATCCAGGAAAAGACCCGGGGCAACCTGACCAGCGAGGAAACGGCTGTGCTCCGAAACACGCTGTCGAATTTGCAGATGGCGTTTGTGGAAGTCTCGAAGGAAATGCGGGAGGGAAAAACTGAATCTGCCGCGGCGCCGGCCCCCGAACCGCAAACCGAGCCGGAGCCTGTTGCCCAACAAGCCGAACCACCCGCGGCTCCTCCATCCGAAGCCGAGTCGCGCAAGAAATTCACGAAGAGCTACGGCGCGTAGACACGCGCCGTCATCCCGAGCCGGGGCGAGGGGG
>JBEEHG010000003.1:0-79390 GCA_041167265.1 Verrucomicrobiota bacterium | reverse complement strand
ACACCGGTTTCGTTGTTCGCCGCCATCACGGAAACGACGGTCGTGTCGCTGCGAATGAGTCGCGTCAGTTCGTCCGGGTCGACGCGTCCGCGCCGATCCACCGGCAGGAAAGTCACGTCGAACCTTTCCTTGTCGCGAAGATGTTCGAAGGCGTTGAGGACGGCGTGGTGCTCCGTGCTGGCGCAAATCAAATGGCGGCCGCGGCTGGCGTGGGCGCGAGCCAGCCCCAGCACCGCGAGATTGTTCGATTCGGTTCCGCTGCCGGTGAAAATCAGCTCGTGTGGCTTCGCGCCCAGCAGACCCGCGAGCCGGTCCCGGGCGTCATCGATCCCCGCCCGCGTCTCGCGCCCGGCGGCGTGAACGCTCGATGGGTTGCCATGATGCCGATCCAGGAACGGCTCCATCGCTTCCCGCGCCGCCGCGCATAACGGCGTCGTGGCGTTGTAATCGAGGTAAATCATCTCCCGCTAGGCCGTGAAGTCTTTCGCGCCGGCCCGCCGCTTCGGCATGATCTGGAGCTGCTTCTCTTCGTAATAAACCAGCGAATCCGCCGGCACGCTTTGAATCAGAAACACGTTGCCGCCGATCGTGCTCCGCGCTCCGATCACGGTCTCGCCCCCTAGCACCGTCGAGTTCGGGTAGATCGTCACGTCATCTTCCAAAGTCGGATGGCGTTTACCGCCCTTTTTGATTTTGCCGTGCTCGTCCTTGAGAAAACTGCGCGCGCCGAGAGTTACGGCGTGATACAACTTTACCCGCGCCCCGATCTCGCACGTCTCCCCGACCACCACCCCGGTCCCGTGGTCGATAAAAAAATGCGGGCCGATTTTCGCGCCGGGATGAATGTCGATGCCGGTGCGGGTATGGGCCCACTCCGTCATGAGGCGCGGAATGAGCGGCACCTTTTTTTCGTAGAGAAGATGCGCCATCCGCTGGATGGCAATCGCCTCGATCGCGGGATACGCCACGATCACTTCCTCATAACTGGTGGCGGCCGGGTCGCCTTCGTAAGCAGCATCCACATCCGTCCAGAGCACCTTCCGGAGCTTGCCCAATTCCGACATAAACCAGGTCAGGATCTCGTCCGCCCTCGCGTCGGCCGTGTCGCGGTCGAGTTTGTTGAAGCTCTTGGAAATCTCCGGCTTCATCCGCGCATGCAGCCGGCGGATGCGGCTCCGGGTCACGTCCGGCAGATCGCTCGAATCCACCAGCGGTTCTCCGTGAAAGCCGGGGAACATCAGGCTCATCAACCCGACGCAGGCATCCTCGATCGCCGGTCGGGAGGGCAGCATCGCGGCTGCGTCGAGATAATTGATCCCGCCGCCCTCCGTGTAAGTTTGGAGCAGCTCGGCCGCCGCGTCGTCCGTCGGTGAATCCATCGTCGCAAACTATGCGACGGCTGATGGTGCAAGGGAAACGGAAAGTCGTTACAGAGGCGGACCGGCGCGTCCGGGCTGAGATTTGTCTCGGCGCGGCCAACGGAATTCGCTATTTCGCCGAACGATGAAATTCCTGCGCTCGCTCCATCTTTATCTAGGGTGCCTCTTCGCGCCCATGCTGATTTTTTTCGCCGTGACCGGATCATGGCAGCTTTTCAACTGGCACGAATCGAAGAAGGACAAGACCTACGTCGCGCCGCCGGCGCTAGCCGCGCTCTCCTTCGTTCACAAGGATGCGCACATTCCCGGGACGCCCGGCCGTCAGCCGACTCCGCTCCGCTATTTCATGCTCGCCACCGCCATCGGTCTCGTCACCACCACGATTATCGGAATCGTGATGGCGTACAGTTTCAGCCGGCGTCCGCTGGTCGCGACGGTTTGTCTGCTCGCCGGCATCGCGCTGCCCGGGTTGCTGCTGTGGATTTACCGGTAGCTTCTTCTGTAGCCGCTTCGCTATGCGAAGCGTGAGAGAGATTCACGCTGCAATTTCGCTTCGCATAGCGAAGCGGCTACAGAATAGAAAAATCCGCGCACGACATTGGCGCGAGGCGTTTTAAATTAGAAAAACCGCGCATGAGCTCCTTCGAAATTACCGGCGTGCCCGTCGACGAACTGAACGTTTTCCTCGCCGGCGCGCATCCTGATCCCTTCCGGATCCTGGGGCCGCATCGCGTCGGCGACGATCTCGTGGTCCGCGTCTTCCGCCCCGACGCAAAAGAAGTGGCCATCATTCTCGAGGGGAAGGAGCAGCGCTTTGCCGCTGACCGCCTCCGCCCGGAAGGTTTTTTCCAGGCGACGCTGCCGGAGACGAAGCGCACCTGCAGTTACCAGATCCACCTGACCGGCTGGGATGGATCGACCGCCGTGGTGCGCGATCCGTATTGCTACGGCCTCATCATGGGCGAGGTCGATCTGCATTTGTTTGCCGAAGGAAATCATCTCCGGCTTTACGACCAATTCGGCGCGCATCTGCGCAAGATCGGAGACGACGAGGGCGTTTACTTCGCGGTCTGGGCGCCGAACGCGCAGCGCGTCAGTGTGGTCGGCGATTTCAACGGGTGGGATGGCCGGGTCAACCCGATGCGTCGCCTGCTCGGGAGCGGCGTTTGGGAATTATTCCTGCCCGGGGTTGGGGAAGGCGCGCATTACAAATTCGAGATTCGCACCCCGCGCGGCGCGCTCTTGTTGAAGGCGGACCCGTTCGGCCTCTTCAGCCAGCACGGGAAAGAAACGTCCTCCATGGTTTACAATCTCGATCGCTACCAATGGAGCGATCGCGAATGGATGGAAGCGCGGCCCGCCCGGAAACTCCAGACCAGCCCGATCAGCATTTACGAAGTCCACCTCGGCTCGTGGCGGCGCCGGGCCGACGAACAGAATCGTTCCCTCAGTTATCTTGAATTGTCCGAGACCCTGATCCCGTACGTGCTCGAGATGGGTTACACCCACATCGAGCTCATGCCGATTGCCGAGCATCCCTTCGAAGGCTCGTGGGGTTATCAGGTCACCAATTATTTCGCGCCCACCAGCCGGTTCGGAACGCCGGACGAGTTCCGCCATTTCGTGGATGCATGTCACCAGGCTGGCATCGGCGTGATCATGGATTGGGTGCCGGCCCATTTTCCGAAAGACGCGCACGCGCTCGCGGAATTCGACGGGACCGATCTCTACGAGCACGCCGACCCGCGCCAGGGCGAGCACCAGGATTGGGGCACGCTCATTTTCAATTTCGGCCGAAACGAGGTCCGCAATTTCCTGATCGCGAACGCCCTCTTCTGGCTCGACAAATATCACATCGACGGTCTGCGCGTGGACGCGGTCGCGTCGATGCTTTACCTCGACTACTCGCGCAAGGCCGGCGAATGGATCCCGAACGCATTCGGCGGCCGGGAAAATCTGGACGCGGTCTTCTTCCTGAAACGGTTCAACGAAGTTTGCTACGAGCGTTTCCCCGGGATCATGACGATCGCCGAGGAATCAACCGCCTGGCCCGGCGTGACCCAGCCGACCTATCTCGGCGGGCTCGGCTTCGGGTTCAAATGGAACATGGGATGGATGCACGACTTTCTCCATTACATGGCGCTCGATCCGATCTTCCGGCGGTTCCACCACAACAGCATCACGTTCTCGCTCATGTATGCCTACGCGGAGCATTTCGTCCTCGTGCTGAGCCACGACGAAGTCGTTCACGGGAAGCGCTCGCTGCTCAACAAGATGCCGGGCGACGAATGGCAGCAGTTCGCGAATCTCCGGATGTTCATGGCCTGGATGTATGGGCATCCTGGCAAAAAGCTGCTCTTCATGGGCGGCGAATTTGGGCAGCGCCGCGAATGGAACCACGACCGCGAGCTCGACTGGGAGCTGACGAACCTGCCGAAGCACGACGGCCTTCGCCGCCTGGTCCAGCATCTCAACTACGTTTACAAAAATGAAGCCGCGCTCTGGGATTGTGACGACACCCACGAAGGATTCGAGTGGATCGATTTCCATGATTCGGAGAACAGCGTCGTGGCTTTCATGCGCCGATCGCGCGATGGCGGCGTGATCGTGTTCGCGGTGAATGCGACCCCGATGGTGCGCCATGGTTATCGTCTCGGCGTCCCGCTTGCCGGCTTTTATCGAGAAATCATCAACACCGATGCGGAGACCTACGGCGGCAGCAACATTGGGAACATGGGCGGCTTCGAGGCCGAAGATTTCCCGTGGCAAGGCCGGACGCATTCGCTCATGATCAGCCTGCCGCCGCTCGCAGTAGTGGCGTGTAAGTTGGAGTTGTAGCTCAGCGCGCTTGCTGGAGCGGGCCTCATTCTGCTTGACCCCCCGCGCGGCGATTCGCCATTCTCGCGCACGCTCATGAAAAGAGATTCTTCCGCCGCGTTCACCCTCATCGAGTTGCTTGTCGTCATATCCATCATCGCAGTCCTGGCCGGCATCGCGCTGCCGGTTTACACGACGGTTCAGGAACGCGGCTCGCAGACGAAGGACCTCTCAAACGCCAAGCAGGTCGCGCTCGCCTGCAAGCTTTACGCGGCGGATAATGACGGAAAGTATCCCGACAAAGATGGCCAGGCCGCAGATCCGCCAACGACCGCGCTGACTTCGGCTAGTACATCCAACGCCGCTTTTGCCTGCCTGGTTCCTAATTATCTCCCGACGGAAAAATTGTTTTATTTGGCGAAATCAGCGTGGTCGCCAACTGTTCCGGACGAAAAAACGACGGCGTCTGGAGATCGAGTTGAAGCGTCGACGAATAATTTTGCCTACGTTTTGGGAATGACGGAGACGTCCAATCCGAATTTCCCGCTCATCGCCGACGCGCCCGCGACCGGAGGGACCAGCGCTGTCTACAAAACGGATCCGACAGTGAAGGGCGGCGTGTGGAAGGGAAAGAAAGCGATCGTGGTCCGATGCGATCAAAGCGGGGCGATCGAAACGTGCAAGGTGAACTCGGCGGCCGGAACATCAACCGTAGAGGGCCCCACGGGAGGAAGCACCCACACGGACATCTTCGCGGCGAACGGCACGACCTGGATTTCCGCAACGGGCAACGCCGTCCTGTTGCCAAATACGCCCTAGCTTTTCAGTTCGTTGATGCCGGGCCGAAGCTCAGATTTCCGGGCGGCCTTCACCGGAACACAGCTCGCGGTGATTATTGTAATCATCGGCGTCCTCCTCGTCCTCGCCTGGCCCACCGTTTCTCAAGCGCTCGCCAAGCGCGATCTGGCGCGGACCTCGAATAACGGCCGTGAATTCTATCTGGCGGCGTTTCGGATGGCGACGGATGGAGCGGCGAAAGCGGATGCGAGCCGGGCGTGGCCCGGAGAGTATCCGGCCACAAGCCTGGCCGAGTATTGCGGGAGACTCGTCCAAAACGGTTATTTAAATCCGGCCGACCTTCAGCGAATGCTGTCAGGTCCGGGAGCAATCTGCACGGCGACGATGAGCGGACCGCCGGCCGCGTTGCAGGTCTCGGGGAAAACCGCGCTCAAGATTTACAAGGTCACAGGCAGCGATCCTTCTCACGCCATTTTCGCCGCCAGCGCGAATTACGTTTACGATACTGCTCTCGATCCCAACGTGGTCCCTTTTGGCGACATCGGTTTTGTGGTGATCCGGAAAGGGGGCGACGCCCGGATTTTCAGCAAAGGACAAACCACGCCGGAAGGGTTCGACAACGATCCGGCAAAATTTCAGGTCGAAGTCGGTGCGTTGCCCGGTGCGGCGAAAGGCGTCGTGACTGCGGGAGACGGTTCTACGGTTTTGGCCGCGCCGCGGTAGGAACCACTTCCGATTCGAACTCGCCATCGGCGACCTGAGTTCGGATTTTCGATTTCGGACGCGCCGCGGCAACGCTCTGGATGACTTTGCCGGCAGAGTCTCGCGTGATGCTGTAGCCACGCCGCAGGGTCGCTTCCGGACCGACCACGCGAAGGATTCCTTCCACCCGTTCAAAACGTTCGTGCGCATTTTGCAGGAGCCGCGGCAGTTGCATCCCAATCCGATGTTCGAGATCGCCAACGCGCGTTCGGCGGACGGCCAGCTCGCGCTTTGGATCGTGAGTCTTCAGCGACTGGGCACGCTGGGAGATCGCGGCGTGCGCATCGACAACGAATTGCCTTAGTCGCCGGCGAAGGGAGTCGGCGTTGAGGTCGAGTTGCTGCCGGCCGTCGCGCATTCGCTGCATCAACTCGCGCGCCAGGGTCCGCTCCGAAAGATATCGGAGCCGGGTGAAATTCTGCTGGAGAAAATTTCGCAGATATTTGCGGAGACAATTCTCCAACTCGCTTATCCGGCGCGCCAGCTCGGTGGCCTCGGGCACAATCAATTCGGCCGCCGCGCTCGGAGTTGGCGCGCGAAGGTCGGCGACGAAGTCCGCGATCGTGAAATCGATTTCGTGTCCGACGGCGCTAACGATTGGAATGGCCGAATGAAAAATGGCGCGCGCCACGCTCTCCTCGTTGAATTCCCACAGGTCTTCGATGCTGCCGCCGCCGCGGGCGATGACGATCAAATCGATTTCGTCCCACGCCTTGTTCGGAGTCGCGAGTTCGCGGATCGCGGTCGCGATCTCCGCCGCGGCCCCAATCCCCTGGACGCGGACCGGGCTGATCAACACCCGCACGTTCGGCGCCCGGCGCCGCAGGACGTTGAGCATGTCGCGAATCGCCGCGCCGCTCGAGGAGGTGATGATCCCGATTCGTTTCGGAAATTTCGGCAGCGCCCGTTTCCGGGCGGAATCGAAAAGCCCTTCCGCTTCCAGCTTTCGTTTGAGCGCTTCGAACTTCGCCTGGAGCAGACCGGCCCCGCGGGTTTGCAGAATCTGGACGTTGAGCTGGTACTGTCCGCGCGCTTCAAAAACCGAAACGCTTCCGTAAAGCTGGACCTGCGCGCCGTCGACGATGGGCGGCGCCGTCGGCGGCAGCGTGTTCCGAAAAATCACGCACGAGATGGCGGCGCGCTGGTCCTTCAAGGTGAAATAACGGTGGCCGGAGGGTTGCAGCCGGTAATTGGAAACTTCTCCCTGGACCCAGACCGCCCCGAAACGGGTCTCGAGCGCCCCGCGAATTTGGCGCGTCAGCTCAGCGACACTGAAGACTTTGGAGGTTTGTTGGAAGAAATCCGATTCAAGCATGAGGACGCATCATCATTGTAGGGCGTCTGTGTCAGACGCCAATGGCGTTTCACAGAAACGCCCTACAAAAGATCCTGCTGCGATCCGACCGGCGGTTTAAGTCCCAATTTCCGATACGCGTTCGGCATGGCGACGCGGCCTTGCGGCGTGCGCTTGATGTAACCTTCCATGATCAAATACGGCTCGTTCACTTCCTCGAGCGTGCCAGCTTCTTCGCCCACGGCCACGGCGAGCGAACTGAGTCCTACCGGGCCGCCGTTGAATTTGTGAATGAGGGTCTCGATGATCCGTTTGTCCCATTGATCGAACCCGTCCCGATCGATCTCGAGCATGGTGAGCGCGCGATCGGCCAGGTCGGCGGTAATCTTTCCGTCCGCCTTTACCTGCGCGTAATCGCGCACCCAGCGGAGAAGATTGTTCGCGGTCCGCGGCGTCCCGCGAGTCCGGGTCGCGATTTCCGCCGCGCCTTCGGCATCGATCTCGACGCCGAGCAATCCCGCGCTCCGCGCAATGATTTTGCGCATCTCTTCGGCGTGGTAGTAATCGAGCCGCGCTGTCATTCCGAAACGCGAACGCAACGGCGCGCTCACCATTCCCGCGCGCGTGGTGGCGCCGATGAGCGTGAACTTCGGCAGTTGCAGCCGCAGACTGCGCGCCTGCGGTCCCTGGTCGATGATGATATCGAGCCGGTAATCTTCCATCGCCGGGTAAAGGTATTCCTCGATCGTCGGCTGGAGCCGGTGGATTTCGTCAATGAAGAGGACGTCGCCTTTCTCGAGGCTCGTGAGCAATCCGGCCAGCTCGCCCGCTTTTTCGATGACCGGTCCGCTGGTGTTCTTCACGTTAACGCCCATCGCGTTGGCGATGATGTTCGCCAGCGTTGTCTTGCCCAGTCCCGGCGGGCCGCTCAGGAGGATGTGCTCGAGAACGTCGCCGCGTTTCTTCGCCGCTTCGACCAGCAACTCCAGACGTTCGCAAACTTTCACCTGGCCGGTGAACTCGCTGAACATCGGCGGCCGCAACGAAACTTCGAAGGCGGGATCTGGTTCTGGCGGTTTCATGGTTCTTCTGTAGCCGCCGCCGTGTGGGCGGCGCCGGTTGCGATGACGTCTTCTCTCACGCTTCGCACAGCGAAGCGGCTACAGAAAGCGGGAACCATCTTCACGCCGCTTTCTCCAGCTTCTTCGTCATCACCAGCTCGGTTCCGCGCGCTTTCAAAATGTAATCGACCTTGTCGAACGCGGTCTTGATCAAATGCAGCCCGAGGCCGCCCGGCCGGATCAGGTCGTGCGACCGGCCTTTCATGGCGTGCGCTTCGGTTTGCTTCCCATAATCGCGCAACCGCATCCGGACCCAGCGCGGGCAGCCTTCCAGCGAAAGCGAGATGAGCTGGTCGTCGCGCAGATGATAGGCGTGGCGAATAACGTTGGTGCAGGCCTCGTCTATTCCCAGCACCATGAGCATTCGTTCGCGCTCGGAAATTGGATACGCCTCCAGAAAATTTCGCACGAACTTGCGCATCGGCGCGAGATTGCCGGTGTGGCTGGAGAATTCGACCTTCTTCTTTTTCATCTAGCCGGCGAAACGCTGAACGCTGAACGCATGCCGCCAGTCCTTCAAGTGCGCAACCGAAAACGCGGTGGACAGCCTGCGCAAGCATAGCTCTCTTTGGTCATGTGGAAATCCCTGCTCGCCTGGCTCCTCCTCGCCATCCCGGTATTGGCGCAGGAAAATCCGAGCGCGTACGAAGCGCTGCGCGTCATCGGCACCCAGGTGAACCGGCAGATCGTGAATCGCGTCGTGTCGGTGAACGGCGTCGAAGGCGACCCGCAACCGCGGACCTGGAAGGTCCTGGTCGAGGACAAAAACGCGGCGAGCGGGATCCGCGAGATCGTGGTCGAAGACAACCGGGTCGTTTCCCAGCGCGCCACGAACCGGTCGGTCGTCGGTTCCACCCAGGGCGCGACGATTAACACCGCGAAGCTGAACCTCGATTCCACCGGCGCGTATTCGGTCGCGGCCCATACAGCTGAGACATCGCACGTCACCTTCGCGCTCACCAGCTATACGCTCCGGACCGACGATCGCGGGAACCCGGTCTGGATCGTGACCCTCGCGGACCGGAACAATCGCCCGGTCGGCACCATCCACATTCGGGCCAGCGACGGACGCGTGAACCGCGTCGAGGGCATGTACCAGGGCCGGAACATGGAGCAGGTGGAAGTGAATCCCGACGAGGCCGGCAATCCGCCGGTCGAACACGACGAAGTCCAGAACGACGAAGAAAGCTCCGACGAAAATCTTGTCCTGAAAGACGTAAAACGGATGTTCCGGCGAACGACCCGCGACGCGACTCGCATGTTCCAGAGGGTCCGGCGTTCGTTCGTGGATTTCTTTAACCGATAACGTCGCATGCCTGCCCCCAACGAAATCTGGCCGGCGCTGCCTTTCGCGGACTGGAAAGAGACGGCGAAAACGTTGCACATGTGGACGCAGATCGTCGGAAAGATTCGGCTCGCGCTCACGCCGTGGACGAACCATTCCTGGCACGTCACCCTCTATCTCACCGCCCGCGGGCTCACGACTTCGCCCATGTTCGTCGATGGACGGGTCCTGCAAATCGATTTCGATTTTATCAGCCACGTTTTGCGTTTTCAAACAGGGGAGGGGGCGGAGAAAACGATCGCGCTGGCTCCAAAATCAGTCGCCGCGTTCTACCGCGAGGTGATGGCGACCCTGGCGGATTTTAAAATCCAAATGGCAATCCACACCACGCCGAACGAAGTCGATCCCGCGATCCCGTTCGAGCAGAACACAACCGACGCCGCCTACGATCCGGAATTCGCGAACCGCTTCTGGCGTGTCCTGTCGCAAAGCGATCGCGTCTTCAAGGAATTCCGGTCGGACTTTTGCGGCAAATGCAGCCCGGTCCATTTTTTCTGGGGCAGCTTCGATCTCGCCGTCACGCGGTTCTCCGGCCGGGCCGCGCCGCAGCATCCCGGCGGCGTCCCGCATCTGCCGGACGCAGTCGCTCGCGAAGCCTATTCGCACGAAGTGAGCAGCCTCGGTTTCTGGCCGGGAAACGAAGCGATGCCCGACCCGATTTTTTATTCGTATGCCTACCCAGCGCCCGCCGGCTTCTCAGAGGCGAAGGTGCAGCCGGACTTCGCGACCTACCACGCGCAGCTGAAAGAGTTCGTTCTGCGCTACGAGCAAATGCGCCAAACCGAATCGCCCGATGCGGCTCTGCTGGAATTTGCGCGCAGCACTTACGACGCGGCGAGCACCCTCGGCAATTGGGATCGCGCGGCCCTGACAGAGGTGAAACCTCACTTGCATTCGCGTCCGCAACGCCCGTAGACTTCGCGCCATGATTTGCAACGACGAAGCCGTCGCCTGGCGCGAAGTGCCGAAGGGCTGGCGCCAGCTCTGGGGCGATTTCGACCGGCTCGGCGTCGCTCTCCAATGGCACGACTTCCGGACCGAACGTCCGCTCGATTGGGGACTGAGTTTCCGGCCGCGCAGCCTCGAGTTTTGCCTGAACGTCGCGGGTCGTGGCGCCGTGGGCGATCGCGCGGATTACGTCCCGAACAGCGCCGGTTATTACGCCGTGGCCGACGAACCGCTTTCTGCCTCCCGGCAGGCCGGCGATCGTCATCAATTTGTGACTGTCGAGTTTTCCAATCGTCGTTTGCAGGAGCAACTGGCTGATTGCGAAGGCGAGCTCGATCCGCAAATGCGCGCGGCGATTTTCCCGAAAAAAGAACGCGCCATTGTCTCTACCGCGCGGGCCATGACGGCGGAGCAGCACCAGGTGGTGGCGAGCCTGCTTCAGCCGCCGGTTTCGAAGCCGGCCCAAAGCCTCTGGTATCAGAGCAAAGCTCTCGAGTTGATGTCCCATTTCCTTTTCGCGCCGAAAGACCCGGAGTTTTTTTGCATGCGCCAGAAGCGGGTGGCGCGGGATCGGGTCGAACGGACGAAGCAATTGCTTGCCGGCGATCTGGCCAATCCTCCTACTCTGGAAACGCTCGGCCGCGAAGTGGGCTGCAGTCCGTTTTACCTGAGCCGGAGTTTTTCTCGCGAGGTCGGGCTGACCATTCCGCAATATCTGCGCAAGCTGCGGATGGAACGGGCCGCGGAACTGTTGCGGAGCGGACGCTACAATGTCACGGAAGCCGCGACCGAAGTCGGCTACGCGAGCCTCAGCCATTTCAGCAAGGCCTTCTGTGAAACCATCGGCTGCTGCCCCGTCCTTTATCCGATGGCGAAGAACGTCATCGCCGACTAGGAAATTAACCGCGGATTACGCGGATATCGCGGATGAAGAGAGTTAATCAATCCGTGTCATCCGCGTAATCCGCGGCTAGAATTTTTCCGCCGATGAAAATCACCCGCGCCCTCATTTCCGTCTCGAATAAAAAAGGTGTCGCCGCGTTGGCGCGCGCTTTGGAAAAGCAGGGCATCGACATTATTTCCACCGGCGGCACCGCCGACCTCCTTCGCAAGGAAGGCGTGCCGGTCCGCGACATCTCGAGCTTCACCGATTTTCCGGAAGTCCTGGACGGTCGCGTCAAGACGCTTCATCCGCGGGTGCACGGCGGCTTGCTCTACAAACGCGGCAATGAGCTCCACGAAAAACAGGCGAAGGAGCAGGGCTTCCAGCCGATCGATTTGGTCGTCGTAAATTTGTATCCGTTCGAAGCGACCATCGAAAAACCGGGCGTCACCCTGGCGGAGGCGATCGAGCAAATCGATATCGGCGGGCCGTCGATGATCCGGAGCGCGGCGAAGAATTACGAGTCCGTCACCGTGGTCGTCGATCCAGCGGATTACGATTCGATCCTCGAAGACATGCGCGACCACGACGGCGCGACCAGCCTCAAGTTGCGCGAGCGGCTCGCCATCAAGGCGTTCATCAAGACCTCCGATTACGATCGGGCGATCAGCAATTTCCTGAATCGGGAACAGGCGACGGACGCGTCGTTCTCGCTCTCGCTGCCCTTGGTGACGCGACTGCGTTACGGCGAAAATCCGCACCAGACCGCCGCGCTCTACGGCGATTTCGATCAACACTTCAAGCAGCTCCACGGGAAGGAGCTTTCGTTTAACAACATTCTCGATATCAGCGCGGCGGCGAACTTGATCGCGGAATTCACCGAACCAACCGTCGCGATCCTGAAGCATACCAATCCGTGCGGAGTGGGAAGCGACCGGGATTTGCGGGAAGCCTGGGAGAAAGCATTCGCCACCGACAAGCAGGCGCCGTTCGGCGGCGTGATCGTGTGCAATCGGCCCGTGAACGAAGCGCTCGCCAAAGCGATCAGCGAGATTTTCAGCGAAGTGATCGTGGCCCCCGGTTTCGAGACGGAAGCGCGCGCGTTGTTCCAGAAGAAAAAGAATTTGCGGCTCATCCGGATGCTGAAGGCTCCGAAATCCGACAAGCCACCGGACGATATCCGTTCGGTGACGGGCGGCCTCCTGGTCCAGGACAAGGAGGCCGGCCGCCTCGTCGACCTCGCCACCAAAGTCGTGAGCCGGCGTCGGCCGACGGATGCGGAAATGGACGCGATGATCTTCGGGTGGCGAGTGGTGAAGCATGTAAAATCGAACGCCATTGTTTACGCCGGGGCCGACCGCACACTTGGGATCGGGGCCGGGCAAATGTCGCGCGTCGACGCATCCCGGATCGCGGTTTGGAAAGCGAACGAGGCCGGCCTTTCGCTTAACGGCTCCGCCGTCGCGAGTGACGCTTTTTTTCCGTTCCCCGACGGCCTCCTCGCCGCCGCCGACGCCGGCGCGACATGCGCGATTCAGCCGGGCGGTTCAGTCCGCGACGCCGAGGTCATCGCAGCCGCCGACGAACGGGACATGTCGATGATCTTCACCGGCGTCCGCCATTTCCGGCATTAGCTTCCCAAGCAGCGAAGCCAACGGAACATAGGCCTCTGGCCTGTGCGCCCAGCGGACATTCTGTCCGCTGTTCGAGCAGGTTCAGCGGACAGAATGTCCGCTGGGCGCACAGACTGAAAGTCTATGTTCCGCTAATCGACCTTGGTGCGCGACCGCCGCAGCATCGAGCCCTGGACGATCACGCCGATAACCGCGAGGACGATGAACAAAATCATCGCGCCTTTTTCCGGCAGGGTGATTCCGTTGCCGATCAGGTGGGCGCCTTCGACGGATGAGAGAAGGATCAGGACCCAATCGAACAGCGCGAGCAACAGCAGCGCGCCCACGATTCCCCCGATGACGAAAGTGATGCCGCGATAGTGGGCGTGCTCGACGAAGAACGCCGCTGCCAGGGCCCAGGCGATGCGACCGCCAGCGATAAATCCGGCAATCGCGATCGCGATTTTTTGAAGGAGGATGGCGAGCAGCGCGCCGATCACTCCGCAGCCCAGCGCGACGATCAGCGTCATCCATTGCGGTGGCTCCTTCATGAAATAGGCGGCGATCTCGAGACCGACGGCGAAGCCGAGCGCCGCGACGAAGAGCCAGAAAAGTTTTCGCCCGAAGAACAGAATGGCGACGCCAACGATGACGCTGATGATCGGGACGGAGAGGTTCATGAAGTGTGTTATCTCACAAGCAACGCAACGTCATCCCGAGGCTGGCGAAGCGCGCCGCGGGATCTCGCAGTTGCAATTTGCGGGACCAAACAATCCTCGCCCGCCGATCTGACGTAAATGCCAAATGTTTCGCGAAAGCGGAAGAGCGCTTGAGAGGTCCCTCGGCGCGCTCCGCCAGCCTCGGGATGACAACGCTCTTCTTCCACGGATCATTTCTTCAACATCGCATCCCGCTTCGCCTTGAATTCCGTGCCGGGCTTCCACTCCGGAAACTTTTCGCCGTTCGCCGCCTGGTAACCGACTTCCAGGAGCAATTGCAAATCTTCCGCCGCGCCGGACAAGTCCCATTCCGGGTTCACCTCGTCCGACGGCTGGTGGTAATGTTTCGCCACGTATTCGTCCTTCTTTTGCTGCCCAAAGCCGGCGGGCTTTCCGATTACCTCCCGCCCGGCGCCGGTGTAAAGCGAGGGCACGCCGACCTTCGAAAACTCAAAATTGTCGGCGCGATAAAAAGTCCCTTTCTCCGGCTGGCTGTTGGGATTCATGACCCGGCTCTGCTTTGCGGTCGCGGCGGCCAGCATGTCGTCGAGATCGGAATTGCCGAAGCTGATGTCCTCGATGTCTTTGGTTTTTCCCCAGACACTCAGGCCATCCATGTTGATGTCCGCCAAAGTTTTCGCGAGCGGGTAAAGTGGATGTTCCGCGTAAAATTTCGCCCCGAGGAGCCCGGCTTCTTCCGCCGTCGTCGCCATGAAAAGGACGGAACGTTTCGGCGCTGGTTTCAATTTTCGGTAGCCGGCCGCCAGTTCGAGAAGGCCGCCCACGCCGGAAGCATTGTCCGAGGCGCCGTTAAAGATCTTGTCGCCCGGCAGATCGTCGTGTTTCCCGAGATGATCCCAGTGGGCCGAGTAAATGATCCATTCGTTCTTCAATTTCGGATCGCTCCCTTCCAGTTTGCCGACGACGTTGCGCGATTTGAAGGGCCGGATCGTCTGTTTCAAATTGAAACTGGCTTTGGCCTGGAGCGCGACCGGTTTGAAATCGCGACTCAACGCGGACTTTTTGAGGGGCTCGAAATCCATCCCGGAAGCGCCCAGTAATTTCTCCGCGACATCGCGCGTGATCCAGGAGCGGACCTGGACGGCGCCAGCGTTTTTGTCCGCGGCATCGATCTCGAAGTTCTCCTTCGCCCAGCTCGACATCACGACGGAATAGGGATACGCCGCCGGGACGGTTTCGTGAATGATCACGGCCGCGGCCGCGCCCTTCTGCGCGGCGATTTCGTATTTGTAGGTCCAGCGGCCGTAATAGGTCATCGCGTTTCCCTTGAACATATTTGGGTCGAGCTTGGCCGGATCGGCCGGGTCGGGAATCGGAGGATCGTTGATGAGCATCAGGATCGTTTTCCCGCGGACATCGACGTCTTTGTAATCGTCCCAGCCTAATTCCGGCGCGAACACGCCGTAGCCGACGAACACGATGTCGCTGTTCTCTACTTTGATTTCGGATTGGAGGCGCGCGGACGAAGCGACGTAATCATCCGGAAACTTCAAGTCGATCTTGTTGTCGCCCACGGCGAAGGAAGCGGTCGGCGCGGTCGTGATTCCGGCGAGCGGAACTTCCTGGGTGAAACTGCCGTTGGGATTTCCGGGTTTAAGGCCGAGCGCTTTGAACTGGTCGGAGATGTATTTCACGGCGAGCTCCTCGCCTTTCGACCCGGGCGCCCGCCCTTCGAATTCATCCGAGGCGAGAACCTTGATGTGCTTCAGGAGATCGGCGGCGGTGATGGCGTCGGCGGCTTCTTTGGGAACGACGGGCGGATCGGCGGCGAAAGCGGGGGCTATCAGCAACAAACAACCCAGAAAGGATAAGAGTGATTTCATAATTTTAGATTGTCATCCTGAGCGACGCGCAGCGGAGTCGAAGGATCTCTGATCCTTCCTGGCTGGAGACGCGCGGAAATATTCGGAGATTCTTCGACGGCGTTTCGCATCCGCGAAACTTCGCTCAGAATGACATTCATAAAGGAATCGTCGCAAGCCATGCTTTCACGCTTGGCGAAAACCGGCGCGACATGGTGAGATCGCCGGGACGCGCGTGCATCCTTACCTCGAGAAATTTCTATTGGCGTTCATCCCGCTTTTCGTGGCGATCGATCCCATCGGGCTCGTCGCCATTTTTCTAGGGCTGGGCGGCCACGTCGAAGCGAAGCGGCGCCAGGTCGAGGGCACGCTCGGTTTGATCACCAGCCTCGCGGTCTCGGTCGGGTTCATCTTTCTCGGCAAAGTAATTTTCCGCGCCCTGGGAATCACCGTTTCCGATTTCCAGGTGGCGGGCGGTTTGATCCTGCTCGGAATAGCGGTGCGCGAACTTCTCGATCTGGGCGAGCGCAATAAGTACGCCGGCGAATCGTTTGGCGTGGTGCCGCTCGGGATGCCGCTCATCGCCGGACCGGCGTTGTTGACCGCGTTGCTGCTCCTTGTCGATACCGTTGGGATTCTCTTCACGGTCCTGGCGTTGCTCGTGAATCTGTTGCTGGTCGGGTTCGGGTTTCGTTACGCCAGCCATTTCACCCGATGGATGGGCAAGCAGGGGATGAAAGGGGTTTCAAAACTGATCTCGTTGCTGCTGGCCGCGATTGCCGTAAGCCTGATCCGGCGCGGATGGCAGGCACCGTGAAATATTCGTTCGTCCGGCGTCATGCCGGGGTGTTCGCCGCGGTTATGATCCTCGCGATGTACGCCGTCGAGGCGCACGCCCGCCGTCATTCTCAGCCCAGGCCGGCGATCCAAGGCGATCAGGGCGCATACCTCGCCGATTCGGTGCGAATGTATCAAACGAATTACGCGGCGCCGGGCGAACGCGCTCGAATGCCGGTCTTGCCGTTTCTCCTCTCGTTCATCTACAGGCCCGGCCTGACGGAACCGGAATTTCTCGAGCGCGCGCAGGCCTTCAACGTCAATCTGTCGATCGTTCTGCTGGCCGTGCTCTTCGCGATTTTCCGCCGCAAATTCGCGACGATTTACGCGGTGGCCCTGCTGGCGGCGACGGCGTTCGGCGTGTTTCTCTATCGCTCGGTCCTGGTGCAACCCGAAGTTCTTTTGTATACCTTCGCGTTCTGCCTGTTTCTTCTCTTCGCTCGGTTGCTCACGGCGCCGCGCTGGTGGCTGGCGGTGCTCACGGGAGCGACGATGGGCGTGGCGCATCTAACAAAGGCGTCACTCCTGCCGGCCCTCGTTCTTTGGGTTGTGCTTTTTGCAGTTCAAACCCTCTGGATTCGGAATCTAGGACCGCGCTTCGTCGTCCTCCTGCTGGTCATCGGCGCATTCCTGGCCGTCACTTTTCCATATCTGCGGACGAGCAAGGAAATGTTCGGGCAATATTTTTACAACGTGAATTCGTCTTTCGTGATGTGGTGCGATTCGTGGCCGGAAGCGCTCGGGTGGCTGGAAGTGCATATCGACCAGGAAAAATGGCGCGCTCTACCGGCGGGGCAAATTCCATCACCGGCGAAATATTGGCGCGAACATTCCGTTGAGGATATTGCGCAACGGCTGGGGCGGGGATTCCGGTCGCTCGCCACCCAGAAAGCGATGGGCGTCGGCTACTACAAGTTTGTCGTCGTGCTGGTGCTCGCCAGCGCGGCCGCGTGGCTGGTGTGGCCGCGGCGAGCCCGTGAGGTCATCGCGCAAAATCCATTCGGCGCGGCCTGGGCCTTCCTCTTTTGCGCGATGTTCGTAGTCCTATTCGCGTGGTTCGACATCATCACCAGCGACACGCGATTCATTCTCATGCTCTTTTTGCCGATCGTTTTCAGCGCCTCGACGTTTCTCCTGGCGGTGGGCGGCGATCACACTTTTTCGGTGGCGGGCCACCGGTTGCCGCTGGTTACCGCGTTGTCAGGTGTCCTGCTCTGCTTGTCCTTCGTGGACGTGCTTTACAACGCCTGGCGAAACTTCGGCAGCTAGACCGCCGGAATGCGGCGTTAAAACTGGCCGGTCGCCAGCATGACCAGGGTGCATCCTTCCACCACTTCGATTCCGGCCTCTTCGGCCTTCTCGGCCAACGCTGAATTCTCGGCGCCGGGATTCATGATTATCCGGCGAGGTTTCGCTTCGATAATTTCGTCGATCAACGGATTCGAGCGCGCTTCGCCGAGATACAGGGTCACGGTGTCGATCGGCTTCGGCGCTTCGCCGATTTTCGAATAGCATTTTTCGCCGAGAATTTCGTCGAACGCCGGATTGATCGGGACCGGCCGGTGGCCGTGATCAGCGAGCATGCGAAACGCCTTGTAGGCGTAACGGTCCGGCTTTGGCGACGCGCCGAGGATGGCGACGGTTTGGGATTCCTTCATGGACAATCAAGATAGGCGAGGGAGCAAATGACGAAACTTGAATGTCGAATGAGCCATCATGCGGCATTTTGTGCGCCGACTGCATAGGTTGACACTCCTGCACCCCTTGTTACTATCCTCGCCTCTATGCGATTCCCGCTGGCGCTCACCTCCAAGATCGCCTCTTACATCATCACCCATAAGCTGCGCCGGACCCCGAAGTTCGCGACGGTCCTCCAGCTCGAGCCGTTGCATACGTGCAACTTAACCTGCACCGGCTGCGGCCGGATCCGGGAATATTCGACATCGCTCAAAGACATCCTGCCCCTGGCTGATTGCCTGGCCGCCGCGAAGGAATGCAACGCGCCCATGGTCTCGATCTGCGGCGGCGAGCCCCTCATTTATCCGCAAATCGAAGCGCTCGTGAACGGGTTGTTCGAGCAGAAGCGGATCGTTTACATCTGCACCAACGCGATGTTCATGCGCAAAAAGATGCGGGAATGGATGGCTGCGGAGATCGCGAAGGCGAAAAACGGGACCCGCGCCGGGCTTGAATCGAAGCTGACGGAGTTGGTCACGAAGGGTCTCGTTTCAGAAAAGGACGCCGAAGTTGTCCGGCAGGGGCCGAAGGATCCGGCCAAACCAACGATCCCTCCGAGCCGCTGGATGTATTGGAACGTCCACCTCGATGGGCTCGAGCGGACGCACGATCTGATCGTGGAGCGTGAAGGCGTTTTCAAGGAATGCATTCTCGCCATCCGGATGGCGAAGATCCTCGGTTACCAGGTCGCCACCAACACAACGGTTTACAAGGAGACCGATATGGTGGAGCTCGAGCAGCTCTTCGATTTCCTGTCCGATCTCGGCGTCGATGGCCATACGATCACGCCTGGTTACGAGTACGACTCGGCCAAGCAGGACATGATCAAGCGCTTGAATCTGCAGCCGGAAAATTTCTTTCTCACCCGGCGCGCGACCATCGAAAAGTTCGCCAAGATGGAGGACTGGATGAAGCGCTACACGTTCTTCGGGACGCCGGTTTACTTCGAGTTCCTCGCCGGCAAGCGCGACCTGACCTGTTCCGCGTGGGCGATCCCGACCCGCAACATCAGCGGCTGGAAAGCGCCCTGTTATTTCATGACCGACGCCGCCGGCACGAACGGCACCGGCCATTTCAGCAGTTACGCCGAACTCCTCGAAAAGGTCGACTGGAACAAGTACGGCGTCGTCGATGGCGTCGCGAAAGATCCGCGTTGCGAGAACTGCATGACGCACTGCGGTTACGAGCCGACGGCGAGCCTCGGATTGAACGCCAAACCGGGCGACACCTGGAAAACCGTGAAGTTCAATTTCGGCGCTCGTCCGAAACCGACCGGCCGCGGAAATGAGATCGCGGCTTACAACGGCGTGACATCGGGCAACGGGCATTTGACGGGAAAGCGCGCCGAGGTTGCCGCCAAGGCTTCGTGAGACGGTTGAGAGGTTGAGGAGTTGAGAGGTTGAGAGGTTGAGAGGTTGAGAGGAGAACGTGCGATGCCCACCCGACATGTGTATCCGTTTGAAAAGCTCCGCGTCTGGCAAAGCGCACGAAGCCTTATCAAGAACATTTATCGAACCACAAGGTCGTTTCCCCGCCGCGAAATTTACGGCCTGACCTCTCAGACGAATCGCGCGGCCGTTTCAGTCGCCGCGAATTTAGCCGAAGGCTCTTCGCGCACGAGCCGAAAGGACCAGGCGCACTTCTCGCAGATTGCCTACGGCTCGTTAATGGAGCTCGCCTGTCTGTTAATCGTCGCTGTGGATCTCGAATTCCTGCCGGTCGATCGAGAATCGATCTTGCGAGCTGAGATCGAAACCGTTTCTCGTCAATTAAACGCTTTGCGTTCCGCCCAGGTGTCGTCGTCGTGAGTCCTCTCAACCTCTCAACCCCTCAACCTCTCAACCTGATCCCGCTCCCCAGCGCGGTCCCCGATCCCAGCACCGCTTACCCGCACGACGATCCGGAAATCGCGAGCGCGATTTCACGCGCCCAGCAAAATCTTTTGCGGCAGCAACACCCGGACGGCCATTGGTGCGGCGAGCTGATCGTCGATAGCACGCTCTGCTCGGATTACGTCCTCTTCATGCATTGGCTGGGCGAAGTCGACGACGCCCTTCAGCAACGTTGCGTTCGCCACATTTTAAAGCGCCAGCTGCCCGACGGCGGTTGGAACATTTATTATGGCGGGCCGAGCGAGGTGAATGCGTCCGTCAAAGCTTACTTCGCTCTCAAGCTGGCCGGCCATTCGGCCGATCTGCCGTTCATGCAGGAAGCGCGCGCCAACATTCTTCGGCTCGGCGGCATTCCGAAGATGAACACCTTCAGCAAGCTTTACCTCGCGCTCCTCGGCCAGTTCCCGTGGCATTATCTGCCGTCGATCCCGGTCGAAATGATCCTGTTTCCGAAGTGGGCGTTCTTCAACATCTACAAAATGTCGTCCTGGAGCCGGGCCATGCTCATCCCGCTCGCCATCATCAACCACTTCAAGCCGACCCGCGAGCTGCCCGGGATGAAGCAGCTCCATGAGCTTTATCCCCTCGGCACCGAGCACAAGGATTTTACCCTCGAGCGCGATCCGCGGTTCTTCGCCTGGCGGAATTTTTTCCTCCGGGCCGATCACGGGCTCAAGATCGTTTCAAAACTCGGCTGGCGTCCGATGCGCAAACGCGCCCTCGAGGAAGCCGAGCGCTGGATGCTCGAACGGATCGGCGAAGGAAGCGACGGTTTGGCGGCGGTTTTTCCGGCGATGCTGAACGCGCTGATTGCGTTGCGCGCCCTCGGGTATTCGCCGAGCCATCCGGTTTACGCGAAAGCCGCGAAGGATTTCGCCGGTCTCTTCGTCGACGACCCGGAAGATTTTCGGATTCAGCCGTGCCTCTCCCCGGTCTGGGACACGGCGATCAACATGATCGCGCTGGCTGAATCCGGTTTGCCCGCCGAACATCCGGCGCTGAAAAAAGCGGCCGCCTGGCTGATCGACAAAGAAGTGCGCGAGGTCCGCGGCGATTGGACAATGAACAATCCGCATCCGGAAGCGAGCGGCTGGGCCTTCGAATACAACAACGTTTATTACCCTGACACCGACGACACCGCGATGGTGCTGATGGGGTTGCGCCTGGCGAAGCCGGACGACCAGGAAGCGTTCGACGCGATGTTCAAGCGCGCGATCGGCTGGCAGCTCAGTTTCCAATGCGCGGACGGCGGCTGGGCGGCGTTCGACAAGGACGTGACCAAGCATTGGCTCGAAGACATGCCCTTCGCCGATCACAACGCGATCCTCGACCCGACCTGCAGCGACCTCACCGCCCGCACCCTCGAGCTTTTCGGTTACATCGATTTCGACCCGAAACAGCGCTCGGTGCGCGACGCCATTCGCCACCTCATCGACACCCAGGACGATGACGGTTCGTGGTACGGACGCTGGGGCGTGAACTATATTTACGGGACCTGGCAGGTACTCCGCGGCCTGCGCGCCATCGGCGAGAACATGACCCAGGATTGGATTTTGCGCGGACGCGATTGGCTGGAGAGTTGCCAGAATGCGGATGGCGGCTGGGGCGAAACCTGCGCCTCGTACGACGACCCAACGGTGAAAGGTTGCGGCGCCAGCACCGCCTCCCAGACAGCCTGGGCGATCATGGGCATTTGCGCGTGCGGCGATCTCGACCGGCCCAGTGTGCAACGCGGCCTGCGTTATTTGCTTTCGACCCAACGCCCCGACGGCGCCTGGGACGAACCCCAGATCACGGGCACTGGTTTTCCGCGCGTGTTCTATCTCAAGTACGACATGTACCGGCAGAATTTCCCGCTTCTCGCGCTGGCGACCTACATCAATTACCGCAGCGGGCTGGGCCATTACCCGAGCTTCTATCGCTGCTCCTAAACGCAAGCCGCCGATGTGGCGGTGTCCGGATTGTCGCCGGCAGTTCGCCAACCGAAATCAATCCCACGCCTGCGGGCGCTACACCCTCGCTTCGCATTTTGCCGGCAAACCAAAGGCTGTGCGCGCGATCTTCGATCGGTTGCTCGCCGTCACGAAAAAGAACGGGCCGGTCACGGTCCTCCCCGAAAAGACACGGATCGCGTTTCACGTCCGGATGAGCTTTGCCGCCTTCACTATTCGACAGAACTGGGTGGACGGTCACGTCGTTTTAGCCCGTCGCTTCGAACATTCGCGCTTCCGCCGGATCGAAACTTTTTCGCCGCGAAATCATCTTCACGCCTTCCGCTTCAATAACGTGGACGAGATAGACGCTAAAGTCGCCGCGTGGTTCGCCGAAGCGTATCGCGTCGGCGAGCAGTGCCATCTTGCTGCTCGAAGAGTGGGAGCAGACTCTGGGTAGAGCACGCGTCTCGCGTGTCGGCGATGGCGTCTCGCCATCGCGAACTTTGCTGAAGCCTGTTTCGGCGAGACGCCGAAGCCAACGAGCGAGACGCTCGCGCTACCCAAGCGTTGACGCGCCCCGTTCCCGACCGGACATTGCAGATTATGGCTTACGAATTACCGAAACTGCCCTACGCCTACGACGCGCTCGAGCCGCATATCGACGCGCGCACGATGGAGATCCACCACACCAAGCATCACCAGGCCTACATCACCAACGTCAACAACGCGCTCAAGGACAAGCCCGAGCTCGCCAACAAATCCGTCGAGGACCTGATCAAGGATTTGAACGCCGTCCCCGAAGACATTCGCGGCGTCGTCCGCAATAACGGAGGCGGCCACGCGAACCACTCATTTTTCTGGAAAATTATGGGCCCGAACGCCGGCGGCGAACCTTCCGGCAAACTCGGCGACGACATCAAGTCCACCTTCGGAAGCTTCGATGCCTTCAAGGAAAAATTCGCGGACGCTGGCGTGAAACGTTTCGGGAGCGGCTGGGCCTGGTTGATCAAAAACAAGAGCGGCAAGCTCGAAGTGGTCTCCACGCCGAACCAGGACAGCCCGTTGATGGAGGGCAATACGCCGCTGCTCGGCGTGGATGTCTGGGAACACGCGTATTACCTCAATTACCAGAACCGCCGGCCCGACTACCTCAAGGCGTGGTGGAACGTGGTGAACTGGGACGCGGTCGCGAAGAATTACTGACAAGGAGGGGCGGTTTACAAACCGCCCGCCTGCACATCGGCGGTTTATAAACCGCCGCTCCTTGTGGCCTACCTCAACGAAAACTATCTCAAGCTCCAGGCGGGCTATCTCTTTCCGGAGATCGCCCGCCGGGTGCGCGAGTTCTGCGAAGCGAACCCGGACGCGGCGAAGCGCCTGATCCGTTGCGGGATCGGCGACGTCACGGAGCCGTTGCCGGCCGCGGTCGTCGACGCCATGCATCGCGCGGTTGAGGAACTTGGCCATCGCGAAACGTTTCGCGGTTATCCGCCCTACGAAGGTTACGAATTTCTGCGCGATAAGATCGCCCAACGCGACTTTCGCGATCGTGGCTGCGAGATCGCGGACGACGAAATTTTTGTGTCCGACGGTTCCAAACCTGATTGCGGATTCATCCTGGACATTCTGGGGGACCAGAACCGGATTGCGATCACCGATCCTGTCTATCCGGTTTACGTCGACACGAACGTCATGGCCGGTCACACCGGTCCAGCGCAGGAGGGCGGGCGTTACGAAGGGATTCTTTATCTGCCCGGCACCCCGGAAAACGGCTTCGTGCCCGACCCGCCGGCCGAACACGCCGATCTGATTTATTTGTGTTTTCCCAATAACCCAACCGGCGCGGTCGCCACGCGCCCGCAACTTACGGCCTGGGTGAATTATGCGCGCGACCATCGGGCGCTGATTCTTTTCGATGCAGCCTACGAAGCGTACATCCGCGACCCGGAAATCCCGCACTCCATCTTTGAGATTCCCGGGGCGCGCGAATGCGCGGTCGAGTTTCGCAGCTTCTCGAAGAACGGGGGGTTCACCGGGGTGCGCTGCGGTTTCACGGTAATGCCGAAGTCGGTGAAAGCGCAGACCCGGGACGGCCGGTCGCTGCCGTTGCATCCGCTCTGGCAGCGGCGCTGGAGCACAAAATCGAACAGCGTCAGCTATCCTGTGCAGCGCGGCGCGGAAGCGATTTATTCAGAGGAAGGCCAGAAACAGGTCCGGCAATTGATCGATCATTACATGGGCAACGCCCGGATTCTGCGGGAAGCGGTCGAGCGCGCGGGGCTGGGGGCTTACGGCGGCGAAAACGCGCCCTACCTCTGGGTGGAAACGCCAGCCGGGGTGACGAGCTGGCAAATCTTCGACCGGATGCTGGAGGAATTGAACGTCGTGATCACGCCCGGCAGTGGCTTCGGCGCGTGCGGGGAAGGCTTTTTCCGGATCTCCGCTTTCAACAGCCGCGAAAACGCGGAGGAAGTCGCGCGGCGGCTGGCAAAACTGTAGCCGCTTCGCTGCGCGAAGCGTGGGCGTTGAAGCATCGTCGAACCCCACGTCGCCCATAGGGCGACGGCTACAGCTTGTCGCAGCGCCATGCCCCGCGTAATTTCGCGCTTCGTAACAGCAACGAATGGCCATTACCACCAAGAATCTTCCGCAGCTCTACCGTTTTTGTTTTCTCATGACGGGCGACACGCAAAAAGCGCAGACCGCTTTTCAGGAAACGGTCCACGAAGCGGCCACGCGCACAGAGGCGGACGAGCCACCGCCGGACCGGCTCTGGTTTTTCCGAGAAGCGCGCGAACGCTGCATCGCGGTGACGGAGGAAGGGATCCAGGCCGAGCCGGGAATGTTGGAAGAGACGGAGGTTTCGCCGGAGGCGCCGGCCCAGATCGCTCAGCTCACACCGGAGCAACTCGCCGTCTGGATTTCCGCTGCGCCGGAGCCGCAACGGAGCGCGCTCGCTCTTTTTTATCTCGATGAATTCACCCTGCCGGAATTGCTTTCGCTCCTGGAAATGAAAGCGGGAGAATTATCGGAACTGATCTGCAGCGGCCGCCGCCAGTTTCAAGCCTGGCTCGATTCGACCATCGCCTACTACGGAGAGGAAGCTTACGATGCCGGACAAATCTGAGCTGCTGCTGGGCTGCGCCCCGATCACTGAAAAGCCGGGGATGGAGCGCGCGATGCGGGTCGCGATCAATCGTGCCCGTCACGGCAAGAAAGCCGCAACGTTCAACCACCAACAAGCCTTCGACGCCGCGATTGCAAAAGTGGTTCGCGATATTCCCGTCGATGCTCAGCTGGCCGAATGGTTCGTCAAAGAAAACCTGGTGCCGGTCGTCCGGCGCGGCTGGAAAAAGATCGTCCGCAACCCCGTTGTGATCGCGATCGGGATCGCGCTGCTCGTGATTGCCGCGGTCTCCGTCTATCGGATCTACGAGCACCTCAACGATTTTCCCGGGGCCGATAAAGCGCGCCGGCTCCTGACGGTGGGCGCCTCGAACCGCTCCGTCTTGCTGGATCCTTTGCAGACCGAGGCGGCGGCGTTGAGCGACCTCTTTTTCCTCAAGCACCGGCTCGAGCATTATGATGTGCCGGCGGAGTTTGCGGAGTTCAAGACGCTCGGCGCCCGCGTTTTCGACGACGACGAAGTCAGGCGCGTCGCCCAGATCTGGATAAAGGAAAAGCGGATGCAATTTTTCCTGTTCCCGGCGGAGCCGGACAAGCAAGGCAAGCTCAACGATTTTTCCGACTGGCGTTTCGTCGAACAGGAAGGATGGACCGGCGCCGTGACTCAGCGCAACGGCGTCTGTTTCATGGCGGCGCTTCGCGGCAGCGAAAAAGATCTGAGGGCGTACCTGGAAAAGAAGAAGTAGGCACGCGCGCGACCCAGTGACGTTGACAGGACGGCAGGCTGGCAGTCAATTTGTCGCCGCTAACGCCAGGGTAGCTCAGCGGTAGAGCAGGGGACTCATAAGCCCTTGGTCGGGAGTTCGATTCTCCCCTCTGGCACGCCTGTTTGTTGTAGGGCGTTTCTGTGAAACGCCATGCTGTTCCGACGGCGTCTGACACAGACGCCCTACAATTGTAGGGTCGCGCAAATGAACGAACTTTACCTCGAAGACCTTCAGATTGGCGATCGCTTTGGCTCGGAGAAAATCGAGGTGACGAAGGAAAGCATTTTCGAATTTGCGCGGCAATTCGATCCGCAGCCATTCCATCTCGACGAGAAAGCGGCCGAGGAAAGCATCTTCAAACAACTCACCGCGAGTGGCTGGCACACCGCGGCGATGAGCATGCGGTTGTTCGTGACGGGTCGCTTCAAACCAGTCGGCGGCTCCATCGGTTTGGCAGTCGACGAACTGCGCTGGCCGCAACCAGTCCGGCCCGGCGACGTGCTCGAGCTCGAAACCGAAATCCTCGACGTGCGCAAATCGCGATCGAAACCGGACCGCGGAATCATCCGGATTCGGAACGTGACCACGAATCAGCGCGGCGAAATCGTCCAGACCTTCGTGGCGTTCGTGATGGTCCGTCGCCGGCCGGCCGCGGCGTGATTTACGCCATCGCTTCTTCGGCCAGTTTCTTGCACCCGACCAGATCGAGTTTTCCGGAGGCGAGAGCGGGGATCGCTTCCACTCGATGGATGGTGCGCGGGATCCACAGGTTCGGAACGCCGGTGGCAGCGAGAGCGGAGCGGAGCGCCGGCTGATCGAGTTCGATCGTGCTCAGAAGAACGAGCGCCTCGCCCTTCGTCGCGTCGGGCACACCCATGATCGCAATGATGCGTTCGCCCTGCTCGTCGATGCTGAGCGCGCGCAGGACCTTGGTTTCGATCGTTTCATGCGGAACCATCTCGCCGCCGATCTTGGAGAAGCGCGAGAGCCGCCCTTCGATGTAGAGGAACCCGTCTTCGTCGAAGCGGCCGATATCGCCGGTCTTGAACCAGCCATCCTGGAGGACCTCGGCGTTCACCTCTGGCGCGTTCAGGTACCCCTGAAAAATATTCGGGCCGCGCAGCCACAACATTCCGCTTTCGTGGAGGGAACGCTTTTCGCCTGTGTCTGGGTCACGAATTTCAGCGGCGATTCCGCCCAGCATTTTTCCGGTCGAGCCGGGACGATTCGTCGGCTGGGTCTGGCCCTCTGGCTCCGGCAAATTCACGCTCACGACCGGCGAGGTTTCGGTGAGCCCGTATCCTTCATAGACATGCTTGCCGAAACGCGCCTCGACGGCTTTGCCGAGATCGAGCGGCAACTTTTCCGCTCCGGCCACCAGCAAACGCAGGCTGCTCAGTTGCTCGGGCTCGGCCTTGCGCAGATAGGCCCGGAGAAAAGTCGGCGTCGCGAGCATGACCGTCACGCGGTGAGCCTGAATCAGCTCCGCGATTTTCTTGGCTTCGAGCGGGTTCGGGTAAGTGAGCGCGCGAACGCTTTCGAACAGCGGATAGAAGAGGGTGACGGTGCAGCCGAAGCTGTGGAAGAACGGAAGCGAGGCGAGGAGGAGATCGTCTTTCCTGGCATCGAGGGCGACGGCGAACTGGGCGACGTTGCTCAGGATATTGCGATGACTCAGGACCACGCCCTTTGGTTTGCCGGAGCTCCCGCTGGTAAAAAGCAGGATCGCTTCGTCGTAATCGCCGACCCGCGGCAACTTCAACATCCTGGCGAGCAATCCCCTCGGAACAACGATGGCCGCGATCCACCAGAGCAGGATCTTTTTTTTCATCGGCGGTAATGCTTCGTCCAGATGAATGAGCTCCGGCGTCCAGGGAAAATCCTCGAGCCGTTTGGCCATCGCGTTCGCGCTGATCGTGGTGCGCAACCCGGCCTGGTCGATGGCGGATTGAATCGCTTCGCGCAAGCTCGTGAAATTGAGGTTCACCGGAATTTTTCCGGCCAGGATCACGGCCAGGTTCGCCACCAGGCCGCCTTTACCCGGCGGAAGGACCACCCCGATCCGCTTCTGGTCCGGATACGTTTTTCGCAGGTGGCGCGCGAAGGCCATGGAGACGCCGAGGACTTTTGCGCGGACCAGCTTGCTCCCATCCAATCCGTCGACGAGGCCGGTCCGGAACCGATGGCGTTTCAACCCTCGCAAAGCGGCCCGTCCGATGTGACCGCGAAAAGCCGGCCGCTGGCTGTAGCAAAATTCGCCGAGCTTGAGCAGTTGCTCGCGCACGGTCGCGATGTCGGCCTCGTCGGCGGTGAGCGGCTTGCCAAACGCCACCGTCACGCGGTACGGGATCGCCTTCGGTAATTTCGTGAAAAACCGCCCGCCTTTGTAGGAGAAGATCGAGCCCCAGAGTTCATCGAGCCAGACCGGGACGACCGGCGCTTCCGCCTGCCGTGCGATAATTTCGTATCCGCGCCGCAATCTCAGCAGCGATCCGGTGCGCGATAGTTCGCCCTCGGGAAACAGGCAAACGATTTCGCCGGCGCGAATCCGCGAGATGGCTTCGCGCATTCCCTCCTTGGCCTTGCGGCCGGTGATCGGGATGCAGCTGACCGCGCGCAAGACTGGATTCAGCCATGGATTCCGGTAAACACCTTCGTCGATGATGAACCGGATCGGGCGCGGACAAGCCATCGACAGCAGGATCGCGTCGATCCAGGTAATGTGATTCGGCAGGAGAAGGAAGCCACCGGGCGGTAACCGTTCCGTGCCTGTGACCGCGACCCGATAAAAGGTCCGCACAAACCCCATCCCAAAAAAACGCAGCACTCGCTCGGAACCGGAAAGCTTCTCCACATTTATGGTTTACAAGGAGGGCCCAGTTCCGTGCAATCGGCAATTCAATGACCACGAACGATTCCCCCGCCAAATCGGGCGCGCGCGTCGCCCTCGGCCTGCTCCTTGCCATTAATCTTTTCAACTACATTGACCGCTACGTTCTGGCGGCGGTGGAGCCGAGCATTCGCGCGGCATTCTTCGCTCCCGGAGATCCGAACGCGATGCTCCGGACGGGCGCGCTCGCTCCTGCTTTTCTTTTTACCTATATGATCGCCGCGCCCGTCCTCGGTTTTCTGGCCGACCGCTTCTCGCGCTGGCTCGTCGTCGGCGTCTGCGTGATCCTTTGGAGCCTCGCGACCGCCGCCTCGGGTCTGGCAGCGACGTTCGCCGCGCTTTTCATTACCCGCATTTTCGTCGGCATCGGCGAAGGAGGTTACGGTCCGGCCGCGCCCACGATCCTCTCGGATTATTTCGCGATCCGGATGCGCGGACGGATCATGGCGATTTTTTGTGGAGCGATCCCGGTCGGCAGCGCCCTGGGCTATGTTCTCGGTGGGATCATCAACCATCAGCTCGGTTGGCGCTGGGCCTTCTATCTGGTAGCGATTCCCGGAATCGTTTTGGGCCTGGCCTGTTTCTGGCAGAAGGATCCGCGAACGCGGGCTCAAGCAGGCGTTCTGGAAAAACGCGGCGGCGCCCGCAAACAGCAGTATCTCGCCCTGCTTCGGAACCGGTCGTTCATGATCAATTGCCTGGCCCAGACCGCCATGACTTTCGCGTTGGGCGGGCTCGCCTTCTGGATGTCGGCCTACCTGATTTTCCGAAAGCAACCGCCGGAGCTGGGGACGCCGATCTTCGGAGGAATCACGGTGGTCGCAGGGTTGCTCTCGACCTTGCTCGGCGGATTCGTCGCGGACCGCCTCCAAAAGCGGTTCAGTGGTTCCTATTTCCTCGTCTCGGGCGTGGGGATGTTGCTCGCGTTCCCGCTTTTTGTCGCCATGCTTTACGCTCCGTTTCCGCTCGCCTGGGTGTTTATTTTTGGCGCTGTCTTTTTTGTCTTTCTCAATACCGGACCGTCGAACGCCGCCCTGGCTAACGTTGTCGGCCCGCAGATTCGCGCGAGCGCGTTCGCCCTGAACATTCTTATCATCCATCTGTTCGGCGACGCCCTCTCACCGCCTTTGCTCGGGGCCGTCGCCGGTCATTTCGACATGACGATGGCGTTTCTGGTGGTCTCGGCCGCGATGCTCGTTTCCGGAGTCATCTGGCTGCTTGGAGTGAAATACCTCGCGGCCGACACTGCCCTCGCCGAGACGGCGGCGGAACGTCGCGCCTCGGCATCCTAGAAAACAAAACAGCAGGAGCGCTTCCGCACTCCTGCTGTTTCTAAAACAACTGCAGTTGTTGCCGGCCGTTAAGGCGTCGGAGCAGTCTCAGGCTCGGTGGTTTTCTTTTCCGATTTCTTGGACTTCGAGCTGGGCGATTCGCTGGTGCTCTCGGAGGTCGTGTCGCTCTTGGGCGACTTTTCGGTCTTGGCCTCGGATTTTTTCGTGCTCTTGGTCGAATCAGCGGCGCTGCTCTTCTTTTCGCTGGTGCTCTTTTTCTCGCTCGTGCTGGTGCTCTTCGGGCTCGTCGCGGTTTCCGCGGCCGGGCTCTTGGTCGTAGTCGAGGTTTTGCTCGTCGGCGAAGGGCTCATCGCGGGCACTGGAGTAAACGTCGGCTTCGCGCTGGTCGCGGGCGTGGTGGTCGCGGCTACGGATGCTGTGGCCGCTGGACTCGTAGTTGCCGCCGGGGTCGTAGTCGCGCCTACGCTCGCGGCTGTGGCCGGAGTTGGACTGGCATTGGTTGAAGCGGCGCTGTTCGTGGTCGTGCCGGTGGTGGTTGTGCCGGTGGTGGTCGCCCCGCTCGTCGAAGTCACGCCAACGCTGAAGCTCGGGGTGACGCCGTAATAGCCGTACACCTGATTGATGTATTCCGGCCGGCTGTATTCCTCGATCCGGGTCGATTCCCAGACCGGCGCGCTATAGATTTTCTCGCGCTCGATCCGCGTCATGTAAACGCGCGGTTCGGAGCTGGCGGAGAAAACGCTCCACGGTGCGGCGACTGTCTTGGTCGTCGTCGTAGTGGTGCCGCCGCCGCGAGTCGAGAGAACGACATAAGCGAGGCAACCGCTGCTGCGATCCAGGACGACGTCTTTGATTTCGCCGACGTCCTGGCCGCGCGAATCCTTGATTTTCGAACCGACGATGCTGCTACTTTGGACGTAGCCAGTGGTCGTGGTGGTGCTGGTGCTGGTTTGAGCAAACAAAGGAGACGCGGCGAGACCCAGGAACGCCAGGGCGGCTCCGAACAGGATATTTTTTTTCATAAGTTGTGAGTAAGAGTGACGAAACGCGCTTCTGCATTATTCAGTCGCGCCGTTTAGTGTTTCGTTAGTCCAACCACTTTTGGATGGGCGAACTCCGGGCCCGCGCTGAAAATCCCGGCCTAACGAGCATTTCACTCTGGTCTGGCAATCGCCGGGCGTTTCCCATCGCGTTGACACAGCCATGGGCCGCTCCTACTCTCCCGTTCGCTGAATGGCGGGGTAGCCAAGTGGTAAGGTCGGGGTCTGCAAAACCTCTATTCGCGGGTTCGATTCCCGCCCCCGCCTCGAATCCCGCATGCCCTCTGAGTCATCCGAACTTTTCCAGCGCGCCCTGAAGCGCATTCCAGGCGGGGTCAATTCCCCTGTCCGGGCGTTTCGCGGTCTCGAGCGCGAGCCGTTCTTCGTGGAGCGCGCGGCCGGTTCGAAAATCTGGGACGTCGACGGCAACCAATACATCGACTACGTCGGCACCTGGGGCCCCGCGATTCTCGGCCACGCGCCGGCTGTGGTCGTCGACGCCGTCCGCGCGGCGGCGGAGCACGGGGTCAGCTTCGGAATTCCGAACCCGTTCGAAGTGGAAATGGCGGAGCTGATCTGCCGCTGGGTTCCCTCGATCGAGAAAGTGCGAATGGTCAACTCCGGCACCGAGGCGACCATGTCGTGTCTTCGCCTCGCGCGCGGGTTCACCGGTCGCGACAAGATCATCAAGTTCGAAGGCTGCTATCACGGCCATGTCGACGCGTTGCTGGTCCACGCCGGCAGCGGCGCGCTCACCCACGGTCAACCCGACAGCGCGGGCGTGCCCGCCGAGTTCGCCGCTCTTACGATTTCCGTTCCGTTCAACGACATCGAAGCCGTTCGCTCCGCGTTTCTCCAAAATCCGAAGGCCATCGCCGCAATTATTCTCGAGCCGATTCCCGCCAACGCCGGCCTGTTTTTTCCACGCGAGAATTTTCTCGAAGCTCTGCGTGTGGAATGCGACCGGCACGGCGCGCTTTTGATTTTCGATGAAGTCATGACCGGGTTCCGGGTGGCGCGGGGCGGCGCCCAGGAAATTTACGGGATTCGCGCGGACCTGACCGCGCTGGGAAAAGTGATCGGCGGCGGATTGCCGGTGGGCGCGTTTGGCGGGCGGGCGGAGATCATGGACCAGCTCTCCCCGCTCGGGCCGGTTTATCAGGCCGGCACGCTTTCCGGGAATCCGCTCGCGATGGCCGCCGGTCTGGCGCAATTACGCGAGCTGGAGCGAATCGATGGGTGGAAATTGCTGGAAACGAGCGGGGCGCATTTCGAAGAATTAACGCGCTCGGCGCTTCGCGATCTGAAATTGCCGTGGGTCTTTCACCGGATCGGTTCGATGTTTTGCCTGTTCTTCACCGAGCATCCGGTGACCGATCTGGCCAGCGCGGAACGGAGCGATCCAAAAAAGTTCGCTCGCTTTTTCAAGGGGTGCCTCGATCGCGGCGTTTATTTCGCGCCGTCTCAATTCGAAACGGGATTCCTGTCCACGGCGCATTCGACAGATGACGTGGAGCGCACTGCCGCCATTGTGCGCGAGGCTCTTCTGTAGCCGCTTCGCTGTGCGAAGCGTGGGAGCGGCGATGACAACTCTCTCGCGGCCCACAGGGCCGCGGCTACAGAAGAAGGACAGCGCAGGGAGCAGTTAAAGCTTTGCGTTACCCGGCTGCTTGGTCTATCGAAGCTCCGCTGTGACTTCGACGTTCTCGGGTCCGATTCGCGCTGCTGCGAAATTTTTCCTCGAAGGCGAGCGGAAGTTTTTCGTCAAGGGCGTTACCTACGGACCGTTCCGGCCGGACCGGGAAGGCCATTACCTCGGTACGCCCGAACAGGCGGCGCGCGATCTCGCCCAGATGCGCGAGATCGGTCTGAACGTCGTCCGGATTTATCACGCGCCGCCCCGCTGGTTCCTGGACGCGTGCGCGGCCGCCGGCATTCGCGCGCTTATCACCTTGCCGTGGGAGAAACACATCGAATTCCTGGCGCGCAGAAAATTGCGCCGGCAGATCGCGGAGATCGTCCGCTCATCGGTGGCGGCGAACCGCGGACATCCGGCGATTTTCGGTTATCTGGTCGGGAACGAAATCTCGAGCACGATGATCCGCTGGCTCGGCGTCCGGCAGGTGACGGAATTCGTCGAGCAACTGATCCGGATCGGCCGCGAGACCGACCCGAACGTTCTCTATTCCTACGCCAGCTATCCGCCGACCGAATTCCTTCTCCCGCAGAACAGCGATTTCTCCTGCTTCAACGTTTACCTGCACAACCAGGACGCGTTCGAGCGTTACCTCCTCCGCCTCCAAAATCTTTCCGAAGATCGGCCGCTCATCCTCGGGGAATTCGGGATGGACACGATCCGCCATTCGCAGGACGAGCAGGCCGAAATGCTCGGCTGGCACATCGATAGCGTTGTGAAATGCGGGCTGGCCGGGACGATCTTCTTTACCTGGACCGACGAATGGTTCACCGGCGGCCAGGAAATTACCGATTGGGCCTTTGGCCTCGTCACCCGTGAGCGCGAGCCAAAAAAATCTTTCCTGCTCCTCCGTGACAAGCTCGGCCAGGACAACTCCGCCCTGCCGCACCGTCCGCTCCCGAGTTATCCGTTCGTCTCGATCATCGTCTGTTCCTACAACGGCGGGAAAACGCTGGCCGCCTGCCTGGAGTCGTTAGGCCGGATCGACTACCCGAACTACGAGGTCATCCTGGTCGACGACGGTTCGACCGATAACACGCCGGAGATCGCGGCCGGGTTTCCCGGCGTTCGTTACGTCTACCAAACCAACCACGGGCTGAGCCACGCCCGCAACCACGGGGCCGCCGTCGCGAAAGGCGAGATTTTTGCCTACACCGATTCCGACTGCATGGCGGACCCCGACTGGCTGTACTACTTGCTGAGCACACTTTTGAGCGGCGATTACGCCGGGGTAGGAGGGCCCAATGTTTCGCCGCCGGCGCAAAACTGGGTGCAGGCGTGCGTGGCGGCCGCGCCCGGGGGTCCCAGTCACGTGCTCCTCACCGACACGATCGCGGAGCACATTCCCGGTTGTAACATGGCGTGGTATCGATGGGCCTTCGAAAATATTGGCGGCTTCGATCCGGAGTATCACAAGGCCGGCGACGACGTCGATTTTTGCTGGCGGGTCCAGCAAGCCGGCCACGCCATTGCTTTCAGCCCCACCGCGATTGTCTGGCATTATCGGCGCTTCACCCTCCGCGCTTTCCGGAAACAACAGGAAGGTTATGGCGAAGCCGAATCGCTCCTCCGCTTCAAGCACCTGATCTTTTTCGGTCCCACCGGCACGGCGAAATGGCGCGGACAAATTTACGGCACCCCTCGCTTCAGCTGGTTCATTAACCGGCCGATTATTTACCACGGGATTTTCGGCGAAGGATTTTTCCAGTCGATCTATCCCACGCCGCAATCGGAAGTGGCCGCTTACCTCAGCAGCATCGAATGGTTTGCCCTGACGGTTTTCCTTTTCGGGCTCGGGATTTTTCTGCCCGGTTTGCGGATCGTGCCTTACCTGATGCTGGGCGGGACGCTCTGCGTCGCGATCTCCTATATGCTCCGGGCCCGGATTGAACCGCGGTTCGACACGGTTGCCGCGCGATTACTGGTCACCTTTCTCGCCTTTGCCCAGCCGCTCGTCCGCGGCTGGTCGCGTTATTTCACCTGGCTGCATTTCAAACGGACTCCGCGCATGGTCATCAGCACCCACGAGCAATTCCCCGCCGGGGTCGAGTTTGCCGGCGGCCTGCGCAACCGCAGTTACTGGAGTGAGGAGGGAAAAGATCGCCATCATCTCCTCGGCTCGATGTTTGGTCTGCTCAACGAAGAGAACTGGCGTTACTCCACCGACACGGGCTGGAACGAATGGGACATCCAGATTTACGGCAACTTCTGGTGGAGCATCACCCTCCAGACCGTGACCGAATACCACGGCGGTCCGAAATGCCTCACGCGGGCGGGGCTTCGCTATCGGTTTGTTCCTACCACGCTCCTGATCAATGCCGTTTACCTGTGTTTGATCGCTTATCACGCTCTGCAGACCGGCCATCTTCATTTCTGGGTCATTGGGCTCTACCTCGTTTTCGTCCTCTTCCTCGCTATCCGCGCTTATCGTTTGAAATCGCGAGTCGCTGAGATCGTCGACCTCGCCGCTTATCGGGCCGGGCTTCAGCGGATCCGCCGGGAAAAGGCGGAGGTTTCGGCAAAGACCGAACCCGTTGCCGAGGCTGGATAATTTCAGGATGGAACCGGAACGCCGGCCGCGTCTATTCCGTTTTTCGATCGCTCTCGCCGCGGAACTTTCTCTCTGCGCCGCGCTCAATTTATTCGACGACTGGACGCTGGAAGAGATGCCGGTGAAATTCGTCACCGCCGCGCTCCTCTGCGGGATCGCCTACTACGCGGCTGTCTCGAGTTTCCCGCTGCAGCTCAGCCTTCGCGCCCAGAAAAACATTTTCTGGGCGGTCGTGATTGGCTTGCGCCTGGTCGCGTTGCCCCTCACGCCCGGCGACGATTTCTGGCGTTACCAGTGGGAAGGAAAAATCCAGCAGGCCGGATTCAATCCCTACGTCAACGCGCCCGACGATCCTCTGCTGGAGCCGGTCCGCGCCCAGTTTCCCGCGTGGCAGAAAATCAATCACCGCGATTTTCGCGCGATCTATCCGCCCGGCGCTGAACTTCTTTTCGCCGGGCTCAGCCGGATTTCGGATAGCCCGCTTCTCTACAAACTCCTTTTTGCGGGCGCCGACGTCGCGACGATTGCCGTGCTTCTTCGTTTGTTCCGGGGAGCGCACGCGCCCTCGCGTGCCCCGGTCGGCGCCTCGCCGAACGGCGATTTTTGTTCTTCACTGTGTGCAGACGCCGCCTGGTACGCGTGGAACCCGCTCGTCGTTTACAGCTTCGCCGGCTCCGCCCATTTCGACAGCCTGATGATCCTGCCCATGGTCGCCGGCATCCTGTTGCTGACGCGATTCGAAAGCGAAACCGGCTCGCGGCGAAAATGGTGGCTGGCCCTGGCAGCGTCCGCCGCATTCGGCATCGCGATCTCGATAAAACTCGTTCCCGCTTTGTTGCTTCTTTGCTGCGTGTTCGCACTCGGTTACCGCGCGATCACGCTCGTCGTCAGCGGCGCGATCCCTTTCGGCTTAAGTTTGCTTTACGGTTATCCCACCGTCCCAATCTGGGATTCGCTCCGCCGTTTCGCCCACGTCACCCGCCTCAACGACCTCTTCTGGTGGCTCATCGAAGAAACCGTCTGGCCGAACCCGCACCAGAAAAATTACCATTACAACGTCATCCTGATCATCGCCGTCGCCGCCGTGTCGCTCCTGGCCTGGTGGAACTGGAAACGTGCGATGCTCTGGGTCCTCGGCGTCGCGCTGATTCTCAGCCCCGTTCTTCATCCCTGGTATTGCACCTGGATTCTGCCCCTCGCGACCTGGCGCCGCGCCCATGCCTGGCACGTTCTTGCCATCACGCTCTTCGCCTATTTCCTTTTCTGGAACGAACGGCTCTTCGCGCTGCCCTGGCATGCCGAACCATGGACCCGCGCGATCATCATTATTCCCGTGGTGGGCGCACTTCTGTTGGGACTCGCACAACGGAGCCAACGAAAGCCAGCGGCCAATCCTTTGTGAACCTGACCTGCGTCGGGTGAGTGTTACTTCGGCATCGCCTCCGCGAAGTCCCGTGGCACTGGCGCTTCGAAGCTCATCTCGTCGCCCGAACGCGGATGCCGAAACCCAAGTTTCCAGGCGTGGAGCATCTGGCGGCTATAGTCGCCGGTGCGTTTGCCACCGTAGAGTTTGTCGCCAAGGACGGGATGGCCGAGGTCATGGAGATGGACGCGGATCTGGTGGGTGCGGCCGCTGTGCAGAGTGCATTCCACCAGGCTGATGTCGTCGCCCGAACGCAGCACGCGATATTCGGTTTTTGCGGAGCGTCCCTGGCGGCGCGCGATGCTCATCTTCTGGCGATGGATCGGATGTCGCTCGATGGCTTTGTCGATCACGCCCGAACTCTTGCGCAAAACTCCCGCCACCAGCGCGAGGTAAATCTTGGTCATCGTGCGCGCGGCGAACTGACTCGATAAATTGCGGTGGGTCGCGTCGTTCTTCGCCACTACCAGCGCGCCGCTGGTTTCCTTGTCCAGCCGGTGAACGATGCCCGGCCGTTCCTTTCCGCCGATCCCGGAAAGGTTGTGGCAATGGGCGAGCAACGCGTTGACCAGGGTGTGCTCCTGATGCCCCGCGCCAGGATGCATCACGATTCCGGCCGGCTTGTTCAGCACGAGGAGATCGTCGTCTTCGAAAATGACGTCGAGCGTTATCGGCTCCGGTTGCGCTTCGATTTTCTCGATGTCCGGCTCGCGCAATTCGACGACGTCGCCGATGCGCAGGAGTTCGCGGGGCCGCGTTGCTTTGCCGTTGAGCAAAACGAATTCGTTTCGGATCAACGCCTGAAGCCTGGCCCTGGAAAACGCCGGGAGCGCTTCGGCCAGGACGCGGTCGAGCCGTTGTCGCGATTGTTCGCTGGAGATGATGAGCTTGGTCATGGCTGAAGCGGACACCGTCTGCTACACTGCGCGGCCATGCCCGACGTGGAGCCCGATGGTGCGAGCCAGAGTTGTCCCGCGTGCGGCTTGCTCATAGACGTCTCCGAGGCTGAACCGCTGGCGAAGGTCGCCTGCCCGGAATGCGGGGAGAAATTTCGGGTCGAGCGCACCTTCGATAATTTCGCGTTGCTGGAAACACTCGGTGTCGGTGGGATGGGTTCGGTTTACAAGGCGCGCGATACCCGGCTGAACCGATTCGTTGCGCTGAAGCTTCTCCGGCCGGAATTGAGCGCCGATCCGGCCGAAATCCAGCGGCTCGAACAGGAAGCACGCGCCACCGCGGCGGTCAACGATCCCCATGTCGTCCAGGTTTTTTCGTCGGGCACCGACCACGGCCAATTCTATCTCGTGATGGAGCTGGTCGATCAAGGAAGTCTGGACGATCGCATGGCCGAGCAGGGGCGCGTCGGTGAAGCGCACGTCCTTGACACCGGCATCCAGGTTGCGCGCGGCTTGCGCGCCGCCTACCAGAAAGGCCTGATCCATCGCGACGTTAAGCCCGGCAATATCCTTTTCGTCGATGACGCGACGGCGAAGATCGGCGATTTCGGCCTGGCTGTGGCCGACGGGCAAAACGCCGAAGCGCAAAATGAAATTTGGGGCACGCCTTATTATGTCGCCCCGGAACGATTGAATAACGAGCCGGAAGATTTCCGAAGCGATCTCTACAGTCTGGGAGCGACTTTGTATCACGCCCTCGCGGGAAGGCCGCCCTTCGAAGGCGAAACAAATTCCGCGACCGCATTGCGCGATTTAAAAACCAACCCGGTCAGTCTGGGAGTCGTGGCGCCGGCACTCCGGCGCGAAACAGTCCGGACCGTCGACCGCATGATTGCTCCCGACCGCGACCAGCGTTTCGCGTCGTACGACGAATTGATCGCGGCTCTCGAGCAGGCGCGGGATGCATTAAATCCATCGGGAAAAAAAGCCCGGCGCCGGCGGCTGATCCTGGCGGCCGCAATTCTGCTGGGGTTGATCGCGGCGGGAGGTTTTTACCTCCAGAAAATACACGCCGATCGACTCGCGAAAGCGCAGGCAGCCGGAAAGAGCGGGGAGGAGACGCTCCAACATCTTTATGACGAAGCACGCCGGGAACTGATCGCGGGCAGATACGATTCGGCGCGGACAACGTTCACGCGGCTGGCCGGAGAAGCGGAGAACAAACAACCGCTCTTGAATTGGATCCGGCTCCATCGCGGGCTGGCGAACTTGCTCCGCGGTTATACGAGTCAGGCGCGGCAGGCGTTCGAGGAGCTGGAAAAAAGCGCGATCTTCTCGACCAGGCCGGAAGACAAGGCGCTGGCCATGTTCTTTTCTCGAGCTGCCGCCACGATGAACGCGCCGGGCACAGTGCCCGCGACCGGACCTGCTCCAGTCGAAGCGAGCCCGGACGGTTTCGCTCTGTTTCTGTTCGCCATGAAAAACTGGCAGCTGAGCGATTTCGCGAACGCCGACGCACTGTTGAATCAATTCGAGCGAGCCCAGTCCAGTGGCGCCTACGCGTGGGTGAACGACTACAAGCCGCTCGCTGGTAGGTTCCGCGTCGATTACCGCGTTTACGCCGACTGGAAAAGCCAGGCCCAAAATTTCACTGGGCGCGAGCAAATCACAGCGGCGCTGACCGCCTTGCATTCGGCCCAGGGAAAACTTCAGCTGCGCGGCCGGCTGAACGAAGCGTTCAAGGAGGAAGAAACGAAGCTCCTGCGCGCGCAGGAAAAGTAGTCTGTAGGGCGTCTGTGTCAGACGCCGCTCTGCCGCGGCGTTTCACAGAAACGCCCTACAATTCAGTCTGTAGGGCGTCTGTGTCAGACGCCGCTCCGCCGAGGCGTTTCGCAGAAACGCCTGCGATCCAAAATTAGTGATGGGTGATTGAAATGCCGGGATAATGGCTCAACTGGCTGGCCATGTCGCCCATGCCGTTGCGCTGCATTTCACGCTGATCGATCGTGATCATGTTGCCGGCGCGCGTGTCGGTAATGATATTGCGCTTCCGCATCTTTTGCTTGAGATGCGAACCGGTGACCGTCACGTATTCGTAATCGGCATTATCCGCCTGCGTCTTTTGTTCGACGACCGGCTTATCAGCCATGGCCGAACCCAGAGCCAGCGCCCCAATCACTGTGCTCACTATTAACCTTTTCATATCCAAACGTACGGCCGCAGCCCGGGTTTTCAACCGGTCAAAGGTAACAAGGCGGTCACTTCCTGCTCATGCTCTTGATCGTGCTCCTGATCCTGGTGTGAACGGCGGTTGCAGGAAGGATTATGATCAGGATCAGGAGCATGAGCAGGAATAGCCCCCCAGTTTTACACCCGATACGCCGATGCTACGTTATCGGTTCGATGACGCAGAACCCGCCATTTCCATCGCCTGAGGAGCTCAAGGCGAAACTGTCCGAATTCATGAAGACGAATTTCGGGGATAAGGTCGCGTTCACGACCTACACCGAACCGGAAACGGCCGAGGCGCCGACGGACGAAAAGCCGGCGCCCATCAGCAACGAGCCGTTCGTTTTCGATTTCCTGCCGCGCGATATCAAGGCGCACCTCGACCGGTTTGTGATCAAGCAGGACGAAGCGAAAAAAGTGCTCTCGATCGCGGTCTGCGACCATTACAACCACGTCAATTACCTGCGGCGCCTGGAGAAGGAAGACGCGGCCCGCGCCGAGGAGACCGAATACGCGAAGCAAAACGTGATCCTGGTCGGGCCGACCGGCGTCGGGAAAACGTATCTGATCAAACACATCGCGGAGCTGATCAAGGTCCCGTTCGTGAAGGCCGACGCGACGAAGTTCAGCGAGACCGGGTATGTCGGCGGCGACGTCGAGGACCTCGTTCGCGAGCTAGTCGACAAAGCCGATGGCGACGTCCAGCTGGCGCAGTTCGGCATCATTTACATCGACGAAATCGACAAGCTCGCCGCCGCCGGAAACCTGGTGGGACGCGACGTGAGCGGCCGTGGCGTCCAGACGACCCTGCTGAAATTGATGGAGGACACCGACGTCCCGTTGCGGAGCGCGAACGATCTCCAGGCGCAGCTCCAGGCGGCGTTCGAATTCCAGCGGCGCGGCGGCAAAGCGAAACGGGAAACGATCAGCACCCGCCACATTTTGTTTGTGGTGAGCGGCGCCTTCGAGCGGTTGAAGCAACAGGTGTCGCGCCGACTCACGCAAGGACAGATCGGGTTCAACACTGAGCCGCGCCAGGTCATGGACAACGAGCTGTTTCAGTTCGTGGGCACGCAGGATTTCATCGAGTACGGGTTTGAGCCGGAGTTCATCGGACGGCTGCCGGTGCGCGTCGTCTGCGAAGAGCTGGCCGCGGACGATCTTTACCAGATCATGAAGTTCTCGGAGGGCAGTATTCTCCGCCAGTATGAGCGCGCCTTTCGCGCCTACGGCATCGAAATCAGTTTCGAGGATGAAGCGCTCCGTCTCATGGCCGAAGCCGCCGCGAAAGAAAAGACCGGCGCTCGCGGGCTGCTCACCGTCTGGGAAAAACTGTTCCGCGATTACAAATATTACCTGGCCGGATCAGGCCTGAGCCAGCTGCGAGTCTCGTCCGAGCTCGTCCGTGAACCGAAGCAGGTGCTCGACCGTCTGCGGGCCGAGGGCCACAAACAGGAAGAAGCCGCCCTCCAAAAAAGCGCGCTGGCGTTCGCGGCGGAATTCGAGAAAACACATGGCCTGGAAATTGTCTTCACGGCCGATGCGATCGCGCGCCTGGTCGAGCGGGCGCACGCCGAACGAATGACCATGCCCGATCTTTGCGCGCATTTGTTCAAGGACTACCAATTCGGATTGAGTCTGGTCCAAAAAAACACGGGGCGGAAAAGTTTCGTCCTTGATCGCGAGGCAATCGACACGCCCGATAAGTTCTTGAGTGATCTCGTTGTTCAATCACACTATCCCGGTGCGTCCGAGCAAACATCGAGTCCCTAGATGAAGCGGAATATCGTCGCAGCGCTGGTCATCGGTTTGATCGTCGCCGGCCTTGTCGTCGGCCTCGAGATCGCGGGCTTGCTCGCGCGGACCGAGTACGGTGTCGTCCGTTTGTTCGCGGAAACGACGACGCGCGTGATTGCGGCGGCCGGGTACGCCATCGTTGCAGTGCTGGCGGTCGGGGTCGCTTTCTTCGCGCTCAACGCCTCGAGCCGCGGGCGAGCGCTCCTTATCGTTGCGATGCTTCTGGTGGAGCTGGTGGTCCTCTCCTGGGTTTGCGCTCTTTATAAATTGGAATTTCGCCCGGTGGCCGCGATGACGGCGGTGGTCCTGAGCTATCTCGGCGCCCTCGCGTTTGAATGGTTTGCGGCTTATCTCGAAGAACGGCGCTCGCGTCCGCCGAAGATTGCGGCGGGTCCGACTCCGCGGCCCGCGCCCATCTCCGTAGTTCCGGAAACCGCGGCATCGGCGCCGGCGCCTGTGCCAGCGGTTGCTCCGAAGCCGGTCGCCCCGCCTCCGGTCGTCGAGAAACCGCGGGCCCGCGCGCGGCGCGGCGACGCGTTCACCGATTCCGGGGCGCGGGTCTGTGAGGTCAGCGCCGTGGTCTGCGACATCGCGAACAAACACGATCTCGCCGAGGAATGTGAGCCGGCTGAGTTCGCCGAAATCACGGAACGCTTCATCGCCCACGCCCTGCAAGCCTTGCGCGCGGAAGGCGCTTACATCGAGTCGGCCGGCGGCGAAGGCGTGGTGGCGATCTTTGGTTATCCCGAAAACGACAAGCAGCATGCCGAAAAGGCAGTTCGCAAAGCGATGGGCCTTACCCAGTCGTTTGCCGAGGAGAATAAGAGCAGCAAATCCGACGCGTTACGGAACGCCGGCGTCCATGCCGGCGTCAGCTCGGGCAGCATGATCATGGCGCCGGTGAAGAACAACGGGCAGCGCAGCCTTCTGGCCGCAGGCGAGCCGGTGGAGTTGGCGCGCCGTTTCTGCATCGCGAACCGCTTTTATGGCTCCCGGGTTTTGCTCGGCCCGCGAACGTTCGAATTGGCCAGCAAGATTCTGGTCGCGCGTCCGATCGATTTTCTCAGCGGCGTCGATGTCCGGGAACGGCACGAAATTTACGAACCAGTGGCGCTCGCGTTGAACGCTTCGCGGGAAGTCATTACCAGGCGCGACGCTTTCTGGAACGGCGTGGTCCTTTACCGAGAAAAGCGCTGGGCCGAAGCCTACTCGCAATTTCAAAACGCGCGCGGGCCCGAGGGCGAAGAGGACCGGCCCCTGCAATTGTATCTGCGGCGCCTCGAGCCGCTCGCCTTGCAATTGACCAACACGCCTCTGGACCAGTGAGTTCTCTCCGGTTTTGAGGAAGACGGAATATCCATCCGCGATCCGCGAGTTGATCGCGCAACTTCGCCAGATGCCGGGGATCGGTCCACGCTCGGCCGAGCGGATCGCACTCTGGATCGTCCAGGCCCGCGGCGACCAGCCGGAAACGATCGCCCGCTCCATCGCCACGACGCGCCAGACGGTGCGGCCCTGTCCGCGCTGCGGCTTTTTCACGATGGAACCGCTCTGCGGCATTTGTTCCGACACTTCCCGCGCCGCCGATCTGCTCTGCGTCGTCGAACAGCCGACCGACATTTTGCCGTTGGAAAAAACGAGCGCGTTCCGTGGCCAGTACCACTCGTTAGGCGGCCGCATTTCCCCGCTCGACCACGTCGGGCCGGATGATTTGCGAATCAAAGAACTCCTGGCCCGCGTCGAAGCCGAGAAGTTTTCCGAGGTCATTCTTGCCCTGGCCGCCGACGTGGAAGGCGAAGCGACCACCAACTATCTCGTGGAATTGCTGAAGCCGTTTCCAGTGACGCTCACCCGGATCGCTCATGGCCTGCCGGCCGGCGGCGGGCTGGAATCGGCGGACGAACTGACGCTTTACCAGGCGCTCTCGGGGCGGACGGCGATCGGCCGTTGAAGCGATGAAGCGTTGCAGGGATGAAGCGACCGCTGCAACGCTTCAACTTTTCAACGCTGTAACGTTGCGCTAGCATCCCCCACCATGTCCTGCGCGAAAATCGATCCGGCCCTCCACCAGGCGCAAAAGCCGCCCTGGATCAAAGTCCGGCTGCCTTCGAATCCGGTTTTCTTTTCGACGAAGGCGCTCATTTCCGATCTTCGGCTCCATACGGTTTGCGAAAGTGCGCAGTGCCCGAACCGCTGGGAATGCTGGAGCCAGGGAACGGCCACGATGATGATCGCGGGCGAACGTTGCACGCGCGCGTGCGGGTTCTGCGCGGTCACAACCGCGAAGCCGTTCGCGTTGGAAGAAGACGAACCGGAGCGCGTCGCCGAAGCCGTGCGGCGGATGGGATTGAAACACGTCGTTGTCACGGCCGTGGCACGGGACGATCTCAAGGATGGTGGCGCGGAGCATTTCGCGCGGACGATCGCCGCGATCCGCGCCATGGATCCTTCCGTGATCGTCGAAGTGCTGGTGCCCGATTTCCACGCCCAAACCTGGTGCATCCAGATCGTGCTCGATGCCGGCCCCGACATTTTCAATCACAATCTCGAAACGGTGGAACGGCTCACCCCGGTCGTCCGCTCGCGCGCGAAATATCGGACATCGCTGGATGTGCTCCGCCAGGCGAAAGCGCTGGCCCCGGGCATCGTAACCAAGAGCGGCGTGATGCTCGGTCTCGGCGAAAAGGAGCCCGAACTTTTCCAGACGATGGACGACCTGCGCGAGATCGGCTGCCAGGTTTTGACCCTCGGCCAATATCTCCGGCCGACCGCGAACCATTTGCCAGTCGTTGAATTTATTTCGCCGGAACGCTTCGAGGCGTATGGCGAGATCGCGCGCGCCAAGGGTTTCGAACACGTCGCCTCGGGCCCGCTCGTCCGGAGCTCGTATCACGCGGCCGACTTTCATCCGGTCGTCCGCTGAAAATGGGGGCGCCTGCCGCCGAAGCAATCGATCGGATGACCGTTGCGGCGGTCATTCCAGCTTACCAGGAGGAAAAGCACATCGCCGACGTTGTCCGGAGAACGTTGCAGCAGCTCGCGAACGTGGTCGTGGTAGATGACGGCTCGTCCGACGCAACCGCGGAGGAAGCGCGAAAGGCCGGCGCGGACGTGATTGTGCACGAGCAAAACCGCGGGAAAGGCGAATCGATCAAGAGCGGTTTTCGTTATTGGCTCGAGCACGGGTCGTCCTACGTGGTCGTGCTCGACGGCGACGGCCAGCATTTGCCCGAAGAGATCGATCGCTTTCTCGCGGCAGCCGCGTCCGGTATCGGCGAGCTATTGATCGGGACCCGGATGAACGACGTGCGGGAAATGCCGTTGGTGCGGCGCGCGGTGAACCGTTACATGAGCCGCAAGATCAGCCGCGCGTGCGGCCAGGACATTCCGGATACGCAATGCGGCTTTCGCATGGTCCATCGCAGCGTCATCCCGAGTTTTCTGGGAGGCACCGAGCGCTTCGACTACGAAACCGAAATGCTCATCCTCGCCAGCCGCGCCGGTTGCCGGATCGCCTCGGTCCCCATCAGCACCGTTTATTCTGATGAAGTCAGCAGCATCCACCCGGTCCGGGACACCCTCCGCTTTTTCAAACTGATGCGGCGGTATCGGAGCTCAGAACCCAGGTAGGGGACGGCGCGCCGCGCCGTCCGCCGCACATCATGGCTGTCATTCTGAGCCGCGCAGACGGCGAAGAATCTCTGACTATTTCTGCGCGCTTGGGAATCCGAAATGATCAGAGATGTTTCGCTGCGCTCAACATGACAAGAATGAGGAGGAGACGGACGCCGCCGCATGGCGTCCCTAACATCAAACCAGTCCGCGCCTGCGAAAATCGCCGAGGTTGTTGCCGCTGGAGCGCTCGATCAGGTCGATGGTGAATTTGAGCAGGCAAACTTCCCAGGCGTCGTCCACGCCTTGGATCACGGCGCTGAGCGGTTCGTCGGAACCCTCGACCTGCCGGCGAGTGCGCTCGACCACGGCTTCCATCGTGTCGCGAACGCGATTTTCCACCACGTCAGTTTTGCGGAACTGGAAGCCGTAACGGAGCACGGCCATGTCGCGAGTTCGTTCGCGCAGAAGCTCGGCGTATTTCGCGGCTTTCTCGCCGAAACCTTCCAGCAAGAGCCGGGAATAATGTTCCGGAGTGAGGATCTGCGGCCGCTCGGCATGGATCCGTCCATCGCGAACCCGGATCTCGTTCGCCTGGTCCATCAACTCCGAGATCAGATAAAAGCGAAAACTCGTGCTGCCGAAGGTGGCGATCTGCCGGTCCGGCGCCACGATCACGCGCGTGTTCTCGATCGCGTATTGGAAATCGTCCTCGGTCACCCGGCTATGATAGTCGAGCCGTGGGGGAATTGGTAGCACCCGCCGGCGGGAAATCCCAAATCCCAAGTTCCAAATCCCAGGCAAATTCTAAAATCCCAAATTTAAAGGGAACTCCGCGCTTCCGCTTATAGGTGGACCTTGTGTTTTTGACGGTTTGGAGCTTGGGATTTCCTTGGGATTTGAGATTTGGGTTTTGGGATTTTCGCGCACGCGCGCCACGCGGTCAGTGCGCCGACTGGACGAGGGGCGCGACTTCTTCGCGCTCGCGGCCCGCCCGCCAGCGCCAGATCGCTTCGGCGGTGAAAATGACGAGCGCGACCCAGATGAACGTGAAAGTGATCAGGTGCGCGCGAGTGAACGGCTCGTGATACAGGAAGACGCCGAGGAAAAAACTGCAGCTCGGCGCGAGGTACTGGAGAAAGCCGAGGGTGGTGAGCCGCAGATGCCGCGCGGCGTGACCAAACCAGACGAGCGGCAGCCCCGTGACGATCCCGGTGCTGATCAGGAGCAGCGCCATTGACCAGCCGCCGGAACTGAACGCCGCATTCCCCTGGCTTTGGAGATAGACGAGATAGCCGGCCGCGATCGGAGTAAGCAGCGTCGTCTCGAGGAACAAACCGGGAATCGGTCGCACGCCGGATTTTTTTCGGAGTAATCCGTAAAGCCCGAACGAAACGCAGAGTGTGATCGCGAGCCAGGGAAAGCGGCCGTAGCCGAGGGTGAGATTGAGCACTCCCGCGAGCGCGAGGAAAACGGACAGCAGCTGCCAGCGCGTCAGGCGTTCGCGCAGGAAGGTCGCGCCGAAGAGGACGTTGATGAGCGGCGTCATAAAATAGCCGAGGCTCGTTTCGATGACGCGCCCGACATTCACCGCCCAGATGAAACAGAACCAGTTTACCGAGATGGCGAGCCCGCTCCCCAAACAATACAGCAGCGCCCGGCGGGAGCGCATCGCTTCACGCAATTCCGGCCAGCGTTCCTGCCAGCTGAGCAGGCCGACGAGAAAAGCGGTCGTCCAGACGAACCGATGCGCGAGGATCTGGGTCGCCGAGATGTTGACGAACAGTTTCCAGTAAACCGGGATCAGCCCCCATGTCCCGAAGGCCGCCAATCCGGCAATGAGGCCGCTGCGATCTTCGGCGGCGGCGCCCGATTGCCTGGTTGCCATTGAGCAGGAAAGAACCGGAAGCGGTTGTGTCAAGCCATGGGCTTAAAACGAGGATGGATTTTTAAAATGCACGGATGAAACTTTATCGAGGATCACGTTTCAACAGCTTCCATACCCATGAATGATTCCCGTTCCCTCCCATCAGGCCTCGTGACTTTCATGTTCACCGACATCGTCGGATCCACCGATCTGAAAGGAAAGATGTCCGGTGCGACGTCCGGAGAAAGGCAGACGGCTTTTCGGGAAAAGATAAAGACACCACACGACGCAATCATCACCGAGAGCGTTCGCGCACATGGAGGAGCCGTGATAAAAGGCACCGGCGATGGTTTTTTTATCGCTTTCAGCGATGCTGAAAAAGCTGTTCTCAGCGCTCTGGAAATTCAGCGAGGCATTGCGGACGCCATGATCTTCACCCCATCCGGAACGCTGCAAATCCGGATCGGCCTCAATTCTGGCCAAGCCGAGTCCGTCAATAATGACTATACCGCATCCGCTGCTGACAAGGCGGCGCGAGTGGAGAGCAAGTGCCAATCAGGTAAGGTCTACCTCTCGCGCGAGACACACGAACTCATTCGTGGAAAAGTGCGAGGCATTTCGACGGCGTCCGCTGGCTTGCATGATTTGAAGGGCGTCGCGAACGAGGAACTTTTTATCGCGTTCGCCGACGTGGCGAACCTGGCACCTCCCGGACCAGTCGCGGCTCCCCTCAAAAGCGCGTCAACGACTATCCCGAATAATCTGCCCCGGCTTCAGTCGTTCTTCGGACGCGAAAAGGAACTTGCCATCATTGCCGACGCCCTTACGCCTCAACGCCGTACTTGGGGCGCGCTCATTGATGGACCGGGCGGAATTGGGAAGACGTCCCTAGCGATCCGTGCTGCCGAGCTGGTCCCAGATGGCTCCTTTCACCGCATCCTGTTTCTCTCCGCCAAAGAGCGGGAACTGACCCCCGATGGGAAGAAAAAACTTACCGGCTTTGTCCTGCCGGGTTACTTGGAAATGCTCAACGAGATCGCGCGGCAATTGAAGGTGGACAAGTTCGTTGAGAAACCCGAGGACGATCGCGCCCGCATTCTTCTCGATGCGCTGGCCGGCGAGCACGCCTTGCTCATCCTAGATAATCTCGAATCGCTAACGCCGGAACATCGTGATAACCTGTTCACCTTTCTCGGGAACCTGCCGCAAGGTTGCAAAGCAATCGTCACGAGTCGCCGACGCACGGACGTTGACGCTCGAATCGTTCGGCTTGAAAAACTCGATAAGCAAGCTGCCCTCGATTATCTGGCGGAACTGTCCGACGGGCGTCCGCATCTGCAAAAGGCCACGGCTGCCGAGCGGCTGCAACTCTATGAAGAGACGGGCGGCAATCCGCTTGTCATCCGATGGTTGGTTGGCCAGTTAGGCAAAGGGCGATGCAAGACGGTTGTTAAGGCACTCGAATTCCTCCGCAGTGCGCCAAAAAACAATGACCCGCTAGAGTTCATTTTCGGCGACTTGCTCGAAACCTTCACCGAGAGCGAGGAAAGCGTACTCGCAGCCCTCGCCTTCTTCACAAGCCCGATCGGAGTGACGTACGTCGCCGAGCTTGGCACGCTCTCGCAGACCGCGGCATTGACCGCCTTGGACGATCTCACCGATCGCGCTTTGGTCGTGACCGATGCCGAGCACAAAAATTTCATCCTCGTCCCGCTGGTGGCCGATTTTCTCCGGAATGCTCGTCCCGGCATCATCAAAGAGACAGGAGGCCGGCTGGAGGACCGTGCTTATGCGCTCATTGTCCAGAACGGTTTTGAAGAACACGACCGCTTTCCAGCGCTTGATGTCGCGTGGCCCACAGTGGCCCCCGCGTTGTCGCTCTTCCTGGCGGGGCCGAATGCACGTCTTCAAACCGTATGCGATGCACTGCGAATCTTCTTTGAATTTACTGGCCGCTGGGATGAGTGGCTATCGCTTAGCGAGCAAGCGGAAGCCAAGGCCATCGTGGCGTGTGATCTTCGACAGGCTGGTTGGCGAGCTATCGACTTGGGGTGGGTTCACTCCCGGCGTGAGGAAAATGACGCAGTGTTAGTCTGTGCCGAACGCGCAGTTGCACACTTCGAGGAAGGGAAGGCCGGCGCCCTTTCGCGTGCGTCCGCTATCCAATTGCGTGGCCTCGGCTACTGCTTGAAGGAGGATTACATCGCTGGGATCACCGCCTATCGCGAAGCACTCGACCTGCGTCGCAGTGTATTGCAAGAGAGCCCAAATGTTGTCGGCAACATAAACGCCATCGCTGCTGCCGAGCAAGAGTCCGGCGATTTTTCGGCTGCGGAGCGGGATTACTACGAGGCGTTACGGGTAGCCAGTGCGATCGGTGACGACCCCTCGGCGGCAGTGGTACTGGGGAATCTGGCTGGGCTTGCCTTGGCCGCGCAGGATTCGCCACGTGCGGAAGCGCTGGCCCGTGAGAGTCTTACCTTGTGCGAAAAGGTGGGCAGCCAAGGAATGATCGCCTCGAACAGTTACCGCCTGGCCGACGCTCTCATGCGTCAAGGCAGGCTGGCTGAGGCACTCTCACATGCCCGCCGTGCGGTGGACATCTTCACCAAACTCGGCTCGTCCAGTGTCGCACGTGCCCGCGACCTCCTCACAGAGTGCGAAGGCTAGTTTCGATTTGCTGCTATTCCGCGCGAGGGTACGCTGACTTGCCGGTCAAATAAATCGGCCTGATAAGCGTGCTGTGGACACGCGCCGATTTTTTACCGAGCTAAAGCGACGCAAAGTTTATCGCGTCGCCGTCGCCTATGCGGTCCTGGCGTGGTTGCTCATCCAGATCGCGACCCAGGTTTTTCCGTTCCTCGATATTCCGGCGTGGGTGATCCGGCTCGTTATTGTGCTGCTGGCGCTGGGATTTCCGGTGGCGCTTTTGCTCTCCTGGGCGTTCGACCTGACTTCGAAAGGCGTCGTTCGGACGGATGATGTCGAGGAGGCCAAAGCGGTTCTTCCCGTAGCCAAACCGCCGCCGCCGGAAAAGAGCATCGCCGTGCTGCCGTTCGAAAATCTGAGCGACGATCAGCAGAACACCTACTTCGCGGACGGCATCCAGGACGATATCCTTTCCAACCTGGCGAAGGTCGCCGACCTGAAAGTGATCAGCCGCACTTCCGTGCGCCAGTATCGGGGCGGCACGCGCAACATTCGTGAAATCGGTGAGGCCCTCGGGGTGGCTTACATCCTGGAAGGAACCGTGCGGCGCGACGCCAACCGGGTGCGGATCAACGCGCAGTTCATCGATGCGCGGACCGACCTGCATGTCTGGAACGACAGCTTCGATCGCGAAATCACCGACCTGTTCGCGCTTCAGACGGAACTGGCGCGGCGGATCGCGTTTGCGCTTCGCGCCAATCTTTCGCCGCGCGAGAAGGCCGGTCTCCAAGTCCATCCGACGAGCGATCTCGACGCCTACGATTTGTTCCTCCGGGCGCGCGACCTGTTTCGCTGGAGCGGCTCCGGCGATCCCCGCGAGAACGGCGAGCGCGCGCTTCGCCTCCTCGAGGACGCGATCGGCCGCGACCCGAACTTCGCGCTCGCGCACTGTCTTGCTTCGCGCTTCCACGCCGAGCTTTACTGGTTCGGGTACGATCGAACCCGGAGCCGGCTCACCCAGGCGAAGATCGAGGCGGACACGGCGCTGCGCCTGCAACCCGACTCGAGCGATGTCCGGCTCGCCCTGGCTTACTATTATTACTACGGCTATCGCGATTACGAATTGGCCCGGACCGAGCTCGCCATCGCGCAGGCCGCCGCGCCTAACGACGCCGAAGCGTGGGACGCCGGCGGCGCGATCGACCGCCGGCAGGGTCGCTGGGAAGATGCGCTGGCGAATTTCGAAAAGGCCAAGGAACTCGATCCGCGCAACGCGTCCGTCCTTTGGAATGTCGCGGAAACGTATGCGTGCCTGGGGCGCGACGAGGAAGCAGCGCGCGGGTTTGCCGACGGCACCGCGGTCAATCCCGACGCTCACTTCTTCGCGCTCGCCCAGGCTGCGATCGCCATCCGGAGCCACGGGAATCTCGCGCCGCTGCGCGCGGCATTGAGCGAGATTCCGCCGGAGTTCGATCCCGGCGGCGGCGTGACCAACATCGCGGTGCGAGTAGCGCTGATGGAACGTGACTACGATGCGGCCGAACGCCGCCTGCAGGCCTCGCGCTACGAACGATTCAACGACGTCGGGCTCGGTGGCCCGGCCGCGATTCTCGACGGATATACGTTTCCCAAGGCTTGGTACGAAGGCCTGATCGCAACGGGCCGCGGGGACATGGAGGCTGCGGCGAAAGCGTTCGCTTCCGCGCACCGGATTGTCGAGGACGACCTCGGAAAAGCGCCGGATGACGCTGGGCTCGTTGCGATGGTCGGGCTCGTCCATGCCATGCGCGGTCGACATAGCGAGGCGATTGCGGCCGGGCGGCGCGCTGTCGACATGTTGCCGATCGCAAGAGACGCGTATGATGGTCCGCTCATCGCTACGAAGCTGGCGGTCATTTACGCGCACGCCGGCGAATCCGAGCGCGCGATCGATTTGCTCAGCGAGCTGGTCGCATTCCCGAACGGCCCCACTCGCGGCGCTCTGCGCATCGAGCCAGAGTGGGACCCGCTCCGCGGCGATTCGCGATTCGAAAAGCTGGCGGCCAGCTAGCTCGCGATCACTTGGCCGCTTCCGCCGACGCCGGACCCGGCTGCGCGAACAGGGGAAGAAATTCGAGGAACCCTTCCTCCTTCAATTTCTCGGCGGGGACAAACCGCATCGCGGCGGAGTTCACGGAGTAGCGCAACTTCGTCGGGGGCGGGCCATCGTCGAAGATGTGGCCGAGATGCGAATCGCTTTTCTTCGCGCGCACTTCGGTGCGGACCATGTTGTATCGGTTGTCGACTTTTTCCACGACGTGTTCGGGCGCGATCGGCTTGGTGAAGCTCGGCCAGCCGGTGCCGCTGTCGTATTTGTCGATCGAGGAAAAGAGCGGCTCGTTGGTGATGATGTCGACGTAGATGCCCGCCTTACGGTTGTCCCAATAGGCGTTGCGAAATGCGGTCTCGGTGCCGTCCTTTCGAGTGACTTGATATTGCTCGGGGCTGAGCTGGTAGCGCAGTTCCTTGTCGGAGGGGACGGGGAATTCATCCGGATGCGTTTTTTCCACGACCTTCCCGTCCCGGGTATGGCTCCACCAGACCGTCCCGGCGGCAAGGAGGACCGCGCCCACAAGACCGATGATCAGCGTGAGGTGGGAGGAACGCGAGGACGGATGTTCGATTCTAGCCATGTGAATGCTGACCATTCATTAGACAACGGATATGCGCCAGTGTTCGCGCGCAGATTTGTTGTCAGGTAACCGCTTCGCGGCCGGCTTCGGGAACCCGAAGGTAGCGGCGAAAAGTGATCAACCCAATCGGCGCGACGGACGCGGCGAGCGCGAAGATCAGCCACATCATTCCGGAACGGCGCGGGCCTTGTTCGGGACAAAACGCCGCCAGGATCCAGCCGCTCGTGCCGACCAGGAGCTTGCCCACGAGAAATGGAAGATACGCGAGCGCGCCGTAGGAGGCTTCCTGGCCTTTCGGTGCAATGGCGGCCGCATATTCGTAAACCCGCGGCGAATAGAACGCTTCGCCGACGGAGAACACGATCAGGTAGAGCGCAGCCATCACATAGTAGGGATGAATGCTTCCCTTTAGCCCGAGATAACCGTGGCCCAGCCAATGGCCGAAACCGCCGTCTGCCGCGGTTTGGAACCAGTCCGTCGGCAGCGCCATGATGAAGACGCCAGCCGCGCAGATGGCACCGCCGATGATCACCATTCGATACGAAGCGATGCGCTGGGTGAGCGCGCCAACTACGGGGACGAGCAAGATGATCATCCAGCCATTGATGTTCGCCAGCTTTCCGACCGGCGCATGGAGCCCCAGCTCGCGATCGCCGAACTTCGGAAACACGTAGTCGACCTGGAGAAAGATCGCTTTCAGAAATCCGATGAGGAGAAAGAACGCGAGGATGCGCGCGAAGGCCGATTGACCGATCAACCTTTTGAAAAGCTGAATCGTTTCGGTCGCGCTTTGGCTCACGGTTCTCGTGATTCCGCCGAAGAGCGAAGCGGACGCAGGTCGCGGCCCGGCGCGCTCTTCATCGTGACGAAGGAAATAGATCGCCGGGAAGATGATGATCTCGAAGGCGAGACTGACCATGAAGAGTTGCTGGTGGGTGGTCGGTTGAAACCCGAACAAAGTGAAGCGCGCATCCATGCCCCGGACAAAATCGAAGAGATAGCCGGCCGCGAGGTAACCGACATTCATCACCATGTAGATGATCGAAAACGCCATCGACCGTTGTTGGACGGTGGAATAGCAACGCGTCGCGGCGAGCAGGACCGGAGTTCCCAGCGCTTCGCCGACAGCGAGCGGCAGGACGCCGCAGACCAGGGCGAGGGGAGCATTCGTCGTGGTCACCATGACCGTCCGCGCCACCGTGCAGATCGCCACGCCCAGGAAAAAAGTGCGCCGCAGTCCGATCGCGTCCGTCAGCGAGCCGGCGAGCAGCGTGAACACGGTCATCGCCGGCGCCCAGACCCAGCCGACTAATGCACCCGCAGCCTGATCGCTGTAGCCGAGGTCCTTCGAAAGCCACAAGACCATCGTCTTGTTCGTGACCGAGTAGGCCGTGTAGATCAGGAACTTGATCAGGAACGTGAGCCAGAGCTCGCGCTGCGCTCGCTTGAGCACCGTGAATTTTCCGATGAAGCCGGCGAGACCGCGGGCCCCGATGTCCTGCTGCGGATCAGCCGGTAGTTTGGAAACGGTGTTCATTTCTTGACGGCCGGAAATTCCAAAATCCCAGGCTCCAAATCCCAAGAAATTTCCAAATCTAAATCTCCAATCACGGTGACGGTTCCTCTGGGTTTTGATTATTGGAGCTTGGGATTTGTTTGGGATTTGGAGCTTGGGATTTGCGATTTACACCATCTTCGCAATGAAATCCCGGCCGTCGAACGGCGCCAGATCTTCCAGTTTCTCCCCGGTTCCGACGAACCGCGTTGGCAGCCCCAGCTCGTCTTGGATCGCGATCACGATGCCGCCTTTGCCACTGCCGTCGAGCTTGGTGACGATCAATCCGGTGAGCCCGATCGCCTGGTGAAATTCGCGCGCCTGGGAGAGCGCGTTGCTCCCGGTGGTCGCGTCCACGACGAGCAACGTTTCGTCCAACGCCTTCTCGTTCTGTTTCGCCAGACTGCGTTTCACTTTCGCGAGCTCGGCCATCAGGTTGCTTTTCGTGTGCAGCCGCCCGGCAGTGTCGCAAATGAGGAACTCGATGTTCTTCCGGTCAGCCGCTTCGTAGGCTTCGTAACAAAGGGCGGCCGGATCGGCGTTGTATTGTCCGCGAATCATCTCGACCCCGATCCGTTCCGCCCAAACCCCAAGTTGTTCGATGGCCGCCGCCCGAAACGTGTCCGCCGCGGCCAGCATGACGCTGTGGCGATTGCGTTTGAAATAATGCGCCAGCTTCGCGGTCGAGGTTGTTTTGCCAGTCCCGTTCACTCCGACGATCAGGAGTGCTTTCGGCCGCGCCGGATGCGGGGTGATCGGGAGCGGAGCCATCGGCAGGATGCGGGCGATTTCCTCGCGGGCCACTTCACTGATGTCGTTCGATGTGATCGTAGAGCGTTCAGCGCGGGCGCGGAGTGCTTCCATGATCCGCAACGTCATCGGCACCCCGAGATCGGCGCGGATCAGCATCTCCTCCAGTTCGTCCCAATCGACCGGCCGGCCCGTGAATTTCTGGACGAGCGATTTGAGAAAATTCATCGGTCGGAAAAGTCAGACAGGATTCACAGGATTAACAGGATGGGGGAAGAGGAAACGTCGATGCTATTCACCTTCTTTTCTTCAATCCCTTCTATCATTTAACCCTGTCTATCCGCCTCCAACTTTGCCACCTTGCCTGTCCCGGATAGAGCAAATGGCCTTGCACTTTTTTTAGCCGCAAACTAAAACGGCGTTATGACCTCCAGGATTCTTACGGTTGTTTCTACCTTCTGCTCTGCCCCTCAATCTTCGCATTGATTATGCGGGACAGTGGCCCGGAGCCGGTGATTGTCCAGATTAGGCAATCGCTTCGTAGTTCGGACGATCTGGAGAGCATCTTATGGCCAACACTTCGCCCAGGCGCATACACCACCGTCCTCAGCGGAGCGTCGAACACAACCGGAGTAGGAATTATCGAGTTGTATGAATACTAGTCATTCCTTTGTTCTCATTTGTCGGCTTGCAGCAGCGATCATGTTGACGACAGCGGCGCAACTGTTGCCGGCACAATCCGATCAGAAATTCTATTACTGGCTTGCACCCGGCGACGAGCCGAACACGGCCTATGGACGGGACCGTGGGGTCGAAGAAGGTTTTGTTGTCGAAGTCAATGCTGAGGTCGCGCAACAAATCGATAGCGGCCGCGCGAACGGATACCCCATGGGCGTCGCTGGAACAGTGGCCGCAGGGGCGACTGAATATAATCGCAACTATTTCCTGCCGGCTCATCCCCAGTGGAACTGGCATTTCGCCGTGGTCGAGTATGCGCATCGCATAGATGCGTTCTTCGGGGCGGACGACGATCCAAGAGTGGCCGCCCGGCCGTCAGACATCGCGAAGGATTTGCCATCCTGGAATGGGCGCCGGTATGAGCCGCAATTCTACGAAGTGAAAGGCCGGATTAATCCCACGCAGGGCGATGCGGTCGCCAATGTCTCAAACCGCGCAGCCGTCGGCGCTGGCGAAAAGGCTCCGATCAGTGGTTTCATTATTACGGGCGGCCAACCCCGCAACCTGGTTCTTCGCGTCCTCGGCCCAAGCCTGACCGCGGCGGGCGTGCAACAGCCGGCGAGCGATCCGCGTTGTGAGCTCTATCGCGGGAACACGCTGGTGGCCAGCAACGATGACTGGAAGAGCGATCTTCGGGCGCTTCCTTTGCAGACCAAATATCCCACCCTGGCCCCGACAAACGACAAAGAAGCGGCCATGCTGATAACTCTATTGCCCGGCGCCTATACCATTCGCGGCTTAAGCAACGGCGCCGTTGGCGAAGTGGTGCTCATGGAAGTGTATGACGTGGACGTTACCAGCAGTAGCAACTAATCCGGGAAACTTCGGCTTTGTTGAGTGGGGTGTCGGATTCACCCGGAGTAGGAATTATCGCGCGCTATGAGTACTAAGCGTTGGAAACGCGAAGTCTTTGTCTTTCTTAGCGCAGTTCCTCTCGGCGAGCAGCTCTCCATTTTTCTCCGTGACACTCGCTGCGTCTTCCCGCTACTCTGCGGCCAATAAACGACGTCGAACAGAAAGATGGCCTGGACGTCCACCCCTGATTCCAGGGGAGAACCAACAAACATATCAGATCATGAGCCAACCGACACAAGACGAGCCATCGATTGTTAGACCCGGCGAATCGGGAGGATTTTTTTACACCGGAAACCTGATACCCAACGAGGTGAGCATTCAGAATCTGAGCGCCCAGTTCGCCGCAACCTATTTTCTCCGAAGCGATGGCGGATGGAGTTTCTTTGGGCAGGTCGATCCCGGGGCCACTGTCTCAATATTCGTGAAATGGCCTTCGGGGTCTCGGCCAGTTTACGAACACCAGTGACGCCGCCAGTATCCAAATTTTGGGGAACGGCCTTCTCCCTGCCGGCAAGTAAACGACTCTGCGCTTCCAGCCGCGGCATGGCAGCGGCCTCCTGGGGCGAGACATGATCCATGTGGCAGGAATTGGGGCGAGCGCCAGGTTCAGGTCGCCAGGAAAGGCAGAAACGCGAAGTCGGCTTTGTCTTTCTTAGCGGAGAGGACTCATGGGCGGCGAATTTGTTGCCGCGTTTGGAAACGAAATTCTCGATCAAAGGCGATCTCGGTTCGGCAAACACCTAGTAAAGTGGCAAGCGGAGCGCTTGCCCTACAATGCGTCTTCGACATGCGGCATCAATCCTGTTTATCCTCCGGCGGTTTTTGCGGCGCGGCTTCGCGTAACGGCCGGGTGAGATCGTCCTTCACCCGATCGAGGATGCCGTTGACGAAGCGACCGGAATCCGGGCCGCCGAAAGTTTTCGCCAGCTCGATGGCTTCATTGATTGAGACGACGGGAGGAATGTCGTCGCGGTAAAGCATTTCGTAGATGGCCAGACGGAGGACGTTCCGATCGACCGCGGAGATTCGGCGGAAATCGTAGTTCTCGCAGTATTTCCGGATCCGGTCGTCGATCTCCGGCAAATGGGAAATCATTCCGTCGATGAGCGGTTGGGCGAATTGGCGGACGCGGGTGGGGGCCGGACAGAACTCCCAGAATTCGTCCATCTTTTCCGGGGCGCCGCCGCCGTGAAGGTCCCGCCAGAAATGGAATTGCACGGCCGCCTGCCGCGCTGCGCGCCGTTTTCCCATGGCTACTTCGAGCGCAAATCGCTCAACACTTCACCGACCGTGACGGCCGCCCGCGCGGCTTCCGTCCCGCGATTAATTTTGGATCCCAGACAACGCTCCCGCGCCTGGCCTTCGGTTTCCAGGCTCAGGACTGCGTTGATGACCGGCACCCCGTAGTCGATCGCGACCTTTTGCAGCGCGTCGGTCACGGAGCGCGCGAGATGCTGGGCGTGGCTGGTTTTTCCCTGCAAAATCACGCCCAGCGCCAGGATGGCGTTCGCTTTTTTTCGGAGCGCGATCTCGCGCACCACCACCGGGATCTCGAACGCGCCCGGCACCTGATGGATAAAAATGTCGGCCGCCGGTGAGAGCGTTCGCAGCTCCGCGACGGCGTGATCGACCAGGCCCTCGACGTAGGGGCGATTGAACAGACTCGCGACGATCGCAAAATGCTGTTTGCGGCCCGAGGGACGCGGACGGGGCGGAGCGAGCTTCGACATCTCAGAGCGCGTGCCCCATTTTGGTCCGCTTCGTTTCGAGATAGCGCGCGTTGTGCGGGTTCGGTTCGCTCCGAATCGGCACCTGCTCGACCATCTGGATCCCGTAGCCCTCCAGGCCCACCACCTTCTTCGGGTTGTTCGTCAGGAAACGGAACTTTCGCACGCCGAGATCGAAAAGAATCTGGGCGCCGAGTCCGTAATCGCGGAGATCGCTGGGGAACCCGAGCCGGGCATTTGCTTCCACGGTGTCGAGCCCTTCCTCCTGCAACTTATAGGCGTGAATTTTCGCCGCCAGCCCGATGCCGCGGCCTTCCTGGCGCATGTAAATCAGCACGCCGTTTCCTTCGTCCGCGATCTGCCGGAGCGCCGCATGAAGCTGATTGCCGCAGTCGCAGCGCCGCGAGCCAAAGACATCGCCGGTCAGGCATTCGCTATGGACGCGCACCAGAGTCGGGCGGGACTTGGAGATCTTCCCTTTGACGAGGGCGAGATGATGGGCGCCATCGAGCTTCGATCGGTAGAGGTGCAGTTCGAAGTCGCCGTACTCGGTCGGCAATTTCACGACCTGCTCGGCTTCCACCAATTTCTCCGTCAACCGGCGGTGCCCGATCAGCGCCTGGATCGTGCAAATGCGCAGCCCATGTTTTTTCCGGAACTCCATCAACTCCGGAAGCCGCGCCATCGTCCCGTCGTCGTGCAGAATTTCGCAGAGCACCCCGGCCGGTTGCAGCCCCGCCATCCGCGCGAGATCGACCGCCGCTTCCGTGTGACCGGCGCGGCGCAGCACGCCGCCATCCTTGGCCCGGAGCGGAAACACGTGACCCGGCTGCACCAAATCGTTCGGGGTCGACTCCGGATTGGCGATCGTCTGGATGGTCGCCGCGCGATCGTGTGCGCTGATCCCGGTCGTGACACCCCGGGCCGCGTCCACCGAGACAGTGAAATCCGTCCGGTACATTTCCCGGTTTTGCGCCACCATTCGCTGGAGCCCGAGTTGCTCCGCGCGCTCGTTCGAGATCGGGACGCAGATCAGGCCGCGCCCATGCGTCGCCATAAAATTGATTGTCTTCGCCGTCGCTTTCTCCGCTGCCATGACGAGGTCGCCCTCGTTTTCCCGGTCCGCGTCGTCGGTGACGATGACCATGCGCCCCTTCGCGATGTCGCTCACGACGTCGTCGACGGTGTCGAATTGAAAGGCTTCCGCGGTCTTCGTGGGCATTGGGCCGGTAACGTTACGCCCATGGTGATGGCGGGCAACTCGTACTGGCCATGCGAGGCAAAGTTGCGCCCCGCAGACTGGAGTTCGGAATCCTGCAGAACTTCAGCCGGGCGATTCCGTAGTAGCTCCAGAATACCATTATCGAAGGAAAAGCATGCCCGAAACAGCCCGAAGAGAAAAAGTCGTGAACGCAATTATCGACATCCTGGTGAGGGCGGGAAAACCGCAGCCAGTAACGAGGTCGACAAAGATCGGAGACCTGACCGACGTCATCCTGCCAGACATCAACAGCGAGTTCTTTCCTCCCGGAAAAGGATTTCGTGACGGGGAGATCGACCCGGGCGAGTCGGTCGCGCAACTCGCAACCGAAGTCATACAACTTCAGGACAAACCGGAATGAGTAAATCACTTGGAGCCGCGTCACTGTTTATTGCAGTCACAATCATGTTTTACATTTCCGCGCTCGCGGCGACGGCGTGTGTTGCAGCCGAGACTATAAGCATCGAAGCGGCGAAGACCGTTTTAGAGTTCGAACAAGCAAAGGATCCGGATCGGCAGCTAACGTGGAATGCATTTACCCAGAATTACACAGTCACAAATGGCCGGGTCGAAAAAGCGGATCTGAAGGAGTTCCTCAAGTCGGCTGGAAGGGATATGGCCAAGGTGCGCGAAGCCCTCCTGAAACAGACCGGATTTTTGGGAATGAAGATACGCGCTGAGTATTCCGACGTTCTGAGCAGTGAAGATCCCACCGTGACCATCGAGGGTAAGGAAGTAGTTCAGAGTGCTACCGATCTTAAGGGCGCGTCTTTTTCCTTTAAGAGAGATCTTAAAGGGGACGCAGATACCTGGATCGCGAAGGGGGCGCTGTTGTTTCCTTTTCTAGGGCGGACTACAAACGTGTATCCGCGCTTGGGCGATCCTATGAGGTTAACAACTTATGGCGCGATTCCGAGTATTTCATTCGATCGCGAAACGGACGAAGCGGACGCCACGAAGAATGTGAATTCCCTGATTTTCCGGGTCGGCGCATTTGCGAAGTTCATGAGCGGCGGAATCATCCGCGCCCAAACCTTCCGCTTCTTTGCAGCCTACGGAACTGACTTTAGCTTTAATACTGAGACGCCGGCCGTCCAATTTGAGTACGAACCCGTCGTTTTCTTGAGCAGGAGACTAGGAACAGGTTCAACCCACTCGCTTCTTGAGCGATCGACTCCATCCGGCGAGTCCGAAACTTTTCTTGCTTATCAATTGCGAGCCTATGTGCATGGCGAGTATGGGACAGTGACGGATAGTGACAACTCAGCGTCGGTCCCGGAAACCGATTTTTTTCGATGGGGCCCTAAATGCGAACTAACCTTCGATCCGCTTTTCACAGACCGTTTCAGCGCCACTTTCAGCTATCAACACTTCGTCAATATCATTGGCGATTCCGATCATAATCATCTTTTCAAAGCCAGCCTTGAGTATCGAATCACGACTAAAGACGATGTTGAAAACGATCCCAACGTCCCGCTGATGAGTCTCAAGGCGACCTACGAAAACGGCGGCGTCGATCTCACCAACGCGAAGGTGAGAACGGTATTTGTTGGATTAGGAGTGACGCTCTAAGCTGCGGCCGCCGGGCGTTATTTACCGCTCGACGTAATAATCGCTTCCGGTCGGTAGATGTCGCGATTGCTCGCTTGGAATTCAGCTTTGAGGCGGACCTTGAAGTGGGCGAGGTCGACCAGGTCCCAACGAGTGAACTTCCACCGGCCGCCGCTCTTCATCTCGTGCTCAAAGCCAACGAGGAGGTGGACCGCGTCGTCGTGCACTTTGCTGGTCGCGATCTTCGGCTCGAAATAGAATGTTCGGAAGCTGCTCTCCCGGCTGCCGACGGCATAAAGTTTCGGGTCGAGATAGAAGGTGCGCTTCGTTGCCGTTTCCATTAGGCGCAGATCGGGATACCCCGAGCGTTGAACGCGATCCTCGGAAGTGCGGGGAAAATCGCAACTGAACCCAGGGACGCGATTCAGTTTTTCCCGAAGCAGATCTTCGAAATGACTGCTGGCTTCGTTGATCCGGCCCACCTTTTGGACGGGACTGTCGGGTGCATTCATTTGCGCCATCACGTCGTCGAGGACTGCGCTTATTTGCCGGACGACCCGCTGGTCCGCGTCGCTCTTTGGATCGATCGCCAGCACCCGTTTGCCAGTGGCGTCGAAGATTACCTGGCTGAACGGAATGGTCCGCAGCTCGCCCTCTTCCCGCAGCAACCACGGGATGAGCTGATCGACCGGCGCTTGAGCTGGGGTTTGCGCCGCGATTTTGCTCGCGAGGAAAAGCGCGCCGGCCAGAGCAAGGGGGGACCGCATCTGCCCTCGATTGAAAAGTGCGGTGACGCATTCAGCAAGGAGAAAGGAGTGCGGGCGTTTTTTTGCTGGCGGTTTCCGCGCCAAAACGCTAATTGCCATGGTCGATGGACCGGTCCCCCGCTTTTCCCCACCGCGCAATCTTTCTCGCTCTCGTTGCTTATTGCGCAGTTCTTATCGGCGGATGCTCCGCTGTTTTCGTCGCTCCGTACGACGAAACGACCGACCGCCTCCTGACCGATCTCGCCCAAAAAACCGAGACCGCCGTTGTCCGGGCCGACGCCGGACAGCTTTCAGCGGAAGATCGGGAAAAGTTTTACAGCGAGTCGATCGGCACGGTGCGAACGTTGAAAGCGCGCGCCGGACTCTTTGTTAAGAACGAGGACGAAATTCGTGCCCTGGGCGACCTGGAGAAAACTTTCGAGCGATTGCAAGCACATGGCGGCGCGCCGCGCACCTCGGTCACCACCGGACTGCGCGGGTCGCTGACCGATCTTCAGCAGATTGAGATCGCGAAAAAGCGCAGCTCCGCTTTCACCTCGGGTCTAAAGAAAACCAGTTCCACTCCCTAAGTCATGGCCATCAACGTTTCCCAACTCATCCAGAGCATGCTCGGCGCGGCTGCAGGCGCGGCCAAGGGGCATGGCGCGGACTTGAAAAATTATCTGCAGGCGCGGGCGAGGCTGATTGCGGAAGGTGTCGCGGCCATTGCGAGCGATCGTTTGGAAGGCAAGATCAACGACGACGATGTCCGTTTCGCGTTTGACGAAATCAAGGAATCGGAAAAAACAGCCGCCGCCGCGGTCTCAGTCACGGTGAAAGCGGCTGCGCAGGATGCGGTCAATGCGGCCCTGAATGTAGCGGCGTCGGCGATCAACAGCGCGATCGGGATCGCGATCCTGTAAACCCAGCGGCGGTCAGGTCGAAACCGCGTTCTCGAGCAGCGGCAGAACCGACTGCAGGGCCGGGTCGTTCCGCGCATGGACCATCAGGAGCGGTTCGTCTTTCTCGACTCGCTCGCCGACCTTCTTGATTTCGGAAAGCCCGACCGCAAAATCGATCGTGTCGTCGGCGGTTTTTCTGCCGCCGCCCAGAAGGAGCGAAACCCGGCCGATTGTCTCTGCGTCCATTTTCTTGATCGTGCCCGATGTCCGGGCCAGGAATGGTTTGATAACGGGCGCGCGATGCACCGCGGCAAGTTTTTCGAGGGTCGACGCATCGCCATCCTGGGCGTAGACCAGCGCGACAAATTTTTTCCAGGCCGTTCCATCCTCGAGCCAGGCGGCAAGCTGAGAACGCTTCGCGGTTGAAACTTTCTCAGCGAGGTCGAGCACGAGCTTCACCACATCTTTCGGGCCGCCGCCTTTCAAGACGTCGACGCATTCCGCGACTTCGAGCGCGTTGCCCACGGTGCGACCGAGAGGTTCGTCCATCGCGCTCAGCAAATGACTCACCTCCACTTCCATCAGCTCGCCCACCTTGGTCATCGCGGTCGCGAGCTGCTGCGCTTCTTTCCGCGTCTTCATGAACGCGCCGCTGCCGAATTTCACGTCGAGCACCAGGCGATCGAGATTCTCCGCCAGCTTCTTGCTCATGATGCTGGCGACGATGAGCGGTTGCGATGGCACCGTGCCCGTGACGTCCCGCAACGCGTAAAGTTTCTTGTCGGCCGGGCAGATATCCGCGGTCTGCCCGATCATGAAAAGGCCGATGCTTTTCAGCTGGGCCAGGGCGCGCCGTTCGTCGATGTGAATGTTGAAGCCGGGAATGCTTTCCAATTTGTCCAGGGTGCCGCCGGTAATGCCGAGGCCGCGTCCGGAAATCATCGGCACCCAGTTGTCGTCGCAGGCGAGCAGGGGAGCCAGGACGAGCGAAGTTTTGTCGCCGATGCCGCCGGTTGAATGCTTGTCGACCTTCGAGGGCGAGCCCTTCGGATACTCGAGGACGCTTCCGCTCTCCATCATCGCCGTGGTCAGATGCTGCGTCTCGACCGCGGTCATTCCTTTGAAGAACACCGCCATGGCCCAGGCGCTCATCTGATAATCCGCGATCGCGCCCGAGGTAAACCCTTCGATCAGGAATTCGATTTCCTCCTTCGTGAGTTCCTGGCCTTCGCGTTTTTTCTCGATGAGCGTGGGGACGTGCATGATTTGTTTCACAGCTAATTCGATGCCTTCAATCCAGCGCCTTCCGGCCGCTCGGAATCGCTTCGGCTGAGAAACGAAATGCCCGCCGGCCACCGGCCCGGCAGCGCGAAAAATTCCCCCAAAGTCGCGGCGACATCGGCGAAGGTCTGCCGTAGGCCCAGGGCGCGCGTTTCATTCTGGTAAACGACAAAAAGCGGCACCTGTTCGCGGGTGTGATCGGTGCCACGAAAAGCAGGGTCGTTGCCGTGATCGGCCGTGATGATGACGAGATCGGCAGGCGCGATGCGGCCGAGGAATTCCCCGAGCCACCCGTCAAAATCCACGAGAGCGCGCGCATACCCCGCGACGTCCCGCCGATGGCCATAGAGCATGTCGAAATCGACCAGGTTCGCGAACAGGAGCCCGTTCTCGAGACGTTCCCAGTTCTCGCCGATCTTTTCCATCCCGTCGGCGTTGTCCTCGGTCGGAAAAGATTCGGTCACTCCTTGCCCGGCGAAAATGTCGCTGATCTTGCCGACGCCGACGACAGCGTGGGCGTTGTCGCTGATTGCGTTCAGGATCGTCCGCGGAGGTTCCATCGAGAAATCGTGCCGGCGCGAGGTCCGCGAAAAGTTTCCTTCCGAGCCCGCGAACGGCCGCGCGATGACCCGTCCGATGCGAAACCGGTCGGCGTGTTGTCGCGCCACCGTGCAAATCTCGTAGAGCCGATCGATCCTGATCACCTCCTCGTGCGCGGCGATCTGAAGAACGGAATCGGCCGAGGTGTAGAGAATGGGCTTGCCGCTGCGAACGTGTTCGGCGCCCAGCTCCGTCAAAATCGTCGTGCCGCTTTGGGCGTAATTGCCGATGAACTGCACGCCGGCGTCGCGTTCGATAGCGTGGACGAGCTCGTCGGGAAATCGGTCAAAGGTGGCGAATGCCTCCTCGAGAATAACGCCCGCGATTTCCCAATGGCCGGTCGTGGTGTCTTTCCCGGCGGAACGTTCCTCCATCCTTCCGTAGCTAGCTTTATACGTCGTATAGGACCTATGCGACCTATAGGCAGGAACGATGGCGACCAGGCCTAACGACTCGAGCGCCGGCAGCCGCAGCTCCGGCTGCTGTTCCAAAATATGCCCGAGCGTGTTCGCCCCTTCGTCGCCGTAGCTGGCCGCATCCGGCGCGCCGCCGATGCCGACGCTATCGAGAACCAGAACCAGCGCGCGCACTTGCCGCTACAATCCGATCGGATGCCACGCGGTCTTCATCTCCACCGTGTCGAGAATCCAGTAAGGCGTCTCCGCGTCGGATTTTGCCCAGCCCCCCGGTGCCACGTCGCGGCGAAAATAGCGTTTCACGTTCAGCGCGGCACCGCGCTGCAAGGCCCGGCCAGTCTCTTCATCGCCCGAGCCGTCGACGAGCGCGTTCACGTCCATGTGACTCGCAAAATGCGGCGCGAGCTCCGCGCGATCGCCGGCCAGAATGTTCACGACCCCCGCCGGCAGATCGCTGGTCGCGATGATTTCCGAAAAGGTGAGCGCAGGCAGCGGACTGGTCGCTGAAGCGAGAACGACCGCGGTGTTGCCAGCCAGAATTACCGGCGCGACCAGCGAAACCAGCGCGAGCAGCGGGGATTCGTCCGGACAAACCATGACCACCACGCCGGTCGGCTCCGGGGTCGTAAAGTTAAAGTGCGAGCTGGCGACCGGATTGACGGCGCCAAACACGGAACTGAATTTGTCCGTCCAGCCGGCGTAATAAACCAGCCGGTCGATCGCGCGCGAGACTTCACTGCCGGCCTGCGTGCCGCCGGGTCCGCGGCCCACTTCGCTCCGCAATTCCGCCTCCCGCGTCTCCAGCATTTCCGCCGCCCGATACAAAATCTGGCTCCGCAGATACGCGCTCTGCTTCGACCAGCCGCCGAACGCCGCCCGGGCTGCCGCCACCGCGTCCCGAAAATCCTTCCGCGAGGCCCGGCTGTAATTGGCCACCGCTTTTCCGTTGTTGCCCGGCGCCGCCGCAACCCGCCCGCTCTCGCTCCGAACGAACTTTCCGCCGATCAACAATTTGTAGGTCTTCTGGACGCCGAGCCGCGTCCCGTTTTTTCGCACGAACTGAGGATTGCGCATTGCCAAGAAAAAGAAAATGCTAAACACACTCTCTCGCAGCCCGTGGAAAAATCGGACAAAATCTTCGTCGCGGGCCATCGTGGACTCGTCGGCAGCGCACTCGTTCGGAAGCTCGAGCAGAATGGGTTTGCCCGTCTTCTCCTCCGTGCCCGGGCCGAGTTGGACTTGCGGGACCCGGGCGCGGTCGATCGTTTTTTCGCGGCGGAGAAACCGGAAATCGTTATTTTTGCGGCAGCGCGGGTCGGTGGAATCAAGGCGAACAACGATGAGCCGGTCGAGTTTCTCCTTGAGAATTTGGAGATGCAAAACAACGCGCTCCGCGCGGCCCACGAGAACGGCGTTCGGAAATTATTGTTTCTCGGGAGCTCCTGCATTTACCCGAAGCACGCGCCCCAGCCGATCCCGGAGAGCGCCCTTCTCAGCGGTCCGCTCGAGCCGACGAACGAGCCCTACGCCATCGCCAAGATCGCCGGGCTCAAACTTTGCCAGAGCTACGCCCGCGAATACGGCGCGAATTTCATCTCCGCGATGCCGACGAATCTTTACGGGCCTAACGACAATTTCGATCTCGTGTCGTCCCACGTTCTGCCGGCGCTTCTTCGAAAAGCGCACATGGCGAAGCGAGAAGGTGCGCGCGAACTCGTCGTCTGGGGTTCGGGAAAACCGCGTCGCGAATTTCTGCACGTCGACGATCTGGCGGCGGCCTGCATTTTCCTGCTGGAGAAACACGACAGCCCCGAAATCATCAACGTCGGTTGCGGCGAAGACATTTCGATCCGCGAGCTGGCCGAACTAATCTGCGAGATCGTCGGGTTCGAGGGCGAGCTGGCCTGGGATGCGACGAAGCCGGACGGCACCCCGCGCAAACTGCTCGACGTTTCGAAAATCCATGCGCTCGGCTGGAAGCACCGCATTGGATTACGCGAAGGCATCGGCCGGACTTACCAATGGTTTCTCGAAAACCAGGCATGAAAGTGCCGCGCGTGGGCGTGGTCGGCGTCGGCCACATTGGGAAAAATCACGCCCGGCTTTACGCCGAGCTGGCGGGCGCGCAGTTCACCGCGATTTACGACACGGACCCCGACGTGGCCGGGCAATACGCGCGCGAGTTCGGGGTCAAAGCGGTGGCCTCCCTGGAAGAATTTGCCGGCGCGGTGGACGCGGCGTCGATCGCGACGCCCACCAGCACGCATTTTGAAATCGCGCGGGAGCTGCTCGGGCGCGACAAACATTTGCTTATCGAAAAGCCGATCGCGGATAACACCGCGCACGCCAGCGAACTGGCGGAAATGGCGGCGGCGCGCGGCCTCGTTCTCCAGGTCGGCCATGTCGAGCGTTTCAATCCGGTCCTGAGCGCGCTCGAGAAACGCCTGACCAATCCGCGCTTCATCGAAGCTCACCGGCTCTCGCCTTATCCGAACCGCAGCACCGATATTGGCGTGGTCCTGGACCTGATGATCCACGATTTGGAAATTATTCTGCACCTCGTGCGGTCGCCGGTGCAGACCGTTGATGCGGTCGGCGTACCGGTTTTGAGCCGCGGCGAAGATATCGCCAACGCCCGGATCCGATTCGAGAACGGCTGCGTCGCGAACATCACTTCGAGCCGCATTAGTCCCGAGCAGATGCGCAAGATTCGGGTTTTCCAGGAGGACGTTTATCTCTCGCTCGATTACCAGAACCAGACCGGTGAAATGTATCGGCGCACCGCGAAAGGCCTCGAGCGCGAGGAAGTAGAGATCGAGCGCGAAGAACCGTTGAAACGCGAACTGGCTGCGTTCCTCGATTGCGCCGCCACCGGCCGCGCCCCAAAAGTTTCCGGCTTCCAGGCCGCCGCGGCCCTGGAGCTCGCAGTCGAAATCACGAAACGAGTCAGTTCGGTTGCGCGTGGCTAGGCGACTCTATTTCGTCGCGGGCGAGGCGAGCGGCGACGAACATGGCGCCGCCTTGATGCGGTCGCTTCGCGAGCTGGCGCCCGATTGCGAATTTCACGGACGGGGCGGTCCGCGGATGAAAGCCGTTGGCGGCGACTCCATCAGGGATTGGAGCGACGCCGCGGCTGTCGTGGGGCTGTGGGAAGTCGTGAAACGCTACGGATATTTCCGCGCGCAATTCAACGCGACCCTCGATGAGATTGCAGCTGCCGAACCCGATTCCGTCGTCCTGATCGATTATCCCGGCTTCAATCTGCGGCTCGCGCGAACGCTCCGTCGGAACACAGACCTCCGGTCTGTGCGCCCAGCGGAGTTGGACTCCGCTGAATCCGGAACAGCGGACAAAATGTCCGGTGGGCGCACAGGCAGGATGCCTATGTTCCGGGGTAAAATCATTTACTACATCAGCCCCCAGGTCTGGGCGTGGCACCGTGGCCGCATCGCGCAGATGGCGCGCTACCTCGACTTGATGCTCTGCATCTTTCCGTTCGAGGCGGCTCTCTACAACGCTTCCGGTCTGCCCACGATTTTCGTCGGGCATCCCATGATCGAAAATCTCGCAAAACGCCGCACAGGCGAAGCGCGCGATCCGAATTTGATCGGTCTTTTTCCGGGAAGCCGCTCCCGGGAGGTGAAAAAGATTTTGCCGGTGCTGCTCGAAGCCGCCCGGAAAATCCTGGCCCGTCGCCCTGGGACTCGGTTTGAAATCGCCGCCGCGTCGGACGCGCTGGCCGGCGAGATCCAAAGGATTCGTCGTCGATTTCCTTTCGCCGATCGTGTTCGGGTCGTCACGGGCGACAGCTCCGGGACGATGCAACGCGCTTTTGCGGGAATGGTCGCGTCGGGCACCGCGACCCTCGAGTCGGCTTATTTCCGAATGCCGTTTGTCCTCGTTTACAAAGTTTCCTGGCCGACTTATTTCGCCGCGCGGCTCATGATGCGGACAAGATTTCTTGGGATGCCGAACGTGCTCGCGGATCGCGAGATTGTTCCGGAGTTTCTCCAGCACGAAGCGCGGCCCAGGGCGATCGCTGACGCGCTTTTGCATCTGGTGGACGATTCTACTCGCCGCCAGGAAATGGTGGCCGAGTTCGACGCCATCATCGCGAAACTCGGCGAAACCGGCGCGAGCGAAAAGGCGGCCCGTGCTATCCTTGATGAGCTGGGGCGCTAATCCAATGCCGACCGAACTCGTTAAGATCCGCAACTTCATCGACGGCAAATTCGTCGAGCCGATCGGCGGGAAATATCTGGAGAATATCGAGCCGGCTACCGGCCGGCCATATTCCCTGGTCCCCGATAGCGAAGCACAGGACGTCGAGCTGGCCGTGGCCGCGGCGGAGAAGGCATTCCCCGCGTGGTCGAAGACGCCGGCAGCGGATCGCTCACGCCTTCTTCTCCGCATCGCCGACCTGATCGAGCGCGACCTGGAAAAACTGGCGCGCGCGGAATCGATAGACACCGGCAAGCCGCTGGCGCTGGCGCGCTCGCTCGACATTCCAAGGGCGGCGAGCAATTTCCGATTTTTCGCGACCGCGATTCTTCACACAGAAAACGAGGCGCACGTCACCGACGGCGTGGCGTTCAACTACACCTTGCGACAGCCCCGTGGCATCGCCGGTCTGATTTCGCCATGGAATCTACCGCTCTATTTGTTGAGCTGGAAAATCGCGCCGGCCATTGCCGTGGGGAACACCGCGATCGCCAAGCCGAGCGAGCTGACGCCAATGACCGCGTTCCTGCTCTGCGACATTTGCGCGGAGGCCGGGCTGCCGGACGGCGTCCTGAACATCGTTCATGGCACCGGTCCGAGTGTGGGCGCAGCGATCACGGCGCATCCGGGAATCGGCACGATTTCGTTTACCGGCGGGACCGTCACCGGCCGCAAAGTCGCGGAGGCTGCCGCGCCCTTGTTCAAGAAAGTCTCGCTGGAGCTCGGCGGGAAAAATCCAAACATCATCTTTGCCGATGCCGATCTGGACGCCGCTGTGGCCGGCAGCGTTCGCTCCTCGTTCGCGAATCAGGGTCAGATTTGCCTCTGCGGCTCTCGCGTCTTCGTCGAGCGATCTGCCTACAAGGATTTCGTCGATCGCTTCATCGAGAAAGCCGCACAGCTAAAGCAAGGCGATCCGCTCGAGGAAAAGACCGAGCAAGGCGCGATCGTCAGCAAGACGCAGCTCGAGAAGGTGAAGTTCTACGTCGACCTCGCGCAAAAGGAAGGCGGCAAGATCGCGCTCGGCGGCCAGGCGCCCGACTCGATAAACGATCGTTGTCGCGACGGTTATTTCTTTCCGCCCACCGTCCTGACCGGCCTCCCGGTCGCGTGCCGAACAAATCGCGAGGAAATCTTCGGGCCGGTGGTGACGGTCACGCCGTTCGACAGCGAAGACGAAGTCATCGGCTACGCGAACGACTGCGATTACGGCCTGGCCTCGAGCGTCTGGACCGAGAACCTCAGCCGCGCCCATCGCGTCGCCGAAAAAATTCACACCGGCACGGTCTGGATAAATTGCTGGCTCGTCCGCGATCTCCGCGTCCCGTTCGGCGGCATGAAACAAAGCGGCGTCGGCCGCGAAGGCGGTGAAGAAGCCCTCCGGTTCTTTACGGAGCCAAAGAACGTCTGCATCGCGAAATAGTCCTCGTTTGGTGTTAAAGTTCAGCCGACGAGAGCATAAGTCGCGGGGCCGACAAGAGACGTGGTCGAACAGGCAATTCGCGATCGCGCTGCTGCGTTCGAGGATTCCCGCGCTTGATGTTGCGGGTACGGATCACGGTCTTATAATTTGAGCAATGAGCGCGACCGAGTTGATTGAGCAGTTCAAAGCGCTTCCGGCACAAGAGCGGGCGCAAGTCCCGAAGTTCGTGGTCGAAAACGACGATTCCTCGATTCCGGAATCGTTCAAGCGGGGCATGGCTGATGTGGAAGCGGGCCGTTTTGTCGATTTTGGCGAGGCACTGTCATGAGCACGGTGGAGGAGATCAAGAAAGCAGCCGGTGCGCTTTCCGTGAACGAGCGGGAGGAGCTGCTCAGTTGGCTGCTCGACGTGGATGACGACTGGGACCGGCAAATGGCCCAGGATGCAGCGGCCGGCAAGCTCGATTTTCTAATTGAAGAGGCGCGAAGCGCAGTTCGCGAAGAAAGCCTGCGCGATTGGCCGAAGCCAAAAAGTTGATCTCGAAAACGACGCCGGAGTTCTGGCAGCGATATGCCTTGTTGCCGAGCCGCGCGCAACGATTGGCCGACAAGTGTTATAGACTTTGGCAATCCAATCCAAATCATCGCTCGGTTCGATTCAAGCGATTGGAAGGGCATCCGACACTTTATTCCGCCCGAGTCGGGATTCATTATCGAGCCATCGCACAACGGGAAGGCGACCGAATGATTTGGACCTGGATCGGTCATCATTCGGAATACGATGCGTTGCTTCGCCAGCGCTGAACGCTGAAATGATGGAGAAACAAATCCGTTTTCATCCGCGCGATCCGCGGTTACAAAGTCTGAGACTGACGGTCTCTTGCATTCGATCACGAGCAGAGCACCCGCCTTCGCTGCGCTACGGCGCGGCGGGCGAACACGAAACGAAGGAGTAAACCATGAGCGGAGTACGAGTTTTGGTCGGAACGAGGAAGGGGGCGTTCATCCTGACGTCCGATGGGAAACGCGAGGAGTGGGAAGTGAGCGGGCCGCACTTCGCGGGGTGGGAGATGTATCATCTCAAGGGATCGCCGGCCGATCCCAACCGGATTTACGCGTCGCAGACGAGTAGTTGGTTTGGACAGATCATCCAGCGCTCGGATGACGGCGGGAAGAGCTGGTTCCAGCCTGGACTGGCGCCGGGTGAGCCGACGACAGGGCCGGACGGAATGCCCAAAGGCGAGAGCAACAAGTTCGCCTACGACGTTTCGCCGGAGACGGGTAAGCCGCTCACTACTCATATGTGGTACGACGGCACCCAGCACCCTTGGGAATTCAAACGGGTCTGGCATCTCGAACCGTCGCTGACCGATCCGAACCACGTTTACGCGGGAGTGGAGGACGCGGCCCTCTTCGAATCGAAAGACGGCGGGCAAAGCTGGAGCGAGCTGGCCGCATTGCGGGGGCATAAGACGGGTCCCGAATGGCAGCCGGGCGCGGGCGGAATGTGTCTGCATTCGATCCTGCTCGATCCCCGGAATCCGCAGCGAATTTATGTCGCGATCTCCGCAGCCGGCTCTTTCCGGACGGACGACGGCGGGAAAAGCTGGAAGCCGATCAACCGTGGTTTACGTTCGCAATACATCCCCGATCCCAACGCGGAGGTGGGCCATTGCGTGCATCACATCGCGATGCATCCTTCGCGGCCGAACGTTCTTTTCATGCAGAAACACTGGGACATCATGCGAAGCGATGACGGCGGCGATTCCTGGCGCGAAGTGAGCGGCAATCTGCCGACCGACTTCGGGTTCCCGATCGACATCCACGCCCACGAGCCCGAGACGATCTACGTCGTGCCGATCAAGAGCGATTCCGAGCATTTCCCGCTCGAGGGGAAGCTCCGCGTCTATCGCAGCCGCACGGGTGGGAATGAATGGGAAGAACTCACGAACGGCCTGCCCCAGAAGGATTGTTACGTGAACGTGCTCCGCGACGCGATGGCCGTGGATTCGCTGGATTCATGCGGGATCTATTTTGGAACAACCGGCGGACAGGTCTATTGCTCGCCGGACGCAGGAGACAGTTGGAAGGCGATCGTCCGCGATCTGCCGGCAGTGCTCTCAGTCGAAGTGCAGACGCTCAAGTAAGAAATTCCGAAGCACGAATTTCGAAACAAATTCGAATGGCCGAAAGAATTGAGATGTTCGAAACAACCGCCGCTCCTTTAGAACATTCGATTTTTTAATTTTGAAAATTGTTTCGAGCTTCGAACTTCGAGTTTCGAATTTCCGAAAATGATTCGCCTCATCCTTCCTCATCACCTCCGCACCCTCGCCCGGGTGAGTGATGAAGTTCAGCTTGAGCTGAACGGCCCGGCCACGATCGGTTCCGTCCTCGATGCGCTGGAGAAAAAATACCCGATGCTTCAGGGAACGATCCGCGATCACGGAACGCTGAAGCGGCGCCCGATGGTGCGGTTCTTTGTTTGCGGCGAAGATTTGTCGCTGGAACCGCCGGAAAAACCGTTGCCCGATGCGATCACGAACGGGAGCGAGCCGTTCTTCGTCATGGGCGCAATCGCGGGCGGATAAAAATTTATGAGTAACATCACGCAAAGGATCACGCCGTTTCTCTGGTTCGATAGCCAGGCTGAAGAAGCGGCCAACTTCTACGTTTCCATTTTCAGGAATTCGAAAATGGGAACGGTCACGCGATATGGCGATACCGGGCCGGGGCCGAAAGGTTCGGTCATGACGGTAGGGTTCACATTGGACGGGGAGGAATTCACCGCCCTGAACGGCGGGCCGCAGTTTCCGTTCACCGAGGCGGTTTCCTTCATGGTGAACTGCGAGTCCCAGGAAGAGGTCGATTACTTTTGGGAAAAGCTCTCAGCCGGCGGCAAGGAAGTTCAGTGTGGCTGGCTCCAGGACAAGTTCGGGTTGTCCTGGCAGATCGTTCCTGCGGAGTTCTTCGAATTGATTTCCAACGGCAGCCAGGAGCAATCGGATCGGGTAATGGCGGCCATGATGCAGATGGTGAAAATGGATTTGGCGAAACTGAAGAAGGCTTACAGCGGAAACTAAAATATGAATTACCGACACCTGACCTGGCTTCTTGCCCTCGCCACGGCCGCGACGGTGTACGCCGATACCAGAATCATGCTGCCCGATTTCAAGCGCTTTGCCGACGGCGAGAAGAAGTTCATCGTGGAAACGACGATGCCGGGTGATTTCAAATCGCTTGATTCGATCGTTCTCGCGCTCCTTACCCTTTCACCGCAGGCCGCGAACAAGAGCGTGACCGCGCCTTTCTTTGATAAAACGCAGCCGCTTTACCGATCCTTCCGAGGTCTCCGCAAGAAGGGAAAGACCGTAACGCTTCGCTTCACGGGCGACGCGATGTCGTATCTCGACAGCGCGATCTCGCTTCAGGACGCGATCAAAGGGGCCTTGGAGCAGACGATCAAACTGCACGCCCCAGACTGTAAAACCGTCGAGTACGAGGTCGACGGCGAGGTCGTTACGGAATGGGACGCCTGAGTCACCGGGTTCCGCTTTATCGATTTCGCCCGGCGCGGAAAACGTCTTTTTTGTCCGAACTGCAAATCAACTGAATCCACCATGTGCCGAAACATTAAGACCCTGCATAACTTCCTGCCGCCGGCGACTCAGGACGAAATTCGCGCCTCCTCGCTTCAATTCGTCCGCAAGCTTAGTGGGTTTACGAAACCCTCGAAAGCGAACGAGGAAGCTTTCAATCGCGCCGTGCACGACGTCACTCATGCCGCCGAGCATCTGCTCCAGTCTCTCGTCACGAACGCGCCGCCGCGCGATCGGGACGCGGAGGCGGCGAAGGCCCGGGCTCGATCGGCGGTCCGGTTTGGGAGGCAGCCTCATACGCACGCGAACGGTCTTACCCACACCCACGAGCACGAGCACGAGCATAGTCACGCTCCCTAGCGGGGAGCTCGGCTCCGGAAAATCTTGGTGAACCTTTCTGACCTTTGTGCGAGGTCATCCGAATGAGCCAGTCCTTCGAAAGTTCGCGGGCGCCGGAGCCGGTCGGCGCGTTTCCGCACGCGAAGCGCGTGGGCGATCTGTTGTTTCTTTCCGGAATCGGACCGCGCGTTCGTGGGAGCAAGGAAATCCCGGGCGTGAGTTTGGATTCGGCGGGGAAGATCGCCAGCTACGACATCGAAACGCAGTGCCGCGCCGTTTTCGAGAACGTGCGTCTCGTCCTGGAAGATGCCGGCGGGAATTGGAACGACATCGTCGACGTCACGGTCTTCCTCACGAACATGAAGAACGACTTCCCGATCTACAACAAACTCTACGCCGAATATTTCGCAGGTGAGGGGAAGCCGAACCCAACCCGGACCACGGTCGAAGTGATGGCGTTGCCGACACCGATCGCGATCGAATTAAAAGTGATCGCCGCCCGCCCGGCGTCCTAGCCGCGGTCGCTTTCGAATTCTTCGATCTCGTCGAGCATCGCCTGGGCGCGATTCACGCCGGAGCCAATCCAGCTCTTTCGCAGGGCGCGGCCCCATTTTCCCGGCGAACGCGCGAGGCGCATCAAGCCGTAGTTCGCAAGCAGGCACACGGCCGCGGTGGAAATCAACCAGGCGACCTTGGCCGGTTTATCAGTGAACGCGTTCGCGCCCATCACGTGCAACAGCACGATCATCACCGGCAGCCACGCGACCGACCCGGCCAGGCCGTGCCAGGCGGCCGCTCGAATATGCCAGGTGCGCAGCTCGGCCAGCTGCTTTTGAATCGCAATCACCGGCGCCGAGTAATCGATTCGACGAATCAGGAGAAGGTCGCGAGCCGCGAAGGCAATGAACATGATTCCATAACCCTGCAGGAACACTCCGCACCCGAGGAGAAAGGGCGCTTCGAGATGTTTCACCCAGAATTGCGCGGACGCCACTGTGATGGCGGCGCCGATGACGAGGAGCGAGAGCTGTCCCAAAACAAGCGGCCGCAGGCCGGAACGGAACCGCCCCAGTTTGGTTTCCTTGAATTGATGGAGCGCGAGAATGTTTTGTCGCTCCAGGGTCCGGTTCAGGGTTTGCCAGGCGGTTTTGAGGTCGTCGAGTTCGGTAACAGACATGGTTCTTATTTCCTGGTTGGAGTGAGGTGTTGGCGCAGTCGTTCTTTCAAGCGGTTCAGTTTTGTCGCCACGTTGGTCTCGGTGATTCCGAGAATCGCGGCGATACCGCGGTAACTGTGATCGTCGAGATAAAGAAGGAGGAGGGCGCGATTCAGCGGATCGAGCGTCGTGATGATGTGTTGGAGAAGTTCGACGCGCTCTTCCGTTTCTGCGGGGCCTGCAGTTTCATCCGAAAATTCGCGATCGATCTCTTCCAGCGGAACGGTTTGCCGGATCGGCCGGGTGTTTCGCCGGAGAAAGGAGATCCCGACGTTGAGCGCGATCCGGTACATCCAGGTTGAGAACGGCCGCTCCGGCGAATAGCGGGGATACGCCTTCCAAAGCTGGAGCATGATCTCCTGACTCAGATCGTGTTGGTCGACCAGGCTGCTGCTGTAACCGGCGGCGACTTTGCGAATGATCCCGCGATGTTGCTCGACCAGCCGGAGAAAAATCTCCTCTTCGTCAACGCTCAAGGCCATGGCTTCGGAACATTCAGGCATCAGATGAATTTGTTACCAAGGTGATTCGCGAGACCCCGCAAAAAATCACAACGAATTTCTGCCTCTGAATTCGAGATTGGACGTTCGGCGCCTGCCACGCCGTAGCTTGCGAAGGCGGGTTGGGCGTTCGACGTTTTCTGCCGCATGTCTTTCCGCATTCTCGCCGCCGACCACACCGGGATCACCGTCTCCGACGTTGAGCGTTCGCTTGTGTTCTGGCGCGATGTCCTCGGGTTTGAGCTCTCCCATCGCGCCCACCAAAAAGGCGACCTGGCCGAGAAGATCACCGGTGTTCCCGGCGCGGAGATCCTGATCGCGGTCGTGAAAGCGCCCGGTCACAAAATCGAGTTGCTCGAGTACCGCGCGCCGGCGAATCGCAAAAAGCAGAACAACCTTCAGCCGTGCGATTTCGGCCATGTTCACATCGCGCTGACCGTCGAGAATCTGGATGATGTGTTGGAAACGATTGCGGTATCGGGATGGAAGGCGGCTGGTGAACCGCAGACGCTAACCGTCGGTCCGAATGCCGGAAAGCGCGTGATTTACGTCCGCGATCCGGATGGGACCACCATTGAGTTCATGCAGTTGCCTGCCTCTTTCTGAATTCGGCGTTGGACGTTGGACGTTGGGCGTTGGACGTTTGCCCCTGACTCATGGCCACGACGTTCAGCCCTAACGAAGATTTCGCTCTGCAGCTCGACGCGGACGATCCGTTGCGCTCGTTCCGGGACCGGTTCCATCTCCCGCGCGGCAAGACTGGCCAGCCCCTGATTTATTTTGCCGGCAACTCGTTAGGCCTGATGCCGAAATCGGCCCGAAGAATCGTCGAACAGGAACTGGACGACTGGGCGGAGCTGGGCGTCGACGCCCACATGGATGCGGAAACGCCCTGGTATTCGTACCACGAAAACCTGCGGGAACCGATCGGGCGGCTGGTGGGCGCGAAGGCGGGCGAAGTCATCTGCATGAACAGCCTGACGGTGAATCTCCACCTGATGATGGCGACGTTTTACCGGCCGGAGAAATCGCGCTTCAAGATCCTGATGGAAGACCCGGCATTCCCTTCGGACACCTACGCGGTCAAAACCCAGATCGCGCATCATGGGCTCAACCCCAAAGACGCGCTCGTGCAGGTTCGCCCGGGCGAGGGGGAGCTGACGCTTCGGACCGGACAAATCGTCGAGGCCATCGAGAAGAACGCCGATTCGCTGGCGCTGGTCCTGGTCGGCGCCGTGAATTTTTTTACCGGCCAATTCTTCGACATCGCGGCGATCGCGGCCGCGGCGCGAAAGCATGGAATCGCGGTTGGGATCGATTTTGCCCACGCCGTCGGCAACGTTCCCCTTTCGCTCCACGACTGGGACATCGATTTCGCGGTGTGGTGTTCCTACAAATACCTGAATGCCGGACCGGGCGCTGTGGGCGGCGCGTTTGTCCACGAACGTCACGCCACGAATACGGCTCTGCCACGGCTCGCCGGCTGGTTCGGCAACGATCCCAAAACGCGTTTTCGCATGCAGCTCGAGCCGGAGTTTGTTCCCGTCGCCTCCGCCGATGGCTGGCAGGTCAGCAACCCGCCGATTTTTTCCATGGCGCCGCTGCGCGCGTCGCTGGCGATTTTCGACGAAGCCGGCGGGATGGAACCGCTCCGCGAAAAATCGAAGAAGCTGACGGGCTATCTCGAATTTCTCCTGGAAGGCGCGGGGTCGGGAGGCTTCACGATTGTGACTCCCCGAGACCCCGGGGCGCGGGGCGCTCAGCTCTCGATCCTCGCCCATCAAAATGCAAAGGGGTTGCACCGGGAACTCGAAGCAGCCGGCGTGAAAGCCGATTTCCGCGAGCCGAACGTCATCCGCGCCGCACCGGCGCCGCTCTATAACAGCTTCCACGACGTCTGGCGGTTCGCCCAAATTTTAAGCGCGCATCGGTGACGGGGGAGGGCTCGTCCTTGGATGAGCCGTTGGCCGCGCGTCTGCGCGGCTTTGGGTTCATTGGCGTCGTCGCCATGCTCATCATTCTTGGCGGCAACATGGTGTTCGTCCCGCTCAGCGGCATTCTTGTCCTGGTCTGGGCCTGGATGTCGCGAACGCCGTGGCGCGACCTCGGTTTGGTGCGCCCGGAAAATTGGGCGCGCACGATCGCGCTCGGAATTGTTTTCGGCGTCGCCCTCAAGCTCGCGATGAAATCCATTGTGATGCCACTGCTGGGCGCACCGCCAGTCAATGGCCTCTTCCATTTTCTCGCGCACAACCCGGCCGAAATTCCCTGGATGCTTTATGTGATTGTTGTCGGCGCCGGCTTTGGCGAAGAAATGATTTTCCGCGGCTGGGCTTTCGAGCGGTTTGGTAAATTGCTCGGGTCCGCGCCGTGGGCGAAGGCGATCACGGTCCTGTTTACTTCAGCGTGGTTTGGCCAGCAGCATTACGAGTTGCAGGGAATGGTGGGCGTCGAGAACGCCGCCATCGTCGGCCTGGTTTTCGGCGCGACGTTCGTGGTCACCGGCCGGCTTTTCCTGCTGATGATCGCGCACACCGCCTTCGATCTCGCTGCTTACGCGATGATTTACTGGAACTTCGAAACCGCCGTCGCCCACTTTTTCTTCAAGTAACGATGGCCGGGCCCGCTTCCCGCGCTCTTTGACGCGGATCAGGACTCTTCGGCGATCAGCGCCTTCACGCAGTCGACGAGTTCCTGGATTGCGAACGGTTTGGCGAGATGCTTCAGCGGTCGCTGCTCGAAGAAATCCTTGATGGCCGAATCACTCCCGAACCCGGTGATGAAAACGAAACGCCGGGCCAATTCGGGACGTAGCTCTTCCGCCTTGATATAAAACTCATCGCCGCGCAGCCGCGGCATCATCAGGTCGCAGATGACCGCGTCGTATTGGTGGACCTTGACCTTGAGCAGCGCTTCCTCTCCATCGAACGCGACGTCGACGAGAAAATTTTCATCCGCCAGGATCCATTGGAGGGCCGAAGCCAGCTGCTTGTCATCGTCGACTACCAGGACGGCCTTGAGCGGGAGCGGATGCACCGTGGGCCCCCCGGCCTTTTCTGTTTCCTCTGCCATGCGCGAAACGCTAACCGCGAAGAACCACTCTGGACAGAGCCATTTTTGGTCGCGTCATCGTCAGTTAACATTTCCTTTCCGGGCCGGATTACGTTAAGCACGAACGTTTATGAAATACGTCATCGTTATCGTTCGGGTCCTGCTCGGTCTGATGTTCGTCGTGTTCGGTTTGAACGCGTTTTTCAAATTCATGGGGCCGCCGCCGCAGATGCAAGGCCAGGCCGGCGCGT
>JBEEHG010000002.1:0-24463 GCA_041167265.1 Verrucomicrobiota bacterium | reverse complement strand
ATCGAGACGGCAATGGATTTGATCGCCGAAGACGAATCGCGGATCGATACGATTTACTTCCTGATGTCGGAAGAAAACGTGAAGAAGGAGATCGCGAAACCGTGGGTCTCATTCGGTTCCGACGAAGCGTCCCAGGCGCCGGAAGGAAATTTCCTGAAATCGAATTGTCATCCACGTGCGTACGGATGCTTTGCGCGGGTGCTGGGTAAATATACGCGGGACGAGAAGGTCCTGACGCTGGAGCAAGCCATTCGAAAACTGAGCGGATTACCGGCGACGAATCTCGGGTTGGATCATCGCGGCTTCGTCCAGGAAGGAATGTTCGCGGACGTCGTGGTGTTCGACCCGGCGACGGTCGGCGATCGGGCGACATTCGAGAAACCGCATCAGTATGCGGTCGGAATGAAACACGTGTTCGTGAACGGAACGCGGGTGCTGAAAGACGGCGAGCACACCGGGGCGAAGCCGGGGAGAGCGCTCTGGGGGCCGGGGAAGGTGCGCTGACTAAGACTGCGCCTGAAAGCGTCGTCATCCCGAGCCGCGAAGACGGCGAGGGACCTCCCGGTCGCTATTTCCGCTACCGCGAAGCACCGCGCTCTGGCTGACGGAGGACGCGTCTTATTTCGCGAAAGCGGTTGAGCGATTGAGAGGTCCCTCGGCGCGCTTCGCCAGCCTCGGGATGACAACACTGTTGCAAAGCGCGCTCAGCGCGGTCCTTTCGCGTCCACGCGCGATTCGATTTGATCGAGGCTCGGATCGTTCGCGCGGATCCATTGCTGAATCGCGCCGACTTCGTTGGGATCAACCGTCGTGCTGCGGGGTTCCTCGGGATTGAGCAGGGGTTGCGCTGAATCGGGCAACACCGGTTTCGCCTTTTTCACCGAGAATTTCCAGTGCCGGCCGAAGCGGAGGAGCGCGTAATACATCGTCTTGGCTTCGACCGCGCTGACGCCGCTGCAGCGCATCGCGTTGTAAAACATCCGGTCGACTTCCGGAGGCGGTTTGTTTTTCTGGTCGTAGGCGACGTCGTGCAGCACCGAGGCATTCCGGTATTTTCCCTCGAACGGCCCGCCCATGAACGACCAGAGCGCCCGCGGAATCGATGCCCCGTCGATGACGGAACCGGCGGGCGCGATCCAGATCACGCCTTTGGGATCGGTATAGCGCAATTCGTTGAGCAGCGTCATGGTCCGCCCATCCTGGTCCCATCGGGTGTCGATGGTGCCGCTGTAATAGCCCCACGGCCCTCCGGGATCGGTGTTGTCGTGGTGCCGGCTGAAGATGCAGCCGGAAAGCAAAATCGCGAGGCCTAACGACAGGATGCGCTTGACCATCGCTCGTTAGGCCGAAACCAGCTCTTTTTCCGAAACTTCGCTCGGCCGTGGCGGAAGCGATTCCTTCTTCGACGGCCGCCGGAATTTTTTGACGTAAAAGAGCATGAAAATGCCGGAGACGATCAGGAGCGAGCCGATCCATTTCAAGAGCCAGCCGGGATCGCGCAAGATCTGGATGGTGCTTTGGCCGAGGTTGTCGGGGTTCCACGAGGCCTGCGACATTTTGAAGGTGTTGCCGCTGAAGGTGCGCCACCAGTCGCCGGGATAACTGAAGGGATTATTCATCCAGCATTGGCCGGTGGCGGAATCGCCCTCGGCATTTGTCACCCGCACCGTGCTTTTGAATCCCGCCGGGCTGTCGCTCCCTTCGTTGCGCTGCACTTCGAACTCCAGCAGCTCGAGCGCGATGGGCAACGGAATTTGTTTCCATCCGTAGCCGACCTGCAAATCGGCCGTCCCCGCAGGCATGCTGATCTGCCACCCGGCTGGGACCCATTGCTCAACATCTTTTCCGCCCTGCGAAATGCGAACCCGGACGCCGTCCGGTAATTCCGTGCCGGTCGTCGGCGCCGGATTCGGAATGAAATCCATCCAGCCTTCGGCGTGCCGCATCGTGCGGTCGACGGTCAACTGCCAATCCGCCCAACCAGTGGTGAGAGGCGTGTTCAATTCCAGTTTTCCGCTGGATCGTCCGATCTTGCGCGATTCGAGCGTGTAGGAAACGGCGCCGTCGTCGGCGATGAAAAGGGTGAGATGATTCGGAGCGGAGGAGCCGTCAGCCGGCATGTCCGGCGCCGCGCCCGGTTTCACATCGCCGTGCGGGCCGGGCGCCGCCGTAACTGGAACGGCTTTTCCGCGCAAGACCACGACGACCGCCGGATTATTGGGCTGGTCGCTGACCGACCCCGGCTTGCCGTTATCGATCCGAAAGTCCGGCCAATAATTTTCGACGCGCGCCGTAAACGGGCTGCCATCCATGGTCGCGTCCTTCCCGAGGTTCTGGGCCACGTCGAACGTCCACGTTTTTCCGTTCAGCGAAATGAGAACGCTTCCTTTGTTTCCAGCGCCGTCGCGGGAGGGCTCGGAAAGCTGCACCTTCGCGCCGCTGTTCCCGCCCTTGATGACTTTGGCGATCTGTTCTTCAGGCGCCTTGGCGAAAGCGAAGATCGCTTCCTCGATGTCGACTTCGGCGTTCGTGGCAGCAGGAGGTTTGGCGGCGTCGGTCTTGGTTTCGGGTGGCGCTGCGCCGCGTTTCAATTCAATCGTCGCCAGTCCCATGTTGAAGGAGCCGTGGTCGCGATCGTCGGCCATCAGCCAGCTTTCCAGCTTCTGCCCCATCATGGCGGTGGCGATCGTGAAATGGAGGGCAGGAACGCCGCCGCTCTGGAGCTGTTTCGGATTCAATTTGCCTTCGATGGCCGGGGCGTAATCGACGATGCTGAGCCGCGCGCCTCCGGCGAGGAGACCGAGGTCCATCGGTTTTTGCGGGCTGGGCGGCCGATGAACAAACTCGGTCGGGTAACCTTTTACGACGCCATCGGAATCGCGGACGCGGAGCTGATGTTCGTCCACGAGAAGGCGATTCGAGGGCGGCTCCCCTTTGAAAAGGGTGATCGTTCCTTCGATCCCGCGGATGCGTCCGATAAGCGAGCCGGCGAGGAGCGTGATGATGCCGAGATGAGTAACGAGGAAAGCGACGTGATGCTTTCGCCAGGGCCAGCGCGAAAGGGCGGAGACGGTCAGGTTCGCGGCGAGGAAGATGAGCCAGGCGTTGAACCAGGGCGCGCCATAAACGTAGGCGCGCGCCACTTTCGCGTCGAAGGTCGATTCATAGAGCGTTCCGGCGATTGCGCCAACGATGAGGACGGCGAGCAGGACGACGGCGAGCTTGATCGAGGCGAAGAACTGGAAAACGGGGTTCCGTTGCCAGTTCGGGCGCGAGGTTGTGGCGGAGGCGGCCATGCGGACGGCTATTTTCCGCGAGAACTGGGGGGCGTTCAATGAACCATTTTTGAGCCGTCATCCCGAGCCGCGCAGACGGCGAGGGACCTCCCGGGCGCTCTAAGTCATCCAAGTTAAAACAACCGCACGTTCGTGAATTGGTGCTTCGCCCATCGCGGAAGCGTTGCTTGGGTGATCGCAACTCCGACTGCGAGGTCCCTCGGCGCGCTTCGCCAGCCTCGGGATGACGACGTTGAGCGTCGGAAGCGTTACCCCGCCTTGTCGAGTGCGGCGCGGAAAGCCGTCAGGTGCGTGGCAAACACAGCGGCGTCGAACGAGTCGAGTGTCCGGACATCCTCGAAGAGCTGGTTCAATTCCGTGTCGACCTTGAGCTTGAAACCGCGATTTTGATTGAGCGCGTTTGCCAATCGGTCGAGCGCGAGAACGAGCCGTTTCGCCCGCTGCCCGAGGATCGGAACCGCGGCGCTTTTAGCGGAGAACTCGTTGTCGGACGAAGCGAGGACGTTTAGCAGATTGCGCGCGGTGCTTTCGCTCCAGTTCGAAACTACGGCGCGCCGGGCCAGCGCATCGGCCTGGGTCTGCGTGCTTGTGAAATCGGAGCGCGCCGGTGCGTTTGGCGGTGAAAGAATCGGCGAGGAGATCGCGGCGGCATTGGTCGCGGACGCGCACAGCCAGGCCAAGCCGTTCCAGCGCGCGACCGACCATTCATCGGTTTGCGCATTGCTCGCCAGGGCCCAGCTCATCTCGCGGAGCGCGACCGCCTGGCCGGTGAGCCATTCCCGCAGTCCGGTCCAGGGATCGTCGTCCTTCCAATGCTTCGGTTCGGCGACCGACTGGCTGTCGAGCTCGAAGAACAGATCGGGGTGGCCGGCTTGCAGAAGCGCCGGCTCCAGAACCTGATGGCAGGCCGCGCACGCCGTGGCGCGGACGTAGAGGCTGCGCAGATCACGCATTCCCGCGCCGACGCGAGTGTTGTAGGTCCAGTCCTTGCGGGTATGGCCGCGCAACCAGCCGCTGGCCGCGCCATGGCATGTCTCGCAGGAAACGCCTTCGTCCGGATGCGCCTCCGGTCCGAGCCGGCTCGCCCCAACCCATTGGAAGGGCGCGTGGCAAACCGTGCAGCGCGCGCTCGTTTCGGCCGGCGAAACGCCAAGCCCTTCCGCGATCCGCTGCGACCGCGCGTTCAGCAGCACAGTGTGCGCTTTGGTGTGAAAATCTTTCTGGCTCCAGGTGAAATACTGGCTGCGCTTTGGACCAGCCCCGCCGTGACAGCTCGACGATTTACAGCCGAGCGAGCCGACGACAGTTCCGCCGGTTTCCTGGATCTGGCGCGGCTCCCGGGCTGGCAAAACCGGAGCGACCGACAATGCGAGAAGACAAATCGACGCGGCTCTCAGCGACACGCCGCGAGATTAGCACTGGCGTTTTAGAAAATGCGATTGGAAAGCAGCGTTTCCTTTTTGTAGGGCGTCTCTGTCAGACGCCGAGGCGTTTCACAGAAACGCTCTACAAATCGTTAGCCGAAAGAACCGCTCAATTCGCCCAGGATTTCCACTTCTTGCGAAGCGGTTTCACGTAGCGATCGACATCCACCTTCTTCAGCTTCTGGACGCCGCCTTTGACGGCATCGGCCGAGTCTTCGTATTTGTTCCGAAGCGACTTGAATAACGGCCAGAGAAACGGCAGCGAGAGGATGCTGAGATCGACATTGGCGAGGGGCGATTTCGCTTCGACTTCTTTTTCCGCCGAGCTGGACGAATAACGAATGGCGAGACCAATCGCCACGCCCAGGGCGAGCGCCCCGAGCACCGTGGGGACCGGATTTTCGCGAAGGAAAAATTCCGTGCGTTCGCGCGCGGCGCTGGCGCGTTCCTTGGTTTGCTCCCAGGCATCGCCGGCCATGTGCGAAACTTTTCCCGACGCCTGCCGCAAGCGACTGGGGGTTTCCTCTTCCGAACCGCGTTCCTCACTCGACCTCATCGAGGCAGCCAACGGATCGTCCTCCGTATATTCGTCACCATTAGGATTGATCATATAGATAATTCGTAAGTGATCAGACCGCTGCGCCTCTGTTTTTGTTCGTTCTTTTCAGCATTCTCCCACTCTTTCTCTTGCTCGTGCTCTTACTCTGGCTTCGGCATGGCACGGGGAGAGCAAGAGCAAGAGCAAGAGAAAGAGTGAGAGTGAGATCAACGCCAGACGTGCTTCGGATACTTGCGCTGCAGCTCCTTTTTCACTTTCGGATAACCCTCACGCCAGAAGGTTTCCAGGTCGTTCGTGATCTGGATCGGCCGGTTGTTCGGCGCGAGGACCTCGATCCGGAGCGGAATCCGGCCGCGACCGACCGTAAGACCGCGCGGCGTGTCGTAAAGATCCTGGATTCTCGCCGCAATCGTCGGAGCCGCGTTATCGGCGTAGATGATTTTGGCCGCGCGCCCGGTCGGCAGCTTGATCCGCTCGGGAGCGAGATCGTCGAGCGCCTGTTGCTGGCCGGGGTTCAGCCACGATTTCACCACCGGCATGACGTTCCGTTCCTTGATCTCCTTGTAGCTGGTCGCCTTCTGGCACAGTTGCTCGAGGAGCAGGAGCTTTTCGGCGTCGCCGATCCTCGAAAATTGCAGCTCCGGGAATTCCGTTGCGACGAAATTCAGGCGCGCGATCCATTGCTCGACGGCGTTGTCCCAATGTTTCAGCGGGCAATTGCCGGAAAGAACTTCGCGCGCCAGGATCTGGGCGGCGCCAGGATCGTCTTTCGCCGGGAATTCTTCGCTGCGCAGAACGAGATCGTGAAATTGTGTCGTGCGCCTGCCGACGACACGGCGCAGGATCGGATCGAACTCGACCCGCCGTTCTTCACGGAACGATTCCGGGAACAATTCGCGCAGCCATTCTTCTTCTATCCTGGTGGCGAGCGCGAGGAGGACCTGCCGTTCTTTCCCGCTGGTTTCGATCTCACGAATCTCGGAGGCGACGAGGAGCGCCGCATCGTGGACCGCGCTCTCTCGCGCCAGCACGCCGCGCCGGCCGTGGACGAGCGCGCAGCGGAGCGTTCCGGCATCCAGCCGCATCGCGACTTGATCGGGAAAGCCGGCCAGGACGCAACGCTGGATCGAGCCGGGCTTTGTCTCGCCGGCCCGCAGATCGAGCTGCTCCTCCCGAGCGATAGCGAGGAACTGGTCGTTGAGCTGGGCGGCTTCGCGCGCTGCCCCGCTGTTGATGCCAAGGCGAGCACAACGCCGCGCGTCGAACCCGGCCTTCTCCGCGTAGCGAAACGCGCGCATCAGGATGAAGAAATCGGACTCGGATTCGCCCCCGAGAACGTCGTCTCGATCTTCGCGGGCCTGTTTGCCGTCCAGGCGACGGAGGAGATTGCGGCCCTGGGTTAACGCCGCGATCAATGCGATCGCCGGCACGCATCGATATTCGTGCGCTGCGAGCAGCATCCGCGCGTACCGCGGATGAACCGGGAAGGCGAGCATGCGGCGGCCGAGCGGAGTGATTCCGTTCGCAGAAAGTGCTCCGAGATCTACGAGTAATTGTTCCGCCCGCGCCAGTGCCTGGGGCTCGGGCGGTTCGAGCCAGCGGAACAGCGCGATTTCGTCGACGCCGCTGGCTTTGAGGGTCAGCACGACTTCGGCGAGATCGAGGCGTTTCACTTCCGGTAATTCCTGGGCGGCACGATCGATGTGTTCGCGCTCCGTCCAAAGACGCAGGCAACGGCCCGGCGCGGTCCGGCCCGCGCGACCCGCGCGCTGATCGGCGGAAGCGCGGCTGATTTTTTCGACGAGCAGGGTGTTGATACCGCGGCGCGGATCGAACCGCGCGGTCCGGGCGAGCCCGCTGTCGATCACGACCTGGACGCCATCGATGGTGAGCGAGGTCTCGGCGACATTCGTGGCAACGATCGCCCGTCGTTTCTCGTATTGCGCCAGGGCCGCGTCCTGCTCGGCTGGCGGCAATTCGCCATGGAGCGGCAGAGCGACGAAGCGATCGCTGACCCGCGACGCGCGGATGGCGGAGATCGTGCGACCGATCTCGTATTTGCCCGGCATGAAGATCAGCACATCGCCTGACGTCGTCGATGCGAGCCGTTCCAATTCGTCCGCCGCGAGCTCCCAGATCGGGTAATCGTCGCCGCCGACAGGTTTCGGCAGGTATTCGATCTCGACCGGGAACGCGCGCCCGGCGGAAGTGAGAATCGAACACGGCGCCAGGTATTTCTCGAGCGCGCCGGCGTCGAGGGTGGCGGACATGACCGCGAGCTTGAGATCCGGCCGCGAAGCGCTCTGAAGTGACACCGCGCGCGCGAGGGTGATGTCGCCGTAAAGATGGCGCTCGTGGAATTCGTCGAAGAGAATCGCGGAGACCCCGCGTAATTCGGGATCCTGGATCAATTGACGGAGAAGAATTCCTTCGGTGACGAAACGGATGCGCGTGCGCGGGGAGGTGACGTTCTCGAACCGGATCTGGTAGCCGACTTCTTCGCCGGGACGCGAGTTGCGTTCCGCCGCGACGCGGGCGGCGAGAAGGCGCGTGGCCAGGCGGCGCGGTTGCAGAATCACGACCTGCCCGTCGCCGAGCACGCCATGGTCGAGAAGGATTTGCGGAACCTGGGTGGATTTTCCGGAACCGGTCGGAGCCTGAATGATGACGCGGGAATGGGCGTGGAGGTTTTCCACGATGCGCTCTTCCAGTTCAAAGATCGGCAGGTCTTCGCGGCGCATAAAGGGGGCAAACGTCGAACGCCCAACGCCCAACGTCCAACGTTGAACTAAGAAGGAAGAAGACGCTGGTACTCGGCTTCGATCTCGTCACTGGAGACAACGAACGTGACTTCGGCGATCGAGTCGTTCTCGCGCAGGAATTCGCGCGTAGTTTCGACGGCAACCTGGGCGGCGTCGGCGATCGGATAGCGGTATGCGCCGCAGCTAATGGCGGGAAAGGCGATAGTGCGCAGACCGTTGTCGACGGCGAGGCGCAACGAATTCCGGTAACAATTCGAAAGCGTCTCCGGTTCGCCGCGCGTTCCGCCCGACCAGACCGGCCCGACGGTGTGAATGACGTGAGCCGCCGGCAACTTATACCCGCGTGTGATTTTCGCTTCGCCGGGACGGCAGCCGCCGAGCGTCCTGCATTCCGCGAGAAGCCCCGGGCCGGCAGCGCGATGAATGGCGCCGTCGACTCCGCCACCGCCGAGCAGGGTTGTGTTAGCTGCGTTGACGATCGCGTCGACGGCGAGCCGGGTGATGTCGCCGCGGACCAGCTTCAACCGCGGATCAGACATTTTGCGGTTTATGGATCAACCCGAGGCCGCACGCGTCCTTGTAAAGCGGCCTGGCCGCTTCCATCGATCGCGAATCACGATTGAGGGAAAACGTTTCGGCTTCCGGATGGTTTTTCCGCCACTCGCTAAACGCGCGTCGCACGCCGCCTTCGCCTGTGACGTCGAAGCCGGCTGCGAATTCGCTCACGTCGTGCAAAACGAGAAGACCGCCGGGCGCGAGCATGGGATACCAGAGATCGAGCTCGGCGACGGTGGATCCGTATTCGTGCGAGCTATCGAGAACGACCAGGTCCGGATCGCCGCCGAGATATCGCCGCGCAGCCTCGATGGAAACCGCTTCGAGCGAACTTCCCTCGGCGATCTCAACGAAGTCCTGAAGTTCCGCGCGGACGATCCAGCGCCGGGCCAGAGCGCACATGGCCGGATCGACATCCAAACTGAACAAACCGCGCCTCGCCTTCATTCGGCGCAACATCCAACCCAGAAGCAGAGCTGAATATCCGGCACAGGTGCCGAGCTGGACGATGCGCGTGACGCCATTGCCCAGGACGAGACCGTGCAACAGCGAAATCAACGGCACGGCGCATTCCCCGATGGAGCCGTTGCGATCGGTTTCGTCGTACCATTCGCGGAGCACGGACCATTCGTTTTCGCTCAAGTCCGAATAGATCGGCGGGACGTAATCCATCCCAGGAAGACGGTGCCACCAGTAACGCGGGTGCGGATTCTCTTTCCAGGCGCGCGAGCGCGACGAATCGCCGGCGGTCACGGCGCGAGGCGATCGATCTGCCAGGCGCCGTCAGCCTGTCGCGAGTAGCGGAAGCGATCGTGGAGCCGGTTGGGACGGCCCTGCCAGAATTCCATTTGTTCCGGCATGACGCGGTATCCGCCCCAATGCGGCGGGAGCGGGATCTCGCCGCCCTCGAAGCGCTCCGTCATCTGTTCAAGCCGCGCGTCGAGGATCTTCCGTGAATCGATGACCTCGCTCTGTTTCGAGACCCAGGCGCCCAACCGGCTGCCCGGCGGGCGGGAGTGAAAGTAGGCGGCTGAATCCTCCCGCGAGGTTCGTTCGACCGGCCCCCTTATCCGGATTTGGCGCTCGAGTTTCAGCCAATAGAACGCCAGTTCGGCGAACGGATTTGCATCGAGGTGGCGGCCCTTCTCGCTGTCGTAGTTCGTGAAAAAACTGAATCCGCGCCGGTCGATTCCCTTGAGCAACACAATGCGGACGGCGGGCTTCGCGTCGGGACTGGCGGTGGCCAGGCTCATCGCGTTCACGTCGCGAATGTCGGCGGCGAGAGCGGCGGCAAACCAGGCGCGGAACTGCTCGATCGGATCGGAATGCAGATCGGCGCGGCGAAGGCCCTGGGCGTCATATTCGTGGCGCAGCGCGCTTAATTCGGAGATCGGCGTCTCATCCATCGCGATAAGATTAAGACCCAAGGAACGGCGATTTTCAATCGCCGACAAAGAAAAACGGCGGTTTCAAACCGCCGGTCCTTGATCAGTTGATGCTGACGACTGTGCCGATGGGCAAATCGACGAAGAGTTTTTTCGCCGCGTCTCCCGGGAGCCGAATGCAGCCGTGCGACGCCGGATAGGGTTGGACCACGCCTTCGTGCAACCCGAAATCGCGGCAGCTCAGCCTCATGAAATACGGCATCGCGCATTTGTAGATCGTGGAGCGATGGTCGCGGTCTTTGTCGGTGATGACGTAGTAGCCAGGTTTGGTGTTGAAGCCGTCGCGGCCGGTCGAGACCTTCGTTGTGAAAACCGTGACGCCGTCCTTGATCACAGCGGCGTATTGTTTCGCGAGAGAAATTTCCACGCGGAGCTCGTCCAGGCCCGGTCCCCCGCCGAGAAGCATCTGGACGCACTGCCAGTTTTCGGTCCAGGCCGCGAAGTAGAGAGGCAACATTTTCTCCCGCGGGGTGTGGCGGTTGCGATCGGCGCCGGCATCGAGAAGTGCGCGCACGTAATTCGCCTTGCCCAGACCGGCGGCGAGCATCAAAAGGTTCACGCCGGTTTCTTCCTGGATGTAAAGGCGCAGATACCTCGACTTGATCAGCGCGATGAACTCTTTCTCGGCCGCTTTCGGAATGGCGAGATTTGGGTCGCTGCCGCAGGCCAGGAGCGTTTCGAACAACGGAACGTCATCCGTCGCGATCGCGTAGGCGATCAGCGGGACCACGCCGCCTGCGCGCGTCGGCGGCGCCGGATGCTTGCTCAACAAGAGCCGGACCTGTTCGCGCAATCCGCGGCTAACCGCGATTTCGAGCGCTTGGCGGGTCTCCACCGTCCACTCCAAAGTCGGCGGGAAGCGTTCCAAGACCATTTGGAAAATCGCCATGTCGCCGCTGGCGAGCGCCTTCGTCAACAAGTCGCGGGCAACGGCGGAACGGGAATCGAAATTCGGCGCCTGGACGAGAAGCAGCTCAACGGCCTGCCGTTTGCCGGCGGCCATCGCGTAGTGGATGGCCGTTCGCCCCTCGAAATCCATGAAGTCGATGCGCGCCTGGCGTTCGAGCAACATCCGCATCATTTCGATCTGTCCGTGTTGGGCGGCGACCATGAGCGCTGTCAGGCCTTTCTCATTTGTCGATTCAACCGGTGCGCCCGCATCGATTAATTTCCGGACGACTTCCCAGTCTTGCTTGAGCGCGGCCGTAATGACCGCGTTCGGTCCCCAAATCACAGGAGTATTGCGTTGCGGTTCCGCGCTAAAGCAGTTGTCGATAGCGTAGGTGCGCTTCGCGGGAATAGAGGGCAGGTCGAGTCCGAGTCCGATCGCTGGGCCCGCGACGAGCATCGGCTCGGGAGGCGCAGGGGCGGGGATCACTGCCAGAGCAGAAGGAGCAGGCGGCGCCTTCGGATGATCGGGCAGCTTCATCGTGTAAACGATGAGCGCGCCGAGGGCGACGCTGCCTAGGATATTTCGAATTACGCGCATCTTACGACTTTCCGGGGACAAGGCTACACTGCCCGTCAAGTGCTAGAGCACGATCACAGCCAGAACGGTTTGCAGACGAATTCAGACTTGACGCAAAGTGGCGCCGCTCCCTAGCATTCGCGCCTCGAATCCATCAGGCGTTCCCAGCTCGGGAGCTGCCCTCAAAATTCCTATAGGAGAACCGAATGAAGATCACTGTCCTCGCGCTGACCACGCTTTTCGCTGCCGCCGTGCCGTTCGCTTTCGCGCAGGAAGAAAGCCCATCGCCGCTCCCCTCTCCATCTGAAAAAAGTAAATCCGACGATCCGAGCGTCTCGGTAACAACCGAGAAGACCTCGTCGCCGACCCCGAAGCCGCAGAGTTCGCCGTCGCCAACCAAATCCTCTTCGCCAAGCGCGAAAAGCACCCCGACTGACTCGCCAGCCGCCAGTCCTTCAACCGCCGCTGTGATGCCGGCTAAGAAATCGACCCCGGAAGCGACGATCCGCGAGATCGAAGACAAATGGGAGGCATCAGTGAAAAGCCACGATCCATCAGTGGCTCAGGCTTTCCTGGCCGACGACTTCCGCGGGGTCAGCTCGAAAGGCAAGGTCATGACGAAATCGAACCTGCTTTCGGAGCTCAAGAAAGACACGGATGTCTATAGCTCGACGAAGAATGGCAAAGTCGAGGTGCGCGTATTCGGCGGGCAATTCGCGGTGGCCACCGGGACTTCGACCGAGGAAGGCAAAGACAAAGCCGGCCAGGCCTTCAAGCGGACCTTCCGCTGGACCGATGTCTGGGCTTTGCGCAAAGACAAATGGCAGTGCGTCGCGTCACAGGCGTTGCTCGTGAAATAACCGGTTCAGTTTTGGATCGCGACAATAGTGTCGCGAAAATAAACGCGAAACGCGCGCGTCGTGGCGGAATTGCCCTGCAAAAGGGGTCGGCACGGCCGTTGCTTAAAGCGCAGCATGCTCACGTTATCGACTTTCGTTATCGCCATGGGCTCCGTGTGCATGAGTGTCTTCTGGGCGTGCAAAGAAGACACCATTGATCGCGCGTAGTCTGGGGCACGAATTAATAAGCGCTGGTTTACTCGCTCGCGGCGGGCGTTACCTTACACGCCCATGCCCGTGACCGAGGAGCAGATCGCAGAAGCGCTGAAGCAGGTGAAGTATCCTGGTTTCAGCCGCGACATCGTCTCCTTTGGTTTAGTCAAAGGGATCCGAATCGATGGTGGCGCCGTCACCGTCCAAATGGCTCTGGCCACGAACGAGCCGGCAATTCCCCAGGCAATCAAGACGCAATCTGAAGCCGTCCTCCGGGCAATACCGGATGTCGAGGCCGTGAAAGTCCTGATCGATATCCAGGCGCCGCCAGCCGGCGCGACGGCTGCGGGCGCCGGCGTGACGCGGATCGAAGGCGTCAAGCATGTGATCGCTATCGCCAGCGGCAAAGGCGGGGTCGGGAAATCCACCGTCGCCGCCAACCTCGCGGTTGCTTTCGAGAAGACGGGAGCGCGGGTCGGTCTCTGCGATTGCGATATCTACGGTCCAAGCATTTCCCTCATGTTCGGCAGCCGGGACCGGCCCATGGCCACGGAGGACAACCGGATCATCCCGATCGAGCAATACGGCCTGAAACTGATGTCGATGGGCTTCCTCCTCGACGACACGGCGCCCGCGATTCTCCGCGGCCCGATGGTGACGCGCTACACCCAGCAGTTTCTCCGGCAGGTGGAATGGGGAGAACTTGATTACCTCGTTCTCGATCTTCCGCCCGGGACCGGCGACATTCAGCTGACCATCGTTCAGACCGTCGCGCTCTCCGGGGCGATCATCGTCACCACCCCGCAGGAAGTGGCCCTCATCGATGCGCGAAAGGCAGCGACCATGTTCGAGAAAGTTAACGTGACCGTCCTCGGCCTGATTGAAAACATGAGCTACTTCGCGTGCCCGAGCGATGGCAAGCGTTACGACATTTTTGGGTCCGGCGGCGGCGAACGCGAAGCGAAGCGGCTCCGGGTTCCGTTGCTCGGCCAAATCCCCATCGATATCGCCACCCGCGAATCGGGCGATCGCGGGCTGCCAATCACGGCGGAACCGGGCGAGTCCGCCGTGGCCTCCGAGTTCATCAAGATCGCGGCTTATCTGCGCGAGCGGCTTCCCTAAACCTCCGGCGATTTTGAATAGGCATACCCGCTGCTACGCCTAAGAACAGACATATGGTTTTTGTTGACCATCTGGCTCGCACATGAAAGACAATGCCGACATGACGGCGGCCGAACGCGAACAGACGCAGTTCGTTAAGAACTCTGTGCTCTACAAGGAGTTCCTCGCGGAGCGGGAAGAAATTTTGAAACACAAATGGATCGAGAGCGAAAAGGCCGGAGCTGATATCGGCTTCGAAAAGGCGCTCTGCGATTGGATCGTGAAATACCGGTCCAGCTGGCGAAACAAGCGGATGAAGGAGGCCCGGGCCGAAACGACCGCCGCTTAATTCTCGCCGCTGTTCCTTTAATGCGATCCCGCGAGGTCGCCAAGGAATCCTGTGAAACCAAACCCTTCTTCTCCATCGTCCGCCACCATCCCGGTGCTGGACGCAGCCGCCATCGACCGGGCGTTGCGCCGGATCGCTCACGAAATCATCGAGCGCAATCCCGACCTGACAGCGGTCATTCTCGCCGGCATTCCGTCACGGGGAGTTGAGATCGCCCGGCGGCTCGCGGACCTGATCGACTCGTTAGGCAAAACGCGCGTCGGAACGGGCGCCATCGATGTTTCCATGCACCGCGACGACGTCGGGACGCGCCCTGAGCTGCCCCGTGTCCAGGCGTCGACTCTTCCTCTGCCGCTCGAAAATAAAACCGTCATCATCATTGACGACGTTCTGTTCACCGGCCGGACCGCGCGCGCTGCGATGGACGCGATTGGGTCTTTCGGCCGCCCCGCGAGAATCCAGCTGGCCGCGTTGATCGACCGCGGTCATCGCGAACTGCCCATTCGAGCGGATTACGTCGGGAAAAATCTACCGACCGCACCCGGCGAACAAGTGCAGCTCCGGCTCCAGGAGATCGACGGCGAACCGGACGCGGCCTGGTTGATCAAGGAGGAGAAGACATGAGCGCCGAGCTCCGCTGGCAGCGGAAAGATCTTCTCGGTATTCGCGAACTTTCGCCGGAAGAGATCACGTTCATTCTCGATACGGCCGATGCGTTCAAGGAAGTCGGCACCCGCGAGATCAAGAAAGTGCCGGCGTTGCGCGGCAAGACGCTGGTCAATTTCTTTGTCGAGCCGAGCACGCGGACCCGGACCTCATTCGAGATCGCCGCCATTCGCCTGAGCGCGGATGTCATTAACATTTCGGCTTCTTCTTCCAGCCTCAGCAAAGGCGAGACCTTGAAAGACACGGCCAAAATCCTCGAGGCCTATCATGCCGATCTCATCGTTTTGCGGCACAGTTCGTCCGGCGCACCGCAGTTCCTGGCCGAGCGCCTTAAGTCCAGCATCATCAACGCGGGCGATGGCGCGCATGAGCATCCCACCCAGGCGCTGCTCGACGTCTACACCATTCGCTCGCGCAAAGGCGGGATCGCCGGGCTCCACGTCGTGATCATCGGCGACATTCTCTTCAGCCGGGTCGCGCGCTCGAACATTTTCGCGCTCCTGAAACTCGGCGCCCGCGTCACGCTCGTCGGCCCCAGCACGCTGGTGCCGCGCGAGTTTGAAAAGCTCGGCGTGACCGTGCGCCACAACCTCGATGCCGCCCTTCTCGAGACCGCGGACGTCGTCAATCTCCTTCGGATTCAGCACGAGCGGCAGCGGAAGGAATATTTCCCGGGGATTGGTGAATACATCCGGCTCTTTGGCCTGACGAAAGAACGCGGCCAATGGCTGAAACCCGATTGCCTGATCATGCACCCCGGCCCGATCAATCGCGGCGTTGAAATCGACAGCGAGCTGGCTGATGGCGCGCAGAGTGTGATCCTGGAACAGGTCACCAACGGCCTCGCCATCCGGATGGCCGTTCTTTATTTGTGCGGAGGAATCGCAACGCCATGAACGCCGTGATTCGCAATGGCCGGATCATCGACCCGGCAAACCAACGGGATGAAATCGGCGACTTGTTTATTGTCGACGGAAAAATCACCGACGGCTCTCAGCTCTCAACCCTCAACTCTCAACCCGATGAGATTGACGCAAGCAATCTCATCGTCGCGCCCGGCCTGATCGATTTGCATGTCCATCTGCGCGAGCCGGGATTTGCCTGGAAAGAAACGATCGAATCCGGGGCGCGAGCCGCGGCGGCCGGCGGCTTTACCACCATCGTCTGCATGCCGAACACGTCGCCGGCCGCGGACAGCCCGGGCACCATCGCCTGGATTCGCGATCGCGCGGCCGATGTTGCTTGTGTCAATGTGTTGCCTTCCGGCGCGATCTCGAAAGGACTGATGGGCGAAGAACTGGCCCCGATCGGTTCGCTCAAGCAGGCCGGCGTCGTCGCGATCACGGACGACGGGCGCTGCGTTCAGAACAACGAGCTGATGCGGCGCGCCATCGAATACGCGCGCATGGTCGGCGTTCCAGTTTTCGATCATTGCCAGGATTACAACCTGGTCGGCAACGGGTTGGTGCACGAAGGTTATTGGAGCACGCTCCTGGGTTTGCCCGGCTGGCCCAGCGCCGGCGAGGAAGCGATCGTGATGCGAAACGCGCTCCTCGCCGAACTCTGCGATCACCCTGTCCACTGTCAGCACATTAGCGCCGCCGGAAGCGTCCGGATCTTGCGCGAAGCCCGGGCGCGCGGCGTGAAAATCAGCGGCGAAGTTTGCCCGCATCACCTCGCCCTGACAGACGACGCGATCCAGGACTTCGACACGAACTGCAAAATGAATCCGCCAGTCCGGACGAAGGAAGACGTCGCGGCCCTGCTCGAGGGGATCGCGGACGGGACGATCGAAATCTTGTGCAGCGATCACGCCCCGCACGCCCGGTTCGAGAAGGAAGTGGAGTTCGATGCCGCGCCCTTCGGCGTCGTCGGTCTCGAGACCGAGGTGGGATTATTTCTCGATCTGCTCGTGCACAAGAACAAAACGATCGGGCTTCCGCGCCTGATCGAGATGTTCACCGTCAACCCGGCGCGATTGCTTCAGATCGAAGCGGGAACGCTTTCGGTCGGGCGCGCGGCGGACATCACCTTGATCGATCCGGAACTGGAATGGGCCGTCGATGCCGCCGCGTTTCAATCGATGTCGCGCAACACCCCGTTCGACGGCTGGAAACTAAAGGGGCGCGCGGTGCGAACGATGGTGGGCGGGAAAACGGTCTGGAAGCTGTAACCCGGCTCTGCCTTTTTCGTGCTCGTGCTCGTAATCGATTCGTTCGCTGATCGAGCACGAGCACGAGCACGATTACGAATGAGTGAGAATCAGCCCGTATACCCGCCGGAGATATACATCTCCAGGTGCTGAATCGCGGCTGACTGGGTGGCGATCACCCACTTCACCAAATCGCCGATCGAGATCACGCCGCGGATCGTTTCGCCGTCGAGCACCGGCAAATGCCGAATCCTCTTATCGGTCATCATCCGCAGGCAATTCTCCACCGGCTCGCGCGGGCTCACGACCGTGAGTTCGCTCGACATGATTTCGCGCACCAGAGTTTCGCGCGACCTTTTTCCGCGCAGCATGACTTTGCGGGTGTAATCGCGCTCCGACATCATGCCCACCGGTCTGTCGCTCTCGACGACCAGAAGCGCCCCGATGTTTTTCTCGGCCATCAGCGCGACCGCGTCGTAGACAGTCGAGTCCGGCGAGATGGTAAAAGTCTCTGTGCCCTTTTGGGCGAGGATCGCTTCGATGGTTCCGCTTACGTCCATGGTCCGAAGGAGGGAACCGAAAGTAACGACCATCGCCAGCCGTTGCAATACTTTCTCTGGCCGCCCCGACGACCCGCAAATCAGGCGGGCTTCGCGACGATGAAATCGAACTCCTTTTGCTGCGGGCGCGGAACGGGGGAAACAGCCGCCAGGGAATGACGCAGCGCCCGGAGGATGCGAAGACCGCGCTCGATCCGATCGGGCCGGACCGAGTACGGGATCGGGAGCAGATGGCGGCGCGGATACCGAGTTTTATATCTTTTCATGGCGCGATCATAAAACACGGGGTAGGACATCGACTGTCCGATGCTAAAAGATTTTCAAAATATTTTCGGCGGCTCTTCTGTAGCCGCTCCCCTGTGGGGCGCGTGAGGTCGACATGGCAGCGAACCCGTCCATCGAGCGGCCCACAGGGCCGCCGCTACAGAAGAAAGCCGAGCGCGGATTTTCACGGCCGCCGCTGGAGCGGATGATGCGGCTCCACGCGGCCTTGAAGGCGCGCCACTTCCCGAACTGCCAGAAGATCGCAGCTGAGCTGGAGGTCTCTGCCAAAACGATCCAGCGCGACATCGATTTCATGCGCTACCGGCTTGGGTTACCGATCGATTATCATCCGCAGGAGTTCGGCTTCTATTACACCGAGCCGGTCACGGGTTTACCGAACGTCGAAGTTTCGGAAGGCGAAATCACGGCGTTGCTCGTCGCGCAGAAAGCGCTGGGGCAATACAAAGGCACGCCGTTCGAGCAGCCGCTCCAATCGGCGTTTCGCAAACTCACCGACGGCCTCAAAGACCGCGTTTCGTTCTCCTGGCACGACCTCGAGGACGCGATCTCGTTCCGGAGCGCGGGCGCGAGCGTCGCCGACCTGGAGATGTTCGAAATGGTGAGCAAAGCGGTCCTGCGCTGCGTCGAGCTGGAGTTCGAATACCGAAAACTGAAGAGCGCCGGCTACGAATGGAGACGCGTTCGTCCCTACCATCTCGGCTGCCTGGAAAATCAGTGGTATCTTTTCGCGGAAGACCTGGAGCGAAAACAACTCCGCACCTTTGCCCTGCCGCGGATGCGGAAAGTTAGAATGACGGCGAAAGGCTTCCGGCGTCCGGCCGATTTTTCGATCGCCCAAATCCTGAGCGGAAGCTTCGGCGTTTACTCGTCCGGGAAGAAACAGCGGATTCGGATTGAGTTCGATCCGTTCGCGGCGCGACTGGTGGCCGAGCGAAAATGGCACGAATCCCAGCGCGTCCGCGACACGGCCAGCGGTTCGATTATCCTCGAGTTGGAATTGGGCGGCCTTGAAGAGATCGAGCGTTGGATCCTGAGCTGGGGCAAACACGCGCGCGTTCTTGCGCCGAAGGAGCTCGTGACCCGCATTCGCGATGAAGCGAACGCGATCGCGAAGCTTTACTGACGCGCGAACTTCTGCTCGATCAGCTCGTGGACGAGGCCGGTGATCGCGGGATGATCGAGCCGATCGACGGCTTCGTTGAGGAAGCCGCTGACGAGAAGTTGTCTCGCGACGGGGGCGGGGATGCCGCGGGACAACAGGTAAAACATTTCATCTTCACTCACCTGACCGGAGGTCGCGCCGTGACTGCATTTCACGTTATCGGCCAGGATTTCGAGGCCGGGCATCGAGTTCGCCTCGGCGTCATCGCTCAGGAGAAGATTGCGCACCTTTTGGTAGGCGTCGGTGAAATGGGCGTGCGGCTCGACGCGGATCAAACCGCCGAACGTCGTCCGGGCGCGACCGTTCAAGGCGTTCTTGTAAAGCAGATCGCTGGTGGTGTGCGGACTCATGTGGTCCTGCAGAGTGCGGGTGTCGAACTCCTGGGCGTTGTCGGCCACGGATACCGACAGCATATCGCTGCGCGCACCCTCACCGATAAGCCGGCTCAACCCTTCGAAACGCGAATACGCGCCGCCAAGATGGACGTTCAGGCTTAACGCGGAAGCGTCGCGTTCTACCGACGTGGAGTTGATCTGGATGGCGAGCGATTTCTCGTTCCAGTTCTGGGTGCAGACGTAGTTCAGCTTTGCGCCGCGGCCAACGACGAGGTCGTTCACGCCGCAGGCGAACCCGGAGCGGTCCGGATGAGCGGACCGGAAATGCTCGATCACGGTCACTTTCGCCAACTCGTCGGCGATCAAAAGCGTGTGTGGAAAGACGGATGCGTTCTCGCCGTGGAGCCAATGAAAAATCTCGATCGGCAGCTCGACCTCCACGCCTTTCGGAACGTAAACGAACGTGCCGGACTTAACGAATGCTTCATGGAGGGCGGCAAACTTGGCCGAGCCGAGCGCGGCCGGCTGGACCATGAAATGGCGGCGAAACAAATCTTCATGCTCGATCATCGCGCGTTCGAGCGGTTTCAAGACCACGCCGGCCGCGAGCAATTTTTGCGGCAGCGGATCGCGCCGGAGCAGTTGGTCGTCGGCAAAGATGAGCCGGCCCGCGACGTTGCTCAGGCCTAACGAGCGGTCGAGGACCTCGTCCCGCTCGTTTTGGGCGAGGGGCGCGCCAAAATTATAACGCGAAAAGTCGAGCGCACTGACGTTCGAAAATCGCCATGGCTGGTCTTTCCGGTTCGGGTAGGGCAATGCCTCGAACTTCGCCCAGGCCGCCTGCTGTTGGTCGCGAAACCAGGGCGGGAGATCGGCCGAACGCGTCTCCCCGGAACCGGAGAGGATCGCACGCGGTGATTGCGGCGATTCGATCATGGTTTCGTCGAGGACGGCTGTCTGATTACTCATACCCTGAAAACGCAAACGGCGGCCCGAGACCGCCGCTGGTTGCCCGTGTCTTGGGGGCGGAACCTTAGCCGACCGAGCCTTCCATCTCAAGCTCGATCAGGCGCTTGAGCTCGACGCTGTACTCCATCGGAAATTGGCGGACGAGATCGTTGACGAACCCATTCACGCTCAGGCTCATCGCCTGCGCTTTCGTCAGGCCGCGCTGTTGCATGTAAAAGATTTGCTCGGCGCTCACCTGGCTCACGCTGGCTTCGTGCTGGACGGAATTGCCGGTGCCACGAACGGTGATTGCCGGGTAGGTGTCGGTCCGGCTGGTCGAGTTGATCAGCAGCGCGTCGCACTCGGTGTTGTTTTTGCAGTTCTTGAGGTGCTTCGGAATCTGAACGAGCCCGCGATAAGTCGCGCGGCCTTCGCCGATGCTGATGCTCTTCGAAATAATGTTACTCGTCGTCTCGTCGGCCGCGTGGACCATCTTCGCGCCGGTGTCCTGGTGCTGCCCGTCGCCAGCCAGCGCAATCGAAAGCACTTCGCCGCGGGCCCGCCGTCCTTTCATGATAACGCCGGGATATTTCATGGTCAGGCGCGACCCGATGTTGCAGTCGATCCATTTCACTTCGGCGTCCTCGTGGGCCAGGCCGCGTTTGGTGACGAGATTGAAGACGTTGGAGGACCAGTTCTGCACGGTAATGTATTGGAGCTTCGCGCCCTTCAACGCCACCAGCTCGACCACCGCGCTGTGCAATGTTGCCGTGTTGAACTTCGGCGCCGTGCAGCCTTCCATGTAAGTCAGCTCCGAGCCTTCATCGCAGATGATGAGCGTCCGCTCGAATTGCCCGAAGTTCTCGGCGTTGATCCGGAAATAAGCCTGGAGCGGATGCTTCACCTTCACGCCCGGCGGCACGTAGATGAACGAACCGCCGCTGAACACGGCTGAGTTCAACGCGCTGAATTTGTTGTCGCCGGTCGGGATCACCTTGCCGAACCATTTCCGGAAAATTTCCGGATGATCTTTGAGTCCTTCCCGGCTTCCGACAAAGATCACGCCCTGCTCGCCGACCGCCTTCTTGATGTTGGAGTAAACCGCTTCGCTGTCGAACTGCGCTTCCACGCCGGCAAGGAATTTGCGCTCCTGCTCGGGAATACCGAGCCGCTCGAACGTTCGTTTCACGTCGTCCGGGACGTCTTCCCAATTGCGTTTCGGCTGGGTCCCGCCGCTGAGGTAATAGCGAATGTTCTCGAAGACGATGGCTTCGAGGTCCTTGCTCGCCCAATGCGTCGGCATGGGCTTGCTCATGAAAATCTTGTAAGCGTTGAGGCGGAACTCGCGGACCCAGTCCGGATCCTCCTTGATATCGGAGATGTAGTGGATCGTCTTTTCGGTGAGGCCGATCCCGGCGTCGTGGGTGTGGGTTTCGGGATAGGCGAAGTTACCCAGGTTCCGCTCGACCTCTAAAGCTGTTGGTTCTTTGGCCATGACAATCTCCGGTTATGCGATCGCCGCTTCGACGATATCCTTTTCCGAGGCGGCCTCGGTTTCGTAGCTTTCGTACCCTTTCGCTTCCAATTCCAAGGCCAGTTCTTTCCCGCCGCTCCGCACGATCCGGCCTTGCACCATGACGTGAACGTGATCGGGGACAATGTATTCGAGCAGGCGCTGGTAATGAGTGATCACCAGGATGCCGATGCCCGGGCCGCGCATGGAATTCACCCCGCTCGCCACGACCTTGAGAGCGTCGATGTCGAGACCGCTATCGGTTTCGTCGAGGACCGCGTACTTGGGTTGGAGCATCGCGAGCTGAAGGATCTCGTTCCGCTTCTTTTCGCCGCCGGAAAATCCTTCGTTCACCGAGCGCGACGTAAACGAGCGGTCCATCTCGAGCAGATCCATCTTCTCGTAAAGCTTCGCGTAATACTCGGTCGCCTCGAGTTCCTCACCCTCGGGCAAACGGGCCTGGACTGCGGCCCGGAGGAAATTCGCGATCGTCACTCCGGGAATCTCGCTCGGATACTGGAACGCGAGGAACAAACCCTTTCGCGCCCGCTCATCCGGCTCCAGTTCCATGATGTTTTCGCCATCCATCTCGATCTTGCCGGAACCGACTTTGTAATCGGGATGGCCGGCCAGCACTTTGGCGAGCGTGCTTTTGCCGGAGCCGTTCGGGCCCATGATCGCATGGACCTCGCCCTTCGGAATGGCCAGCGACAGCCCGCGAATGATTTCCTGCTCCGCGATCGAGACGTGCAGGTCCTGAATAGACAATTGGTTCATTAGTGGGACCGGAAACATAGCCGCTTTGAGCGAGTTTGCGAGCGAAGGATGGTGAGAATTCCCGGGGATTTTGAGGGAGGGACGAGCCGGTTAATGAGGATTGATGATTCCAAGCCAAGGCATTTTTCCTGCTTTATGTCATTCAAAAGCTGCCCTTTACGCAGTTACCTTTAAAGATGCCTTTCGAAACGATACTCGACCTCACTTCCGCTTCTAACCCTCCGGCTCCCCGCACTGCCGGGCAGCGCCGCCGCATTCTTGTGGTGGACGATGAGCCGGCGGCCCGCATTCTGGCCGAGCGCGTCTTCTCGGAGGCAGGATTTGAAGTGGTCACAGTTCCATCGGGCTTTGATTGCCTGAAAGAGTTTCGGAATCGACCGCATTATTTCGATCTGATCCTGCTCGATCTTTCGATGCCGTTCATGGACGGCGCGGAAACCTTTCGCCGTATCCGGGCGCTGAATCCTGGCGCGGTGGTTTTGCTCAGCACCGGATACCTGGGTCAGGAGCAGGGTCGCGTCGAGCGCATGCTGGCCAGCGGTCTGGCCGGTGTGATCCGCAAGCCGCACAGACCCGACGAGCTGCTTGCTCAAGTCAATTACACTCTGGCGGGCGCGACCCTTTCACGCGTGGGCTGCGCCCTCGAACATCGATAGCGTTTAGGCGGGACGCTGGCCGAAATTGCGAATTGCGATTTGCAGTTTGCGATCTGAAACTGAGGGCGCAGCAATCGAAATTCGAAATTCGAAAAAGCGATACCCCGTGGTGTAACGGTAACACAGCGCCCTTTGGAGGCGTTATTCATAGTTCGAATCTATGCGGGGTAGCTTCTCTCCTACTCGCACAATCGCCTGATGTGGTTCATCACGCGCAGATGCACGGCGCGCGTCATGTCGCGGGTCCAGAGATCGAAATACCAGCGGGGCCGGACGTGGAGGGTGTACCAACTGGAACCGATCAGGGTCGTGGTGCCGTCGTGGTTGTCCCGTAGAACGAACTGCCCGCGATGCAGGGTGATGTGGCCGTAGGCTTCGGGATCCGCCGGTTGCTCGGCGATGTCGAAGGTGAGCTTCCGGTCCGGCTCAAACTCGGCGACGCGTTCCCGGATAACGACGCCATTACTGAATGCGCACTGGCGATCGGCACCGACGAAATTCCCGCCGTTCGTCGTGGTCGTGGGATAGGGAAGGCCAAGCCGGAAGATCCAATAGTCAGGCGGATCGGGAATCTCGGGAAAGGCGAGGACGTGCGGCCAGACTTTTGCCGGCGGCGCGTGGATTAGGATCGAGTCGGTGACGACCGCCTGCTGTTCCGAATGGTAGACCGATTCGCCCAGAGTCATCAGCGCAAGGAGCGGAAACACGGTGAGCTGAAGTTTTGAGTAGTTGGGCCGGAACCAGATTCGGCCGAGCAAAATTCCGCAAACGATAAAGATGTAGAGCGCCGGAAAAACAATCACGAGGCAAACGACGCCTTCGCGCAAAATGACGGCGGCGGCTGCCAGTCCCAGGAGCGATACCCAGAGCGCGTCGAGGAAACTCCAGCCGAGCGTGCGACTGAGCCGGCGCCAACACCACGCCGCCACCAGGCCAACGAGAAACGGGATGAGGAAAAAGCTCGGCCACATCACCAGGGTCGAGACCTCGTTGTTTTTGTAGGCGCCGACGAACAGGGTCACGGCGAAGAGCACCGCGCCGCCGACGGCGTTCGCGATCACCATACCCAGAATGAGGAGCCCGATTGGACGGGTGGGCGGCAAGGGAGGCGGTTCGTCCATGCGGATGATTGTCAGGCCCCTTCCGCGCTCCGGACCAGCTCGGCGAACGCGCCGTTTTTCTCCACCAGTTCGTCGAAGCCACCTTGTTCGACGACGCGGCCGGCTTCGAAGACGAAGATGCAATCGGTCTCGTTCAAGGTCGTAAGGCGGTGCGCGACCATGATGACCGTGTGCGAATGCCGCGCATGATCGATCGCCGCCCGGACCCGGCGCTCGCTGATGTTATCGAGCGCGGAAGTGCCTTCATCGAGAATCAAGACCGGCGGATTTTTCAGGA
>JBEEHG010000001.1:0-30550 GCA_041167265.1 Verrucomicrobiota bacterium | reverse complement strand
TTTCGCGTTAAAGGCATGTCATCCCGAGCCGCGCAGACGGCGAGGGACCTCGCAGTTGCAACACACGCTAGCGCGAAAAGGCAAAGCGTTCATTGACCGCGAAGGGTCCAAGTATCGCGGAAGCGCCAGACCGTTTGTGAGGTCCCTCGCCGTCTGCGCGGCTCGGGATGACATGTGTTTTACAGCGCCAGGAAATTCTCTAAGAGGTTAATTCCTTCGCCCGTCAAAACCGATTCCGGATGAAACTGGACGCCGTGGATCGGGAAGTCGCGGTGTTGGAGTCCCATGATCTCGCCTTCGGCCGTTTCGGCCGTTATTTCGAGCGACGCTGGGAAGGCGTCGCGACGAACAATCAACGAATGATAGCGCGTCGCTTCGAACGGATTCGGCAGCGTCGCGAACACGCCGGCGCCGTGATGCCGGACCGGAGACGTTTTCCCATGCATCAAGCGCGGCGCTGAAATAATCTCGCCGCCGAAAACCGCGGCAATGCATTGATGGCCCAGACAAACCCCGAGGATCGGCGTCTTCGGCCCGAGCGTACGAATAACTTCGTTGCTGATCCCGGAATCCTCAGGCCGGCCCGGACCCGGCGAGATGCAGATCCGATCTGGCGCGAGCGCTTCCGCCTCCGCGACGGTGATTTCGTCGTTGCGCTTCACGATGACCTCGCAGCCCAGGACCCCGAAATACTGGACCAGGTTGTAGGTGAACGAGTCGTAGTTATCGATCACCAGAATCCTAGTCATCGCTGCTCGCCCGGCTGATCGCATCGACCATCGCCATCGCCTTGTTCACGGTTTCCTGATATTCGCCCGTCGGGTCGGAGTCCGCCACGATACCGGCGCCGGCCTGGAGGTAGGCGCGTCCATCTTTCACAACAATGGAGCGCAGCGCGATGCAGCAATCGAGCGCACCATCGAACCCGAAATAACCGACGGCGCCCGCGTAGCAGCCCCGCTTGTTGGCCTCCAGCTCGCTGATGATTTGCATCGCGCGAATTTTTGGCGCGCCGGAAACTGTGCCGGCCGGGAAGGTGGCGCGCATGACGTCGAACGCGCTCTTGTCCTTCCGCAAACGGCCGACGACGTGCGAGCCGATGTGCATCACATGGCTGTAACGTTCGATCACCATTTGTTCGGTCACGCGAACGCTGCCCACTTCGCAGACCCGGCCCAGGTCGTTGCGAGCGAGGTCGATCAGCATGACGTGCTCGGCGCGCTCCTTCGGGTCGGCGAGTAATTCCGCGGCATTTCGGGCGTCTTCTTCCGGCGTTCTTCCGCGTCGCCGCGTGCCGGCGATCGGCCGCACTTCCGCGAGATCATCCGTGACGCGGACGTGCAGCTCCGGCGAACTGCCGACGAGCGCGAACGATTTCCCGAAGCGCAGGCAAAACATATACGGCGACGGGTTCACCAGGCGCAGACAGCGATAAAGTTTGAGCGGATCGCCCACGAAATCGGTTTCGAAACGCTGGGAAAGCACGATCTGAAATGCGTTCCCGGCCCGGATGTGGTCTTTGGCTTCGAGGACGGCGGCTTCGAATTTTGCCTGGGTGGTGTTACTCCGCACCCGGAGCCGCGCGACGGATTTTTGGGCATCGATCAACGGTAACCGCGCCGCGTTTCCGAGCCCGCGAAGCGCGTCTTTGATCGCGTCCACCGCGGCGGCATGAGCGGCTTCGGCGTTTTCGTGATCGTCGAGAAAGGCGTTGGCCACGATTTTTACGCGACGATAACGATGATCGAAAACGACCAGGAGGCCCATCATCATGAAAAGCATCTCGGGCAACTTCAGGTCGTCTTCCGGCGGCGGTGGCACCGATTTTTCGAAGTGGCGGACGACGTCGTAACCCAAAAAGCCGACAACCCCGCCCGCGAAACGTGGCAGGTCGGGCTCGGCCACAAACCGAAACCGGGTCATGATTTTCTCCAGCGCCGTGAGCGGGTCTCCGCCTTCCGCCGCCGTGGCGGTTTGGCCGTTCTCGTCCGTGCTGATAACACCGTTCTCGCTCCGAATCGTGAGCCGCGGATTGAAACCGAGGAACGAATACCGGCCCGACTGCTCGGTTTGTTCGGCCGATTCGAAGAGGAAGGAGTAGCCGCCATCATCGAGTTTCTGGAATGCCGAGGCGGGCGTTTCTCCATCGGCGACAAAGTCGACGAAGACCGGGACGACGTTGCCCAGTTTAGTGAGTTCGAGGAAGCGTTCTCGAGCTGGCACGACGGTGAGGTTGCTCATCGGTTTCGCTTACCGTTCGCCGCGGGACGGAGAGCGGGTGACGAGACTCGAACTCGCGACGTCCTCCTTGGCAAGGAGGTGCTCTACCACTGAGCTACACCCGCATTTCGCGCGGGAAGGAATAATGTCTGGCATGAAGGGAGACGCAAGGCTTTTGTCTGAGGAGTCCAGGTTGCCAGCGGAACATCGCAGAATAGCAGCCTCTGCTCTTATTTTGAATCCAAAAACCTCCGCTGCCGCATCTCACTCCCAAAGGACCCATATGAAAACTACGATCTTAACCTGCCTCTTCTCGATCGCCCTCTTTTTACCCGCGTTCGGCCAATCTCCAACGCCTGCGGTTTCCGCGACCGCCGTCGCTTCGGCCAGCGCCGGTGCCAGCATCTCGCCGGCGGCCAGCGCCACGCCGGACGATGAGGATTCGATCGAGCGGAGCGTCTCCCGCAAATTGAAACGCCACTTCAACATTACGACCTCTCCCGGCATCACTGTTACCCGGCATCATCGCAGCGATGGCGATTCCGATATCGACGACGGCGCGCTCATGGCCATCCCGATCATTGGGATCATCTTCTCGACGTTGTTCGGCGCGCCGGTCCTGATTGTCGCGGCCATCATGTTCTTCAGTTACCTCCGCAGCCGCTCGCTCCATCGCACCGTCCGCGAGATGGTGGCGAGAGGCGAGCCGGTCCCGCCCGCCCTGTTCGCGCCGCCCCCCGCGGTGCGGGCCCGTTCCGACATGCGCCGGGGCGTCGTCCTGGTCATGGTTGGCTTTGGCCTCATGATCTTCTTCGGCGCGGTAAACGACTGGGATGGCGGCGCCTGGGCCATCGGGATTATCCCGTTCCTGATCGGTGTGGGGCACCTTCTGGTTTGGAAATTGGAAGGCCCCAAAGACGCAGACAAAGCTCCGCCGTTGCCCTAACGTGCGCGCGTGGCGCTAGCCGATGCTGACCTCGTTGCACGTGTCCTTGTCGATGACGACCACCACGCTTTTGCGGAACTGGTCCGGAATCATCAATCCAGCGTCCGGGGTCTGCTCCGCAATCTCGTCCGGACCGATGTCACCCTGGCCGACGATCTGGCGCAGGAAACGTTTCTCAAGGCCTACAAAAACCTCCGCAGCTTTCGGGGCGAAGCGCGTTTTTCGACCTGGCTTTACCGGATTGCTTACAACTGTTTCCGCGAAGAAGCGCGCAAAAGGAAGGAGCTCGTTGGCATCGATGAAGCTCAACTGGAGGCCGAACACGATCCGCACACTGTTGACCCTGCTCTCCGACATGATCTCGCCCGCGCTCTCGAATTGCTTCCCCTCCATGAGCGAAGCGCGATCGTTTTGTGTTGCCAGAACGGTCTCTCGCACGACGAAGCCTCGCGGGTTCTCGAGATCCCGCTCGGCACCGTGAAAACAAATGTGTTGAGAGGACGCGAAAAGTTGAAGAAGATGTTGGCGGCGTGGGGTTCTAATTAGGATGGAAGAGAAACTTCAGGGAGATTGGCTGGATGCGCGTTTGCGCGACGAAGCGCCGTACCTTGATGATGCCGGCTTCACTTCGCGTGTCGTCCGGAAGCTTCCGGCGCGGCAAGTCCGACGCTCCTCTCGCGCTCTTATCCTGCTGGGGATCACGCTCGCTGCCTGTATTGCCGCCTTCTGGTTCGCCGGCGGAACTTCTTTCGCGATCGACACCTACACCAACGTGGCGATGCTGCCCGTGATGTGGATGTGGATCTTTGCGGCCGCGGCCGCGTTCCTCGTCATGGCCGGCGGTCTCGCCGCTGCCGTCTCGCGCTCCCGCGGGCGATCACGGTAGGATCGAAAACGATTCCCTGGCCTGCCGGACATCGGCGGCAATCTGCGCTTTAAGGGCGTCGACACCGGTAAATTTCTGTTCCGGCCTGAGGTAACGCAGAAACCGCACTTCCATTTCTTCGCCGTAGATTTCGCGGTCGAGATCGAAGAGATGAAGCTCGAGCAGCCGCTCGGATTTCTCCACGGAGACTGTCGGCCGAAACCCGAGGTTGGCGACGCCGCGATAGAGGGTTCCGGCAAGGCGCGCCTCGACCACGTAAACGCCATTGGGCGGAAACTGCTCGCTGTGCGCGCTCAGGTTCGCCGTCGGGAAACCGAGTTTGCGGCCGAGCTGTTCGCCGCGGACCACCGTGCCCAGGATCGTATATTCACGACCGAGCATCTGGGTTGCCTTGACCAAGCGGCCCTCTTCCACCGCTTTTCGAATGGCGGTGCTGCTTACGACTTCGCCGTTCACTTTCACCGCTTCGACGCCGATAACGTTGAAGCCGTGCCTTTGTCCGAGCGTTTTCAGCAGCGCCAGGTTGCCGGTTCTTCCTTTGCCGAAGGACCACTCGTGGCCGACGCAGATCTCGCGCAGCGGCTTCGAGGAATCGACGAGCTGCGCCACGAAATCTTCCGGGCTCGTCGCCGCAAACCCCCTGTCGAAGTGGAGCACGAGCAGGTGCGCGACGCCGAGATCGCGGATCAACGCGATCTTGTGCTGCGTCGCCGTCAACAAGTGCGGAGCGTGATCCGGCCGGAGCACTTTGACCGGATGCGGATCGAACGTCACCACCACGGCCGTGCCTCGTGATTCGCCGGCGTGCTTCGCCGAAGTGGAAATCACGGCTTGATGGCCCAGATGAACGCCATCGAAAACGCCGATGGCCAGGAACAGCGGTCCGCGCAATTCCGCCAATTCTGAAATCGATCGCAGGACACGCATGCGAACGGTCGTCAGGCGCCGCGCATTCGGGAGACTTCCGGCAGCGTCAGGATTCGCGAGAGAATGTCGACTGCGTCGGAGTTCTTCAATTCGTCCACGGTAATCGCGCCATCGACGGCGAAACGACCCGATTTCGTCCGCCGCAGATTTTTGAGGTGCGCGCCGCAGCCAAGCTCCTCTCCGATGTCATTCGCATAAGTGCGGACATAAAATCCTTTGCTGCAGACGACGGTGAAATCGATTTCCGGCGATGCGATGCGGTCGATCGAGTAGCGATAGACGTGCACCAGGCGCGGCTCGCGCTCGACGGTCTTTCCCTGGCGCGCCAGTTTGTAGAGGGGCACGCCGCCTTGCTTGATCGCGGACACCATTGGCGGCATTTGATAAAAATCGCCGGAGTATTTCTCAAAAGCGGCACGGACCGCTGCCTCATCCAGCGGTGGGACGGGGCGTTCCTGAGTCACGTTCCCGGCGCTGTCCTGGGTATCAGTGGTTTGGCCGAGAATCATGGTCCCGGAATATTCCTTGTCCTCGCTCATCAGCAGGTCCTGGATTTTTGTGCCCCGGCCGAGCGTCAGGAGAAGGAGGCCGGTTGCGATCGGGTCCAGCGTTCCGCAATGGCCGACCTTTTTCATTTGCAGGCGCCGGCGAACGATCGCGACGACGTCATGCGAAGTCATTCCGGCCGCTTTGTCGACCAAAAGGACGCCGTCAGCAGTTGCAGTCAACGACATCGCAAATCTCCTTCAGCACTTTCTCTTCAACCTCGGCCAGCGTGCCGCGCACTCGGGCGCCGGCCGCGAGCCTGTGTCCGCCCCCGCCGAATTTCTCGCAGATCGCACAGACATCCGCCGCATCCGATTTCGAGCGCATGCTCACCCGCACTTTTGCTTCCGGCAGTTCTTCGAAGAAAACGGCCACGATCACGCCTTGAATGGCGCGGATATGATCGATCAATCCTTCGTTGTCCTCCGGCCTTGCCCCGAGGGCGGCGGCGGTCTTCAAACTCAGGCTAAAGCTGGCGACTTTGCCCTGGCCTTCGAAGCGCATCGTGCCGAGAAGTTCGCGGAGCAATTCCGCGCGGCGCCGCGGATAATTTTCGTAAAGCAACTGGCTGACCCGGCCGACGTTGACGCCGCAGTGCAACAGCTGAGCGCCGATCTCGAAGGTGCGCGCGGTCGTGTTCGGATACTGGAAGGAGCCGGTGTCCGTGGAAATGGCCACGAAAAGGTTTTCCGCAATGGCCGCGTCCATCGGGAGGTCCTGGCTGGTGATCAGTTCGAAAAGAATTTGTCCCGTCGCGGGCGCAGTTGGATCGATGTAAACGAGGTCGCCGTAGCCGGGGTTGCTCGGATGATGATCGATATTGATCCAGGTTTTTGCGCTGCGGACAAGTGAGGTCGCGGTACCGAGCCGGCTCTGCGTCGCGGTGTCGAGCGCTATGGCAACGTCGAAATCCTGCGGTTCGCTCAGCGGCGTCTGGAGGAATTCGCCCCCGGGAAGAAAGCCGTATTTTTCCAGAAGCCCGTCTTCGTTCCGGACCATGACGGTCTTGCCGAGCTTGGAAAGCGAGAGGGCGAGACCGAGTTGGCTTCCAAGTGCGTCGCCATCCGGGCGGACGTGACTGAGCACGGCGAAAGTCTGCTGCGAACGCAAAACGGCCGCGATCTCTTCGAAGCTGGCCTGGGTCATTGCTTCTCCGGCGTCTCGATTTGCTGGAGGATCTCGAAAACGCGCGCACCGCGTTCGATGGAATCGTCGAGATGAAAGATGATCTGCGGCGTGTATTTCAACGTGACCGCTTTTGCCAGGGCCGTCTGAAGAACGACGCGGTGCTCTTCGAGTTTCGCCATGGCGGTCGCCTGGTTGTCCTTGCCGAACACGCTGACGTAAGCATGGGCATGCTTCAGATCCGGCGTGACGTCGACCTGATTTAGGGTAACGAGGGCGCCCTCAAAACTGATCTCGCGCGTAATGATGCTGCTGAGCTCGCGCTTCAGAAGTTCGTTCACGCGAAGTAATCGATGTTTCATGGTTGTAGTCGCCGCGCTCTGTCGCGGCGTGTTCGCAGCGGCGGCGACTGAGCGCCGCGGCTACAGCGCCTAGAGTTTCTGCGCGACCGCCTCGAGCAGGTAACACTCGATAATGTCGGCCACTTGGTATTCGCTGAAATCCCCCAGCTTGATTCCGCACTCGAGGCCGACCCGGACTTCTTTCACGTCGTCCTGGAAACGGCGGAGGGTGGAGAGACCGCCGTCGTAAACCGGCTGGCGTCGCCGCAAGACACGGGCGCGCGCCGTTCGGGCGATACGGCCATCTGTGACCAGACAACCGGCCACGATGCCTTTGCTCAACTTGAAAACTTGTTTCACTTCGGCGTGACCGATGACCGTCTCGCGATGTTCCGGATCGAGCATCTCGGCCATGGCTTCCTTCACCTGGTCGATCAATTCGTAGATGATGCTGTAGAGCTTCACCTGGACGCCTTCGCGTTTCGCGACGCCCACGGCCATGCTCTCGACCTTGATGTTGAATCCGATCACGACCGCGTTCGATGCGCTGGCCAGCAGGATGTCCGATTCGGAAATCGGCCCGACGCCGGCGTGAATGATTTCGAGATCGATCTTCTTGCTCTCGATCAGGTTCAAAGCGCCGGTCAGCGCTTCGAGCGAACCCTGCGCGTCGCACTTCAATACGATCCGCAGATGCTTCTTCCCGTCGGCTGCTTCCAGCAGGCTTTCGAGAGTCGCGCGTTGGGGCGCCGCCAATTTATCCGCGCGCCGGCCGAGCAAACGCTCTTCGCTCAGCGTCTTGGCGGAGCGTTCCGACTCCATCACTAAAAATTCGTCGCCGGCCTGGGGCAGACCGCTGAATCCCAGGACCTTCACCGGCGTGGATGGTCCGGCTTCCTTGAGAGGCTTGCCGCGGTCGTCCATGAGCGACTTCACTTTGCCGGCGTAATCGCCGCAGATAAACGGATCGCCAGTCTTCAGCGTGCCCATTTGCACGATCACCGTCGCTGTCGGCCCTCGCCCGGCTTCCACCTGCGCTTCGATTACGGTGCCACGCGGTGTCGCCGTCGGCGATGCCTTCAACTCCGAGACTTCGGCCAGCGCCGCCATGTTCTCGAGCAGCTCGTCGATTCCAATCCCCTTGGTGGCGGAAACCGGGACCACGATCGTTTCGCCGCCCCAGTCTTCCGGCGAAAGCTCGCGTTCCTGTAATTGCTTCTTCACCCGGTCGATGTTCGCTCCGGGCAAATCGATCTTGTTGATCGCCACCATGATCTTCACGTGCGGCGCGGCCTTGGCATGGTTGATCGCTTCGATCGTTTGCGGCATGAGGCCGTCATCGGCCGCCACTACGATCACCACGATATCGGTGACGTGCGCCCCGCGCGCGCGCATCGCCGTAAAAGCAGCGTGGCCCGGCGTGTCGAGGAAAGTGATCCGCGTGCCTTTGTAATCGACGGTGTAAGCGCCGATGTGCTGGGTGATTCCACCGGCTTCACCCGCGGCGACGCGCGTTTTCCGGATCGCGTCCATCAACGACGTTTTGCCATGGTCCACGTGGCCCATGAACGTGATGATCGGGCCGCGGACCTTTAGTTCTTCTTCCTTCTCGATGACCGGCGGCGGAGGCGCGACCACCACCTGCTCGACCTTGTGAACGCCGCCGCCTTTCTCGCGACGCTCCATCTCGAAGACGAAGCCGTGCTTCGCGCAAATCTGGGTCGCGATATCCGGCTCGACGGTCTGGTTGACGTTGACGAAAATATTGAACTCGGTCATCAGCTCTTTGATGAGCTGATAAGGTTTCAAACCGAGAGGCGTCGCGAGGTCCTTGACGATGATCGGCGGCTTGATGTGGATGATTTTTTGCGCATCCGCTTCAGGCTCGGCGCTCGGGGTTCCGGCGCTGGATTCGGCCGTTGGTGCGGGAACTTCCGGCGCGACTGGAGCGGGAGGAGGCGCGACTGCCCGCGGAGGCGCCACGGGCTCCCGCAAACGCGAAATCGGCGGAAGAAAGGTCCGCTTTGGGCCGCCTTCCGTCTCGACGCGTTTCGGCTTCGGCTTCTTCTCGTCGATCAACGAAACAGTCTCGGATCGCGGCGGACCGGGCGCGTTTTTCGGCGCTTCGACTGGTTTAGCAGGAGTCTCGACTCGCGGTTTTGAGGCAAACTCAACGCGCGGTTTTAGTGGAGGGGCCGGATGCGACTTGGGAGCGGCCGGAGCGATGGTCTCTTTCACTTTCGCCGGGCTGGAAGTCGTCTCAGAGTGCGAAACTTTTGGTGGCGGCTCGGCGTGCGTTTTGGCGCTCCTGGCGTCCTTCTTCTTTGGTTCAGGCTCGGATGTGCCGCGCGACGATGCCGCGGCCTTGGCCGGTTTGCGAGCGGTCGCGGTCTTGCGCGCTGCCGTCGTTTTGCTCGTCGTTTTCGTTGCCATTAAAAAATTTCTGAAGTGCGGCCATGGCCGGTTCGCTGCTAACCGGTGCTACGGTGCCGCGGGTATCTCCTGGTGAACCGCCTCGTGAATCTCTTTCGCCTTCGCTTCGTCCACAGACAAAATCTCGATCAGGTCCTCGACGGCCGCATCGCGCAGACCTTCCAGGTTGGTAAAGCCGGATTTGACCAGGGTGAGCGCCTGCTCCTGCGTAATTGGCAATCCGCCCGCAAGCGTTTGGGCTGCCTGCGCCACCTTCTGTTCAACCTGATGCGTCGCGGTGGTGTCGCGATCGATATTGATTTCCCATCCGGTCAACCGCGAAGTCAGCCTGGCGTTCTGGCCTTTCTTGCCGATCGCGAGTGAAAGCTGGTCTTCGTCGACGGAAATCTGGACGCTCTTCTTTTCCGGATCGAACACGAGGTTCTTCACTTTCGCCGGCTTGAGCGCTTCGAGGACGAATTCCTTCGGGTCGGAGCTCCACCGAATGATGTCCACCTTTTCGTTGTTCAGCTCGCGCACGATGTTCTTGACCCGCGAGCCCCGCATGCCGACGCAGGCGCCGACTGGATCGACTTTCTCGTTCGCGCTCGTGACCGCGATCTTGGTGCGGTAACCCGCTTCCCGCGCGATCCCGCGAATCTCCACGGTGCCGTCGTTGATCTCGCTGACTTCGAGCTCGAACAAACGGCGGACGAAATTTGGGTGGCTCCGCGAGACAATAATCTCCGGGCCGCGGATCCCGTTCTCCACCGCGACGACGTAGGCGCGCAACCGGTCGCCGACGTTGTAATCTTCCACGACGACGCGTTCCCGCTGGGGCATGACCGCTTCAAATTTTCCGAGATCGAGGATCACGTCGGAGCGATCGAAGCGGCGCACGGTCCCGCTCACGATCTCGCCCGCGCGGTCCTTGAACTCCTCGTAAATCATCTCTTTCTCGACCTGGCGGATGCGTTGCATCATCGCCTGCTTCGCGGTCTGTGCCGCGATTCGCCCAAAATTTTTCGGAGTCACTTCGACTTCCACCTCTCCACCGACGGCGGCGTTCGGATCGATCCGCCGCGCCTTATTGACGGAGATTTCGTCGGCCGGATTGGTAACGTCCTCGACCACGAGCAGCTTCGCCAGGGCGCGGATCTCGCCGGTCTTCGGATTAATGTCGATCCGCAATTCGCGCGAGGCGCTGACGCTTTTCTTCGAGGCGGAAAGGAGCGCGTTGGAGACGGCTTCGAGCAGGATATCGCGTTTGATCCCGCGCTCGCGCTCCAGGTAATCCAGCATGGCAATAAACTCGGCGTTCATAAAAAGACGCAGCCCGCAGACGAAAAAGAGTGGGACACCAGCTCCCACTCCCTCCAGCGCGGACTAGGCGCGTAACCTAAATTTCCAAGCGCGTTTCGTCAAGCAGAGGTTGACCCGGCAAAGATGGAGGCCGAACAATGGGCGCTGAGATGTCGCGCGCCGCCTCGTTCTCTTTAGTTATCGTCTGCTGGGCGGCAATTTACTTGCCGGCTCTCGGCTCGCTCGAAATCAAGGGCGAGGAAGGCCGGCGAATTTTGCCGGCGGTCGCGATGCTCGAGAGCGGCAACTATCTCGTGCCGCACGTCGGCGGCGAACCGTACTTGAGCAAGCCGCCGCTGATCAATTGGCTGGTCGCCGCGTCGTTCAAGCTTACCGGCATCCGAAATGAATGGACCGCGCGCCTGCCGTCGGTCCTGTCGGTCCTGTTGGTCGCCTTCGCTTTTCTTACCGTCGCGCGCTCCGCTCTCGGCCCGAACGGGTCGCTCCTGGCCGCGCTCATCTGGCTGGCGAACTTCGGGATGGTCGAGAAAGGCCGCCTGATTGAAATCGAAGCGCTTTACGTTTCGCTCTTCGGTCTCGCCTTGATCTTCTGGCTCGCCGGGTGGCGCGTTCGCCCGTCCGCCTGGCGCACCTGGACAGTGCCCTGGCTTTTTCTCGGGCTCGGTCTCCTCGCGAAAGGCCCGCTCCACCTTTTGTTTTTCTACTCCGTTGTCATTGCCGTGCTTTATCGCGCCGGCGAATTACGGAAGCTGGTGGGCATCAGGCATCTCGTCGGCCTCATCCTCATGCTCGCCATCTTCGCGGCCTGGGCGGTCCCGTATTGGCAGGCCATGGCCGGCACTGACGTCGGACAGAATTGGTCGGCGCAATTGACGGGCCGCCTGACGGGCGACGATTTCAAACTGCGCAGCTGGCTCCTCAACATCCCGCGCGGCCTCGCTTATTTTCTCCCGTGGACCCTGCTGCTGCCGCTGATCCGCAATATCCAATGGAAAAATAGTGCCGATCGCAACCTGGCCGCGGCCCTGGGGTTGGGAACGGCAGTGCCTTTCCTTCTCGTCAACCTGCTTCCCGGCGGATTGCCCCGTTACTCGATGCCCGCGCTGGTTCCGGCCTGCTGGTTGATGGCGATGGCTCTGGCCGCGCCCGAAGCGCGATGGCGTGGGAAAATTTTCGGCGAAGCCGGCCGCCGGCGCTTCGTCGTCTGGACGGCGATCGCGGCGGGCATCCTGTTGTGCGTGTATGCGGTGGCGCTTGTGCCATCGCTCCAACGCCGTTCAAAAGTGAAAACGATCGCGACGCGAATCGATCGGCTCGTGCCCAACTCCGAGCCGTTGTACGCGCTCGATCCCGATTATCAGCCGTTCCTTTTCTATGTCCGGTCGCGTTTGATTTACGTGAACCGGCTCGAAGAGGTGCCGTCGGATGCGCGGTATTTGCTGGTGCAGGCTGCGCGCGAAAAGGAACTCACCGAGAGTCAGCGCTGGCTTCCACTTCGGGCCCGGTCAATCGAAAGAATCACCGATTATCGGAACCATACCGTGGTCCTGGCGCGGGTCGACAAACCCTAGTTGACTTTCCCTTCGTCGTACGATTCGTTAGCACGCTAACCAATTTTCCGGGACATGCCTTCGCCCAATACCAACGAACTCGGCCTCATCCTTTTCGGCACCGCGCGCGCCTGGCGGACCAGGCTCGACCAGCGTCTGCGCCCGCTCGGACTCAGCCAGGGAAAATGGCGGACACTGATCCATCTCTCCCAGGGCGGAAACAAGCTGACCCAGAAGGCCATCGCCGAGCGGATGGGAATCGAAGGCGCCACCCTCGCCGGTTTGCTCGATCGCCTGGAAAATGATGGCTGGGTGGAACGCCGCGATTCCTCTGCCGATCGCCGTTGCAAGACCGTCCATCTCCAGCGCCGTGCGAAAGCCGTGCTCGACAGGATTTTCAACACCGCCCATGACCTCCGCGCCGAACTGATCGAAGATATTTCGCGGCGCGATCTCGAGACTTGTATTAGAGTGCTCTCGAAAATCAGGGAAAAAGCGGAACGACCGGCGAATGGCGCGCGCAACGGTCACGATGACCTGAGCAAAGGGAACAGCATGTCATGACCACGATGGCCAAGGCAAACGTCGTCACGCGCGAGGCGGTTGAAAAACTCGAGCATCGCTTCGGGCGGAAACGTCTTTACTGGGGTGGGGGCCTCATCCTTCTGGTGGCCTTGCTTCTCACATTGCGAAGTGTCGCCAACCGGCCGGCCCAAAAGACTCCGCCCGGCCCAAGGCCGGTCACCACGGCGAAGGTAATCACCCAGGATGTGCCGCTGTATCTCGACGAAATCGGAACGACCGCCCCGGTTGCCACCGTCCAGATCCAGGCGCAGGTGACCGGACAAATCATCTCCCGTGAATTCCAGGACGGCGCCGACGTAAAAAAAGGCGACCTGCTTTTTACAATCGACCCGAAGCCGTATGAAGCGGCCCTTGCGTCCGCCCAGGCCGACCTCGCCTTGAATGAGGCCTCGCTCAAACGCCAGGAACTCCTGAAGAAACAGAACGTCACCGCCTCGCAGGAATGGGACACGGCGCAGGCGAACGCGCGCCGCTCCCAGGCCGCGGTCGCGGCCGCTCAGGTGAACCTGGACCGTTGTTACATCAAGTCGCCGATCGATGGCCGGGCCGGGTTACGCAACGTCGATGTCGGCAACGTGGTTGGCCCCGGCGGGGCCACGGCGCTGCTTACGATCATGGGAATGGACCCGATCTACACCGACTTCACCGTGGCCGAGCCCGACCTGCCACTCGTTAGGCGGTACCTGACCAACCCAAATCTAAAAGTGGTGACCGATGCCGATGGCGACAATGTCGAGCCGCGCTCAGGCACGCTTTACTTTATCGACAACGCCGTCCAGCCCGGGGCCGGCACCGTGAAGCTGCGCGGGGTGACGCCGAATCCGGACCGCGCGCTCTGGCCGGCGCAGTTCGTAAAGGTGCGACTGATCCTGGACGTGTTGAAGAATGCGAAGCTCGTGCCCGGCAGCGCTGTCCAGATCGGCCAGAACGGTCCTTATGTTTTCGTGCTCAAACCTGACTCCACTCTCGAATTGCGGCAGGTGAAACCGGGCCAGCCCCAGGGGGACCTGACGGTGATCACCGATGGCCTGCAAGCGGGTGAAATGGTGGTCACTTCCGGCCAGCTCCAGTTGTCACCGGGCATGAAGGTGAATCCGCGGCCGGACGGTTCAAACGGGCCGGAGAAGCCGTCGTCGTCGGCCGGTGGGAATGCGTCTCGTTAGGCTGGAATGAGCGAGCACGACGCCGAACAGGAATTGGACGCGCCCGGCGATCCGCGGGAGCACCGCGATGGCGTAGCCGGCGAGAAGACGGTCGCGGGCAAGCTCGTCCAGTTTTCTTCCGGCCTTTCCCGGCCCTTCATCGAGCGGCCGGTCATGACCATGCTGTTGACGGCGTCGCTCATCGTCTTCGGAATCCTGACCTTCAAGCAGCTTGCCGTGAACGACCTTCCCGCCGTCGATTATCCGGTTATCTCGGTGTCCGCGAGTTATCCAGGGGCCAACCCGGAGACCATGGCGAACACGATTGCGACGCCGCTGGAAAAACAGTTCACCCAGATCCCGGGGCTGACCCTGACGACGAGCTCGAGCACGCAGGGTTCGACGAATATCACCCTTCAGTTCGACCTCGATAAAAGCATCATCGACGCGTCAACGGACGTGCAGGCCGCGATCCAGCGGGCCAGCGGACAATTGCCGCCCGATCTTCCGAGCCCGCCGCGTTTCGAGAAGTCGAACCCGAACGACCAGCCGGTCATGTACATCGCGTTGACCAGCGACACCCTGAGCGATGGCGACCTTTATAAGTACGCGACCTCCCAGGTCCAGCAGCGGATTAACATTTTACCGGGCATTTCGCAGGTCCAGATCTTCGGTGTCAAAAGCGCAATCCGGATCAAGGTCGACCCGTCCGCGCTGGCCGCGCGCAATATCACGCTCGACGAGTTGTCGAACGCGATTCGTGCCGGCACTTCGTATTCCGGCGCGGGCCAGTTCGACGGAAAAAATACGTCGCTCGTTCTGCGACCGAACGGACAGGTCGCGGACGCGGAAGGTTACAAGAACCTGATTGTGGCGCGGGGAAAGGATGGCGCGCCGATTTATCTTCGTGATGTCGCGACCGTCGTGGACAGCGTCCAGGACGAGCGGCTCTCCCGGCATTTTTATGCTCGAGGTTATAACACGCCGGCTTCGGTGATCGTGCTCGCCGTTTCCCGCCAGGCTGGAGCCAACGCCGTGAAAGTCGCGCAATCGATCAACGACCTGTTGCCGCAAATGCGCCTCGAACTTCCCGGTTCGATCAACCTCATCCCGACCTTCGATCGTTCGCTCAGCATCGTCCATTCGGTCTCGGACGTTCAGGTGACCCTCTTCCTCGCCTTCCTCCTCGTCGTCCTCGTGATCTTCGTTTTCCTGGGCCGCGCCAGGGACACGCTTATTCCAGTGGTGGCCCTGCCGTTGTCGATTCTGCTGACGTTTCTCGTCATGTGGGCGCTCAATTATTCCATCAACAACCTGACCCTGATGGCGCTGACCCTCGCCATCGGGTTCCTGGTCGACGACGCGATCGTCTTCCTGGAAAACGTCGTCCGCCGCGCGGAACACGGCGAGTCGATCTACCGCGCCACCCTGAACAGCGCCGGCGAAATTTCTTTCACGATCCTGTCGATGACGCTTTCGCTGGCGGCTGTCTTCATCCCGCTCGTCTTCATGCCGGGTTTGCTTGGCCGGATTTTCCGTGAGTTCGCCACCACCATCATTGTTGCGATCTTCGCTTCCGGCCTCGTCTCGCTCACGCTTACCCCGTTGATGTGCGCGCGGCTTCTGCGCGAACACGAGTCGGGCCATCGCCGCACCTGGATGGAAAGATTCACTGATAGCTTCTTCCAACCGATTCGGGCGTTCTACAGCCGGTCGCTCGATTGGTTTCTTAATCACGGCTGGCTCGCCGTGCCGATCCTCATCGCGTGCGGCGTGGGAGTGTGGTTTTTCTTTTCCTCACTGCCGTTTACTCTCCTGCCCACTGGCGACAGCGGGGTCATTCGCGGCGCGCTTCTCATGCAGGAAGGCGCGTCTCCGCAGCAGCAGCGCGAAATGCAGGAGAAGCTCGATCCGATTCTCCAGGCTAATCCGGCCGTGGACAAATATTTCACCGTGGCGGGGAGCGGCCGGGCCGGATCGTCCGGCATCTTCTGTGTCCTCTTTTTGAAGGATGCAAAAGAGCGGAAGCCGATCGAGGAGGTGGCCATGGAGCTTCGGCGAACTCTTAGCCAGATCCCCGGGATTTTTCCGACGTTGAATCCATCGCCGGTATTACAGATCAACATCGGGGCGAGCGGCAGCCAGTTTGGGCGTTACAGCTACACCATTAGTGGCATCAACCCCGACGAGGTCTATGCCGCCGCGGATGCGCTCGGCGACAAACTAAAGAGCTACGAGGGTTTCGTCGCCCCGCCCCGGTCGAACTTGTTCCGCAGCCAACCCAACCTCGACATCGACATCGATCGCGATCGCGCCAGCATGTCCGGCGTTTCGATCAGCAAACTGCAGGGATTGCTTCGCGCCGCCTATTCCCAGAACTACGTCTACCTGGTCAAGCAACCCGACGACCAGTACCAGGTTATCCTCGAGGTAGAGGATGCGGACCGCGCGAAACCGGAAGACTTGCGGCAGCTTTACATTCGGCCCGAGGGCAAAGACACCCTGATTCCGATCCGGACGCTCACCAAGACAACGACCCGGCTCGGGCTCCAGGCGGTGAATCATCTCAACCAGTTTACGAGCGTGACCTTCGGCTTCGATACAAAGCCGGATGCGCCCCTCGGCGACGTAACGGCATTCATCGAGAAAACAGCGGCCGAAGTGTTACCGCCCACTGTGCAGGGGGAGATGCAGGGCGAAGGACTGGTTCTCCAACAGCTTTTTCAAGCACTGCCCTTTCTGGTCCTGGCAGCCATCTTCGTCATGTATGTCATCCTCGGCATTCTTTACGAGAGCTATGTGCATCCCATAACCGTGCTCTCTACCCTGTTCCCCGCGGTAGTCGGCGGTCTGCTCACCCTTTGGCTGTTTAATTCGACCCTGTCCCTTTACTCGGTCATCGGTCTTTTCCTGTTAATGGGGATCGTGAAAAAGAACGGCATCATGATCGTCGACTTCGCGCTCCATCGGATCGACGAGGGCTACGATTTTCGCTCCGCTATCCATGAGGCGAGCGTCGAGCGTTTTCGGCCGATCATCATGACGACCATGGCAGCGTTGATGGGGGCTATTCCACTTGCCCTTGGTTATGGCGCCGATGGGTCGTCGCGCCGGCCGCTCGGCCTTGTCATTGTGGGAGGCTTGATTGTTTCGCAGCTCATCACCCTCTACATCACCCCGGTGGTTTATCTCGCGCTCGAGTGGGTCCAGGAGAATATTCTCGATCGCGTCCCGTTCCTTCGCAGCGGTCACATGCACCACGAAGGTGACGTGGCAAAGCACGTCCCCGACAAAGCGCCTGCCCCGGCGGAAGCTTGACCTGTCGGTTACCGAACCTTTGACACGCGGATGGCGCCGCCGCCGGCGATGTACATCCGGTAACCCAAGCCTGCCTTCACGATCACGACCGGCGGTGAATCGATCTTGGGAAAGTAGGCGCTGTCCATTTGCGATTGCGCCCAGCGCTGGCCGTTCTCGAGCGTGAAGACGGTGCGGCCGGTGTAGCCGGTGAAAGGTCCTACGATCCGGCTTTGGATCACTTCCGGGGCCTGGACCTTGTTTTCCTTCACGGCTTTGTCCACCGCGGTAGTGGCGACCTTCTCGTTGCTGACTGCCACGTAATTCCGGATGAACTCATCCAGCTTGGCCCGTTCCGCCGCCTCCAGCTTCGATAGTCCCGCAGCTTCGTACTGTTCCGGCGTCATCGCTTTCTGCAGTCCGGGAAAAGCCGGATTTTCCGGCTCGGCCGCCGGCAGCGATAGAACGGAGGCGGATAAGAGACAAAGGAACCAGACGAATTGTTTCATAGGACGTAAGCCGTTTACTCGACCCATTGCGGGCCGGAATGTCAAAGAAATCCGGCAGGGTTACTTGAGATTGTAAATCTCGACGAGGCCGATGCCATCGCCGTTCTTGCCGGCCAGGATCGCGGTGAACTGTCCGGCAGGCAGGGAGGTGAAGATGCCTGCTTCCTTCGGGTCTGACAGCGCGAGATTAAACGTCGCCAACTGCGCCGCGGAAACAGGATCATCCGTCCAGTTGTCGTTTGCGATCAGGAGCGTGCCGTTCGCGTTGCGTAATTCGAGAGTCGGATCGGACAGGACGTTCTTGAGGCCGGACTGGCTGAGAGACGGGCCGCGGCCGCGAATGGCGATGCGGGTGTTGGCCGTATTGCCGCCAAGGATAAACCCGCCAATGATGACGCTGTTTCCGCTCTGGACGAAACCACGGGTGCTGATGTTGCTCAGCTGCGAGTCTGCCGCCTGGTTGTTGTCGTAAACTTCAATGAGACCCAGGCCCTCTGTGTTGAATTTTCCGGTCAGGATCGCGGTGTAATTCGCCGGCGCGATCGTCGCGAGAATGACCGATTCGCGATCGTCCTTAGGCTCGAAGATCGTGCCCTCGATCTGGGTGCGCTGTGAATCCTTCCAGTCGTCGTTAGTAAACAAGGAGCTATTAGAGCTGCGGAGCTCGACCACCGGATTGAGCAGAAGGTCAGTGAGATTAAAGGCAGCGAGCGACGGCCCCATCCCGCGGATCACGACCGCCTTGTTGCTGTTACCGGTAATGATGAAGCCCCCGATCATGGCGTTGTCTCCGGTGCCGACGCGAAGGCGACTGGAAATATTAAGGTTCTGGGCCGGTGTCGCAGTTGGTGTGGCTGTCGGCGTCGCTGTTGGGGTGCTGGTGGGAGTTGCCGTAGCAGCAGGTGTAGCCGTGGCGGTAGCCGCGGGTGTCGCGGTCGCGGTTGGCGTGGCGGTCGCCGTAGGAGCGACGGTCGCGGTCGCGGTGGCGGTGGCGGTAGGAGCAACAGTCGCAGTGGCGGTGGCGGTAGGAGCAACAGTCGCGGTTGCGGTCGCGGTCGCGGTAGCAGTTGCCGTAGCTGTGGCGGTGGCCGTCGCCGTGGCCGTAGGCGTCGCGGTAGCCGTCGCCGTAGGTGTTGGGCTCGGGGTCACGTCGTCGTTAACTATGGAGCCAGTGCCGTCCGCGTCGGAGATGGTCGCGTTGACCGCGTTGCTGAGATGCACGGTGAACGCTTCATTAGGTTCGACGTCGCTATCGCCATTGACTGAAACCGTAACCTTCTTTGTCGTTTCCGACGCCAGGAACGTAACCGTCTTGGTCGGGACCGCGAAATAGTCCGACGGGTCGGTAGCCGTTCCATCCACGGTCATGTAGTCGACAGTCGAGGTAAGCGCCGTTCCTCCCGTCTTGGTAATCGTAAAGGTGAAGTCGGTCGATTCGCCGGTCCCTTCGTTGTGAGTCACGTCGTTAATCGAGAATGCCGGCTTGGGATCATTGTCCACAATAGTCAGCACAGCCGTGGCGGTGACGACCTCGGTCGCGGAGGGGGCGTTCAAGCCGTGGTCAGGCGCGGTGATCACCGTTGAGCTAAGGGTGAGGTTCACGGTTTCATTCCCTTCGTAGATCACATCGTTGGTAATGGGAATCGGAACCGTCTTGGTGCCGGTCTCGCCTTCTTCGTAGAAGACGGCAACGTTCGTCGCGGTGTAATCGCTGCCGGCAGTGGCGGTGCCGTTGCTGGTCGAGAGGTTCGCGGTGATCTTGCCATTGCTGCCACCGACGCGCGTGAAGGTGATCGAAGCATTTCCGTCCCCTTCACCGGCTGTGTAATTGAGCGCAGTGAACTGAATCTCGCCGGCGCCTGCGGTCCCGTCGGCCACCTGGAAGCAGCCGGAGAATTCGGAGGTATCCGAGAACGCGCCGGTGGCTGTCGCGGTGGCGGTAATTTGTTTGCCGACGGTCATGGCGGCCGCGCGGCTTAGATCCGGATGGAACGTGAAGGAGACATCGCCGTTGCCATCGGTGACGCTGGTGGTGACGGACCCGAGGTAAGTCTTGCCTTCTCCGTTCCCGGAACTGTCGCACGAATCGCTGGCGTAGAAGTCGATCTCGAAGATTTCGCCATCCTTGGAGTTAAGAGTCCCTTTGACGGTCCTGGTGCTTCCGGTAACAAGAGCGGAGGTGATGACAGGAAAGTTCTGGAGGCCGTTCGGGCCGCCATCCGGATCCTTGTCATCGTTCGCACTGACGCCGTCGGTTCCCAGGTCTATCCCAAGATGCGAACTGGTAGTTCCATTGGAATAGATCGAGTTGCCGCGGATGCCATTCGAGACGCCTCCGGTTGAAACCTGGATGCCGTCCCCGCCATTGAAAGCGATGACGTTCCGATCGCTGGCCTGCGTTCCGCCGATGGTATTGAAGACCGATCCGCCCCCGTTAAAGCTCATGCCATTACCGGTGTTACCAAGGGCACTCGTTCCGTTGGCTGCAATCCCGATAAAGTTTCCAACTATCAGATCGCTATTGCTGTTGGATAAGACCAGGCCGTCGCCTCCGTTACCGGAAATGAGATTGGCGTCGGCCGGGGTCGAGCCGCCGATGGTTTGGCTAAAGCCCGTAGTCGAAATTCCGTGGCCGCTATTTCCGAGAGCAAGAGTGCCGCTGACATCCATGCCGATAAAGTTGCCGGAGATGGTGGTGTTGCCACCGGACAGGCTTATGCCATTGCTGGTAAAGCGGTTGATAACCAAACCGCGGACGGTCGAGTTGCCGGCACTGACAGTAAGCCCGCTGGTAGTTACTCCGGCCGTGGCACCGCCGAGTTCAATCTTCAGCACCGCTTTGTCCGTGTCGGCCACGGTATTAGTCGTGGCGCCGTTCTGGGAATAACCATTGAGGTCGACTGCCTGGATAATGTCCGGTAGCGGACTCGCCGGCAGAATTGAATACCAGGTATGCTTCCAATCCGGATCGATGTCCGGCGGGAGATTGGGTGCGGTATCGTCCGGCGCACTGGTCTGGACGACATGGGTCGTGTCGTTCGTCACGTGGTTAGGAATTCCGTCGTCGACGTAATAGAAATGCCGCGGGTCACTGACAGGAATTCCGAAGGCAATCGAGACCGCTCCGGAGCTGGCGTTCGCGCTATTAATCGCGTTACGCAGAGTGCAATGCGCTACCGTGCAGACCGCAGTCGGGCTGTCGTCATCGGTCCGGTTAACGGGGGCCAGCGGCGGCGGAGCATCATCATTCTGAATCGTACCCCGGCCTTCGCCGTCGGCGATGGTCGCGCTCGTCGCAGTGGGGAGCTCGACGAAGAAGGTCTCGTTAGGTTCGACCGTGCTATCCTGGCAGACATCGATCGTGATGGTCTTCGTGGTCTCGTTCGGCAGGAAGGTCACGGAACCGGACTTCGATATATAGTCGACGCCTCCACCGCAGCCGGGGACAGGCGGGCCGCCGGTGGCCGGATTGGTTGTGCCATTCTGAGTGGCGTAATCCACGTTGACGGCCAGGTCGGTGCTACCTGCCTTGGTGACGGTGAAATTAAATGCCGTCGTCCCGCCGCTAGTGCCTTCAGCCAGAATTTTATCGCCTATGCTGATCGTAGGCGCGTCATCGTCGTTGAGGATTGTTCCAGTGGCGTCGCCAGGAGTGCCGGGGCTGTAACCGTTGCCGGAACCGACCGTGAGGATAACAGTTTCGTTCGCTTCATATTTGCTGTCCGTGTTCGGATTCACCGTTACCGTCGCGGTGTCGCTCAAATCGGCAAACGTTACTGTGCCAGCTGAATCAGTGAATGGGCTGGCGCCCGTCACCGCATAGTCATTGTCAGCCAGCTTGGCCGACCCATCGACCGAGAAATCGATCGTGAGCGGGCCGGGAAGGAGCGGGCTGCGGGTAAAGGTATAGACGAGGTTATCGGAGCCATCTTCGGTTACCGGTGCCGAGGAGACGCTCACCGTAATGCTGGCATCATCATTTTCGATAGTGCCGGTATCTGAAGCTGGACTACCGACGTTGTAACCCGTGCCAGACGCCACCGTCACGATGACGGATTCGTCCGGTTCGGCTACGTTATCGACATTTGGAGTGACGGTTATTGCAGCTGTCGTCTTAGTGTTTCTGATGATTACGGTTCCCGTCGCAGCGCCCGGATTGAAGGTCGTGTCCGTGCCGGTTACGGTGTAATCATTCGTCGGGTCGGCCGCACCCGAGACCGCGAAATTAACCGTGATATCGCCGCTGGTCAGCGGATTCCGGGTAAAGGTATAAGTGAGCGTTCCCCCGCCGTCTTCCGGGACCCCCGTCGGTGTGGAAATGGCGACGCTTACTGCCGTATCGTCGTTGGTGATCGTCCCGAGCCCCGTGCCACCACCCGTCAGGGTAGCGCCATTAACGATGTCCAGCTGGACCTTAAAGTCTTCGTCCGGCTCGACCGTCGTATCGCCGTTGACCAAAACTTCGATGGTCTTGGTGTCTGTCGTCGTGCTCGGTGGGAAGCTGAGGTTGCCAGTTTTCGATTGATAATCGTTGTCGGCTAACGTGGCCGAGTCGTCCTGGGTCGCGTAGTCGATTGAGGAACTGAGCTCGCTGGCTCCAGTCTTTGTGACCGTGAAAGTAAAGGAAGTCGTTCCGGTATTTCCTTCCGGCAGAATCACGTTATCGATCGCGATGGTGGGCTTGGCATCGTCATTAACAATGGTGCCTTTGCCCTGGTTGTCGCTGATGGTCGCGTTGGTCGGATTGCTGAGGTTAACAAAGAAGGTCTCATCCGTTTCGTAAGTTGCGTCGGCCTTGACAAGGACAGTGATCGTCTGGGTATCTGTCGTCCCGCTCGGTAGGAAGGTGAGCGTGCCAGGCGTGGGGGCCGAATAATCGGTGACCGCTGAGGCCGTGCCAGCGGCGAAACTGAAGTCGACGGTCGCCGGGAGATCGGTGGCGCCCGTTTTCGTGACAGTGAAAGTAAAGGCAGTCGTGCCGCCGCCGTTACCTTCGTTCTTACTCACATCATCAATGGCAAACGATGGCGGCTGTTCGTTTTCGGTGATGGTGAGGACGGCCGTTCCTTGCGGCCCGATTTGCGCGCCGCCGGTCGCATTGGTGAGAGCTAGGTTGATCGTTTCGTTGCCTTCGTAGACAGCATCCTCGCTGATATCGATCTCGATGGTCTGGTCCGCGGCATCGCCATCGGCGAAGTTGACCACGTAGCCGTTCTTGGCGGTGTAATCGCTGCCCGCTGTGGCGCTCCCGTTACTGGTATCGAACGTCGCCGAGACCGCGCCCACCGCGCCGTCGGTCCGTTTCACCACGACCGACGCCTTGGGTCCGGCTTCGGTAATCGTGTAGGTCGGGGCACTGAACTGGATCAGCCCGTGTTTGCATTTGCCAAACACGCCGGCGGTGTAGAGATCACTGATCTCGGACGGCAACAGGGCTCGGGTAAAGACTTCCACCTCATCGACGAGCCCATTGAAATCGAATCCATCGGATCTCCCGCCGATGTTAAAGGGCGCGCCGACGCTCGCGATGTTACCGCTCTTAGGTACAGCTCCGATTTGGACGCCATTAGCATACAGCCGGATATTCGCACCGTCATACGTCAGCGCGACATGCGTCCAAACGCCGGCGGCTGGGACATAGACCGATCCGCCCACAGGCGCGAAGCCAGGAGCAACAAAGGTCTCGCCGGAAGATGTCCGGATCACCCCGTTAAGCGTCCCATTAGTAAAGATGATAGCGTAATCATGCCCACCTGAGAGCGCCTTTCCGAAGTAATGACCGTCGGGGTTTGCCGTATTTGGGTTGATCCAGCCATCGATCGTCACCTTGTCATTCGAAATGGCGAGCGGACCGGTGTTACCCATGGTGACAAAGTTCGTGCCGCTAAAGCTAAAGGCTTGTGCGACCTTGCCGGTGTTGAACCCAACCGGGCCGGTGCCTCCGCCGACCCCGCTTTCAAAGCTCGGCCCCTGAATGTCGTTAACGTTTCCGTCGCCCGGATACCACGCCACCATGTTGCCCGGTGGTTCGATGCAATCGTCGTCGCTGATCGTCAGGACGGCGGAAGTTTGCGCGCCCAGCGAGACCCCTGCGCCCGTCGGGTTCGACAATTCCAGGTTTACCGTCTCGGGATTCTCGAAGGCGTTATCACTGCAAATCGGGATAGTAAACGTCTTGGAAGTTTCGCCTGGGTTAAAGGTCAGGGTGTTCGAGGTCGTCTGATAATCTGTTCCCGGCGCGCAGGTCGCCCCGCCGGTCGCGGTGCCGCCGGCGACGGTCGCATAACCGACTGTCGCTACTGTATCGTGGGCGCCGGTGCGCGTTACCGTGATGGTAGCGGTGCCGCCGCTTTCGGACACGTCATAGGTGGCCCAGCTAAACTGGAGTGTGCTGGTGTGGCACTTGCCTACGATGCCCGCGTTGTAAAGATCGAGAACGTCGTTCGGGGCCAGCGCGGTGTTGAAAACTTCCACCTCGTCGATGAGGCCGTCGAAGGACGTGCCCGGATCGGTCGCGCGGTTGCCGATTGCGAACGGCAAGGGCGAACTAACAAGGGCCCCGGTCTGCGGGGCGGAATAAACTTCCACGCCGTTGGCATACAGCTTCATCGTGGCCCCGTTGTACACGACCGCCAGGTGCGTCCACGTGCTCAAGGCGGGTTGGTAACCCGTTGTGTGAGTCTGGTTGTTCGCGGCTGTTCGAATAATAATGACGACGCCGTCCGCCAAACTATAGGTCACGACATACGGATGGTCGGACAACTGGCTCCGGCCGAAGTAAAAAGCGGAAGCTGTCCCTCTTGGGAAGATCCAGCCATCCATCGTCAACTGATCGCCGGTGATGTTTAGGCTGCCGCTCCCGGAGGCGGTCACGTAGTTGTTGGAACCATTGAAATTGAAGGCCTGGCCTACCTCACCGGTCCCGTAGGCCGGGGTGCCAACCCACGTCCCATTATTGGTGCCGTAAATATCATTGGGATTATTTTCGCCGGACCACCAGCTGAGCATTCCGGCCGGCGCCGGCTTGCAATCATCGTTTGTGATTGTGCCTACGCCGGTCGCCGTCGTGATCGTCGCGTCGCTCGGACTGGACAGGATCACTTTAAAGGTCTCGTTATTTTCCACCTTGGTATCGCCATTGACCAGGATATCTATCGGCTTCGTCGTCTCGCCGGGCGCAAAGTTCAGGGTGCCGGAGTTGGCCTGATAATCCAGGTCGCCGACGGTGGCAGTGTCATCCTGGGTGGTGAAGGCCACGGAGGAAGCGATGCTCGTGTCGCCACTTCTGGTGACGGTGAAAGTAAAGGTGGCGGTGAGGCTATTTCCTTCGGGATCCGTGTGGTTGTTGATTGACAGCGAAGGCAACGCGCCAAAGTTCGCGGTCACGGAAATGTCGGCCGTGACATTGGTGTCGGTCCTTGGGTTGGCGGTTGAGGCATCGCTCCAGTTTACAAAGCGGAAACCGGGATCGGGCACTGCGGTGACGGGGGTGCCAGAGCCGCCGTAGTTGACGGTCTGGGGTGAGGTTCCGGTGATCGTCCCATTCGAACCCGCCGTATAGGTCAACGTGTAGGTATTGATGGCAAAGTTGGCGGTGACCGAAATGTCGGCGGTGACGTTCGTGTCTGTGCGTGAAGCCGTCGTGACCGCATCACTCCAGTTGACGAAGTGATAACCCGTGTTGGGCACGGCCGTGACGGTCGTGCCATCGGCGCCGTAGTTGACGGTCTGGGGTGAAGTTCCGGTGATCGTTCCATTCGATCCGGCCGTATAGGTCAACGTGTAAGTGTTGATCGCAAAGTTAGCCGTGACCGAAATGTCGGCGGTGACGTTCGTGTCTGTGCGCGAAGCCGTCGTGACCGCATCACTCCAGTTGACGAAGTGATAACCCGTATCGGGCACGGCCGTGACCGTCGTGCCATCCTCCCCGGAGTTCACGGTCTGGGGTGAAGTTCCGGTAATAGAGCCGTTCGATCCGGCCGTATAGGTCAACGTGTAGCTCTGCGCTATCGCGGAAGCTGCCCATAAAGTAGGCACCAAGAATGTCGCCAGGGCAGCCCGAACGATCCGGAGGCCTCGAGAGGGTCTCATAAAGGAAGTCGCGTTAAGCGATCTCCAATCCCGGATGGCGTCGGCGTTGAAATGTGGGGTAACGCAAGCAGCCGCATTCTTACGAAAAATGCTTTAATGGCGTCAAGATTTATCGCACCGGCTTGCGCAGAAAAGAATCGGAGAGGGAAACCGCTCCGCCGATCGTCTACTTCAGATTGTACACTTCAATCAGCCCGATGCTGGTGCCGACAAATTTCCCACTCAGGATCGCGGTGTACTGGCCCGGGGGAAGACCTGAAAAAGCCCCAATTTTAAGGTAACAACCGTCGCTTCAGGCGACCGCTGTCGCCGGCGCCAACGCTTCGTCGAGCACCCGGAAGAATTCCCCGATATCCAGCGGCTTGGTCAGGTAAGCGCGCGCGCCGGCAGAAAGCAAACGTTTCACCTGCGGAACGGTGGCGTCGGCGCTGATCACGACCACGGGGATGGTCCGGGTGAGATGGTCCGCTTTTAACTGCGCCAGGACCTGCCAACCCGGCATGTCGGGCAGATGCAGGTCGAGAAGGATCAGGTCGGGTGAATGCTGGCGCGCGAGCTCGAGGCCCACGCGGCCCTGCATCGCGGTCATCAACTCGAGCGCCGGCCGTTCGGCGAGCATTTGCTCGACGAGGGTGACGTTAGAAAAATTGTCTTCTATATAGAGAATGCGACGCGACTCTTCCTCGGTCGCTCGCTCGGACGCCGTGGAATTCATCTGGGCCGCGAGGCCTTGGAGCGGGGATTCCGCCTTTGGAAGTTCCAGCCAGAAAGTGCTGCCAGTACCGAGATTGCTGTTCACTCCGATCGAGCCGTGCATCGCTTGCACCAGCCGCTGGCAAAGCGCCAGGCCGAGACCGGTTCCTTCCACGGTGGATTGTTCCGCGCCCAGACGGTCGAACGGCGTGAAGAGGCGCGCCAATTTGTCGACCGCGATCCCGGCACCGTTGTCGCGCACGGAAATCCGGGTCAAGCCTTTGGTGGAATCCGAGAACGCCACGGTTACGCTGCCGCTCACCGCTGTGTACTTCACCGCGTTCGAGAGGAGGTTGAGGAGGACTTGTTTGAGGCGCTGGCGATCGGCCAGAACGTAGGTCGAGCTTTCGAGTGGCGAGGAAGTGGCGAGGCCGATGGTGCGTTCGGCCGCAAGCGGTCGCATCAAATCCAGCGCTTCGTGGATCGCTTCTTCGATGCAAACCGGTTCGACCGAGAGCTGCAGATTTCCCGCCTCGATGCGGCTGATGTCGAGCACTTCGTTGATCAGGTTCAACAGATGGCGGCCCGCGCTTAAAATGTAACGAATCCGGGGGCGCTGGATTTCCGTCGGCGACTGGCGGTCGAGCAATTGGCCGAAGCCGAGGATCGAGTTCAATGGCGTGCGCAGCTCGTGGCTCATGCGCGAAAGGAAATCGCTCTTGGCGTGGTTCGCGCGGTCGGCTTCTTCCTTCGCTTCGCGCAGCGCTTTCTCGATCCGCGACCGGTGGGTGACGTCGTGGGCCACGCAAAACATGATCCTGTCCTTGGCGGAATACGTCGCCGACCAAAGGACGTCCACCAGCGTCCCATCTTTGCGGACGTAGCGATTGACGAAATCGGTCAGTTTCCCGGTAACAAATAGATCCTTCGCGACGGCTTCGGTTTTCGGCCGGTCTTCGATGTAAACCAGATCGATGTAGGCGCGCCCTTCGAGTTCCTTCGCGGTGTAACCCCACAATTCTTCGCAGGCCGCGTTGGTGCTCAGGAAGCGGCCGTCTTCGCTCAACGTGCAAATCACGTCTTGCGAATTGTCCATGATGAGCTGGTTGGCGTGGAGCGCGGCCTCCAAGTCGCGGCGGCTCGCTTCCAGCGCGGCCTCGTTCGCTTTCCGCTCGGAGATGTCCTGGACCATGAGCAGGAAATGGAGCGGCTCGCCCTGGTCGTTTCGGATCACGCTGGCCGTGCGGCTTACCCAGAGGATGTCGCCATTCCTGTGGATGTAACGCTTGTCGCCGGTGAAGCGGGCGGTGCCATCGAGAAGGCTTTGGGCGAGTTGGCGGCCGGGCTCGATGTCGTCCCCAAAGGTGATGTCTTCCGCGGTGCGCTGGCGCAATTCCTCGTTGGAATAGCCGACCATTTTGCAGAACGACGTGTTCACGCGCAGAAAGCGCTCGTCGAGGGCCAGAATGGCCATGCCGATCGGCGCGCCCTCGAACAGCTCGCGAAAAATCGCGTCGCCCGGGGCCAGCTCGGCTGCGCTATTAACGTCGGATGCGGCGAGGGGCCCTGATGGGTTCATGCAAAGCGATGGACGAGAAGCGGTTCACGTGGCGGCGCGGATTTATCCGCCTGAAGCTTAGCAGGGCGCGTTCCAGCAGCGGCGGACCGCGGTCAGTCTCCGTTTTATGGGGCAAGCGCTGCACTTGCCCTCCAATGCTTGCCGCGCTTTAGTGACCTTCCTTCGCTTCACGGCCCCGAAGCGATCCATCGAATCCGCCGGCTTAATTCTTATGCATCATCATCTCACGCTCTCTTCCGCTTCGGGTCTTCTTCGAGTCGCTGTTCTCTCCGGGTTCGTTCTCGGATCCGCCCTCATCACTCCACCTTGTCGCGGGGCCAAGCCATCGCCATCGTCCTCCCCGGATTCAACGAAGAAAAAACCAGACGTGACCGCCACCGCCAATCCGCTCCTGACCGAAAGCAAACTGCCCTACAACCTGCCGCCGTTCGATAAAATCAAGGACGAGCATTTCCAGCCTGCGCTCGACCAGGGGATCGCCGAGGAAGAAAAAGAAACGGACGCCATCGCGCAGCAGACCGAGAAACCGACTTTCGAAAACACAATCGTGGCGCTGGAAAAATCCGGGCTGCTCATCTCCCGGGCCCGCCGGGTATTTTCAAATTTCGGCGCCTGCAACACGAACCCGACGATCCAAAAACTCGAGAAGGAAATGGCGCCGAAATTTTCCGCGCACGCCGATGCGATCCATCTGAACAGCGCCCTCTTTGCCCGGATCGAAGCGCTCTACAACGCCCGGGAATCGAGCAATCTCGACGCCGAATCGAAATGGCTCCTCGAGCGTTACTACAAGGATTTTGTCCGGGCCGGCGCGAAGTTGAACGAGGAACAGAAGACGCAGCTCAAGGCGATCAATGCCGAGCTCGCCAAGCTGACGACCGATTTCGAGCAGAACGTGCTCAAGGAAAAGAACGCGTCGTCGATCGTGGTCGACAATAAGGAAGAGCTCGCCGGAATGTCGGATAACGAGATTGCGGCCGCCGCCTCAGCCGCGAAGGCCGACGGGAAGGAAGGGAAATTCGTGATTCGGTTGCTGAACACGACCGGGCAGCCGTCGCTCACCTCGCTCCAGAACCGCGCCCTCCGGGAAAAAATCATGGCTACGTCGCTGGCGCGAAATAGTCACGGCGGCGAATTCGACAACAAGGAAGTGGTGAGCCGGACGGCGAAGTTGCGGGCGCAACGCGCTGCCCTCCTCGGCTACGCAAACCATGCCGCTTACCAGCTCGACGACCAGACCGCGCATGACGTGCCCACCGTGAACAAGCTGCTCGCCGATCTCGCGCCGGCCGCCGTGGCGAATGCGAAGAAGGAAGGCGCCGACATGCAGGCGATCATCGACCAGGAAAAGGGCGGGTTCCAACTGGCTGCCTCCGACTGGGACTTTTATTCCGAGAAGGTCCGCAAGGCGCGCTACGCTTTCGATGAATCGCAGCTCAAGCCTTATTACGAGCTGAACCACGTCCTGACCGATGGCGTTTTCTTCGCGGCCACCAAGCTTTACGGCATCACCTTCAAGGAACGGAAAGACCTGCCGGTTTATTTGCCCGAAGTCCGGATCTGGGAAGTGACCGACAAAGACGGCAAGCCGCTCGCACTTTTCATTGGCGACTATTATGCCCGGCCGTCGAAACGTGGCGGCGCCTGGATGAACCAGTACGTCGGCCAAAGCGGATTGCTCGGCACCAAGCCCGTGGTCGCAAATCATCTTAACATTCCCAAGCCGCCCGCGGGTGAGCCGACGCTCCTGACGTTCGACGAAGTCCGCACCGCCTTTCATGAATTCGGGCACGCGCTCCACGGCATGTTTTCGAACGTGAAGTACCCGCGGTTCAGCGGCACGAGCGTGCCGCGCGATTTCGTGGAGTATCCGTCGCAGGTAAACGAGATGTGGGCGACCTGGCCCGAAATTCTGAAGAACTACGCCAAACATTATAAGACCGGCGAACCGATGCCGCAGGAGCTGCTCGACAAGGTCCTGGCGGCCGAACAATTCAACCAGGGCTTTAAAACAACGGAATATCTTGCGGCGTCGTTGCTTGACCAGGCCTGGCATCAGTTGACCCCGGCCCAGGTCCCAACGGACACGCTCGCGTTCGAAGCCGAGGCGTTGAAAAAAGCGGGAGTAGATTATCCTCCGGTCCCGCCGCGCTATCGTTCGACGTACTTTTCCCACGCTTTCGCGGGTGGCTATTCCGCCGGCTACTATTCCTACCTTTGGAGCGAAGTGCTCGATGCCGATAGTGTCGAGTGGATGAAGCAGCACGGCGGCTTGAAACGCGAGAACGGCGATCACTTCCGCGAAACGCTTCTCTCGCGCGGCGGCAGCGACGACGCCATGAAGTTGTTCAAGAACTTCACGGGTGGCGATCCCGATG